>CAYYTC010000075.1:0-21597 GCA_964474425.1 uncultured Acidobacteriota bacterium
TGGCGAATTTCCATCGGCCCCGCAAGCCCCTCGGCCCCTTAGCGCGGGATTAGGGACCGCCTTTAGCCGTTGACATGCGCTGACCTTTGCATTAGGTATCAGCGCCAGTCAGCGTCTTTTGCAGCTTCTGTCGGCATGATGCAATTCCGTAACGGTCATAATCCGTGAGTCCCCCGGCAGAAGCGGGGGATTCAGGATGGCATTCAAAGCCTGCCGGCAGCCTGCCCTGAATTCCTTTCTTCGCTGCATGGTCCACCGCAATTTGTACTTGTGCTCGCGGCATAAATGCATATTATGGCATCACATTATTTTCAAACGCACGAGGCGATTGGGCGCCTGTTTCCACGGCATTTTTTGAGTTCGGTGCCTATGGCGAAGCCTACGAGCGGACGCCCATGTCAGCCTTTACAGCGACGGCTCCCCCATAATCCCGCCGACCGAGGAGAAGGTGGCGAAGATGCTCACCGGCACCAGCCTCAAGCCCGATGCTGTCGTAACGGATGCAAAAGGCAATCCGGTGCGATTTTCCAGATACGAAACCGTTACGGTGGAAAAGGTGGCCATTATCGGTGTAATGGCCTGCTGCAAGCCCGAGTACATGCCGGTCCTGCTTGGAATAGCTGAGCTTGGCGGCGGCAGCACCAATTGCCCGGGCACCAGCAGTTCCGAGGGAACGCTGTATGTTGTCGACGGTCCCATTTCCAAGGAAGTGGGTATTGGCGCCAAGCACGAATTCCTGGACTGGGGGAACCGGGCAAATGTGAGCCTTGCCAAAGCAGCCCGGCTCATGACAATCAACTTTGGCGGCTGCGTCGCGGGCATTGTGCGCACGGATGCCGGCAATCCCATATCTTCAGTCATTGCCGAGGATAGAGAGGGCTTGCCTCCGGGATGGGAGACCGTTGGCGAGGATTTTGGTTTCCAGAGAAAGGATAGTGTTCTTGTCAAACTCGGAACGCGCGGCTTCGGGGTTAACGAGTTCGCCTCCGGCGCGTCCCGCAGGCTCCAGGACGGCATTGGAAGCCTGGCGGATGACCTGGGCGTTCTGGGAAAACCCGGGCCGCATAGCATTCTTGCCTGGCTCGCCCCCCGCATCGCTCCTTTATATATAAACTCGGGGCACGTCTTCGTCATGGTGCCCAATTTGGCCAAACCGGTCGGACAGATATACCCGACCAAGAATGCCGTTTACGAATGGCTGTTCAACAATTTCAAAGCCACCATCCGCGACTATCAACATCATGGCTGGTGGGAGTTCAATACAGGGAATGGAGACCAGAAAGAAGGTACCAATAAAGAGGGTCTTACGTTTAATCAGCTCATTAAAAAGTATGGTCTTGACTACAAGATCCCCGTCTTTGGCTCGAGAAGCCCTAAAGAAAACCTCATTATCGTGGGCGGCGGCGGAGCGGATGAATCCATCTGGCATTTCGGCTTACAATTCGGCGGTCGAGGCCGGGCTGCAAACATAGATAGATGGCGATAAGAGCGGGTTGAATGAGCTCCATTCCTCATAGAAGGGGAGGGGGTGAGCCTTCCCCCTGATCTTCTCATATCATCCTGCAGGTCGGGGCTGAAGAGACTTTCTGGCAAGCAAACGGCAAAGGCGCAGAGCCGGACAGCCCCGGGTGGCATGTGCGTCAAGTTAAGGCGAACGTGCAAGAGCCGTCCCGGAAGGGACGGCGCGATTTCCACTTGTGCCCGAGATAGCATTGCCCATATGATAGGAGCATTCCCTAAACAGTTAAGGCGGTTCAGCGTCTGTTCTACAAAATTGCCTGGTCTGGCCTCTTTGACGATGTTCACGAACCCACGCGGGCCGATTTTGTTGAAGCTCTGAAGAAGAAACGGACCAAAGGCAAAAATGGGTTGCTGCACGTAAAGGTGCCTATTTCGAAAGGAGATTTCTAATGAAGAAGCTTTTCGAAATTGCTCTGATGGTATTGGTTGCGGTGTGCTTGACCTTTGCTGTTGCCGCACCTGCTCAAAAGGCAGGCAAGGCTTCCCCTGCAAAACAGGCAGGAGAAAGTAAAGAACCGGTGTACCAGTTCCTGAACCCGAAGGGAATTCCGGGCCCGATCAAGGTACAAGGGCTGGCGCCGCGTCTTGACACGATCAAGGGCAAGACGATCTATGTTGTCGCATGCGAAGCCGGCCCGCAGACCGGACCGTATTTGTACAACTATTTGAAGAAGCAATATCCGGATACGAATTGGGTTCACATCCAGCACAACGGATTCGGCCCGACCGATCCGAAAACTGAAGGCGAAATGCTGAAAAAAGCCCAGGGGTTGATAGGAGGCCAATCGTGGTGAGGGGCTGCCACAAGTGTTCAGTCTGAATACAATACAAATGTTGAGAAAGCCGGTATCCCCACCGTTCGATTTGGTTTTGTGGACCAGAAGAAATATTTTGAGCGGACTGCTCTGCTCAATAACGTGCCCAAATTGCGTTGGGTCACCATCCCGCGCACAGGCGCTCCGGAAACGAGGCTGTATCCCATCATTCCGGCTCTCATTGAAGCCCTGACAAAACCTCTGACCCAAGAGGAGATGCATGTGGGCACGTATACCCCGGATATGCCGCAAAGGTATATCTTCAAAGGCACTTATGATGAAGCCCAGGAATTCTTCAACTCGACCGAGCATGTGGATTCAGCCGATGCCGACATCAGCATTTACAGCGACGGCTCTCCCATAATCCCGCCGACCGAGGAGAAGGTGGCGAAGATGCTCACCGGAACCAGCCTCAAGCCCGATACTGTCGTAACGGATGCAAAAGGCAATCCGGTGCGGTTTTCCAGATACGAGACCGTTACGGTGGAAAAGGTGGCCATTGTGGGGGTAATGGCCGGCTGCAAGCCGGAGTACATGCCGATCCTGCTGGCAATGGCTGAACTGGGCGGCGGCAGCACCAATTGCCCCGGCACCAGCAGTTCTGTGGGTACGGTGTATGTTGTCGACGGCCCCATTGCAAAGGAGACAGGAATTGGCGCCAGGCACGAATGGCTGGACTGGGGGAACCGCGCGAATGTGAGCCTGGCCAAAGCAGCCCGGCTCATGACAATCAACTTTGGCGGCTGCGTCACGGGCATCGTGCGTACGGATGCCGGCAACCCATTGTTTTCAGTCGTGGCTGAGGACACGGAAGGTCTGCCTCCAGGTTGGGAAACCGTTGGCGAAGATTTCGGTTTCAAGAGAAAAGACAGCGTTCTTGTCAAGCTTGGATCGCGCGGTTTTGGAGTCAATGAGTTTGCCCCGGGCGCGTCGCGCAGGCTGCAGGACGGGATCGGAAGTTTGGCGGATGATCTGGGGGTGCTGGGAAAACCCGGGCCGCACAATATCCTTGCATGGCTCGTTCCCCGCATCGCACCTTTATATATAAACTCGGGACACGCATTCTTTATGGTGCCCAATCTGGCCAAGCCGGTCGGACAGATATACCCGACCAAGAATGCCGTCTACGAATGGCTGTTCAACAATTTCAAAGCAACCATCCGCGACTATCAACATCACGGCTGGTGGGAATTTCAGACGGGGCGGGGCGACCAGAAAGAGGGGACCAATAAAGAGGGTCTTACGTTTAATCAGCTTATCGAAAAGTATGGCCTTGATTATAAGATCCCCATCTTCGGCGCGAGAAGCCCTAAGGACAACCTCATAGTTGTAGGCGGCGGCGGAGCGGATGAATCCATCTGGCACTTCAGCGGCGGTCGAGGCCCCGCTGTCAGTTTAGACAGATGGCGGTAAAGCCTGGCTGAATTCGCCTCCATTCATCACGGTGCGGCCAGTGAGCCGCAACCAAGCTGGAACTGTGCGGACGGACTTCGAGGGCATTCCCGTCCTCCCAACGGATGCAGATCCGCCAGCGATCATTGATGGGGAGGCAGTATTGCCCCTCTCTGTCTTTTTTCAGCGCCTCAAGGCGATTACCCGGCGGCGGTTCCGTCGGACTGCGGGCAGGTTCTGCACATCCTCCGGCGTGTGGCCTTTCAGCGCGGTTTGACGTTTGTTTTCTGTCCGTGCTCTTTCACGGAACAAATGCGGAGAAAACAAGGCCGCCCAACCAAAAGGACAAGACGAAGGCGATGGCCAGCATGAACATGGTCCCCACCACCAACAGCATTGCTTTGGGCTTCCGCGGCCTGATTAAAACAGCGGCCAGGACGGTGAGCAGGAGCGAGCCTGCAACGATCGCAAAGACAATATATCCCAACCATTCGATGTGGCCGACCTGGTTCATCATTCCGGCTGCTCTTGTGCTTTCTCCATCTCGGTGAGAGGGATCATGGGAAAGAATTTTGTGAACAGCATAAACAGCAGCGCCGCCATGACGAATGTGCCCATCACCAGGGACCACTCCACCCACGTTGGGGTGTACCTTCCCGTCGGATAGGGGAGGTAAGGCCGCGTCAGGGAAGGCACCACGATAAGGAACCGGGCAATCCAAAGGGCAACCACAACAAGGACAGACGCAAAAACCGTTGTCCCTACTCTGAAGACGCGGGGAAAGACCGTGTTAAGGAAAAATACAGCAAATGCTATAAGCAACGCTACGACCTGTACCCAATAGAGCCAGGCGTACTCAAGGCTCGACCATGCTATCGAAACCTTGAGCTCCGGCGCCGGGCCGGCATACTTAACCGTCACGAACTCCGATAGCATAAAATAGATGTAGAGAATGGACGCCCAGGAAAGGAATTTCCCCATGCCCCGGAAGATCCGGGATTTTATATACTCCTGCCAGCCGAATATCTGCCGGTAGGCGGCAGCCATAATGACAACAGCCGCGACTCCGGATAGAACCGCACCCACCACGTAATACGGGCCCATGATGGCGCCATACCAGCCCGGCCTCCCCACCATCAGGCCAAATATCCAGGCAACATTGGTGTGGACCATGACCATGATCGGGAAATTGAAAATGCTTGCCCACCAGACGATCTTTTCAATTCGCTCCCGTTCGCCCGGTTCGTAGGCCGCCAGCAACCGCCTGTAAAGCCATCCCAATCCGGGATGGCTTTTCGCCAGTCTGGCCAGGTCCTCCCGCATCTCCAGGTATAGATAGCTAACGGAAAACATCAGGTAGACCGCAATGGCAGTGATGTCCCAGATGAGGGGCGACGATGCCAGACGCGGAGGATAGTAAAGCAGCAGGTTAAAAATCCTGTCCGGCCGGCCGATGTCGAAAAGCAGAGAGAATCCCGCCATCAGCAGGCTGAAAACGGTTACCAGTTCGGCGATCCTGGCCAGAGGTATATAGTCCCTGAGCCTGAGCAGACGTATAGCTGAGGCGATGGCTATACCGGCGTGCGTGATCCCGATAAAGAAGATCAAGTTGGTCATATATACACCCCACGGCGAACCGCCGGGGATGTCTCTCATGCCGGTCACCTCGAGCCCGGTTCTAAGCTGGGTAATCCAGGCGAAAGCGAACCAGGCCAAACCGATGAGAAGAAACCCTAGAAACAGGTAATACTTCCGGGTGGTATGGAGCAGAGGATACCAGAGCTTCTCATCAAGTGCTGCAGCGCGCATGTCCGATTCACCTTTTCGGCTGGCAGGGAATCTCCTCGATCTGTCTTGCCTTTTCCGTGGAGGGCATCTTGCCCAAATAGTAAACCTTCGGCTCAGTGCCCAGTTCTTCCAGCAGGCGATGGGAGGGCTTTTGTGCCAGCAGTCTGGAGATTTCGCTGTTCGGATCTGCAAGATCACCGAAGTGCAGCGCCTGGGTAGGGCAGTTGGCCACGCAGGCGGGATTCATTCCCTTTTCCACCTTATGGACGCAGAAGGTGCATTTCTCTGTGACGCCGATGCGCTGTCCTCCCCCGGAGATATGCCTCCTTTCCCTGCCGCTGGCTTCGCTCAGATCGGGATTTTTGTAAGGAGGCACGGCGCCACCGGTGACCGGGAGAAGCTCCCTGTCACGCCAGTCGAGATAGTAGTTGTCAGCCGGCTTTTTCCAGTTGAACTGATTGACTCCGTAAGGGCAGGCCACCTCGCAGTAACGGCAGCCTATGCAGCGCTCAAAGTCAGTCGATACCAGGCCATCCTCGCGCATGTATCGAGCCCCCACCGGGCAGACCTTGACGCATGGGGCATTATGGCAATGCATACAGGGCCGAGGCATGAACGCAATCCGGACATTGGGATATTCGCCCTCCTCCAGCCGGAAGACATACATCCAGAAGATGCCCCGGGGCGTGTTGTTTTCAACCTTGCAGGCGAGCATGCAGGCCCGGCAGCCCGTACATCTATCCAGGTTGATCACCATTCCGTATCTAGCCATTTGACGTTCCGCTCTTATACACCCGCACCTTCACGTGGTAGGACTGGTCCTGCGTATTGGCAACGTAGCCCTCTCCTGAGAAGTAGAGCGCGTTGGGAGTAGGCCCCTGTGCGCCCGCCCAAGGGTGGCGGGCCACTTCCCCATAGTGGTGCGGCATTGCCACGACGTCCGGACGGATACCCTCGGTGAAAGCAACCTTCACCTCAACCCGGCGGGTCTCTCCGGTGACGGCATTATGGGACTCTACCCATACCCGGTCGTTATCCTGGATTTGGCGCTGTCGGGCAGTCCCGGCATTCATGCACAGCCGCTGCTCCGGCGCCAGTTCCGCAAGCAAGGGAATGTGCGATGAACGCGATTCCTTGAATTCCATCATCTTGTAGGTCACAAGGTAAAGGTCATATTCGGGAGGAGAATTTTCCATGCTGAGTGACCGCCAAGCTGGGAAAGCCGTGTAATCCCGCCAATAAATCTCTTCCACTCCCCTGGCTTGCATCTCCTCCCGATAGCGCAACAGAGACTCGCCATAGAGCCGGTGGCGGAGTCCTTCAAAAGGCGGCGTCTGGGCAAAGCCGTAGAATCTCTTCGCCGGGATGGGACCGTGAACCTTTACCCCCTTCTTCTCAAAATACGCCACTCCCTCCTTGATCCCCCGGGACCTGGCCCAGCGGTCCAGGATCTCTCTGGCCGTGGGCTTGCGGTTCAAATCCAGACTGTGCGATTCCCACAAAGCCAGCGCTTTGTTGATTGCATCGAGGTAGCCTCCTTCACCGAATAGGAAGCCTGCCTTTTCGCACAGGTCCAGATAGATATCGATTTCTCCCCGGGACTGAAACAGGGGTTCCATGGGAGGCAGGCGCAGGGCAGTGGCGTCGGTATACTGGTCCGAGACGGACACCGGTCCTTCGTACTTTTCTATGGTGGCCGCGGGCAGAACCACATCGGCGAAGTAATCTGCGGTCTTGCTCAGCCAGGGATCGATGGCGATGATACACTTGAACTTTTTGTACGACTCCCAGATGGCGCTTTGATCTGGAAACGTCAGCGCTCCATTGTTCATGTGGATAATGAGCACCTCGGGGACGTAGTCCACGCCATACTTTTGAGGGTTGAGCATAACCCTGGCCACCATCGAGGAGTTGCCGCTGCCGATGGGGAAATACTTGCTGCCCTCAAGCCTGATGTCGGAAGGGGGGTCCTTGATTTTCACTTCATCCAGAAGCCAGTAGTTCTCATCCACGCCCCAGGGGCCCGGAGCGCCCAGGCGCTGTCCGCCGACCGCCTCCACCGCGCCCAGGAGCATCATGACCATAACCATGGCCCTGACTGCCTGGAAGCCCAGCTCCTGTTGGCCTGTCCGGTAGGCCATGATGGCGACTGGACGGTACGGAAGATCGATGCCGTCCATGATGATCCTGCTGCCTATCATGGCGTTTTCGCCCAGGTCACGGCCCAATTTGCGGATAGCATCGGCAGACAATCCACAAATGTCAGCAGCGGTCTCAGGAGTAAAGCGAGCTATGTGTTCCTTAAAAAGCTGGAAGGCGGGCTTGACCCGGGCCCCATCCACAGTGAACTCCCCTTCCAGGGCCGGCCCTGTCGCTTCGGCGTCGTATGGTTTTGCCGAGCCGGCGCCCTGGTCCCAAACCTGCTCCTTATCTTTCACCCGCAGAAAATGACCATCCTCTTTTATCAGGAATGGAGCGTTGGTGTATGTCTTGAGATAGTCGCGGTCTATGGTGCCCTGTTCAATCAGGACGTGGCACAATGCCAGGGCGAGAGCCAGGTCGGTGCCCGGCCGGATGGGCAGCCACTCATCGGCGAAGGTGCCCGAGCCTCTGAGCCGAGGATCAATAGCCACTACTTTCATTCCCCGGTCCCTGGCGTCAAGCATTTGCCGGGGCCACGTAATCGAGCACAGCCAATTGCCCCCGCCGCCGGTGATGTTCCAGCCCCAGGCCAGCAGGTATCGCGTATGCCGGAAATCGGCTCCAAGCGCCCCTTGGGAACCGACAGTATAGCTGACGGCCTTCTGGGCAGCAAAAGAGCATTGCGCTCCCACACACAGCATGGTTGCCCCTGAAGCGGACACGAAGGCTTCCCTATATAAGGCCGGGGCTTTGTCCCGGCCATGTTGCCAGACCAGGAGTCTCTTGTCCCTGGCCCGCACCTCCTTTATTTTTTCTCCTGCCAGGGTCAAGGCTTCATCCCACGATGCCTGCCGCCACTGTCCCGGGACTCCCTTCTCATTGATACGCACAAGCGGCGCCTTCACGCGGTTGGGATCGTAGACCGCCATTATCTGGGCCATACCCTTGGGGCAGAGAGTGCCCTGGTTCCTCGGATGGTCCGGATGCCCTTCAAACTTGACCACCCGGCCGTTGATGCGCCGAGCCAGCATCCCGCAATCCTGCTTGCCGATCCAGCAGGTGGTGGGGATCCAATCCTCGGTCAGAGCCGGCGCCGCCCGGGTGCTTTGGGGTGTCCAGATCTCCATGCCCCGGAAAAGGAGTCGGTCCGCGGAAAGCGTGCCCACGGTTGCAGCGGCACCCTTGATGAAGGCTTTCCTGCTGATTTTCATAACTGGTTTGATTGATCGCCGAAGGCGCTTTTAAAAAACGGCTTTAGCTTGAAGCGACTCATGAATTGGGCCGCGGGTCACGAGAACCGCCATTGGCGATTGCCGTCCGGCGAACCGCCGGGACGAATAGGCCTATCATCAGCCCGGTGCCCCGCGTTTCAACACAAATCTCGCCACGGGTTTGAACTGGAATTCTCCACTGTCGGTCACGATCAGCGACCTGGCAACATCGAAGTCCAAGGTGAGGATGCAGACTCGAGCCATGTCAATGTCGAAAGGTCGAACCTCCTTGAGCCGATTAAGGGCTACCTTGGCAGGCTTTTGCTGCCCCTTCAGCGTAACCTTTACGGACACAATGTCCAGCTGCAATCGAGTATACAAGCCTTCCGCCAGCAGCTTGCCCCCTAAAACTTCCTCGCCCGCCTCGGATTTTACAAGGTCAAAGGTCTTCGATTCCTTGATAACGGTAACCCAGTCCGATCCCTCCGTGGCGTTTGACTTCTGTGCCTGGATATTCCTCACCGTCACCTGAATGCTGCTTGCTCCTTCGAAAGGCCGGTGCCTGACGCGCAGATGCAGGAGTCCGCTGGCGGCAGCCTCCGATGAGGAGGTGGAATCGGCGGACGGCATGGCTGCCGAAGCAGCGGGTTGAGACAAGGCAGTGGCAGCGGCCGCAAGCGGAGGCACGCGGCTCGCCGTCGATGCAGGCTTCGCGGCATGCGCCAAAATCAGGACAAGGATCATCATCAAGATGGCCAGAGGCCGGCTCATTCTTCAAGCTCCTGCCGCAGCAATGGACCGATAGGTTTTCGCAACGAGCGCTTCAACACCGCCCACATGTATCGCTTTATCGACGGGCCTCATTACTTGACATCGATCTCAGTTGTCCCGGATGTTAACTCCGTGCATCGTTCCAGTCAACCTGGTTTGTCTCTCTCAGACCCGTCCTTAAAATGCCGGCATGCATTGGCAAGAGCCGATGAGACGCTTCGGATGCCTATGGAGCCAGTTAAGTATCAGGTTCGTCAGCGTCTTTTCAGTGCCTGTCGGCGTTATATGATCCTGAAACTGCCAAACTCGGCGTGTCCCCCCGTAGAGTTGAAACAAAGTCGATTTATTCAGGCTAACGGATTCCAATATTTTTACTCTATAATGGGGCGCAAAGACCCTATTGGGATTTCGAATAGGCATTGGATGCCACCGATCGACCGGCCGCAATTTTCTTGACGAGGGATTTGACGGCGCCAGGGAGGAAAAAATCTATGCAGGATAGGGAAATGATCCCTTGTCGAAAGCTTGGCCGGAGAACCTTTCTTAAGGCTACCGGCGCCCTGGGCGCTGTAGCGGGCGCAGGCTTCAGGCCGGGACTGCCGAATGTCCCTGCGGCAAGCCCGACATCCGCGGGCGGCGAAGAAGTCCGGCGAAGCATCTGCGATATGTGCACCCTGGGGCGCTGCGGCATCGAGGTCCTCGTCAGGGATGGCCGGGCGACCCGTGTGCGCCCGTTCAAGGGCTACCCCAACGGCCCGATCTGCGTCAAAGGAAATTCGATTCTATTCCAGCTCTACCACCCGGACCGGCTCAAATATCCTATGAGGCGCACGAATCCAAAGGGCAGTCCAGACGCAGGCTGGCGGCGCATCACGTGGGACGAAGCCCTGGGGACGATCGCCGCGAATTTCACGAAGATCAAGCAAAAGTACGGCGCCGAAAAGGTGCTCTTCTATACGGGCGATCCCAAGGATCCGGTGCGCCCGAACCTGCACCGCCTGGCGCTCAAATTCGGCTCCCCCAATTACGGCACCGAGAGTTCCACGTGCCACCGCGCCACGGTTGTGGCAACAAGCCTGAACGGAGCCGCGAGCAGTGGACTAACCTCGGCCACCCGGGCCGTAATTATCTGGTCTCACAATCCTGCGTGGGCTATGGCGCGCGAGATGGGAGAGCTTGTCAGGGCGAAAGAGCGGGGAGTCAAAATCATCGATGTCGATCCGAGGATAGCGCCCACAACCAGGCTGGCGGATATTCACCTGCAACTACGTCCCGGCACCGACGGCGCGCTGGCCCTGGGCATGTCACGCGTGATGATCAATGAACGGCTCCACGACGAACAGTTTGTGCTCAACTGGACGCATGGATTTCAGGAATTCCGTGATTACGTTCAGCAGTTTACGCCGGAGAATGTTGAGAAGATCACGGGCGTTCGGGCAGATGAAGTGGCTGCCGCCGCCCGCCTGTACGCCTCGAACAAACCTACGGGCTGGATAACCAGCGCTTCGGCAACCGTACACCATTGGAACGGCTGCCAGAATCACCGCGCTATTTCGGCGATGACGGCCCTGACCGGCGCCGTGCCGGTGCCGGGGCTCGAGCCGTCGACCCCGGCTCTGTCTTTTCGCGACATCACCGATTGGCGCACGCTGCTTCCGCCGCTTCGGGACAGGCGCGTCGATCTCAAAGATTTCCCCGTCTGGTCTCAATTTCTGGAGGAGGTTCAGATCAACCGACTGCCCGAATATGTTAAGGAAGGCTCTCTCCGGGCAGGACTGTTCGTTGGCTGCAACTACCGCATGTGGCCGCAGGACCAATTGTACGCCAGAGCGATCGGCGATATGGAGTTTACCGCCGGAGCGGATTTCTGGCTGACTTCGACGATGGAATTGATGGACATCGTCCTGCCGGCCGCAACTTCGCTTGAAAGGCTGGGGCCAATTACCATCGCCGGGCGAACCGTCTTCCTGCCCCAACCGGCAGTACAGCCCATCGGCGAAGCCCGGGGCGATATGGAATGGATGTGGGATCTGGCGAAGCACCTGGGCATGGGAGCGGAGTTCTGGAATGGGGATGTAATGGCTACCCTGGACTGGCAGCTCGAGCCGCTGGGCCTTAAAGCGGCCGATTTGATCAAAGCGCCGAAGGGCATTGTGATTCCGCCGCCTCAGAAAAAGCCGGACGGATCTGGAGACCCGTCCGCACAGAAGCCGGCAGGCAAGCCCGGTTTCAAGACCCCCTCGGGTAAGTTCGAATTCCGCTCCTCTATTCTTGAAAAGGCTGGCCTCGACGGGCTGCCGACTTACCGGGAACCTCCGGAAGGCCCCGTCGCAGCGCCCCGGACCGCAGAGAAATTTCCCCTCATCTTTAACACGGGATCGCGGGAACCGATGTACACGCATTCGCGCCATCGGAACAACCCGCGTCTGCGGGAACTGCAGCCCGATCCCAAACTGGACATCAATCCAAAGGATGCACGGGCGCGCGGGATCAAGCAGGGGGACGATGTCCTGGTCGAGACTCCGGCAGGAGAAATCACGGTCAAGGCCAATATCACCAACATGGCCCAGCCGGGCGTGGTGCATGTATTCCACGGCTGGCCCCAGGCCGATGTGAACACAATTCTCCCGCGGACCTTTGACCCGATATCGGGCTTTCCGGCCTTCAAGTCCCAGCTCTGCCAGGTGAGAAAGGCTTAGGAGGATGTCATGCAAAGAGGCTTCTACATCGATGCGGACATTTGCATGGGTTGCTTTACCTGCGTGGCCGCCTGCAAGAACTGGAATAGTGTGGCTCCGGCCGTAACAGCCGTGCCTGGAACCCAGGGACCCAAATGGCGACGGGTCACAACGGTCGAGTCCGGCGAATATCCGGATGCCCGCCTTGTGAATGTCTCTCTATCGTGCATGCATTGCGGGAAGCCGGCCTGCATGGGTGTGTGCCCGGCGGGGGCGATCCGCAAGCGCGCGGAGGATGGAATTGTGGTGGTGGATCAAACCAAATGCATCGGCTGCCGCGCCTGTGCCGGCGCCTGCCCGTTTGGCGTGCCTCAATACGGCGAGGACGGCGCCATGCAGAAATGCAATTACTGCCTGGACCGGCTCCTGGAGGGACAGGAGCCTGCATGCGTGGAGAGCTGCCCGCCGGGGGCGTTGCGCGCCGGAACTTTGGAGGAGCTGTCCGCGATGGTTGGGGCAAAGGCGGCGCGCCGGATGGTTGAAGCGTCCGATCCGTCCATTTTGATCGGGAGGTAGAAGAAGTATTCGGTTTTCTGAAAAGAGAATGTCGAATATCGAATAACGAATTTCGAATGCAGAAGGATGGGCATGGCGAAGGTGGAAAAGATATTCGATCTTGAAGATAGACTGATCCATCATGGCGTTCGGATAATCCGTTTGGCCCAGGCGTTGCCAAAGACGAGGATTGGGAACCACATCGCCGGACCAATCATTCGCAGCGGCACATCACCCGCTTCCAACTATGGCGAGGCACAGAGTTCCGAATCTCGCTCTGATTTTATTCACAAGATGCAGGTATGCCTCAAGGAACTGCGTGAGACCAGGGTATGGCTGCTGATGACAGCGAGGGCAAACCTTTTGAAATCCGCATCACAGCTTGATCCCCTGATCCATGAAACCGACCCGTTGATCTCAATATTTGTAACGAGCATCCGGACTGCAAGACAAAAGAGGAACGACGACACTTCATAATTCAAAATTCGACATTCTCTTTTCACATCTGTGAAGGGTTGGAGGCCGATATGCAACAAGAAGACTCAATCGCTCCAGGGGGAAAAAAGCCCTCAGGCGGCTCTCTTTCGCGAAGAAAGTTCCTTAAGGACGCGGGACTGGTCGCCGGCGGGGCCTCCATGGCGGCTGCAGCTCCGATCACCGCCGGAGTTACAGGACAGACAGGTGCGGACGTTGCCGCTGTCCATCTGGAGACCGCGGCAACCGGGTCTCGCAAAGTCAAGCTGACTGTCAACGGGCTGGAATATGAGATAGTGGTCGATCCCGAAGAATCGCTGCGCGATTGCCTGCGGGAGAGGCTCGGATACCTGTCCATCAAGGATATGTGTCTGGGCCATGGCGCCTGCGGGTCCTGTACCGTGATCATGGACGGCAGGCCGATTCTGTCTTGTCTTGCGCTCGCCATCGAGTGTGACGGCCAAAAGATACAAACAGCCGAAGGTATCGCGCTGTCCAAACACCCGCTGATCGAAACGTATATAATGAACCACTGCATGCAGTGCGGGTATTGTACACCAGGTTTTATCTGTACATCCAAGTCTCTGCTGGACAGGAATCCGGATCCGACGGAGGCTGATATACGCGAGGCGCTCGCGGGCAATCTGTGCCGCTGCGCAACCTATATCCGGCATATCCCGGCTGTGCAGCAGGCAGCCCGTGCATTGAAGGAGGGTATGTAAATGCCCGTCTATGCCACTCTTGACTCAAACAATGCGATCGGCAAAAGGGGAGTGCGCCGCAAGGACGGCTATGAAAAGGCCAGTGGAACCGGCTTATATACAAGGGATGTAAACCTGCCGGGTATGCTGTATGCCAAGATGAATTTATGCCCCCACCCGCACGCCAGGATCAAAAGCCTGGATACCAAAGCGGTTGAAGCCTACCCCGGGGTTAAGGCGGTCTTCAGGCACGATGATAAATGGCTGAAGGATAATAAGTGGCGGAACTTCACCCTGTGGGTGTTCAGTCATCAAACCGAACAACTGCTGGCCGAGGAAGCCAACTGGGCGGGAGAGCCTGCCGGCTTTGCGGTCTGCGCCGATACTCCGCGTATCTGCGACGAAGCCCTGAAGCTCGCAAAAATTGAATGGGAGATCCTGCCTTTTGAGCTCGACCCGGAGAAGGCTGTCGCCCCCAACGCCGTCATCCTGCAGCCCCATGTGGATCCAAAAACAAATGTGCGGCACAGCGGAAGCCGGCTGTTCGAGGGATACGAAGTTCATGGCGACGTGGAAAAGGGGTTTGCCGAATCGGACAAGATAATCGAATTCCGGTGGAGCGAAGACGAAACAACCGTCGCGGGTGTGGAAGCCCTGAGCTGTGTGGCTGCATTCAGAGGGGAATACCTCGAGGTATGGGCCCATAACCAGATTCCAATGCGCACGACGAACATCCTCAAACAGTACTTCGGCAATCAACTTCACATTCATGTGCATGCTCCCTATCAAGGCGCTCAGTTCGGTCATGAAAACTGGATCGTCTACTACACCTGGTTTCCCATAATGGCGTGCATTTTTGCCCAGAGGACCCAAAAGCCGGTCAAGCTCCTGTATGACGAGAGCTATTTCCATGCCGGCGGATATGAGCACGGGGTCCACAACTTCAAGGTCGGGTTTAAGAAAGACGGCACCATCATGGCGGTGCAAGACACATCGGTGCGGGCGGGCGCCGAAGTTCACGGCAAGCTATGGGAAGGGACATCCATCCCCAACCTGTTCGGCACCACCCAAATTCCATACATCAATCGCCCGGCGGCGATCAACTACAGGCACGGCATGAGATCCTGCGGCGTTTGGAATAATGTATTTTTCCGTGTCGCCGCCGAAACCGGGCTGGACCCGCACGTTGTCGCCATGAAAAACGACGGCTGCCGCGGCCGCTCCATCTCCTGGGTGGACGAAAATGTAAAAAAAACCAAGGGATTCCCGATGGTGAATTCGCTCGAAGCGGTGTTCAAAACCGGCAAGGAAGCTTTCGGCTGGGACGAGAAATATCACGCCCCGGGAGCCAGAGTGCTGCCGAACAGCAAGCTGCACGGGGTTGGCATGGTACACTGCGTTGCATGGTCGCCGGATCCCAATGGTTACTTCCAGGCCAATCAGATGGCCATAAATATCCAGCGGACGACTCCCCTGGTGAGGATCCTGGCCCGGCATGCGGACGGCGGCTGGAACCACGAGAGCACTGTTTGCCGTGTGGTCGCCGATGAATTGGGCGTGAAGTATGAGGACGTCGAGTTCAGGCCTTTCGACGATACCGGGCTGGATACGCCGGCCGGAGAAGGCTCGACCGGCCTGATACGCACCCTGCCCATGGCGATCGACGTGGCGCGAAAGGTCAAGGCTCTCATCCTGGCGCAGTGCACCACCCCCACCAAATCCGGAACCGAGCCTAAAATAGTCGAGGTCCCTGCCCAGTTCCCGAGCCTGAAGCCTGAGGACCTGGATATTAAGGAAGGCATCGTGTTTGAGAAAGCCAGACCTGAGAACAGAAAAACGCTTCAGCAGGTGGCGAACTATAGCTGGCAAAACTACCAGCCGTTCATCGCCTTCAGCGGCAGGCAAATGTATCACGATGAAGTTTACTACATGGGCAGACAGGCAACCTGGGTCGAGGTGGAAGTCGATCCGGAAACCGGCGAAATAGAAATTAAGACGGTCGTCAATTCCAACGATGTCGGGAAGTGCATTGATCCCGAAGGAGTCAACGGCCAGCAGTACGGCGGGACTTATATGGGATTAAGCCACGGCCGCCAGGACGCCAAAGTCTACGATCCAGCCACCGGTGTCGTGCTCAACGACAACCTGGTTGACTACAAATGGTTCTCCTTCAACGATATCACCGGGCCCATGCACCAGTGCATCGTCGAAAGCGGATTGGGATACGGGCCTTATGGAGTCATCGGTATCGGTGAGAGCCTGGGGGCGGTGACCGCAACACTTTTGGCCGGAGCGGTTTACAACGCGACCGGCAAATGGATTACGGATTTTCCAATCACTCCGGACAAAGTCCTCAAAGCACTGGGGAAGATATAAATCCTCAACCGGCCTGTGGAACGACAAGGCCTTAGGACAGCAGGTAATATTGAGCGCCGTCGGTCGTTCCTCGACTCTATCGTTCGGTCCCATTGGGCCCATGGCCACCATCCCGTCGTAGGAGTCTTACGTCATTGCCGCGAAACCCGGGAATCTACCTTCGCCATGGGTTCCCGCCAAGCCGAGCTCTTTCTCGGTATCGAAATTGGTGACCGGAGAATCATCGTTAAATGTGTAGTAGACCATGCCTACTCCTGCATGCAAAAGCATGGCCGGGGTTATAGCGTTGTCAAGGCTCACGCGGATCGTGTTCGTCTTGGAATAACAGTCCCGCGACGACATAATCGGGGGAGGCGGGCCAAAGCCCCGGCTTCTATCCGTGGTCAATTACTTGCGTGCGATCGTTGTTTCATAGGGCCGTCCGCATAAGCCTGTGTGCTTCCCAACCTTCCCGGGCGAGCCTTTCTCATTTTTGCCGGAATCCGGCTGCAAATAACAGATCATTCAAGCCTAATCTCCGCAGAAACCCTTCCGAAAAGAAGAAGAGAGCATTTATTAAGTGATCTGTATCACTTAATCGCAGGTTGCCCGCGCACAGTGCATCGGCAACCGGAGGCTTTGTGCGCCCATGGATCGATACGAATTAGCAGCCCAGGGTGCGGAAAATGGGCTCTGGGACTGGGATCTGACGACAAACCGGATTCACTATTCTCCCGGCTGGATCTCCATGCTGGGTTGCGCGCAGAGCGAGTGCAGTAACACTGCGGGAGAGTGGTTCAAAAGGATCCACCCCGAAGACCTCGAACCGGTCAGGCGCGAAATTGCTTCACACCTGAAAGCGTCCTCCAAGCAGTTTGAATTCCGGCACCGGATGCTTCATCAGGACGGCTGTTATCGCTGGATGTCCTGCCGCGGCGTGATCACGCGCGACGACCGCGGGCGCCCATTCCGTATCGCCGGCTGCCATGTGGATATCACGGCCGAAATGGTTGTGGACGCCCTCACAGGCCTTCCTAACCGACTTCTTCTCCTGAATCGTCTGGCACGTTCTATCGAAAAAGCAAGGAAGCAGGGGGATTTCATCTACGCTGTTCTCGTTTTGGATCTTGGCCTTTTTGAACCCGGCGCCAATCCCCTGGAGAGACTGCACAGCGACTCCATTATAGTTGCGGCCGCGCGCCGCCTGGAGACTGCCCTGAGGACAAAGGAAAACTCCGGCCAGGAAAAACATGCGGACCTGGTTGCACGCTCCGGAGGCGGGGAGTTCATCATCCTGCTGGAAAAATTGAACGAGCTGAGGGATGCGCAGCTGGTCGCCGAACGTCTGCTGAAAGTGATCCTGGCTCCCTTTACATTTGACGGCCATGCCGTATCGCTTTCCGCCAGCATCGGCATCGCCCTAAGCGCCACCGGCTACCGGAACCCCGAGGATGCTCTGCGGGACGCAAATACAGCGCTGCACCGGGCCAAATCGCTGGGGAAATCGCGCTGTGAGGTTTTTGACACCGCCGTTCTGCTATCCGACCAGACCCGGCAACAGCTGGAAAAGGATTTTCATGGAGCTTTGCACCGCAAGGAGTTTCAGGTTTTTTATCAGCCGATTCTGTCTCTGACGACAAATCAGATTGCCGGCTTCGAGGCCCTGGTCCGTTGGGAGCACCCGTCCCGGGGCCTGCTTCTGCCCGGTGAATTTATCCCGATTGCGGAAAAAACCGGCTTTATCATCCCGTTGAACCGATGGGTGATGCGGGATGCCTGCATGCAGCTGAAAACCTGGCAAATAGACCCGCGCATACCGAAGAATCTATGGATTTCGGTAAACCTTTCCAGCAAACAATTTTCACAGTCCTCACTCGTGAAGGATATTCGAGAGATCCTGCTGGACGCCAATCTGGATCCCCAGGGCCTGATGCTGGAGTTGACGGAAGGGATGGTGATGGAAGATCCCGAGGAAACCAGAAACGTGCTGATGCAGCTTCGCGTCATGGGAGCAAGGATCGCGCTGGACGACTTTGGCACCGGATACTCCTCCATGGCCTATCTGCACCGGTTTCCTTTGGATTATTTAAAAATCGATCGTTCGTTTGTCATGAGCATCGAAAACACCCCCGACGCCCTGGAGATCGTCAAAACCATAAAAAGCCTGGCGGCTCAACTGGGGCTGCGCGTCGTTGCAGAGGGGATTGAAAAATCCGGGCAGCTGGACCTGCTCCGTTCCATGGGCTGCGAATTCGGACAGGGATTTCTGTTTTCCAAAGCCGTCCGCGCCGAGCAGGCGGAGTCGCTGTTGCTGCACGGCTTTGCATCCCGCGAGGAACATAACCTTCCGACGGAATCTGCGGAACAAAGCGATATTAAAATTAATCCATTGCGGGGACCCGGACGAAGGCGAGTCTTCTCACAAAGGAGAAAATGGATCCCCCTTGGATTGACGGCCTTGATCCTTCTGTTTGTAGGAGCTCTCCTTGCCAATTTGAACCGCCTGACTTCCCCGCCGAACATCCCGACAGCAGCCCGCAGGCCCGGAGTAGCGATTGCGTCGCCTGAAATCGCCGAAATACCCCCGCCTCCGGCAGTCCCAAAGACGCCGGCTGCCGTGCCGAAGGCTGCAAAGGCCAAACCCATCGAAACGGTTCACACCTTCCCGGTCAAACACGACCATTGGCTGGGCAGCTGCAAGGGAATTCTGAGGGTTGCGCCGAATTCCATTGCTTTTGTTTCTGAAAGCAAGAACCACAGCTTCGACTTTCAGTACTCGGAGTGTTTTTATGCCCTGGACGGCGATGAACTGACCCTTAAGGCCGGATCCAGGATCTATCACTTCAAATCCGCCATAGCCTTTACAAAGGATGAGAACCGAGCCCATCTCCTCGATATCTTCCAGAAAATTTCCAAATTGAGTCCCGGACCCTAATCAGTCTCTGCTCCGAAAATGGCGGCCGCGATGGATCCATTACACCATTCGTTCACCCAACTGAGCGTCGGCGAAGCCGATTTTCATGCACTTGGGTGCGCCCCGGGCGCATGGAGGACTGTCGCGAAACTCGGGTTTTATTGCCATGCTCTGGAAAAGCGGACAGAGAATAGCTCCGGGTTCGCTTCGCTCATCCCTGGCTATTCTCTGCCTTGCGGGGCTTGGTTAAAAAATCAGTTTCGCGGCAGTAACTATTTGGCGATGCTTATGCTCTTGGTTGCTTTCAGAATGCTGCGGAAAAGACATGCTCCAGCATCTGTCAAAAATGCTGCAGAATTCCGATTTTGGCCCCGTGAGCAACCGGGCTCAAGAAGATGAATCCGGCTGTCCGCCGGCTTGCGGAAGAATTGACTTGTATGCCCAATAGGATCCGACCCCCGCAAGCGGAAACCATGCAGCAAGTACGGCAACATGGCGCCAAAGATCCGAAATACCCGCGCCCATCAATGCCATCTTGCGCATCATGTCCAGCATGTGAGTCAGGGGTATGATCCAGGATAAAGCCCGGACCCATTGCGGCATGGCATAGGAAGGCCAGGTAAATCCGGCCAGCAGGAACAGCGGCACCGAAGCGAACAGCAATACATGAAGCGACGTCAGCGCCGACCGGCAGAGTCCGGCAAATACGTAGCCGATCATGGTCTGCATCAGGACGCAGACCACCGGCAGAGCATTCGCCGGCAGCCAGCTGCCGCGGAATGGACTGCCGAACAGATCAAACGGCAACCGGATGGCGATCAAAGAAACCGGCAGGACCGCAACGGCCGTCGCCGCTAGCTTTGCGCTCAGAACCTGCCCCGTTTTTCCGCCGATTCTCCTGAGTTCCCCGGCATTGCGCGGTTCCCTTTCAGGGCTGAGGGCAATCGAGGTCCCACTGCGCGTGACCTGCTGGATCGCAACCATTACCAGTCCAATAAGGACGAAAAAACCGTAGTGGCTCGTCGGGTTATACAGCGGCCGAATCACAGGTTGAATCGGCATCGCCGCTGCCTCCGCCGCCGCGTGCGGCATCCCCGATGCCAGCAGCTTACGGCTGCGCGCGCCCGTCCGGTATGAGGCTACTGTGGTGGAGATCGCCCGCATGGCGACATTGCCGATCAGCACATTACTGCCGTCAACAAGGACCGTTACGCGTCCGGCGCGGCCGCGCACCACATCACGCTGAAAATTCTCCGGAATCACGATGCACGCGTAAGCCTGATCACGCTTCACGGCAACCATGAATTCATCCACGGACCCGGCATAGAATGCGAGGGAGAGGTTTTCGCCGGCGCGCACGGGGCTTCCCTCCTCCCGAAGAACCTGAAACAGCCGTCCAGGCACCTTCGCCGATACATCCACTTCGTCGCATTCCAGCGTTCCTTCAATGGTTTCCATCCGGTGTGCCTCATTGCGCGCACAACCGCCCAGGAACAACGCCAGGGCCGCAAGCCCGACCGCTTCCCGGCAAATTAGCCTTGCCTTAACCTAAGTCATCTTGATCCTCCTGCAAAAAGCCTACGAATGGGAATCGATTCCCTGCTGGATTGCTGCCGCGATTTCCGCAATGCCGCCGAGAAACGGCAGGTGGACCGGGCCGGATTCGATGGTCACAGGATCGTCCAGACGCAAATAGCCGGCATCCACCGCCACCTTCCCGTAACGGAGAGCTTTTGCCTGGTCGACGGCCGATTTCGCGGCGACTTCCGCCTGCCGGCCCGCCCGGATTTGCAGGTTGCGCGTACGGGCAAGCGTCGCCGTCCGTGCCAGGTCAAGCGGGGTCGGGGCTTCTTGAGCGATCGCCGGCATTCCAGTCGACTGGAGGCAGGCTAGAAGCAGGATGACGGCAAGGATCCGCCCTGAGCCTGCGCTTTTCAACGAGGGTTGCGCCGTCCCATCGACAATCTCTTCGATGAGCGGGCTGCCGGTGATGAACCGGGCACCCTGTTCTTTCAGCAGGGCCAGCAGGTATCGGCCCGCGGTATCGAAGAATTCAACATCGGTAAGGTCAAAAATGAGGTCGTCTTTCTTTTCAAGCCTGCACAGGCACTGCTCCAATATGAGAACCCCGGGCCAGTTGAGTTTGCCTTCAAGCTTCAGGCGCCTTTGTCCCGCTTTGTCCTGAATCGAAATCCATGGCCCTAACTAGTTACTGTCGCGAAACTCAGTATTTAGGCCCGTAGGGCCGGCAGGCAATAGGCCCGGCCGTCAGGCCGGGCT
>CAYYTC010000076.1:0-21529 GCA_964474425.1 uncultured Acidobacteriota bacterium
TAATCCTTTATGTGTTTTTATGCCTATATGTTACGAGTTTCGCGACAGAAACTAGCTATAATGCAGTTGCTTATGGTTGGTGAGGAGGCCTCCATGTACATTCCGCCCCCTTGCACACCAGTGTCACCTCCAGCCGAATTGTTAATTATTCTACAATCCAATATTGATGGTGAGGATGAATTAATATAAATTCCTCCACCCATAGTGTAATTTTTGCCATTTCGAATCGTGAATCCCTGCATAACCGAGTCGTTTCCCTCGCCGCTGCTAAAATTCGCCACTCTGGTTGTATTCTGGCCGTCCAGGAAGCAACTGCCAGCGCCATTTTCCGATTTAACTGTGATAGCCTTTCCTTTGAAATCTATCGCAGCAGTGAGCAGGTATGTGCCGTCCCGCACCAGGACTGTGTCTCCGTTCACGGCTGCATCAATCGCCTCCTGGATGGTCGGAAAGTTATCAGGAACATAAATAGTTGCTCCCGCCGCCCAAGCACTGCAGACAACAATCAGTATTATCGAAAGCGTGAAAACCAGGATCGCATTCCCCATCATGATCTTCTTCATGTCGATTCTCCTTTTTGACCAAATCGCGAATGAATCTCCCGCACGGAACATATACCTTGCCGCTACGCTTGGCCGGATTCCTCAAAGCAAATCTACGGGGATAACACACAATTTCCTCCTCAGCCATATGTGAGTCGCCCCTTGAAGCAAAATGTCTGTTTGCCCCGAATTCAGGGCACATCCATAGACCAAGCTGTTGGGCTGATGCAATTTATAGGGCTTTTGATTTTCAGGTGCAACGGAAAAAGCAAGCTCCGGCAGCGGCCGAAAGGAGGGCTTACAGCCGTCGAACCCATGCTGCGGTCGATCGATTGCGGGTGCAACAAATATCCACTTTTCATGCATTCGTCAAGAGCGCCGGCCCGAGGCAGCAGCGTTTTTTCTTGCAGCCATGGAAGCCCTATGAAACAATACCGCCGATTATTTGTATTTCTATGGCACAAAAGGGCTTATCCGAAAACAATGGCGTTGCCGGCTCCCGAGCTTCATAAAAGCGAATCCCGCGTGGATGTTTCTGTCATTGTCGTCAATTACAACGTCAAGGACTTCCTTCTGCAGTGCCTTCGCTCGATCGATCTGGCGAGTCAAAGGCTCTCCTGTGAAGTAATCATCGTGGACAATTGTTCCCCCGATGGTTCGGTGAGCTATCTTCAGCCTCTGTTCCCGCATGTTCAGTTCATCAGCCTGAAAGAGAATGTGGGCTTCGGACGGGCGAACAACCTTGCGCTGGAAAAAGCCCGCGGCGAGTACATCCTTTTCCTGAATCCCGACACGCTGCTTGAAGAGCGCACCCTCGAGGCAATGATTGCCTACATGCGCGGCCATTCCGAGGTGGGCATGTGCGGCTGCAGGATTTTGAATTCCGACGGCACGCTCCAGCTGGCGTGCAGGCGTTCTTATCCCACTCCATGGGCCTCATTCTGCAAGATATCCGGCCTGCAAAGCCTCTTCCCCAAGTCCCGGTTATTCGCCCAATACAATCAGACGTTCCGTCGCGAGGACGAGACCTATTTCGTCGATGCGATCAGCGGCTCGTTCATGTTCGCCCGGGCTTCCGCCCTGAACCAATCCGGCGGCTTCGATCCCGACTTTTTCATGTACGGCGAGGACCTCGATCTTTGTTACCGCATCAGCCGGGCCGGCTGGAAGATCGCCTATGTGCCTGAAACTTCGGTCATCCATTATAAGGGTGCCAGCACCAAGCGCAGCTATTTGAACAGGATAGGGATCTTCTACGATGCGATGGAGCTTTTCGCCCGCAAGCATCAAAGCAGTTCGGCCGTGGTGCTTCTTTTCCTGCGCTTCGGCATCGTCCTGCGCTCCTGGCTCGCCTACGCCAATCGCCATCGCCGCTCGCTGTTCGTTCTGCTGTGCGACCTGATCGGCATCAACGCAGCCCTGCTGATCGCCACAAAGCTGCGTTTCGGATCCTTTTTCGGGTTTCCCCCATACGCCTACCCGACAGTGTTCATCGCGCTTTCGGCCGTGACGCTTTTTTCCATGCTGAGCACCGGCGAGTATTTCGAGTCCAATCCCTCGCTCCGGAGGGCCTTTGCCGGACTCATGTTGAATTTTTTCCTTCTCACCGCCCTAACCTATTATTTTAATAATTTTGCCTTCAGCCGTGTCGTGCTCCTGATGCTCATCTCGTTCGGCATACTTTTCACCGGGCTTGTCCGTATCCTTATGGCCGTCTACGACAGATCGATGGGAAAGGAATCCGACCGGCGCATCGCGGTCGTGGGTACCAACGGGGCGGCCGAACGGATCGTCCGCGCTCTGCAGACAGCCGAAACGCGGAATGCCAATCTTGTTGGGATTGTCACCCGTTCGGAAACAAAAGGCGGCGCGATGTTTGAAATTCCCATCATCGGATCCATTTCCCGCCTGCCCGAATTGATCGAGCAGCATCGCCTTGACGAAATCATCATCACCGACGAGTCGATTCCACGCAACGACGTGATGGAACTCATTACACGGGCTTCGGGACGGTCGGCGCGTTTTCACGTCGCGCTCGACTACGAGGACATCGTGACTTCCCGAATCATCAATGAGGTGGCGGGCATCGAGCCTACGCTGCCGCCCTATAACCTTGCGCGGGTGCGCTATCGAATCGCCAAAAGGCTTTTCGACATCGGAGCGTCGCTGTTCCTGCTGACTTTGGGGCTTCCGCTGGTAGGTTTGCTGGTTCGCGACTTCTTCCCTGCGCTCAGGAAGCTGTGCGGCGCCATTGCCGGCAAATATAGCATTGTAGGACTGTACCCTTTGGACGAGCAAAAACCGGCAATGGGCAAGGTCGGTTTCACAGGGCTGGCTCACATCAGCAAGCCTTCCAGGCTTTCGCCCCAGGTCATCCGCGAGCTCAACGAATATTACATCCAGCACTACACGCTGACTCTGGATTTTGACATTCTTCTGAAAAGCCTGTTCCGGAAAAGATACGACGATTAAAACCGATGCGGGCTATTTCCCGGCCAGCCGGGTCTTGAGCCACCTGCGATCCAGAATGCGGTCCATGTCCGCACAGGATACTTTTCTGCGCGTCTGGATCTCCCGGCGCTTTCGCAGCACGCGCCGCATATTTCTCAAAAAGTCGAATTTACCCGCCATATAGCTCGCCAGGCGTCCCTTTGCGCCGAAATACAAAGATGCCAGGATTGCGTTGAGCAGATGAGCGGGAAGATATTTCCAGACCAGCCGGCCGGGCATGTTTTTGAAATAGACGTATTCGACATTTCTTTGGCCATAAAACACGTGGGAACGGCTGAGCCTGCCGATGGAAGTGTTGAGCCTGTGATAAACGACCGCGTCCGGCGCGTAAAGGCATTCCCATCCCCGCAACTGAGCCCGGAAACAGAGATCGCTGTCCTCGGAGAGAAGGAAGAAATCCTCATCGAAAAGCCCGATATCGGCCAGCATCGTGCGCCGCAAAAGCATCGCGCAGCCGGAGGCGCCGAAAACAGCCTCGCAAGACGGAAAGCTGTCGGAGGATTTCAAATGCCCCCGTTTGTATCCAGATCCGACGGTCGTCATGCCGTCGCCGGCGCTGTCGAGCCTCCCGCGGTCGCCGTAAAGCAAAACTCTGGAAGCGACAATTCCCACCCGGGAGTCCTGGGTTGCAGCCAGCAGATGCTCCGCCCAGCAAATATCGGCGACGGCATCATTGTTGAGAAGGGCTACGAACTCGCCGGAGGACGCCTCTATACCGCGATTGTTGCCGGCGGCGAATCCGTGGTTTTCGGACAGCGCGAGGATCCGGACTTTCGGGAACCGGCTTCGAACCAGCTCCAGAGAACCGTCGGTCGAACCGTTATCGACAAGCAAGATCTCCAGGGAGCCAAGGCTTTGGTTGGATAAGGATGTCAGGCATTCCGGAAGAAGGGGTTCTCCATTCCAATTCACCACGATCGCAGTGAGTGCTGCCATTATTTTACGATTGCCCCTATAGCCTTCGGCTTGCCGGCGAGGCGCTGATAAATGGACAGGGTCTGCTCTGCCGTCCTGCGCCATGTGAACGGCTCCGCCCGAAGAATCCCGGCTTCAGAATGCCGGGCGGCCATTTCCTGGTTCTCGAGGACCGCGGCTATTGCATCGGCGATTGATCTTGCATTCGCCGGATCGACAAGGACCGCCGCCTCTCCCGCGACCTCTTCGCATGCAGTTCCGCGGCCTACAATTACGGGACAGCCGCAGGCCATGGCCTCGAGCACTCCAAGGCCGAATCCTTCATAAAAAGACGGGAATACGAAAGCCCGGGCAGAACTGTAAAACAAAGAAAGCTCATTTTCCGGAACATATCCCAAGGCGTGGATATGCCGGTCCCTTAGAGGATCCATCATGCTTGAAGCAAACGGATCCAGAGTCCGGCCGATCAGAACAAGTTCAAGTCCATCGTGCTGCCGTTCTCTCACAGCATGAAAGGCTTCAACAATGCGATCAACATTCCGCCGGCGATGGATATCGCCGACAAAAAGAAGATAATTGCCGCCCAAACCATATTTGTGCTTCAGGCTGTCCGGCAGTTGCAGCTGGTTGACTTTTGCTAGCTTTCGCCGGTCAACTCCCAAAGGAATCACATGGATCTTGTCCTGTGGAATACCATAAACGCGCATGATTTCGCGCTTTGAGAACTCCGAAACAGTCAAAATGCAATCCGCGCTCCGGGCCGAGAGACGATACCAGGCTTTGCGCAGGGCGCCATTGCGGTAGGGATACCATTCCGGGCATGCGGCATAGGAAATGTCGTGAATGGTGACCACCGATGGGACCGGCAGCCTCAGCGGAAGCGTATACCCCGGCGAATGGAAAACGTCACAGGCGCGATTTTTCAGCCTCCGGGCCAGCGAAACATTTGTCCAGAGAAAATTGTTTCCTGAAAGGGGGGATAGCTTAAAGATCTGGATGCGTTCATCCCCCATCCAAGCAGCAGGCGGAGGATCTTTATCCACAAACAGCAATATTCTGAGGGGCGCGACCAGCGGAAGCAGTTGCTCGAACAGATTTGATGTATAAGTCCCGACACCTGTGCGCTGTCCGCAAAGGCTCCGGCCATCCACCGCAATTCCAAGCGGCAAGCTCATTACAAAACCCTACAATAGCGGGACTTTCCAAGCAATCCCGGAATTCGGGGGTTAAAGGCCCATGACAACGGCGATGCCTGCCAGAATGTCTTACAGGAGTTCCGGGAGGAGCTCGTATCTGAGCATATCTGTTCAGGTTATAGGCGGCAGTTTACAGATTTCCATCAACCCCGAGCTCGCAACTCTTAATTAGTTTCTGTCGCGAAATGCGACATTCAGGCCCGGAGGGCCGGCAGAAAATAGCCCCGGGCGGGAGCCCGGGGGGTAGGATTAGGAAATTAGAAAGCCCCGAAGGGGCGACACTAAAACCAATGACCGGAACAATTTGTGCCGCGCCTTTGGCGCTCATTTCCTATTCACCCATAAGCCCGGCCTGACGGCCGGGCCTATTGCCTGCCGGCCCTCCGGGCCTAAATTCTGAGTTTCGCGACTGAAACTATCCAAAGGTTTTATGCCCGCCTCTTCCGCAGCAACAGGAAAGCGATGGGAAATCCACGCCAAAACAAAAAAGGGATAGGCTGCACATCGCTCAAATTCGGGCTTTGTGCAGCCTATCCCAAGATGTTGTGAAACTTTATTTAAAGCTGATGCTTAGAATTTCTTTCGGAGTCCCGCCAAACCGATCAAACCAAGGCCAAGCAGAACCAGCGTTCCAGGCTCCGGAACCTCCGTGCCCTGACCGCCGATTTCACCCACGTGGCTAATGGCGCCCCAATTATCGACGCTGATTCCGATCGCCAAAAGGTTTACAACGCCCCAGTTGAAGTCTTCAAAGTTTTCATATAGAAAGTGATCCGGTTCTCCGGTTGTTGCTCCACCACCGGTCTTAATAAAGAAGTATTCAGGGTCCGTCTTCAGATCGATTGCCCATACGCCTTCCATGCTGGTTTCCTCCCACAGCCAGCCAGGATCTGCGTTAGTATATTTCGTCAGGTCGGCCGTGGTGTAAGTCGTGCCAAGAACGGAGTTGACCCAGGCAATTTCGTTAGCATCGCCGCTGTTAACTTTGGCAGAGTCGATCAGGTTATCAACCGATCCAACATTAATGGACGGATCGGATATGAGAGTAATATCGTCCGCCAAAGCTGAACCGGCAAATACCGCCAAACCCATAAATAACATTAAAATCAACGATTTCTTCATTTTCATATCCTCTTCCATCAATAGTTTTCCGGTTGCTCCTAAAGAACCTTTTATTGCAACACTCAGAGTATACGCAAATTGCATGCCACCGGCGGACAGTCCTTTCTATATAATTGGAAACAAACAACTTTATGATAAATTCCCTCCATCAAAATGGGTTTCGCATTCAGTGTAGTACAAAAAAGTGTAAGACATGCCGACACATGAAAAGCATGTATTTTTTGATAAGTATAATTATATCAATAGATTAATCTGCTTACCAAAAAGTGTAAAAATGTTCGACACTGCCCATGCTATAGCGCTCCGATAAATTGACCCCACTGCGCTCAGTAAAACTGACCCCTTTTTTATTCCAGGCAGATTAGAAAAAGGGTCAATTTAAATGAGTATGCGGGCTTTTTGAGGGTATCGTTGCCGGATAAGGTTTCCGGTAAAACAAGGGATAAGTGATGCATTTATGGCTACTTGGAAAGAAAAATGCCAAAGTTCATGCGCATGAACTTTTCACTAATCGATGCTTTGAATGAAAGGGTCAATTTATCTGAGCAGAAGGGGGTCAATTTATCGGAGCGCTATAGCCATGGGTGGTATCCCTGCCCGCCTTCAGCTGCAGATAGACCGCTCCGGCGGAAGCAGCGGCCGGCAAGATCCATGCCGGCGTAAAATTGGGTATGCATTTTTTGGGATTGGATTTATAGCGCTGAAAGTATTGAGGATGCGGAATTGGAGCCAAAACGTGCAGGAGGATATTCCACCAGCAGCCAATCGGCCCATTATGGGTAAAGATGAAGTGGAGGAGCCGGAGTTTCCACCCCACCTTTTGACATCAGATCCTGCTCTCAGCCTCTACTTAGCTCTCGAAGGCCTAATTTTCTGCTGATTAATGATGTGGCTCAAACCCTCAATATCAATCCTTGCAGATCGCGCGGCGCCTGAATTTGCCGCCACCTTGTAGGAAACCGTAACACTGCTGCTGCCAATGGATATGGATGACACATTAACCCATGAGGCATTACTTACGGCATTCGCGGAGGCCAGGGAACAGGATCCCTGCGCATAAAGAGTGAAGCTGCCTGTACCGCCTGCAGGCTTAAAGGTTGCATTGCCAGAAGACAGAGAATAGGAGCAGGGCGCGGGATCCGGGTCAGGGGTTGGGGCCGGATCCGGAATATCACCATAGCCGTCATAAACCATCGTGCTATATCCAAACCGGCTTGTTCCGCCTACTTCGCTGTAAGCTATCATGAAAAATCCGGCCTCCCCCCAGCCGGTGCCCCAGCTGTTTTTCACGATGAAGGCATGCTGGGCATCATCGTATCCGACAACGAGTACAGCATGCGCTCCGGCATAAGAACCGGTAGTGTAGCTATAGACGCCGCTCCTATAAGAAAAGAAATCGTTGTAGACATACATAGTCGCGACAACCGGGCCATACGCATAGAGAGCATTCCGGAGAGCCTCTGCGGTAATTGTGGTATCGCTCGCTCTGTGCCATCCATTGATGCTGCAGGTGCTGTTCTGCCAGTCCAGGCAGGCATTGCTGCAGAGATTATTGGTGGCCGTATACCTGAAGCAGCTCTCGAGAGGCAACCCCACGTCCCGCACATAATTTGACGCCGATGACGACGAACCGCCTGAACAGGAACCGACGCCGCTGCACGACACCAATATCTGTTCGGAAAGGTCGACGGGAATTCCACCGCCGCCGATCATGACCTGGGACTCCAGCCCCGCAGTCGTGGCAAATGCCCAACAGCTTCCGCAGGAGCCCTGGTTCTTGATGGGTGATACATAGCTCACTCCCATTGCGTTGCGCCAATCCAGTGTTGCCGGAGCATCCGCCATTTCCGGGATGGGCGCCGTTTCCTGCGAGGAGGAAATCTCGGCCAGGAGATCCTCATCTTCTCTTGCGCCCAGACGCATTTTCTTTTCCTTTTGCGTCAGCCTGGACATCGAGGTCTCGTCGGCATGCCATCTGGCGCCCTTCGCTTTAATTACGTTCCGGATCTGGTTAAGCTCATCCTGATCCGCATAAAGAAACCTGGAGCCCGGCGGCAAAGCAATTAGCAGGGCAAGACCGACAAACATACTGATCGCTGCGTTTTTCCCTTGGATCATATCTTCCACCTCTCCGAGTACTACGGGACAATGCGAACTCTAAGCAAAAAAGTTTCCGATGCAGTCTTCTCGTCCTCCCAGGGCCTATAATGGATAAATCTGAGCTGCGATTGGCCTGCTTTCCTGCACCGTATCAGCCATGTCTTCAAAACCGGCGCCCCGGTAATGTCATTTCCCGGCGGAGTTCCTTCGGTCCTCACTTCCAGGATTTCGAAATATTCCTTATCCAGGTTTTGGACTTTCCATACATATCCTGCAGCCCCAAGCTCTTCCAGCTTTACAAGAACCATTCCTCCAACCTTTACTTTGATTTCCCTTTTGTCAAACGACTGGTTCACAACGACAGTCTCTGAACCGTATAGGTTTGAGGGGACATAACCGGAAAAAAAGAAAAGAGATGCCAACAGGAATGCCGGGATGCAGAGTCGTATGAGCCTTTTGTCTTTCCCGGCTCGATGAAAAACCTTCGTTTGTTGCGCCAAAGCAACTCCAATTTCGACAACAGTTTTACGGTTAGATTCCGGTAGTTTATCGGACCGAGGCCGTGTGCTGATGTGACAACAGTCACTCAATCGCAAGATTCAGGCTATGTTCCTATCAATCCAACACTTAATAGTTCGCAGCTCAAGACGAACTCCAGGCCGGAGATACTTTGAGCGGAGTTTCACAGGCTTCCGGAGTCAGGCACCTCCGGCAAAGCCGGAGGCTTACCAATGTAACTAAGCCCGGCAGCCTTCAGTAAATGGCGGCCTGTTTAAATAGTTGCAGTAGAATGAGGACGCCGGAAGAATGGAAACCTTAAGTGGATCGATATTTTCAGGCAGTATGGCGGGCGGGATTTACACTGTTTTTTGGTATTAAGCGATTTGCGATGATTACCGATATCATGATTGCAGGATAAAATGCGGGCATGCGCGGCCAAAGGCAGCTGCAAATTCAACATATTTATAAAAGATGAGGGGGAAGCAGAGAATGAAAATACTGGTTACCGGGGGCGCGGGATTTATCGGATCCCATATAGTGGAATCGTATCTGGCTGCGGGGCACGAGGTCTGCGTTGTGGATGATCTGTCCACCGGGTTCCGGCGCAATGTGCCGAAGGGCGCGCGGATTCATGAAATTGATATCCGCAGCGAACGCCTGGATGAAGTTTTTGCCGCTGAAAAGCCGGAGGTTGTAAATCACCAGGCGGCCAAGGCAAATGTCCGCGAATCCTTTGAAAAGCCGATGCAGTACACCGATGTCAATGTTCTCGGATCCGTCAATGTGCTCGAATGCTGCCGGAAACATGGCGTGCGCAAGGTCATATACGCCTCCACCGGAGGTGCGGTCTACGGTGAACCGCAGTTCCTGCCGGTCACGGAAGAGCATCCCATCAATCCCGTCGATCCATATGGCGCCAGCAAGCATCACGTGGAGCATTACCTGAAGATATACCGGTCGAGCTTCGGCGTTGACTTCACAATCCTGCGCTATCCCAATGTATTCGGGCCCAGGCAAGATCCATTCGGCGAGGCGGGAGTCGTGGCTATTTTCACGGGCAAATTGCTGAATAAGATCCAGCCGACAATAAACGGTACGGGGGAGCAGGAGCGGGATTTCCTCTATGTCGGGGATATTGCAGGAGCCAGCGTGCTGGCGCTCGACCGTGCCGGAGGAGAAATTTTGAACCTGGGGAGCGGAATCCCAACCTCGGTGAACCGGATTTTCAACGATTTGAATGAGTTGACAGGATTCCGGGGTAAAGCTGTGTATGGACCGGGGAAGCAAGGCGAGGTCTATCGGATCTTTCTTCGGGCAGACCGGGCGGCCGAAAAACTGGGGTGGAAACCTGAAGTCACTCTGCACGAGGGGCTTAGACGGACCGTGGAATATTTTCGCACTCAGCAAAATTCCTGACCTTAAACTGCCCGAATTACATGCATATCATCAAAACATCTTGACATCATCGCATCATTTGGTATCATGCTGCCTGTGAGAACAACACTTAAAATCGACGATGATTTATACCAGGCGGCAAAAAGCATCGCTGACATGGAACGTAAAACCGTCGGGCAGGTTGTTTCGATACTTTTGCGAAAGGCCCTTCTGATAAGCGATTATCGCGAGCCTGCAGATGATATTCCTGTTTTTCGCGTCTCGGAAAGTGTGTCTCCACTGACGATGGAAAAAGTCCGCGCAGCCGATGAGGATGCCGGGTGATTTCCCTGCTTGATGTGAACGTGCTCGTGGCGCTTGCATGGCCCAATCACGTGCACCACGAACCAGCAAGAAAGTGGTTTCGAGCCAATAGAGAAGCCGGATGGGCAACAAGCCCGACCACGCAAAATAGCTTCATCCGGGTATCATCCAATGTGCGCATAATTCCTGAGGCAAAGTCACCCAGGGAAGCCGCATTATTGCTCAGGGATTTGGTCTCACTGAAAGGCCATGTCTTTTGGCCGGAAGAGTCTTCCATAATCGACGACCGTTGGATCCGCCTCGAAAAGATACACACCTATCGCCAGATCACCGATGCTCATCTTATGTCTTTGGCACTCCGGCATAAAGGATGCCTGGCGACCTTTGATCGAAGGATTTACGGATTGCTGTCGAGCAAGATTCAGGCCGAACAGTCTATTTGTCTAATTCCGTCTGAAATCGCCCCAAGATAGTAACGGATTTCACGGAATATCATGGAGCCTACCAGAACTGGTAAGCGGGGCGGAAGATCACCCAGAGGCCCAATAGGAAATTTGTGACGGCGTGGGCCGTAATCGCGTCACCGAGCCGGTCTTTGCGGCAGACCAGACCTTGGTATGCAAAGGCGCACAGTATTCCCGACAGCCACTCGTAATGGCCGACCCCGAAAACAACTCCGGTTATGAGGAATGCTTTCAAATTGAAGTCGCCCAATCGGATCTGCAAAAAGTCGGACCGGATCAAATACCGGTAGAGGAAGGAGCGATAAAAAACTTCTTCCAGCATCGGCACGACAAGGGAAGAGCCTAGCAGACGCACGCCGGCGAACGTCACAGCGAGGATGCTGCCCTCGCCATACGTGCGGCCGGGATTGAAGCCTTCCGATCGCGGGGCAAGCATCGGGTAAAGGCCATCCAATCCCACCCATGCGACAAAAACAAATATCCCGACGGCAATCGATTCCCAGGAAAACTTCCATCTCATTTCCCGGACGCAAGGCCACACTTGCCAAATCAGCCAGGCGCCGATTATTGTTTTGAGAGCATAAATCCAGTACTGGGAAGCATCGCCGAAACGGCCCTGAAACAACGTCAGAGCGGCGAAGACTGCAAACGGGATGACACGCGCAAGCAGCGGAGACGATCGTATTTTGTTGAGCATAGGGAGCCTTCAGTCTAACCTTAGACTCTATCGGCAGCAACCGGGAAAGGCTCAGTGAAGTTCGAGGCGAATCGGCCGATTTAGTTGCATAGGAGGTATCTATGTTCTCGAAACGCATCGCATGCATCGGCGCAGGATATGTGGGCGGGCCGACCATGGCAGTTATCGCCATGAAATGCCCGCAATACAAGGTAAACGTCGTCGACGTCAGCGAAGCCCGCATCAAAGCCTGGCAGACAGACGATCTGCCCATTTACGAACCGGGACTGCTCGATGTGGTGAAAGCGGCTCGAGGGCGGAACCTGTTTTTCTCAACCGATATCCGCGAGGCTATTCGGGAATCCGAGATAATTTTTGTCTCGGTCAACACGCCGACGAAGACTTTCGGCGAAGGCGCCGGCAAGGCCGCCGATTTGCAGTACTGGGAAAAAGTCGCCCGTGAGATCCTGCATGAGTCCGCATCCCCGAAGATCGTCGTCGAAAAAAGCACTCTGCCGGTCAAGACCGCACAGACCATGGAAAACATCCTCAACGCGAACGGCAAAAAAGTCGCGTTTGAGGTGGTCTCCAATCCCGAGTTCCTGGCTGAAGGCACGGCAATACGGGACCTGCTGGAACCTGACCGGGTCCTCATTGGGTCGCGCGAGACGCCTACAGGGCTCAAAGCGCGGCAGGAAATTGTCGACATATACGCCAACTGGGTGCCGCCGGAACGGATCCTCGCCAGCAACATCTGGAGCGCAGAACTGTCAAAGCTTGTGGCCAACGCTTTCCTGGCGCAGCGGATCTCCTCCATCAACAGCATCTCGGCGCTTTGCGAAAAAACCGATGCGAACGTGCAGGAAGTCTCCCGCGCCGTAGGTATGGACTCGCGTATCGGCGGCCGCTTTCTCAATGCGAGCGTCGGGTTCGGCGGATCGTGCTTCAGGAAAGACATCCTGAACCTGGTTTATATCTGCGAGTATTACGGGCTCGAGGAACCGGCGCGGTATTGGGAATCGGTTCTGAGGATGAATGAGTACCAGGAGGCGCGCTTCGTTCGCAATATGATCCGCGAGATGTTCAATACGATCGTCGGAAAGCGGATCGCCCTGTTCGGTTTTGCATTCAAGGCCGACACCAGCGACACCCGGGAGTCGCCGGCCATTTATGTCGCGCGCAAGCTGATGGAAGAAAAGGCCCAGGTTGCAGTCACGGATCCAAAGGCGTTGGGAAATGCACGCATCGACCTGGCGGAATATGGGGAGAACCTTGACTGGGTCGAAGACCCTTACGAAGCGGCGCGCGGAGCTCATGCGGTCGCGGTAATGACGGAGTGGGACCTTTATCGTACCCTGGATTGGGAAAAGATTTACCGGTCCATGGAAAAGCCGGCGTTCCTGTTCGATGGCCGCAACCTGCTCGACCACGAACGGCTTTTCGGGGTCGGGTTCAATGTCTACCCGCTGGGAAAATCGCCCCTAAAGCACTTTTAGGGAACGGCTCCCGCGAATTGGATTTTTACACAATCCGGCTGTTTCTAGGCTTTCCAGACCTGGCCGGGCTTTGTCTGGATGGCTGCCATGGCGTTGCGGGCGTCCACGATGCATTCTGCATATTCCGCCAGTTCCTTGTAGTTCACCGCTTTATGCTGTGTGGAAATCAGGACGGCATCGAAACTGCCCAAAACTTCCTTCGTCCATGCGACCGATTTTGTCCCTGCCCAATGTCCGAATTCGCGGGAGGGGCGTATCACGGGGATATGAGGATCGTAATAGCTCACCTGAACACCATGCCTGGTCAGCAGATCCATCAGCACATAACTGGGTGATTCGCGATCGTCATCCACGTCCGCCTTATAGGCAATACCCAGGACAAGCACTTTCGACCCCTTTAAAGATTTGCGCCGGTCATTCAGGGCATCGGCGACCCTGTTGACAACATATTGCGGCATGGAAGTATTGATCTCGCCGGCCAGTTCTATGAATCGGGTGTGCTGGCCGTATTCACGGGCTTTCCACGTCAGGTAGAAGGGATCGATCGGTATGCAGTGGCCGCCCAATCCCGGTCCCGGATAGAACGGCATGAAGCCGAACGGCTTTGTTCTGGCCGAGTCGATCACTTCCCAGACATCGATGCCCATTGCCTCATAAACGATCTTCAGTTCATTCACAAGGGCGATATTTACGGCCCGGAAAGTGTTTTCCAGCAGCTTCGTGGCCTCGGCAGCCCGGCAGGAAGACACGGGGACGATCGTCTTGATAGCTTTACCGTACAGATCGACGGCCTTTCGCAGACACTCCGGCGTGTATCCTCCGACGACCTTAGGAATCAGGGCGACTTTGCTGTCCGGGTTGCCCGGGTCCTCCCGCTCCGGAGAAAAGGCCAGGTGAAAATCCCTGCCGGCCTTCATGCCCGATCCGGATTCGAGCACTGCGCGCAAATCCTCGTCCGTCGTGCCGGGATAGGTGGTTGATTCAAGAACAACAAGGCATCCCTTGGCCATGTGCGGAGCAATCGATTTCCCCGTATCGACGATATAGCTGATGTCGGGCTCGCGATTTTTGTTGAGCGGCGTCGGCACACAGATAATCACGGCTTGCGTTTCCGCGATCCTGCTGAATTCCGTGGATGCATGGAATCTTCCCGCTTTAACGGCTGCGGCGATATCCTCGGGCTCAATGTGCTTGATGTAGCTCTTGCAGGCATTGAGAGCCTCCACTTTCTGCTCATCCACGTCCAGTCCCAATACGTCGACTCCGGCACGGGCAAATTGCAGAGATAAGGGCAGTCCAACATAACCAAGGCCAACGACCGATATCTTCATGCGCTGTTCCTTTCCACTGTAGTTTTGATGCGCGCAAACTCCGGGCACCCAGTCTAACCTCAGACTTTATCGGCACAAAATATAAAAACAATCCAGCGCGGATTTCACTAATTTCAGGGAACATTTTAATCCGGGAAGCAGGCTGAGCGAAATCCAATCGCCATAAATGGCGGGAGCCGCATAAAAGCGGCTCCTGATGGTCGCTGCATTTAAATGCTCGGAAAACACCGATACTCCGTTACTTTTGTCTCCTCCGGACAGCCAGGCCCAGCGCTCCCAGGCCCGTGCCGAGAAGCAGCAAAGATCCGGGCTCGGGAACAGGATCCGGCACCCCATAGTCCTGGCCTACCTGCCAATAACGATCCGTGCCGGGAATTCCACCATAGGAATCCAGCCAGATGGCTTCACTGGTCCCAATATCCATCAGGTAAAGGTTTGCCAGGTCCATTACATCGGGACTGGCAGCCGTCACCCTGAAATCGCCGACACCAAGGTCATAAAAGGCTCCCGTATCGTATAAAACCTCCCATAGCGCAATCTGCAACGCGGCCCCCTCGGCATTGCTGTCCACGCCAAACGCATATTGGTTCAGAACCCAGGCAAGCCTGGGTCCCGATGCCGGATCTCCGCCCGGAGGGTTCCCGGGCTCCGGCAACTCGCTGAGCGGACGGATTGCAACCGTTTCGGTCCCAACCAGGCCGTGCGAGAGCGTAAGACAATAGGCTATAAAGGGATCCGTATCACTTGGGTCCCATTTTAGCTGAATTTGCCCGACAAAGCCGTCCCGTGTGCCCCAGCCGTTAAGCCATGTACCCACGGATTCCCCGAAGCCCGTCCCGGCAAAATAAACGGTGTCCGCGTTAGCCGTGGCAATAGATGCCATTAGGACAATTACAAGTATCATCATCTTTTTCATAAGAGTAACCTCCAAATAATTAGGGTCATTCACAATCACAAGGGCTAACGCAACAAACAGGCCCAATTGACATTTTTTTGACACAGATAGTCCTAAAGCTCTAATAAGTTGCAATAATTGGCTTTATTAAAAATCAATTGTCAAACATTGTTAAAATTGCGCCATACGATTTTCGGGGACGGCAGGTTTCTGTAAAACGGCTTTACAATGCCGCACCAGGCTGTAAAGCGTTCCGACATTGGAATTGGATTGGGAATTATGGATAGATTCCGTTAAACGGAATGTTTGAGGAGGGCAAGACGCGCACAAGGATTGCCGACACGGTTGCGGCGGCTTTGCCCATGTTTCCGGCAGCCTTCATGGCACAGCCGCTCAGATGTGTGAATATTTTGCAAGCGGCGGGCGGAAAAAGGAGAACGAGCTTCCGGAAGCGCCCTATCGGCTTTTTCAGGCTGCTCCCGGCATCATTGTTCGGCGTTTTTCAGTGGCTATAACAGAGTGTATTGGCGTTCGCTGATTTTGGATCGGTGTTGCCAACTCCGATTGAGCCTGATAAGCGAGACTGCTTACCTTGCTTTCATCGCTTACCAGGCATCAAATCGGGGCTGGTCTGTGTACTGGCATGGCTATTCGAGTTTAAAGTCAAAAAAACATTATTTTGTATAACCAAGCAATTCATACACTATATATGGTAGGTTGTAAAGAGCTTTTTTGCGATTGGAAGATTTATTTCGGAAAACTGCAGTTATCGCGCCAGGCTTCGATAAACCGCGAAGAAAAGAGCGCAAAGAAGCAGAATGGCCGAAACCATGAAAGGCATAAGCTTTTTAAACCAGTCGGGGGACAGGCGAAGGACAACATCTTCCCTGCCCTGTAGACCCAAAGCCGCCTTGCGGACGATGCTCCGGGTAATCACAAATGAGCGCTGAGTGTAACCGGCCAAAAGCGACCGGTCACAAATCAGGTTAATGAGGCGCGGATAACCCTTGGAATAGCGCCAGATTGCGCGGAACGCCCCGGCTCCAAAGCGCAGCCGGGGAGCGCCGCCTCCTGCGGCCAGCCTGTGGCGAATGTATCTTTCGGTATCTTCCAGGGAAAGAGTCTTGGTCTCAAAGCGGACGGAAATCCTCTGATTCAGCTGGCGCATGGCCGGGGATTTGAGTTTGCGGTCCAGTTCCAGTTGCCCGACGAAAATAATCTGCAGCAGCTTTTTCTTTGCGGTTTCGAGGTTCGAGAGCAGGCGCAACTGCTCGAGAAGAGTCATGGAAATGTTCTGTGCTTCATCAATAATGAGCACGGTGAATACATTTTCCTGGGCCCTTTGCGCAAGAAATATGTTGAGCTGATCGATGAGCTGCTTCTTATTCATCCCCTGCGTCCAGGTGGTGTCGAAAACCTCCAGGGGCGCCCGCTCCTCCTTCTGGGCCGCGGATGCCGGTTCTTCCGGATGGACCCCCAGGTCCTGCAGGATCGCTCTCAGGATGTCGGTCTCCGAAAGCATGGGATTTTGGATCAGCGCGGTGCGGATGTCGTTTCTCTGCAATCTTTCCAGAAGCGCCCAGCACAGCGTCGTCTTGCCCGTGCCCACATCGCCGACAATGACGGCAAAACCTTCCCGCCGCTCGATGCCGTAGAGGATCTGATCGAGAGCTTCCTTACTCCGCTTGTTGAGGAAAAGAAAAGCCGGATCGGGGGTCAGGTTGAAAGCTTGTTCCTTCAGGCCATAGTATTTTTCGTACATACAAGTGCTCTTATCGGCATATTCGCCGAACGCCAATAAGATTCGGTGCAATGAAACGCAAAGACCCGGAAATTCCCGGCCCCAACGGTGGTATGATTCCAATATGCTAGTCCGTATCGCAGTCCTATGCCTCCTGCTGAGCGCCCCGGCTTTTGCCCAGACAGCGGACAATGTGCTGCTTGTGATCAACGAGTCCAGCGCGCTATCGATGGACGCCGGGATGTACTACGCGCAAAAGCGCGGCATCCCTCAATCAAATATCCTAAGGCTAAAAACAGCCGACGGAGAGACCATCTCCCGGGAGGATTTCGAGCGTCAGATTGATTTGCCCATCGCCGCATGGCTGACGCGCAATTCCGCCCAGGATCGCATACTCTACATTGTGCTGACCAAGGGCGTCCCCATCCGCGTCAGCGGCACGTCCGGGAAGGATGCAACCGCGGCCAGCGTCGATTCCGAGCTGACGCTTTTGTATCGCAAGATGCTGGGCCAGGCGATTCGGCCCGAGGGGCAGGTCCAAAACCCGTATTTCCTGAACGCTGCGCCCGTGGCGCAGGCCAAGCAGTTCCGCCACGAGGACCAGGACATCTATCTGGTCAGCCGTCTGGATGGATACAATATGGCCGACATACGAGGGCTGATCGACCGCGGCGCTGCGCCTTCCAGGGAAGGCAAAATTCTTCTTGACGCAAGAAGTTCTTCCCCCGATAAAGGCAACACTTGGCTGCAGAATGCAGCCGATCGCCTGAACCAGATGGGATTCAGGGACCGCGTGGTTCTGGAAAACACGCCGAAGGTGCTTGCCGGTGAAAAGCAGGTCCAGGGCTACTATTCCTGGGGCTCGAACGATCGGGCGATCCGTCAGCGGCATTTCGGATTCCAGTTCGAACCCGGCGCCCTCGCGGGAATGTTTGTCAGTTCCGACGGCCGGACCTTCACCGAATCCTCCAAAGACTGGGTGATCGGGAAATCCGGCTCGCCTCAGTCGCTGGCAGCGGACCTCATTCGCGAAGGCGTTACCGGAACTGCCGGCCACGTTTCCGAACCTTATCTCGAAGCGACAATCCGCCCTGACATCCTGTTTCCGGCATACCTTTCCGGATTCAATCTTATCGAATCCTACTACCTGGCCATGCCCTACCTGAGCTGGCAGACAGTAGTAGTGGGAGATCCGCTCTGTGCGCCCTTCCGCACAAAATCGCTGACCGCACAGGATATCGACAAAGGGCCCGATCCGGAAACAGAACTGCCGTCCGTCTATGGGGCAAGGCGTCTCAGAGCTCTCTCTGCGGCAGCCTACAAGCAGTCCGGCGTCCATCCTGACACCGTTAAGATGATCCTGCGCTCGGAGGCTCGTCTGGCAAAGCAGGACCTGGCGGGAGCGCGCCGGGCGCTTGAAGAAGCCATCGCTCGCGACTCCAGACTGCCCGCGCCTCAGTTAATGCTGGCGGCCCTATACGAGGCGGCGCAGGAATATGACAAAGCCATCGAGCGGTACCGCCGCCTGATTGAGATCGAGCCTGAGAATCCGCAGTACTTGAACAACCTGGCTTACGCGCTCGCCGTGAGGAAAAACAACGTTCAGGAGGCGCTTCCCCTGGCAGAGAAGGCATATAGTTTGGCCAAGGGAAATCCCAGCGTCGCGGATACTCTGGGATGGATCTATCACCTGTCCGGGCAGGAAGACAAAGCTGCGAAGCTTCTGGAGGAAGCCGCCCGGACAGCAGGGAAAAACGCCAATATCCATCTGCATTTTGCCATTGTAAGTGCGGCCACCGGCAATAAACTTGCCGCGGAAGTGGCCCTTCAGCGCGCGCTGGAGATAAATCCCCGTCTGGACGAGAGAGAGGACGTAAAGAAGCTGAAGGCCGACCTGAAGCAATAGCGGACCGCAAAAAAATAGAAGATCTTTGTTATCCATTAATTTTGTTCTTTTGCTGAAACGGCAGCGGCAGCCTGATTGTCGTTTCCGGAAGGTGCCCTTTCTATGAAATACGTCATTTTTCTTGGCGACGGTATGGCTGATGACCCTGTCCCCGAGTTGGACGGGAAAACCCCTTTGATGGTGGCGAAGAAACCGGGGATGGATTGGATTGCCCGGGAAGGACATACCGGCCTGTTCCGGACGATAAACCCTGGAATGCCGACCGGATCCGCCATAGCCAATCTTTCTGTGCTTGGCTACGATGCGGCTGAGCTTTTCCAGGGAACCGAGGGAAGGGGTGTTCTGGAAGCCGCAAGCCTGGGCATCCCGCTTGGAGAAAACGACCTGGCCATGCGGGTCAACCTTATCTGCATTGAAGATGGCAAGATCCGCAGCCACTCCGCGGGACACATCTCCAACGAAGAAGCGCACAGCCTGATCCGGGAAGCGCAAAGTCACTTTAGCAGCTGGAATATCCTCCTTTACCCCGGCCTCAGCTACCGGCATGTCCTGGTTCTGCCAAATGGAGAATTCAAGCTCGAGTGTTTTCCGCCCCATGATCACGTGGGCGCACCCTGGCGGGAGCTGGCGATCCGGCCCATGACTCCTGGAGGAGAAGAAACGGCGGATTTACTGAACCGCATGGTCGAAGAATCTCAGATGCTTTTGGAGAACCATCCCGTCAATCGGAGGCGGAAGGAAAGTGGAAAGCAATCCGCAAACTCGCTCTGGCCCTGGGCGCCCGGGAAAAAACCTCGCATGAAGACACTCCAGGAGCGGTTTGGCATACGCGGAGCGGCCATCACAGCCGTGGATTTGATCAAAGGGCTCGCCATTTACGCTGGAATGAAGCCGGTCACCGTCCCAGGGGCTACGGGACTCTACGATACCAACTATGAGGGAAAAGCGGATGCCGCCATCGCGGCGCTGGAGGAAGTTGATTTTGTTTACATCCACGTGGAAGCCGCCGACGAAGCCGGCCATGAACGGGATCTGCGTTTGAAGATCCGCTGTATTGAAGACCTGGACCGCCGCCTCATACAGCGTGTCCTCGAGGGGCTGGAGAAAAAAGGCTGGGAGAGCACCGTGGCCGTGCTTCCGGATCATCCGACCCCGATTGCCCATGGAAACCATACGCGCGAGCCCGTGCCGGTGGCCATTCGATTCCCCCGCCTCCCGGGCGACTCCGTCACCTCCTTCGACGAAGACAGCGTGAAGAATGGCTCCCTCGGATTGCTGGAAGGCTCCGGATTTATCGAGGCTTTTTTTGCGCCGGCAGGCAGGCCGTGACCTCCGGGCGGAAAATCAGAATAGGGGCTCAACGACGAGGCCGGCGTTATCGGCCTTCAGAAGCCGTGTCCGCGCGGAAACGCCGCGCGCCCTGAAAATATCCGAGATGCGCGCCCCGATTTCCGCTTCGTGGGAATCCGCAAGCGCGATTACGGTCGGGCCCGCGCCCGACAGGGCCACTCCCAACAGGCCTTCGCAGTCTTCCATTGCAAGCACTTCCTTCAGCCCGGGAATCAGTTTGACGCGGTAGGACTGATGCAGCCGATCAGCCATCGCTTCGCGCAGTCCTTCGCGCCGGCCGCGCACCAGTTGAGCCATGAGAAATGCCGCTCGCTGCACGTTAAACACCGCGTGCTGACGGGACACTCGGTCCGGAAGAACCGAGCGTCCAAGTTTTGTTTCCAGTTCGTAATCCGGGGTCACGGCTATTATGGTCCAGTCCTGTGGAAAATCGGATTTTGTCCAGAGCATTCTTTCGCCCCAAATGGAGGCTACCAGGCCTCCCCAGAGCGACGGAGCGGCGTTGTCGGGATGCCCTTCGCGCCGGACAGCCATCTCGAGGATCTTCTCATGCGGCCATTCTAAGCCGCAAAAGCAGTTCACCGCAGCCGCTGCCGCAAGACAGGCGGCAGCGCTGCTCCCCAGCCCTTTGGTTACGGGGATCCGGTTGTCGACTTTCAGCGAGAAATAGGGCAGCGCCGTTCCGGCTTCCACCGCAATTTCTTTCATTGTGCGCCAGACAAGATTGGATTCGTCCGTGGGAATCAGATGCGCATCCTCGCCGGATAACTCCATCCGGGACGGTCCCCGGTCCAGCGTCCGCATTTCAAGCGTCAGGTAGAGCTGAAGCGCCAGACCGACTGCATCGAAAGCGGATCCCAAATTGGAGGTGCTGGCCGGAACACGAATCCGCACCCCCTTCGCGCGCTCTTCATTCATAAATCCAGGGGTCCTCAGGTCCAAACCGACACACCCTGCCGCATATTCTAACGGCCCTGAACGACATCAAGTCGTAAGGACTCACGCGGGTATCCTGTTGGAGCAATGGAATTCATATTTACTAATAGGTTCATTGGTAAGTGGACATTCATGGGATATAAACCATC
>CAYYTC010000077.1:0-3175 GCA_964474425.1 uncultured Acidobacteriota bacterium
CGGCAATTCTGCCATTTGCCTTGCCAGTGCTTTTGCCCAAATGATAGAATTTTAGATTCTTAGGCGAACCAAATGGGTTGGATTTTATCGATTGCGATGGTCCTGTATGCGCTGGGCCTGCTGCATTCAATTTTCGGATTTTATCAGAAGCGGCAAGTATTCGTAAAAATAGCCCTGGGCATGGTTGCCTTCGGCTTTGCGTTTCATACCCTGTTTCTGATCCTGCTCGGCATCGCGCGCTGGCATTTCCCCATCACCAACCTTTCGGAATCGCTCTGCTTCCTGGCCTGGTGCATCTCTCTGACATTCATTGCCGCCGATTTCCGCTACAAGCTGAACGCCCTGGGAGCATTCATACTTCCGCTTGTTTCGCTGCTCATGATCTTTTTCCAGGTTTTTTGGGAGGAAAACCGCGCCATCCCTCCCGGGCTGGCCAGCGGCTGGGTTTATTTCCACGGGAGTATGGCTTTTCTCTCATACGCTGCTTTCTTTCTTACATTTATATCGGGCATTCTTTTTCTGTTTCAAGAAAAGGAACTGAAGGAAAAAAGGTTCCGCTTCCTCTACTTCCGGCTGCCCTCGCTTCAGGTGTGCGATGAGCTGTTTCAACGCTCGCTTTTTGTCGGCTTCATAGCCATGACGCTGGCTATCATCTCGGGAGCCGTCTATGCGCAACAGGAATGGGGCCGCTTTTGGGGCTGGGATCCCAAAGAAACCGCAGCCCTGATCACGTGGGGGATTTATCTTTTCCTGATCAACTGCCGATTTTCGGCCCGGTGGCGCGGCAGGCGGGCTGCATACATCAGCATTATAGGATTTGCCGCCACATTGTTTACCTTCGGGGTCAATTGGGGCCTCCACAGATATTTATAGGCATTGGACGCGGCACGGCCATGAGGCCGGAGCCTCGCATCCCTGTTTTCCGCCAACGGGGATGCGGTCATGGATAGGTTGTAGATGTCGAACCTCCTGCTTGTTGGCTTGAATCATCGTTCCGCAAAACTGGATATCCGGCAGCGGGCTTCCTTTAACGCGGATCAATTGCCTGAAGGGCTTAAAAAGCTTTCAGGCAGGCCGGGCATTCTTGAAGCATTGATTGTTTCAACCTGCAACCGTGTCGAAATCCTGTCCCATGCCGATCCTCTGTCCTCCGGAATCGATTCGATCGAGCTCTTTTTATCGGAGTACAGCGGAATTGCGCTTCCCCTCCTCGGCCCCAAGCTGTACCGCTACTCCGGGGATCAGGCAATCCGCCACATGTTCCGGGTCGCCAGTTCCCTGGATTCGATGATCCTGGGTGAGCCCCAGATACTCGGTCAGGTCAAGTCCTGCTACAGCGCGGCCGTCGAGGCCGGAACGGTCGGCAGTTATCTCAACGGTCTTCTTCAGGCTGCCTTTCGCACGGCAAAGCGCGTGCGTTCGGAGACCAGCATCGGGGAGTATTCGGTTTCGGTCGCCTCCGCCGCCGTGGAACTGGTGCGGAAAATATTCGGGGAGCTGCAGAAGAAAAGCATTCTGATTGTCGGCGCAGGGAAAATGGGGGAAGCGGCCATCCGCTACCTGGCCGATACCGGAGCCAAAAGCATTTACCTTGCGAACCGCAGCCCGGAAACTGCCCGGGATCTCGCGGAGCGGTTTCACGCCCTGGCAGTGCCCTTCGACGAACTGCCCGAATGGGCATCCCGCGCCGATGTCATCATCACCTCCACCGGAGCGCCGGACATAATCATCGATCCTCCGATGGTTCGGCGCATCATGCATGAGAGGAAAAACGCGCCGGCGGTCTTTATCGACATCTCGGTTCCCCGGAATGTCGACCCCAGCGTGGGAGACATAGACAACGTCTTTTACTACGACATCGACGACCTTCAGGCAGTGGTTGAGGCCAACCTCAACGAACGAATCCGGGCGGCCGCCGCGGCCGAGAAAATCGTGGACCAGGAAGTGCGGGCTTTCTGCGCAAAACTTAAATCCTTCGACGTCGCGCCGGTGGTCATGCAGGTTCAAAGCCGGATAGACGAGATCTGCAGGACGGAACTCCAACGCAGCCTGAAGAAAATCGGTCCCCAGGACCCCCGGCAGTTGCAGGAACTGGAGTCCATGATTTCGCGCATCGCGGGAAAAATTGCCCATCCCCTGATCGTGCAATTGCGCAACAGCAGGGACTCCATGGACGATGCGGCCTACATGGAGATGATCCAGCGGATTTTTAAAACAAAGCAGGAGACGGATTAGGGCTTTCCGTTTTCTGCACAAGGATGCCCGGAATATCCTGGTGCGCGATTGCCCGCGGTCCCCGCAGCCGCCCGCTGCGGGGCGGTGTGGACAGGCAGGGGCGGTACCGGTTGCGGGCCGGATCGTGACCTGAGGCCGGGGAATTGAAAGTGCGAGGAGATATGCTGATCATAGGCAGCCGGGGCAGCGCATTGGCTCTGGCGCAGACGAACTGGGTTCGAGAGAAAATTATCGCTCGTTTCCCCGGTTCCGAAGTCCAGGTTCAGGTGATCCGGACGTCGGCCGACAGGGACACGACCTCGTCCATACGCTCGGGTGCGGCTGTGGGTGTTTTCGTCAAAGAAATCGAACAGGCGCTGCTGAACAAACAAATCGACCTTGCCGTTCACAGCATGAAGGACCTGCCCACCCGAATCCCCGACGGCCTCCGGATCGCCGCGATTCCAGAGCGCGAGGAGGTACAGGACGCCTTGATTACGGGTGGCGCCGGGGGCCTTTTTCAGCTCCCGGCGGGCGCGCGTATCGGCACCGGCAGCATACGCAGGCAGGCCCAAATCCTGGCTCTGCGCCCCGACCTGAAAATTCTGGATATTCGCGGCAATATCGAGACCCGCTTGAGAAAACTCCAGGAGCAGGCTTACGATGCGATTGTTCTGGCCTGCGCGGGATTGAACCGGCTCGGGTTCAGGGACAGGATTTCGGCAAGGTTCAGCATTGGGGAGATGCTTCCGGCGCCCGGCCAGGGCGCGCTTGCCGTCGAAATGCGCGTTGACGACGAGCGGTTTGAAAGCGTCGCAGCCGCGCTGAACCATCCTCCTACCTTCCGGGCAGTGACAGCCGAACGTGCCTTCCTCCAGCGGATGGGAGGAGGATGCAATGTGCCAGTAGCCGTTTATGCGCGCATAACGGAGGGCCTTCTGGAAATTGATGGCCTGGTGGC
>CAYYTC010000077.1:3275-21430 GCA_964474425.1 uncultured Acidobacteriota bacterium
AACCGCTCAGGAATTTGACGATTCTTGTAGCTTGCAGTGCCAAAAAAATGATTGAATTGGCATCCGGCCTGGAGGCGTTGGGTGGAACGGTCCTGGCTCTGCCCCTGATCGAGGCTCGGGAAATTCCCGATAAACGGATGTTGGACGAAGCCCTGACCTCGCTGGAGAAATATGCCTGGATTCTCTTCACCAGCGCCTACGGGGTGAGTTTTTTTATGGAGCGCTGGAAGGCTCTCGGGATCCGCAGAGACCTTCCGGATATTCCGAAAATTTGCGCAGTGGGACCCGCGACGGCGAAAGCTGTGCGTGAATATGGCCTAGGCGTCGCATTGATCCCGGAAAACTTCGTTGCGGAGGGCGTCATCGAGTCCCTGGACAGGTTTCACGGCGGGCTCCAACATCTGTCCGGCCGCCGGATTCTGCTGCCGCGCGCGAAGGAGGCGCGGGACGTCCTGCCGGCTGCGCTTTCGGCCGCGGGTGCGCAGGTGGATGTTATTCCCTGCTACGAGACTGTCCGGGCCGGGTTGGACGAAACAGTCCTCGGCCGGGTGCGCACTCGAAAAGTGGACCTGGCGGTTTTCACCAGCTCCTCGACTGTCAGGAATTTGGTGGATATGCTTGGGCCGGAGGCCGGAAGAAGAATGCTTCGGGATCCCATTGTGGCAGTTCTCGGGCCCGTCACCGGCAGCACTGTGGCGCAATTCGGCAAACAGGCCGAAATTGTGCCCGGTCAAAATACCGTGGCATCGCTCATTCTGGCAATACGCGATTATTTCAGTGAAGGGAAATCGCCGGACCGCAAATAGAGGGAAGAGACACCCGCCCGGCGGATTAACAGGAGGTTTTTTGTGCCCAAGCGCATTGATTTAAACAAAATTTTGATCATAGGATCGGGGCCCATCATTATCGGGCAGGCATGCGAATTTGATTATTCGGGCACACAGGCCTGCAAGGCGCTGAGAAAGCTCGGCTACGAGATCGTGCTTGTCAACTCGAATCCGGCCACCATCATGACCGATCCCGGCATGGCGGACGTCACCTATATAGAACCGCTGAATGTGAAATCACTGGAGAAGATAATCGCCAAGGAACGGCCCGATGCCCTGCTTCCCAACCTGGGCGGCCAGACAGGGCTGAACCTTTCCTCCCAGCTCGCCAAAGAGGGCATCCTGGACAGATACGGCGTCCAGATTATCGGTGTCAAGGAAGACGCCATCGAGCGGGGCGAGGACAGGCAGGCGTTTAAGAACACAATGTCGCAGTTGGGGATTGAAATGCCTCGCAGCGAAATTGCGCTGAGCCTTGAAGAGGCCGAAGGCGTTTTGCAGAAAATCGATCTCCCCTGCATCATCCGCCCCGCCTACACGCTGGGTGGGACAGGGGGGGGACTGGTATACAACCTCGAGGAATTCCGGACGGTTGTCAGCCGCGGTCTCGCGGCGAGCCTGGTCGGGCAGGTTCTTGTCGAAGAATCCGTTGAAGGCTGGGAGGAACTGGAACTCGAGGTCGTCCGGGACGCCAAGGGGCAGAAGATCACGGTCTGCTTTATTGAGAACATCGATGCAATGGGCGTCCACACCGGCGATTCCTTCTGCGCGGCGCCCATGCTGACTATAGACAAAAAACTGCAGGACAGGCTCCAGAAATATTCCTACGACATCGTGGACGCCATCGGCGTGATCGGGGGAACCAATATCCAGTTTGCCCATGATCCCAAAACAGGACGCGTTGTGGTGATTGAAATCAACCCCCGGACCTCGCGCTCTTCCGCCCTTGCCTCCAAAGCAACCGGATTCCCCATCGCATTTGTCTCTTCCCTGCTTGCCGGCGGACTGACACTGGACGAAATTCCCTATTGGCGCGAAGGGACGCTCGAGAAATACACGCCCTGGGGGGATTATGTTGTCATCAAATTCGCCCGCTGGGCCTTCGAAAAGTTTAAAGGCGCCGAAGACCGGCTGGGGACCCAGATGCGCGCGGTGGGCGAAGTCATGAGCATTGGAAAGACTTACAAAGAGGCTTTTCAGAAATCAATCCGCTCCCTGGAAATCGGGCGGTCGGGTCTGGGATTCGCCAGGGACTTCTATAAAAAGCCTCTTGCCGACCTGATGGGGATGCTCTGGTATCCCACCAGCGAACGGATTTTTATCATCTATGAGGCGCTGCGCAAGGGTGCGGGCATCCAGGAGCTTTACGAAAGAACGCATATCAAGCCCTGGTTCATCGAGCAGATGAAAGAACTGGTGGAGCTGGAAGAAATAATCCTGACCTACAAGGGCCGCCTTCTTCCGGACGACCTGCTTACAAAAGCGAAGAGGGACGGATTTGCGGATAACTGCCTGGCAAAACTGACGGGAATGCCCGAGGAAAATATCCGCAGCCAGAGGACCAGGCTTGGGGTCACGGAAGCCTGGGAACCGGTTCCGGTTTCCGGTGTGGAAAATGCCGCTTACTACTATTCGACCTACAATGCTCCCGACAAGGTCGAAGTCAGCAAGCGCAAGAAGGTGATGATCCTGGGAGGCGGCCCCAACCGCATCGGACAGGGGATTGAGTTTGACTATTGCTGCGTCCACGCGGCTTTTGCCCTGCGGGACCTTGGATATGAAACCATCATGGTCAACTGCAACCCCGAGACCGTCTCAACCGATTACGATACCTCCGACAAGCTTTATTTCGAGCCCCTGACGGTGGAAGACGTTTTAAGCATCTATCAAAAGGAAAAGCCCGAGGGGGTCATCGTGCAGTTTGGCGGGCAGACGCCGCTCAACATTTGCCGCGAACTGGAACGGTCGGGAGTCAGGATCCTGGGCACCTCCCCCGACACCATCGATCTTGCCGAAGACCGGGATCGGTTCCGCATCATGATGAAGGAGCTCGAAATCCCCCAGCCCGCATCCGGCATGGCGCACAATCTGGATGAGGCGATCGCCATCGCTCAAAGGATCGGATATCCTCTAATGGTCCGGCCTTCCTATGTTTTGGGCGGACGCGGGATGGAGGTTGTCCACGACGAGGAGGACCTTACCCTGTATGTATCGAAGGCGGTCGAAATCTGGCCCGAACTGCCCATCCTGATCGACAAGTTTCTGGAGAATGCGCTCGAGGTCGAGGCGGATGCGATTTCGGACGGCGCCGGCGCTTTCATCCCCGCCATCATGGAACACATCGAACTTGCCGGCATTCATTCCGGGGATTCGGCCTGCGTTTTGCCATCGGTCAGCATTCCCGAAAAGCACCGGAGGACCATTGAAGAATACACGCGCAGGATTGCCATCGAGCTCAAAGTCCTGGGCCTGATCAACATCCAATACGCGATTGCCGACGACAAGGTTTATATCCTCGAGGCCAACCCCCGAGCCTCCCGGACAGTTCCCCTGGTATCCAAGGTGTGCAACATCCAGATGGTTCGACTGGCAACACAACTGATGCTGGGAAAAAACATGGCCGACCTGAACCTCACCCAAAAAACCATCCCGCACCACGGAGTCAAGGAGGCGGTTTTCCCGTTCAACATGTTCCATGAAGTCGATCCGGTGCTCGGGCCCGAAATGCGGTCTACGGGCGAGGTACTGGGCATGGCCGATTCCTTCGAACTGGCGTTTTACAAAGCCCAGGAAGCTGCCCAGCAGCGGCTGCCGCAGCAGGGATCCGTGCTGATGTCCGTCACGGATTCCGACAAGAAGGAAGCGCTGGAGGTCGCCCGCGAATTCGCGCGGCTTGGCTTCAGGCTCAGGGCGACGGAAGGCACGCAAAAATTCCTGTCCGCCAACGGTGTGGAATGCGACAAGATTTTAAAGATGCACGCCGGCCGGCCTAATATTGTGGATGCAATCAAAAACGGCGAGATCGATCTGGTCATCAACACGCCGATCGGCAAGCGCGGCGCCTATGACGATTCCTACATCCGCAAAGCTGCGATCAAACACAAGATCAGCTACGTTACAACCATGGCTGCCGCCCGAGCCGCCGCCAAAGGCATCGCCGCCTACCGGCAAAAAGAGCCTGAAGCCGTCAGCCTGCAGAAATATCACGCGGGAATCAAATAATTGACGAATGACGATTACGATTGACGAGTCAGGCACCTCCGTCAAAGCCGGAGGCTTGAAAGATTGGAACCGCTCAAAGCGGTTGGAGGAGTTACGCTGGTCTTGAACGCTGACTTATGCGGGCAAAAGCCGATGAGGCGCTGGCGATCCCCGCAGGAGGGCGCATGGGAAAATCCCTGTTCATAAAAAAGCCTCTGGAATTGATGCTCAAAGAGGCCGAGGATTCCGGCGAACACACCTTGAAACGCACGCTGGGCCCCGTTTCGCTCACAACACTGGGAATCGGGGCCATCATCGGCGCAGGCATTTTTGTTTTGTCCGGACTCGGGACTCATTATGCCGGCCCCGGCCTGATGCTGTCCTTCGTGCTCAGCGGATTCGGATGCGCTTTTGCCGGGCTCTGCTACGCCGAGTTTGCCGCCATGATCCCGCTGGCAGGCAGCGCCTATACATACGCCTATGCAACCCTTGGGGAGCTTTTTGCCTGGATTATCGGGTGGGACCTCACACTGGAATACGCCATGGGAGCCAGCACCGTCTCATCCGGGTGGTCCAATCATTTCATCGAGTTTCTGCACATATTCAAAATCAACATACCGCTGTGGCTTTCCTACGACCACTGGACAGCTCTGCGAGCCGCTCAGAATGTGGTCGCGCGCGAAATGGCCAAAGCCGCCAATCCCGATTTGGCCGCGGGCAGCCAGGCCTACCTGCAAAAAGTCACCGAGATCCTGCATCAGAAATCTCCCGAACTGCTCGAGCGAGCCCACGATATGGTCAACGCCCCCCATATTCTGGGAGTGGAGGTCGGCTTCAATCTTCCGGCCTTCTGCATCGCGCTGCTAATCACGGCGGTACTCGTCGTCGGCATACGGGAAAGCGCGCGATTCAACGCAGGCATCGTAATCATCAAGGTTTCGGTCGTGCTCTTTGTTATCCTGCTCGGGATCCGATATGTCAACCCGGCGAACTGGGGAGACGATTGGTCGAGCTTCGCTCCCATGGGATTTTCCGGAATCGGGGCGGGCGCCGCGTACATCTTTTTCGCGTACATAGGATTTGACGCCGTGTCGACGACGGCTCAGGAGGCCCGCAATCCGCAACGGGACCTCCCGATCGGCATCATTATTTCGCTCGCCGTATGCACGCTTCTGTATATACTCGTCGCGGCGGTCCTCACCGGGATGGTGCCCTGGCAGGACGTAAACATCGAAGCGCCGCTGGCGCGCGCTTTCCTGGACCGCGGGCTGAACTCGGCTTCGAACCTGATAACCATGGGCGCCCTTGCCGGACTGACCAGTGTCATGCTGGTCATGCTGCTGGGACAGACACGCGTTCTTTATGCGATGGCAAATGACGGCTTGCTGCCGCGCAGGTTTTTTGCCGCCATCCATCCGAAGTTCCGTACCCCGTACAAAAATACGATTCTGGTGGGAGTTCTGGCCGCAATAGTCGGCAGCCTCACGCCGATCGATGATATCGGCAAAATGGTCAATATCGGGACTTTGCTCGCATTCATCATCGTGTGCATCGCGGTGATCGTCCTGAGGCATACCAACCCGGGTCACCCGCGCCCGTTTCGAACCCCGCTCGTGCCCTGGATCCCTCTTCTTGGAATCGTCCTGAACGCGTACATGATGTATAAGCTGGGCTATGTCAACTGGATAAGACTGATTGTGTGGCTCCTGATCGGGCTGGGGATCTACTTCTTCTACAGCCGCAAACACAGCCGGCTTCAATCCTAATTTACATAACCCAAATTGTGGTGGCGACTCAAAAGGTTTGACCGCTTCAGGTAACGCCGACATACGCTGACAAAAATTTATATATTTTTTCAGCGCACGGCAGCGTCATGTCAGCGTACGTCAGCGTTTCAAAATACGGAGCTGTCAAACTCTTTGAGTCCCCCGGGAGAGCCGGGATTACCAATGCAATTACGCTGACCAGCATTGGGGGATTGGCATTACAATAGCGGACCGTGACGACCTACTTGAAGGCAGCGGGCCGTTTCATCCTGCGGCACTGGCTGATTCCGGCCTTTTTACTGGCTGTGGTATTGCTCGCCATGACCACGGACGTGCTCGAACGGATGTTTGTGTATTACCCGACGAAGGAATTGACGGACACTCCCGCCGCTCTGGGAATCCCCTATCAGGACGTTTACCCTGTGACGGAGGACGCCATCCGGCTGCACGGCTGGTATTTCCCGCATCCCGGCGCCCCGCACACGATCCTGATATTTCACGGCAACGCCGGAAATATCAGCCATCGGCTGGGCTGGATTCAGATGCTTCGCGAGCTGAATGCGCATATCCTCATCGTGGATTACAGAGGCTACGGCAGGAGCGAAGGCAAACCATCCGAAAAGGGCCTTTACCGCGATGCCGCGGCCTGCCACCAATGGTGGGCCAGGGAGCGTTCCGGCGACGGGAGCCGCATGGTTTTGCTGGGCAAGTCCCTTGGGGGAGCGGTTGCTGTGGACCTTGCATGCAGGGTGCCGGTGGACGGGCTGATCCTGCAATCGACCTTCACTACCGCATGGGATATGGCGAAAACCATCCTTCCGGTCGGCCTGCTGCAGCCGCTCACGAGCGTCCGGTTCGACTCCGCGTCCAAAATCTCCGGCATCCGCTGCCCCAAGCTTTTTATACACGGCAATCGCGATGACATCATCCCCTTTCGGCTCGGCCGGCGGCTTTTTGAAGCGGCGCCGCCGCCCAAGGAGTTTTACGAGGTGGCGGGCGCAAACCACAACGATCTCGTCATTTCGGCCGGCGCCGCCTATGTGGAACGAATACGCGCATTCCTGGCGGCGCTGAACCGCACAGGTACGGGAGGCTCCTAGGAGCTCGCAGCGCTGAGGTACGCGGACAGGAACGCCGAAGCGCCGCACCGGGATACCCACGTGCACCTGAATCTGAAGTTTCCGGGAGACAGGCGGGCAATAGCCTCAATATCGAAAACGGTCCACGGACGCATTGTTGAACGCGTCCATGGAACGCGGCGGATCCGGGTTGAAGGCTCCCAGGTTTGGGGGTGACATTGCCTTGGCAAGTGCTAAAATCACTATCGGGTGTCCGCTGGAACGCTCAGCGGAAATTTTGGCTATCGGCGGGACAGGCCCGCGGGCTCAAGGAGGGCTCGAATTTGCATACGCCGTTCAGGTCACGGATCTTTTACACGAGCATCCAGAAACATCCTTCGGAGGCATGCATCATGAGTAGAAAATCGGTTTGCGCGGTTATCCTTCTTGCCCTGTTCTATATCGGACTGCAACTCATGGTATTTGGGCAGACGCCTGCCGCGACCGCAGTTATGGGTGGGCGCGGAGGGAATCCGTTCACAGACAGCGGAATCCCCTACGGTGGGCGTGTTTCGGAAGTTCACGTCTTTTCCGGAGATTATATAGACGCGGTACAGATGGTGTACACGCTTGCCAACGGCCAGATCCAGGCGGCTTCCCGCCACGGAGGTACGGGCGGCCGGCAGAATATCTTCCGGCTGGATTCGGATGAATATATTGTCGGGCTGTCCGGGCGTTACGGGGAATATCTCGACTCGATCCAGATACACACAAACAAACGCACCTCACCGCTATATGGCGGGGACGGCGGACGCCAGGATTATCAGGTAAGCGTGCCCTCCCAGAATTATGCGGTTGGATTTTCCGGCCGTTCGGGCAAATACCTGGATGCCCTTGGATTGATATATATCCCGATACCGCGGCCCCAGGCCAACCAGGATGGGTATTATGGCGGCGGGGGCGGCAATCCTTTTGCGGATCCGGCCATGCCGTCCGGGGCGAGGATATCGGCGGTGCGCGTGTATTCCGGAGAATATGTTGACGGAATTCAGCTCGTCTATACTCTGGCCAATGGCCGCACCTCCGAGGGCGCCTTGCATGGCAACCGCGGCGGCCGGAGAAACGACTTCAATCTGAACTCTGACGAATACATCATCGGGTTATCGGGCCGCTATGGCAGATACGTGGATTCGCTGTCCATCCGCACGAATAAGCGGACTTCACCGGCATACGGCGGGCGAGGAGGGGATAGAGATTTCAGCGTTCAAGCCGGCACGGGCAATATGGTCACCGGATTTTCCGGCCGGTCCGGAAAATACCTCGACGCCATAGACATCAACCAGGCCCCGATAAGCTCCTCTTACCGCCGGCCCGGCCGTTTCCGCATCCAGTAGTTTTTTTTGCGGGATAAGTCCGCCGGAACATGTCTCTGATATGCGCCGGCTGCTGAGCTCAGGCATAGCGTTGGTCAGCGCCTCTGCCGGCGCATATCAGGGGTATTGATCTCTGTGCCTGTGTTCGCCGGCGAGGGAAATCCGCGCGGGATTCTTACCTCGAATATTCCACCGGCGCCTGCCGTGCGCGATAGGCGCGGTAGCGATCCCGGCAGGCTTCCTGAATCTCCGCCGACGACCGGTCCACGAATTCGTGAACCGAGTCAAATCCGCACGCAAAGTCGATGCTGCAGTGGCCGTCGGCGATCAGGATTGAAGCGCCCAATGGATTTATTTCCGAAGTGACGATTCCCACCGGCTCCGAAGGATCCGTGTCCGACGGGTTGAGTATCCTGTGAGGGATGAACGCCTCCTGCTTGAGCACCCAGAGCATCCGGTCAATGGCCGCCGCGCGCTCCGCGGTTCTCGCAAAAATAACGACCTTTTCGCGCCGGCCAAAGGCCTGCTGAACGATTTCGAAGATCTGCCGGTCTTTCTGGGCGCTCGGGGTATCGTAAAACACACAGGAATTCATTACTCTCCTTTTTTCTCGGGAGGCGGGAATTCCACTTCTATCGTGATCGCGGTATCCAGGACTTCCCCGTTCCTGGTTGCCGGCAGGAAGAGCCAGCTGTTCTGGACTCCTTCCATGGCCCTCTCGTCCGGTCCGCGTCCCAGGCCCTTGATTACCTTCAAATCCTGGATTCCTCCGCTTTTGTTGATCACGGCCGAAAGCCTCACTTTTCCATAGGAACGCGATTTTCGCGAATCCTCAGCCGGCGCAATGGCGGGGCGCTCGATTATTTTCGGAGGGTTGATCCCGTCCTCGGTCAGGAGGCCCTGCCAGTCCTGGTCCCAGTCGGACGTGCCGTCGGTGCTCCGGACGGTTCCTATTTCCGTGATGTTGGCCTCCGCCAGCGCAGACGCCGCGCTGGGGTTTTGCAGGTCGATTTCGCCGATCTTTGACGCCAGTTGTTCGAATTGGACCTTTTCCATGGGCTGCAGATAAAACCGCCTGGCGCCGATGCGTACGCTCAGCTCGCGGATCTCGTCCAGCTCCCGGAACGCGCCGACGAGGTTGAGTCCGGCGAAGGAGTGGCCCTTCAGCAGGATAGAAGCGGAATATTTGTGTGTTTCGCCGCGCGTATCCTTGTGCGGCATATCGTAAACCTGGCCGATATAGAAGCGCCCCGAAGCGCCCCTGTAAATGAACTCGTTCGGCTGGACCACGATCACGAAGTCCGACAGGTTGATGAAGTTGACGACAAAGGCATGCTTGCCCGCCACCTCGGCCGTTATGACATAGTTGGCATTCGCGAATGCAAAAGCCCCGGAACTCTCCTCCGCCCATGCCTGCGGAGAAACCGAGAGAAAGAAAAACAGGCCCAGGCCTTTCAGCACAGACTTGAATGCAGTCAGAGCCATTTTCTCATGTCCCCCGTGGAACCGGCGCTAGCGCGACGTTATCGCGTGCTGCACGGCCTCCTCGACCCGGGCGCGAATAGAGTCCAGTTGCTCCTGGGAGTCCGCCTCAAAACGCATGACCAGTACGTCCTGGGTGTTTGATGCCCGCACCAGGCCCCAGCCCGAGGCGAACAGGATGCGGGCGCCATCGACATCCAGGACCTCGTGGTCCCGCCGGAATGCCGCCTTCACCCTCTCCACAACGTCAAATTTCTTATCGTCATCGCACTGGACGCGAATCTCGGGCGTCACAAATGCAGGGGGGATGTCCGAAAGCATCCGGGAGATCGAATCACCCGAGGCCGACAGAAGCTCCAGCAGGCGGCAGGCCGCATAGATGGCGTCGTCATACCCGAAATACCGGTCGGCAAAAAACATGTGGCCGCTCATTTCGCCCGCCAGCAACGCCTTTTCTACCTTCATCTTCGCTTTAATAAGGGAGTGCCCTGTCTTCCACATGATAGCCCTGCCCCCGAGCTTTTCAATTTCCCGGAACAGGTTCATCGAGCACTTCACCTCCGATATGAAGGTTGCCCCGGGATGACGTTTGAGGATTTCACGCGCATACAAGACCAGCAGCATGTCTCCCCAGATGATCTTCCCGTCGTCGGCTATAACCCCTATCCGGTCGGCATCGCCGTCAAACGCAATGCCGAGCTCCAGTCCCCCGGACTGAACCGCATTCCGCAGGTCCTCCATGTTTTCCACAACTGTCGGGTCCGGGTGGTGGTTCGGGAAGGCGCCGTCCATCTCGCAATAAAGACCGGTCAACTCGCATCCCAAGGCCGACACAAGCTCCGGAGCCAGAAGGCAGGCGGTGCCGTTTCCGCAATCCAGCGCGACGCGGATCTTCCGGGACAACCGGATATGGTCCAGGATGTATTTCCGGTAGGGAGAGATCACATCCGCGGCCGAAGCCTGCCCTTTTCCGTGTGCAAAGTCTCCGGATTCAATAATGCGGCATATTTCCTGGATCTGATCTCCATAGACGGAATCATGTCCGACGCAGGTCTTGAAGCCGTTGTACTCGGGAGGATTGTGACTCCCGGTTATCATCACGCCGCCCTCGCTCTCGAGCCGGTATATCGAATAATACAAAAGCGGCGTGGGCACAACGCCGATATCGACCACATCCAGACCTGTTGACGTCATTCCCGCCGAAAGGGCGTCCCGGAAAGCATCCGAACTGGGACGGCAATCGCGGCCGAGTGTGATCCTGCCCCGCCCAAGGCGCCGCATCATCGTGCCGATGCCGCGGCCCAACAGCTCCACGGTTTCTTCGGTAAGATCCCTGCCGGCGATCCCCCGTATGTCGTACTCGCGAAAAATTTCCCGTCGCATGATGGTTCTCCTGGAAGCCGCGGATGCTGCAGCCTATCCGGGTCCTCCCAGCTTTTGTTTCAGCTCATCGATTGCGCGCACAGGGGTCGGGTCCCTATCGTTAAGAAAAGCCAGGTACACGCTAACGTAATCGCCCAGATAAATGATCGACAGGACGCGCGCCAGAAGAGAATCTCCTTCACTCCAGACTTCGCGCAAAACGCCGGCCTTTGGCGCGATCAATTCCCTGGTCAGCTCGAATCTACGCTGCACCTGCGGGTGATCTTCCCGGTCGCGAAGCATTACAACCGCGATGTTGCGCAGCGCTTCTTCCGGACATTCCCAGCCGACAAGCTCGTTATGGTTCATTTCCGGCAGGACATGGTGAAAGGCCAGGTTTTTTGCGTTTTCCGCGATCTGAGAACGCCATCGGTAAGCCGCTGCGTCCATGATGCCGCTGGAAGCATAAATGGCGATGACCCTGCCTTTCAATGCATCCGCCATGGCCTTTGCCGGATTTGAAGCCAGCGGAATCGCCGGATCGTATCTGTCGCGCAGCCCGGTCAAGAGCGCCAGCGTCTCTGCGGCGGACTCATCCAGATTGTGAATGAGGCAGAGCGACTGCATCGCGGAAAGCAGTCCGAACAGCGAATAGCCAAGCGCTGCACGGGGAGGAAGGCCGCCGGGAAGGGAAATCACGGGATAACCGTCCGCTTTCGCCATGGATCCCAGCCTGCCGCCGGATGTGATGCAAACAATGGAAGCCTTGGCAATGCGCGCCCGCCGGTACGCGCTCAGGGTTTCCTCGGTGTTGCCCGAGTAACTGCAGGCGAAAACCAGCGAATCGGCGTCGGCAAATCCCGGGAGATCGTAATCGCGATTGACGATCAGGGGGACACGTAACTGCGATCCCGAAACAGACCGTGCCAGGTCCCCTCCGATAGCGGATCCGCCCAGCCCGGTCACGATCAGCACCCGGATGCGGGCAGATTCGGCCAGTGAGATCTCCCGCCCGGCTTTCAAAGCAGACGGTATCTGTTCGGGAAAGGATTGCAGCAGAGACATCATGGATTTGGGATCGAGGGCAGTCCGGCGATCCGGTTGATCCAATAGGGTCATAAAATTCCCCGTATCAGGCGCCCAGGTTCAGGAGCCGAAAACAATGCTCCCGAAAGGAGGCCATTTCCAGCGGTTTGGTATAAAAAAGGTCCGCACCCGCTTTCAGGATGCGCTCTTTGACATCCGGATCGTGATCGCCGCTGATCGCCACGATCTTGATGCTCCGTGTGTTGGCGCTGGTTTTCAGTTTCCGGCAAACCTCGTAGCCGTTCATCCCGGGCATCCGGATATCCAGGATCAGGAGGTCGGGACTGGACTCCCCGATCATCAGGAGAGCGTCAATCCCGCTTTGAACGTTCACCACGTCCACATCCCCGCTCCCGGAGCGCATCAGGGCTTCCAGCAGGTCCGCGACATCCCTTTCATCGTCCACAACCATGATCCGAGGCTTCGCAGCGGCAAGCTCCGCCGGCAGCGGCATGCCGAATTCCTTCAGGAAAAGTATCAGTTCTTCCCGGCGCACTCTCCTGTGCCCGCCGGGAGTGCGAAATGCCCGGATCTTTTTGCTCTTAATCCAGTTCTGCACCGTCGTCGGATTTACGCCGCAGATCTGGCTGATCTCGAAGGTTGTGAAAAAGGGGCGCTGTGTCATAAAAGCGATTCGAAGATACGAAATTCCCAGCATGGAAACCGGAAATTTCCGTCCCGGGGCAAAATAGAAATTATGTCCCAAAATTTTCGTGCGTCAAGCCATTCCCGCTGCACCCAAAGCATAATGTATTAGTTTTAATATTTCATGTATTTATTGATGAATCAATGATTTTTGCCACAATTAAAGTCATGTCGTCTTCCCTCTCCTCCGCGAACGTCCAGGATTGTACCTGTTCGACGACCTTATCCTTGATGCGTGCGGCATCCAGGTGGCGGTGATCCTCGATCAGCTGTATCAGGCGGCGCTCGCCGAATTCCTCCCCGTATTCGTTGACGCATTCCACGATTCCATCGGTATAGGCGAGGAAAAGGTCGCCCTTTTTCATCTGAATGGTTTCCTGGTCGTATTGAGCGTCCTCGAAGATCCCAACTACGGTGCCGCCCGCATCCAGGCGCCGGACCCTGTTTCCGTTGAAATACAGGGGAGGATTATGTCCGGCATTGCAGTATGTCAGCGTCTGACCGGCATCGTCATAAACGGCATAGAAAAACGACGCGAATTTGTTGGCCGCCGTGAAGCTGTAGATCTGCCGGTTCAGTCTTTCCACGACTCCCGCCACGGCCTTGCCATCGCCCGCGCCCGCAACGGATGGCAGGTTCATGACATTGCTCCTGAGCGTGGCCTGCAGATTTGCCATGAGCAAAGCCGCCGATATGCCCTTGCCGCAAATGTCGCCGACGGCAAGTCCCAGCTCATGGGACCCGAGAGCCAAAAAGTCGTAATAGTCGCCGCTGACGATTCTGGCGGGCAGGCAAATGCCGGCAATATCCATCCGGTCCATCGGAGGCGCGCCGTCCGGGAATAGCCGCTCCTGCACATCCTTGGCAATTTCGAGCTCGCGTTCCAGCCGCTCTTTCTGAACGCTTTCCTTGACGAGGCGCTGAATGTATTCCGTCATTTGATTGAAGGAACCCGCGAGTGCGCCGAGCTGGTCGTCGGACCGGACCACGATGCGCTGGCTGAAATCGCCCCGCTTCAAAAACTCTGTCCCCCGGTCCAGGCTGTGAACGGCGTTGGTGATCGACTTCGTGAGCACAATGCCCAGCAATATGGAAATGATCTCCACGACGAGGAAAAACACGACAACGGTCTTCAAAACACCCAGTATGATTTTTCCCACAGCGCTTTCGGGGCGGAAAACATTCTGCATGAGCTTCGAGGTGGACAGCTCCACGAGAAGCACATCCGAATCGGCACTTGTTTCCATCCCGCTGGTCCAGGATGTGGGAAACAGCAATATGGACCACACGGGACTGGAGACGAGGCCCCCGGTTTCCGCTTCGAAGGTTGAATCGACAATGTTTTCCCTGAGCTGGTCCGCACTCTGAAGCATCAGGTTCCTTCCGCGGTCCCGGACCTGACCGGCCAAAACATAGTCCTGTCCCAAAGCCGCTTTCAGCCTTCCCAATAGATACCGGTCAAAGGGAACCGAAACTTCGAGGCTAAACGGCAGATCGGGCCGGAAATCGCTGGAAACGAAGCTCCTCAGAAACAGCCTGCCCTTATGAAGCTTTGGCTGCAGGTCTTCGAGCGCGAGTCCGCTGAATTCCCTGCCGACCAGCCATCTGGGAACCTGGTATTCCTCGAGTTGCCCGCCGCCCCCGCTCTGGTTGACGTAGGCCATCACTTTGTCCGTTGCCGGGTCCGTGTATCGGAGTATCACCGAGGCAGAAGGATATGCTCCCAGAACATACTTGACATCGGCGTCCAGCTGCTTTTTCAGGCTTGCGGGATTGGGCGAGGATGCCGAAGCCAGCAGTTGATCCAGCCCGTCCCTGAGAGACAGGTTGAAAGCATGAATTTGCGCCGCATGGATACCAATCTGATTGGATATCAGGTAATAGCTCAGCTGGTAGTAGAACAAAAGCGCCGAGACGTAGAATATGCCGACCATCAGGAGTATCGGAATCGCCCCGATAAAAACATGAACGAGTATCAGGCGGCGTCTAATCTTCCAGAGAAACCTTCGGCGCAAAAACCTGGAGAGCTTCCAGAGGTAGTAAACGGCCGGAATACAAAGAAGCGGAGTGAGCAGGCTCAGAAAAAAGCTGAGGAGAGGCGATGGATTGGCGATTGCAGTGCCGCTGAAAATCAATCCGAAAAGCCACAATGCGGCCACGATCAGGGCAAAAATTCCCATACGTGTTTTCGGCATGAGCCGTTGCACTTACGCCTCCTGGTGCGCGGGTTTTGCGGCGCGACCAAGGCCGGCAGCCGCACCGCGATCCGGCCCTGAGCCCTGTCCCTCACTCGTCTGATTTTCGCGCAACAGATCTATACGCTCTTTCGGTCCGCGCAAAGGCATCTTGAGGCATCCTTTAGTCCAACGACAGTCGGTCGGCAGCATTCACAATCCCGGGTCACGGACCCGCATCCGGTCGCCCCTTGACACGCAGAATTACCGCGCTGTTCATCTTGAGAATCCTCTGTGTAACTTCCTTCAAGTCCTCTTCCTGCACTTCCTGAACGCCGGCGGGCACGTTCTGGTACGCGTCCAAGCCCTTGCCGGCTAAAAGTTTTTTCAGAATATCCGATATCTGACCAAACCGCGACTGGCTCCGGATCCAGTAGGCGCCGGCTGCGGCGTTCACAGCCGACCGGTATTCGCGGTATGGGATCGGATCCTCCCGGATGCGGCGCAACTCCTCCTGAACGGCCCGGAGCAGGGCGTCCTCATTTCCCGGAGTCGTCGCTGCGCCGACCACCATGCTTCCGCCCCTCAGCTGCGGATTATATTTCAGGGAGACCTGGTAGGCGAGGCCCAGTCTATCCCTCAATTCCTGCGCGAGTCTTCCCGGCCCTCCCGCAAAGCTTTCCAGGACGGCGGCAGCATTCCCGTCTTCATCATCCTCCGGGGGAGCCTGGAATCCAACCAAAATCAGGCTGTGATTCCCGTTCCACACTCTGTCCAGAGATTCAGCCTTTTCCACGGGTTTGGCGAACTCCTCCGGGATCCTGGCATCCTGCATTCGCGATCCGCTGAAGGAGCGAACAAAATAGGAAGCCAGGCTTGCTCCCTGCGTGTCGCCGATGGCTATAACGATGGGCTTACGGTTTTTTACAAGGGCCTCATACCAGCGTTGGATTGCCGCAGGTGTAATGGCGGCCAGGCTCCCCTCGTTCCCCTCGGCATTCGAGGAGTAATACGAGTTCCGGAACAAAGCCTGATTCAAAAGCTCCCGCGCAGTATCCGCGGATTGGACTCGATTTTGAATCTTTGCGGATTGTATCCGCTTCTGAAGGTTGATCTGCTCGCTGTCGAAGGCGGGATTTCGTATCGATTCCAGGAGCAGTTTCAGTCCTGCCTCAAAATTTCTGGAAAGTATTGAAAAATGGAAACCGAAATAATCCGGCGTCACGATGGGGAGGACCTGGCCGCCGTAGACCTCGAGCTGACGCAGAAACCGGTAGGCAGGCTGCTCTTTGGCGCCTCGAATCATCAGGCCTGTCATCAGGCTCGTGATGCCCGAATTACCCTCATCCTCGTCCGGTATGCCTCCGGGCAGGAAAATACCCATGTCGATCAACGGGCTGGTGTGATCCTCACGAACATATATATCGGGCCCGCGCAGTATGGAGGCCGTTATAAACGGATGGCGGATTTCATTGAATTTGAAACTGCCCGCGCCTTGGGGAATATTCACAGCAAGAACGGTCTCTTTATCCCGTTCGAGCTTTTCCTGTTTGGCGGATGGAGCCAGGAGGCCCTCCAGGGTGTTCCGGATTCCCTCCGTCGTGAGATTGCGATCCTCTGCGCCGGCGGGAAGGACTTCAATAAGAGAGCCGTTGTCCAGGCGCAGGTATTTGTTTGCCGCCCTCAGGACATCGGACGGTTTCACCTGCCTGAGATCGGAGAGGTACCGGTTCTGAAGCTTCCAGTCTCCCATCGACTGGAAATGGGCCAGCGAACCTGCTCTGGCGGATACGCAGGCGAGGTTTGTCCAGAAGTCGCGCTCCAGTTGCGCGAACGCCCTCTCCATTTCCGCCGCATCCGGCTCCGCCCGCTTCAGCAATTCCAGTTCGGTCAGCACCGCAATTTCGCTGCGGTCGATATCCTCAGGTTTTACCGTTAGGCATATCGTCAGGTATCCGAAATTCGGATACGCCATAAGGTCGGTTTCCTGTTCCAGCACCATCTGCTTCCGGTCTCTCAACTGCGCCGTCAGGATGGAATTGTCCCCCATCCCCAGGATTGCGCTTAGAACCTTCACCGCCGGAAATTCCGCGGAATTGCCCGGTACCGCAGGAAATCCGAAAACCAGCTGCGGCAGTGCCGCAGTTCCCGTTGTCTTCGCATAGCGGAAGCCTCCTCGAGCTCTCAGAATAACCGGCGGCTCGGGTCTTACGGCGTCGGGCGCCGGTTTTTGATCGTAGATCCGTACCAGTTCATTCAAAACCTCGCTGGAACTGACATCTCCGGCGATCACCAGCATGATCCGTTCGGGCGAGTATGCGGCCCTATGGAAGCCCGACAGGGCCTCCGGCTTCAGGTTGAGCAAGGAATTCCGTGTGAGACCCGCCCATGGATTCATACGCGGCGGATCAAAGCCCAATTCCAGAAGCTTCGCAGAAGCAAGCTTGCGCGGATCATCCATCGCGCCGGCCGCTTCGCCCGCAAGCAATGCAGCTTCCAGGTTTATGGCTTCCTGCGTAAAGACGGGATTGGAAAGCGAATCCGCCTGAATGCCCAGCGCCCTTTTCCATTGGGATGACGGAGCCACGATTTCGAATACGGTGTTCCGGTAACCGGTCGAACAATTCAGGAGGCCGCCCAGGGCCTGCACATTCTGCCGGAGCGAACCTTTGACCTTGTCCGGAGAACCCCGGCATACCATGGCTGCAACAAGCCGCGCGATTCCGGGAGACCTTGTCGGTTCATCAAGGAATCCCGTTCCAACGTAGGCCTGGATTGAAACAACCGGCTGCGGCCGGAACTCGTTAACCAGGACCGTCATGCCGTTTTTCAGCACGACCTTGGTGACATAGGGCGTCTCCTCATAAGATTTCGCTTGCTGCAGAAAAGGGGCGGTGCGTGAGGGCGCGTTCCGTTTCGGGGCTTTCCGCACCTGCGCAATTCCCGGGAAAAAACAAAGCAGAATGACTGCTATCACCTGCATTCGGATACCGAACCTGCCGATCATGAGAACCTCTGCAGAATTGCCCGACAGCCGGCCTGTCTGTCCCTATAGACGCCAATCTACGGCAATCATATCAGATTGTTTTTGAACCATGAACGTTGAACGTTCGCACCTCCAGCACAAAGGCGCAGGGAGCATTCTCCGGCAGAGCCGGGTTTTGCTCGCCGACCCCCGCCG
>CAYYTC010000078.1:0-21317 GCA_964474425.1 uncultured Acidobacteriota bacterium
ACAGGAATGAAGGTGCCGCGCCTTTGGCGCCCTTGATAGCCTCGATCCTCTTCCCTGCCTGACGGTCGGGCCTATTCACTGCCGGTATCTTCGGGCCTCAGGCGGCTTTAGCCGGTAGTGGTTGAACGTATGGCTGAAAGATGAGTGGAGGCGGACCGGCCGCGCCTCCCCGCGCTTGCCGCGATTCGGGCGCAGAATATACCCTCGAAAGTGCTTCATCGATTCCTGCGCGCTGCCCCCCGCCCCAGGGTCGGCTTCAGTTCGCGCCTTTTTCAGCGTGCGTCGGCGTTCCCGGATCCGGCAGTTGACAGGCCCGGCAAGCTCCCAGGCAAAGCTGCGGGACTCACCGGGGTGTTTCTGGATCTCCGGCCATACCGGAGAGTACGGATGCGCTATTCGCAGGACGCGGCAGACTGTTGCCCCGACCCCCCCAAACCGCCTCCGGGGGTTGAGAGCCCGCATGCAAACGTGCAAATTTTTTTGCGGCGCAGCTTGATCCGATAGGCCCCCCTTTGCCGGTTGGTCTGCAGCACGTCGCCGCAGTCATGCGATGCCAGTCTTTTGCGCAGCCTATGGATGGCCTGCTTCAACGCCTTATCTGTAAATTCCTTATTCAGGGATGCCCTCATGTAAGCAACGATATCCCTGCCGGTTTTAAAAGGCACAAAGGGATCATCCTCGTCGATCGGCACGGTCTCCCCTTTATCCGAGGCGAGATAGAAAGCCAGATGTCCCAATACGGGAGAGAGAGAGAACGGATCCATGTCCTCAATCTCAACAGTTGCGGTCCCGTCGCTTTCAATCGCCACCTGGCACCTGCAAACCTGCTCGCGCTGGCGGCGCGGCTTGATCTTGATATACCCGTCAGGGGTTCCCTCCCTGACGTATTCCACTTCGAATTGCTCGAAGCATTCGGTGGCTTTATCCTGGAAAACCATCCCTTGCCTGAAGATTCCTATCGCGTTCCCCTTTTTTGCATTCCCTTTCATCCTCATTGCCTTTCTGCTGCTGCGCGCAGCTTTGCCCAGCACCTTCCCCGAAGGTGAAGGCCGGCGCCCCCTCGACCCGGTTTCGTTTTAAAAACGCAAAGCGTAAAAATCGGCGGAAGAAAGATTGTGGAATGGTGAATCCATTTCCTGCTACCATTGGGCCGGAACATGAAAAGCAACCGGAGTGATAACGCGGAAACACCACCGCCGATGGTGTCCATCTGCTGGTCCGGGAAACGGCCTCGTGGCAGCTCATTTAAGCTCCTCACAGTTTGAAATGATCGGCTTTGTCTGCTAATACTATTGAGACATGGACTGCACTCATACACAAGGTCCGCAACGTTGCTTGGCGCTGAATGCTGTGCAGTTACGTGCTGTTAACATTAAGTGTTTTTGCGATTGCACACTTTCAATTTTGGGCGCCATTCCGTACCTCTCACAGGCTCACGGTATCCGATTCCGGCAGCAGGTCTTAATGCCCTCGGACCTGAAGATGCGGGTTGCAGACCAACCGACTCGATCGCATTTCCGGTCGCGCCCTTATTGGCAAGCTGGACTCAAAGCAACGCGCGAAGAGGCGGCCGATTCTTTCGGTTCAAGACTCCGCGCATCCTGCACGCAAAAAAGGAAATGTCCACACCGTGGAGGTTCAATTTCATGTCCAAGACACCGACCGACCGTGAAAAAATCCGCCGGCAGGTTGCGGAAAAGCCGGAATTGTTTACAAACGACGAGCTTATTGCCGCGGTCTGCATGTATTTCTGCCGCGGCATGACCGTAGCGGAAATCAGGGAAAAAATTCAGGAGAAGCTGGGCATCTCGCTCAGCCGCGAACAGCCTCACCGCCTTCTTTCCTTCGCCGCCCAGAGGAATCTGCTCAGTTTCAAAGCGCCGCTCGCAACCGAGCTTGAAAACCAGATCGCCAGGGAATACAACTGGCTGAAGGGCGTGAAAGTGGTGCGCACGGCAGTATCGGATGATGTTTCCTACCGCGTTGCCGAAACGCTGCTCGATCATGTTTGCACCCTGAGCAAGTCCCGGCCTGCAGATAAAGCCGTGCATATCGGTTTCGCGGGAGGGAAAGCGCTCAGAAAGACCGCCAGGATTTTTTCGGAGATGCTGCGGGAACCCAGAATGGACCTTCCGCAAACGATTATATTTCACGCCATTGTCGCCGGCTTTCAGGTGACGGATCCATCCACAGACCCGAACGGATTCTTCAACTATTTTGCGGGAGAAACGGATCTGCAGGTGCAGGCATCGTTTATCGGCCTGCCGGCGCCGATGATACTCAAATCCGGGGAGATCGGGAAACTGCGCACCATCTCGTACCTGAGCGAGGCTTTCGATTCCGTCAAGGACATCGACATCATCGTCACATCCGCCGGGGGGCATTGGCAGCAGGGACACAGCAGCTATTACAGCATGCTGAGCAAGGCGTCCCCGCAGACAGTCGAGCAGCTCACAAGGGCCGGTTGCATCGGAGACTTGATGTGGCGCCCGCTGGGGAAAGATGGTCCTCTGAAGGTCGATACCGATATGCGCACCGTGACTCTGATAGAGCCCAGCGCTCTGCCGGAATTCATCAAGCGGGGCAAGTCGGTGATACTTCTGCTGGGACCTTGCGGGACCTGCGGGCGGCCGAAAGGCGACGTGCTCGGCGCGATCCTTGCCAAACGCAATCTCATTACCCATCTGGTGGTCGACAGCCGTTCGGCAAGAGCCTTGCTGGCCGGAAAGGAAAAGAAACCGGCCACAAATTGACATGCTGTCGGAATACGGAGATGTTGCTGTTTCGACATGGACCGGGGCTGCCGGCACCCTTGTCAGAAGGGGATATCATCGGGTGGGACAGGTTCCGGGTCCACCGCCTGGAAAAGATCCGATTCCAGTATCCTGCAAACCCGGTTGAGGCGCTGCAACGCCGGCGACCCGGGATCCCGGCTCCATCCCGCCTCCTCTTTCGTAAAATCGCGCCATTTCTCCTCGGCGGCAAAAGGATCGGAAAGGTCCAGGACGCGCTTGGTGCGACCGTCCCAGATCCCCCGCCAATCACAATGCATCCGTCTGCTATGACCGGCATTCCGGCGCACACTTACTGCCCGCCCTCCTGCCTGTTTGCCGACAGAAAAGCCTCGGAATCTCCCGACAAAGCACGCCGGATAGCCTCATCCGCGGCCGCCAGCAGGTCCGAACCCGTCTGCCTCTGATCCGATAGGCTTTGATTCGAAGACGCCGTCCCCGGCGATTCCTGTTCCCTTCTACGCCCGTCCCTGTTCCTCTCACGCGGTTCCATAATCCTCTCCTTAATTGATATAATTTTTTTGATTGCGGCTCCCCGGAGCCGCCCGATGAATGTCAAAAAATCCTTGTCCGGCGCATGCCCGAATGCGCGCCCCGTTCACATGATTTGCCCGGAAGGCAGCGAGCAGTCCTCGTCCTTGCGTTCGCCGGCCGAATCGTCAGCCGGATTCGAAGCCAGGCATTCCAGGATATCTTCCAGCGCGGATTCTTCGCGGAACACGTGGCCCACCGCCTCCTTGGTAAAGCCGGTGGGATCCGGCATATCCAGCTCCGCGTAGCGCGACCAGTTCCCCTTCCGGCGCGTCTTAATTCGAATGGAATCCCAATCCAGCGAATCCAGGGATTCCGGCAAAACGCGCCGCAGGATCATGGCCCGGGTCCAGGCCCGCGTGTCTTCGGGGGGATTGTGAACAAACCAGTCGATCCGCAATTCATCCACGATCCTCTCCATAAAGCCGTTTTGCGCATAGGCCCAGAACAGTCCCTCGGATGGATCCAGGCTGGAATAAATATGATCCAGGTGCTTGATCTGGGGCGATCTCCAGTTAAGACGGGGCTGGCTCTCCAGGACTCTGTTGAGAATCGTCATCTTCAGCACCCAATCCAACCGCCGGGCCAGCGCAGGAAAATCCCGGGCGCGGAGCTTATCCAGCGTATCCGCCCATAGCGTCAAAATCTCTCCCGCTCTCGGGACCCACCGGGAACAGTCCGTGGACTCCAGGAAGCGCTTTGCTTCGTCCAGAAACAGGAACTGGAGCTCCACAGCCGTCAGGCGCTGCCCGGACGCCATTTGAGCCTTTGCGCGAAGGGAGGGATCGTGGCTCCATGAGACAACGGCCTCCAACGGGTCGTCCAGAAGAAGGTTCGGATTTATCCGGCCGTGCTCAAGCATGCACAGGATGATCTGAGTCACGCCCACGCGGAGAAGGTTTGCCGTCATAAGCGTGGTATTGTCGAAAAATATGACATGAAGCCGTGCCATCCGTTCCGCAACCGTCTCCCCGGAGTCCCGTTTGCGGGCGGATCCGCATAAGGCCTCATCCCGTCCGTTTACCAAAGGGCGGTTGAAGGTTGTCTGAACGCCCGTGAGCTGCTCAAAAAAATCGGCCCGCTGGGATATCTGAAAGTCGGCATGCGGCATTCCATTCTCGCTGCCTGCTTTCCCAAGGCCGGTAAAGATGATGCTCGAGACCTGGTAGGCAGCCAGATACAGCATGTAGTGGAGCTTGCGGTTGAAGATATTCTCCCACGTCTCTCTCGTTATCAGGAAATTCAGGTGGCTCCCATAGGAGTGGCCGAGCCCGTCACTGTTGTTGACCAGAGCCTGGATTCTGACGTTGCGGCCGAGCCTGGCGTTTGCGGACAAAAGCGCGCCCTGGGCGATTCGCAACATAGCATTCCAGCAGGCGACATGATCGAAGGCGCTGATGACCTCGGGGGTGCAGAGCTCCAGATGATTCAGATCGATATAAGCGCAACCCCCGTTGCCCTGCAGATATTTCCGTCCCCAGTCCTGGGACAGATGGCCGGATCCGCTCTGTTCCTCCGAACTGCGGCAGTAAGAGCTCCAGCACCCGTCCTCGCCCGTTCGCCCGAAGGTTGAAGGGGAAATCCCCCGGATTTCCCTCAGAAGCATGCGCGAAGCGATGTCACAGGTGCCGCCCCACTTGTCGACGCCGAGGACAAAATTTCCCAATTCGATATCCGTTCCGCAAAGCTTGGGTACGGGATCCATTTTTTTCACCCCTTTCTACCCATCGGGCATACGGCTGTATTCCCGTATCCACGATGGATCCGCAAAGATCAGGCGGCGTTTATGTATCGGTAGGACCGGGGGACCTTCTTCCTGACCGGTTCCACCCGGACTGCGTCGATATCCTGCGGCAGGTCCTGCAGGTGATTGCGGCAGTTTGCCGGCGTGAGCGTTTTGGCCATGGCCTCAAATTCGTCCGCAATTGCATGAAGGATGTCCTCCAGCCGCAATCCCGGCGACCCGGCCTCTATGTCGCGCAGGCACGCCCGCTCGAGCGCCACGCGCGCAATGTTTGCAATGCTGGCGCCATTCATCAGGTCGCCGGCCTTGACTTTGCGCTGTTTCCCGTCGCGGAAGGTTATCTGGGCAAGCTCGCTCTCGCCGTTGGGCGCATAGATCCGCGAGACCGCCGAATCGATAATGAACTGCCTTGCTTCCCCCTCGCCGCAGCCGTTCTCGGCGTATGGCACATCCTCGGGAAGATGTTTCGCGAATATCTCGGAGGCAGCTTTCCTATTGGGTCTGGGAACCTCGATGACGACATCGCCCAGGCGGCCGGGACGCAACAGGCCGGGATCGAGGACATCCCGGCGATTGGTGCTGGCAATCACCAGGATGTTGCCCCGGGATTCCAGTCCGTCCAGTTCGGCCATGAATGCAGTCAGCACCTTGTCGTCAACCCGCGTCAGGGAGTTCCCGCGCGCGGTCCCAATCGAATCAATTTCATCGTAGAAGGCCACCACGGGAGTTTCGGGTTCCGCGTCACCCGCCTCGCGCAGGGCCCGGAAATTTTCGCGCAGGATTCTCTCGGACTCGCCCCACCACATGCTGCAGAACTCGAGGGGCTTGAAGTGCGCGAAGCGCGATCTGCCGGACTTCGAAAGTCCCGCCATCCAGTTTGCCATGGCGCGCGCAAGCATGGTTTTGCCCGTGCCGGGAGGCCCCGTGAGCAGCACCGAACGCGCGCGCGGGAGCCTGTATTTGCCCGCAGTCTCGGCATTGAAGAACTGGATACGGATGGGCCGCTGCATCTGCTCGATCTGCCGGTCCAGGCCCCCAATGTGTTCAAAAGTCTCATCCGGAGTGCGTTCCAGGAAAAGCGCATCGGCCGTCATGCGGTCGATCTTTTCCAGAGCCATGCAGGCGCTCCGCTCCCACCGGATCTGATCTCCGCTTTTTAAACTCCGGCCTTTCAGCGTGCCCCCGACGTCCACGACAATTTCCTCATCGCGCTCTTTCAGCACGATCCGGCCATCCGGCGTATGGCGATCGAAAATTGCGGTGTGACCGCAGCGAAGCATGCCGAAAGGCGAACGGTCCACGATGAAATTCATCTCGTTGGAGAGCAGGACCTCGTCGCCGGGCTGCAGGGAGTGCACATCCAGCCCGTCCGAACAGGAGACAATCCTTCTTGAATTACCACACATCACCATCGCGGACACGCCGTGCCCGGCCTCTTTGACTTCCAGGAATATCGCGGGGTAAAAAGGCGGGCTGGTCAGGCGCCGGTGCAGGGCCTTCAATTCCCTCTGCGCAATCATGGCGTCGTTGAGATTGACCCGGAGCACGCAGATCTTGTCAACCAGTTGGCGGTCAAGTTGGCGCGACGTGTCGACGGAGCGGCCGCGCATCATCTCAAGCATCTGGATCTTTTGATCCGTCGTCGGGCTGCCTTCGCCAAAAGCAAACAGCTGATCGAACAAACCGGCGAATTCGGATGTTTCTCTCGGGGGTCTTGGCATTTGTCATTCCTCCTGTGGATGCAAATTCATGGTGCCGGCAGTCAGGCTGCCCGGCCGTACCGAAACCGTGTCGCCGGATCCTTTCAGGTCATCACAACAGATAGAGTCTGCCGCTCCCGGAAATTCGTGGAGTCCCTGAAGCGGAGAATCCAGGACATAAAAACCTCGCGGCTCGAGCATTCCCTTGTTCCAGCCAAAAACGGCTATTCTTGGATCGCCGTAGGCAACATCGCTCACAACCATGGCCATACACCATGCCCGCGAAAAAACAGCCCGATGCAGGGCCCGGTCCTGTTCACTGAGAAAGCCCCGCGTCAACTGGCACACCTTCTGCTTTTCCGGCGGACAGTCCCGGCAGTTCCAGTGACGCACGGGGTGACTGTGCCACCACCCCAAAAGCATTTCTTCCCTGCGGCGCAACCTCAGGGCGCTCCGGACGGCAGTCCAGGATTCGGATGTGAACCTGAGCTTTGACTGCTCCCCGACCGTGCCCGTAGCCGGGACCTGAGCCGTGACCTCCGCGAAAACATCCGCCGAGGCCGGGTCGTGGTGCAGATGCCCGATCAAAAAGCCGCCCGTTTCGACCTCTTGAGCCTGTTGTGTGATTCGGGAAACTTCAGTCAGGATGCTGCCGGGAATAAATAGGGGAAGGAGTCCGGTATCGGCGCAATCCCGGGCGGCTGCGAAGCGCATAAATTGAGAGAAAACGCTTTCTCGAACGGGAATATCCGGAGCAATATCCCGGATCTCCAAACCGCCGCCGCTTCCCTCCCCTGTACTGGTTTCCTCAGGATAGGCCGTAACAAGGTAAAAGAAGCGATCGTTCAGACGCATCTTCCCGGCCTCCACGAGGAGGGCTGCAGCCCGGGTGGCCAGTCCCTTAAAATATGTCGCCGCAAAATCGCAGAAGAAACCCTCCGTCCCATCCGGATCCAGCTGAACCCTGAATCCCTGCAGATAGGGCCGGGACAACCTGACGTGCCATAAAGGCATTACCGAGGCAGGCCTATCGTAGTCGCCGAAGCTGAGGCGCTTGCACCGGACGCCGGCCAGGCGGGTCCACTCGAAGGCGGGAGCAAAATCCACATCCACTGCCGCCTGACCGAGCGGCGAACCCGTTTCGGAGTGTATTTCAATTATGTATCGATGCAGGTCTTCGGGCATGGGACGCACCTCTCCCGGTCCTTCGATCAAGGTAAAAGATGAAGCGGACCTCTTTCAGGTCTTCGAGCCTCAGGTTCCGATGACCGACGCCGAGGCCCGAAGATATGACGCTGCAAATGATTTAGCCCGCATCGATGTTCGGCTGCAACACCACGCGGTCGCCGGTTTTCACGGCATCCCCAACCTTTTCCCAACTCTGGAGGTGACGCCCCTCCCGCTCGAGTACAGCCTGATAGGCAACGGGCCGCCCTTCAGAATCGTTCTGCGGCAAGTTCATGGCCGCCAGAAGCGAGTCCGTCAGTTCCCTCACGGTGATCTCGACCCCTATATTGCTTACCCGGCGCATCTTTTGCTGTGAAACATCCATAGCATCGATCGTCAGACCCACTGCTCCTGCACTTCCCATGGCTATCTCCTTTTTTGTTTGTTTATGGATTCACTTCTATGGAACACATGCATGGCCGTTTGCCATCCGAAAGATTTCCGCAACCTGTTTGCTCTCAAAACACTGCGCTTCCCGGCCGTAAAGGTTCGCCGCAACCGACAATGCCGCTAAAGCATGGTCAAGCTCTGAGGGGCTCGGCGCCGCAAACCGGACTTCAAACCGGACGACAGCCGTTGACTCCGCCTCCACAACCGAGGCACGGGCCATCCGGACGGCTCCGCATACCGCCAGCAGGAAGCTTCCCAGGGCTGCACGCTGCACAGCGGACAAGGATTCGAACCGGGCTGCCTCCAGGTGGGAAACGACCTCGCGGTCCTGGTTCTCCATCAGCGCCTGGGCGAAGCTGCCCTGGACTTCCAGATCCACTGCGAATCTCGAAGGCGACCGCTCAACGAAAGGCCAGCTCATACCCTTGAGCTGCTCTGCAAGATTCAGGGCATTCTCCAGCCCCGGATGCGTTTTCCCGGGCATCCGCAACCTGGCCGGGCCTGCAAATTGCGGGAAACCTCGAAGCCCTTCCCAGGCTGCCTCAAGGCCTTCCAGCGTTTCGGCAATTCGCCGCGGAAGCGTGGCATAACTGTCCTCGGGGTCCAGAGGCAAGTCTGCTCGAAGATGCCGGGCAGCGGGACCGGGGCTTTGTACAAACTTGCAGAGGCCCGCCAGCTCCGCGTTGCGGTTTAAAAGGCTCCACTCATCTGCAGGGAGGATTGTGTCGGAAAGGGGCAGGCCCAGTATGAGCCAATCATCCTCGACAGCGGCAAAGGCCCCGGTCCGCCCCCTGCTTTTAATGTTAAGGTCCCATCGGCCGCAGCCCGACTGCCTGGCGCCGGATACCGATTGAACCAGCCATCCTGAAATCATTTTGTCTCGTTCAACAATCGGGATTGTCATGTCTCATTTACCTTGCCGAGGACTTCGAATTGCATATCCAGGGCCCTTCGCTTCAAAGGGCGGTTATCTATGGGGAACCGGTGCTGGTTCTGCCTGGCCCAGGCGCTGGCCTGCAGGTTGAGCGAATCGTGCATGGCAACGGTCTGATAGGTCACGATCCTGAATACGCGGAAGATGATATCGACCAGCGGAGTGGCAGGAACGAGACGCCCGATGCATATCAACGGGGCCATGATATTGGGGTGATAGACATTGGTCGGTTGCAGCCATGTCACCACCTCAAACGGATTGGCCCGCCGCAGATAGTCGCTGGGGAACCATATGCCGACCCTGAACGAGTCGGCCGTCGCCACTCCTTCCCCGGCCTTGTAAATGAGCCCCTTGCAGTCCAGATCCACAGCGAAAGCCTGAGGAGCAACGGGATGGACCTCCACCAGATCGCTTGCCCGCGCCAGGGCTTTGCCCTCTTCCGCCTGGCGCATCAGGAATGCCGCATAGACTTTATCGTTCATCTTCTGCTCCGCCCCATAAGAGTCAACGCCCCGTAGTGGACCACATTTCCGCATCGTCCCGGCGCGTCTGCCGTCGATAACATCCCGCACTCATCTCAAATCCATCTCCCCACAAGACTTATTTTTCGCAATATTTTGGGGATCACCGGCGGTCACTGTAAATTCAAAGTGGCGCTCGCATTCAGGACTGCCGATGGTGAACACTTCGCCATGGCGCAGGCCGAGACTCGCAAGAGACTGCGAGAGAACCCGTCTGGGCAGATGAGCCGTGAGTTTCTCCGTCAGGTCCCAGCCGCTGGCCAGCATGGGTCCCCCGCAGATCGGGCACTGCTTTGCTTTCCGGCTCAGGGATTCCCGGAGCCTCAGACCATGTTTTGCGTGGCCGCATTTCGTGCAGGCCCGTCTTTTCACAAAAGGCTTCCCTTCGACGCGCAGCCAGGATTCATTGCGCTGCTGCCCCGTACCGATCCGTCCGAGGGCCTCCTGCAGCGAAATTCCTTCCGGCCCGCACTCCAGCTTTTCGATCTCCCAGATCCCGTGATCGAACCGGCAGCGGGGATTGCGGCGATAGGATGTTTGATAGCATTTGTGGTGCATGCCGTCGATCAGGACCTGACGCCCGAAGGGGACGAGGTCCCAATGACCTTCGATGCAATTTTGAGCGGCGATTATCTGCAGGCCGGCCGCGAGCGCGCCCAGTCCCGAAGGGGCATTGGTGGGCTTTGGCGATCCCCCTCCCGCATCACAGGGGTAAACGGTCTCCAGCGCAAGGTAGTCCGGATCCGACCAGGCGCATTCGTAGCAGGGACGGTCTTCACCCGGGAGATAGGCATTGATCCGCGCAAGCCGTCCCTCCGGTTCAACCCCGGCGTCGATCCATGGGACCTTGCCCAACCGCCAGACAGCCTGCCCCAGCCGCATTCTTGCCAGTCTGGTATCCAGGCCGCTCATAATCAGGTCGCACCAGAGGGATCCATGAGGAAGGTTCTCGACCAGGTCCACGACCGCCTCAACAGTCAGGTCCGGCCTGATGCGGCGGAGCCTCTCCGCCTGGACACGGCTTTTCGGCTTGCCGATGTCCGCGGCATTGATATCCTGGCTCGCAATGTTCTTCCTCTCGTAGGACTGCCCGTCTACCAGGGTTACCTTATGGATTCCAGGAAGCCTGGCAAGATGGGGGATCAGGTGAGACCCGATGTTGCCGCATCCCACAACCATCACATGGGACATTTCACATCTCCTCGGGCGCCCAGCGGTAGCCCGCGTCCATATCTGTGAGCTGCGGACACAGCGCGCATGTTTCCGCATAGGTCCAGCATGGGAAATCCTCCGACTGGTGATACCACACGCCGCAGGCGGGGCACTTCACCGACAGATGTCCGGAGTTCATCGCCTGTTTGCAGCGCGGACAGTATGAATCCGTGGAGGACCCCGCGAAGGGTTCCAGGACCGCCAGGCATTCGGTTGAGAAGTAAAAAAGCCCGGCGCCGGCGACCCGTATCTCGTCTCGATCGCGCAGGGACCGGATCCCGGGGGTCAGCCGGATGCCGTTGATCCGGACCTCGGCCTGGGCGCCTGCAATAAGAATCCACGACTCGCCGGATGAGCCGCCGGAGCGCACCAGCATGATTTCCTTTTCCCAGGCGGGACTCAGCCCGGACGGATGCGACAGCGCCTTCCGGCGCTGCAGGCTGAAGAGTTCGCAGTTCAACGGAAGGACCGCCCACTGAGAATCCTCGTGAACCCAGATATGAGCCATATGAACCTCCCAGGCTATCTTCTGCACGAAAGTATATGTCCCGGCGATACGGCCGATTCAGGGTCACAGGTATTTCATCTGCGCCGGCTGGATGCAAACTGGAGGAAAATAAAGCGGCGATTCAGGATAGCGTTTGGAGCGGCTCCAATATTTTTTTCGGTGTCACTGTTGCTCACAGACAATCACGGGCTTTCCAGTGTTTTCTGCATAAAATGCCGACCTCGTGATGGGCGCGCAGGTCCGCTACGTGCCGGGATTTGGTCTGAGCTGCCCGGAGACGCCGGTAAACCCCAGCCCGCGCCCTGAAGGTCAGCCCTCATCAGCGCGTGACCGCATTGAAAAACAATGGGGCTATCATACACCATGCGTTCCCCGGCAAAACCGCAAGTTTGCCGGTCTGTCATGCGCCCGGTGTTTCCTGGGACATCGTCCCTTGCAGATTATTCTTGTTGTCCGGGATTCGAGTGCTTATAAATGGAATAGGTGCCGTCCGGGAGCCCGCCGGCCAGGCGGAGCTTCAGGTTGCGGATGGAATCCGTCCTTCTTCCGGGGGAAATCCGTTATGTCCCAACTGTTCATCGGCTATGCCGAAAAGGATCGCCCTTTTGTTCTTCACCTGGTCCATGATCTGGAATATCTCAGCAAAGACCTGATGATCGACTTTGTCATGATAAAGAGCGACGACTCGATCATCGAGAAGGTCAAACAGAGAATGGACGATGCCGACTTCGTGGCGGCCGTAGTCTCGAGCAATTCCGTTCGCCTGCCTCGTTTCGACCGCGACCTTGCCACCATGACGAACCAGGAGATATTCGGAAGACCGGTGAGGATCCTGCCGATCCTGCTGGGCAAGTGCCAGGTTCCGAAATATCTCTCGGACAAGTATCATGCGGATTTTCGGGCTGGCGATTTCTATTTGCAAAGCCTTGCGGAACTGGCGCAGCAATTGAACATCGATTTCGACCCGTCACGGCCTCCATGGATTCCCGGCGATTCAGAGTATTTCTCCACATTGCGTGATGCCAATAGAGCACGGGGCGAGTTATACAACAGGCTCGGCATGAAAATCATGGTATGGGCGGGCAACTATTACGACAAGCCCCACTATGAGCTTTTTCCTGAAGACTTGCGCAGATCCGATGACGGAGCCACCTACGCATGCGACACCGGCAACTATGAATTGTATCAGGACTCAATGAACGATTTGAAAAGGAATTGGGCCCGGTATGAGGGCCTGATGTATCTTTTTACGCCACGCGGCGTTATGCAGCGCGAAGCGGTTCGCCTCTTCAGCGAAGCTGCCGCTCTTGGAGACCTCGAGGCCGTGTGGAACCTCGGATGGCGGTACGAGCTGGGCGAGGGAGTCGGAAAAAACCACGATCGTGCGGTGCTGTTGTGGCAGAGGGCTGCGCATTGCGGCCACAGCGCATCAGCCGCAAAGCTGAGAGAGCTTGGATTGCCGGTGGAATGACAGGGCGCCGCACCATCAAAAAGTGCCCGCCGCAGGATTGCATAATCTCAGGAAAATAGCTCGAGGCTAACGTTGATGATGGGCTTGCGGCGGCAGGACATCCAGAGTTGCGTCAGCCCATATCCACTCCGACGGTGGAGAATTCAGCGGTCTGAACCGTATGAACCTATAATGACCGATCGGCGTCAGTTCCGAAACAAAGAATCTTAATTTGCCCTCTGGATTCAGACGAAACCTTGCTTCCGCTACAGGCCCGTTGTCAATTGTATACTGCACAACCACAACAGGGGATCCCAGCTCTGAAATGGTAAGCCAGTAGAAGTCCCGTCCGGCAATGACTTCATTGGGGGAAACACTTAGGCTGACTCCTGGACGATCCATGTATTGGATGGATGATTCATCCATCGCGCCGAGAAACTTCTCCGGATCCTGCCGGAATTGCACCGTTACATCGACGAGGCGTCCTGCCTCGGCCCTCATTACAGCAAGTTCTCCCATTTCCGATTTGGGTCTATGACCTATGCTTCTGTATGAGGTGGTGATGGAGTCATCGCCATAGACCAGCTTGAATAGGTTGCCGAGCCCGTGAAAACGCCAAAGATCAGGAACGGATTCATTAAGAATGTAAATATCAGATCCTGGCGGAAGACTCGGATGTGCCCTTAGAACATCGGCCATAGAATTCTTCGCCCAGGTCGATGCGTAACCCAGCGCATAATCCCTGGTGGTATCCGGAACGATCAAAATGCGGCAAGAGGCCCAAAGCAGCACCAAAACAGAACTCGATAGAAACCACGCAATCCATGGGGAGCGAGTCCGAAGACACTCGTGAACGTAATTCAGACTCATTCCAACGATGAGCGAAAACCCAACCATCGCGAGAAACGCATAGTACGGGCCAAGACCGTTAAGCAGGATCATTGGGTTCAGCCCTATCAAAAACCATAACGCGCCCAAGATAATTATTTTTCTTTCTTTCCGGAACAGCAAACGTGCGCAGACCAAAAGCTGAACCAGGGCAAAGAAAATAAGAAACACCTGAATAATATCCGGCGCCGTGCGTATTGGTATGAGTCCGTCGCGCCGGAGATTAAAGGCGTAATAAATTCCTGTGGCAAGGTTCGCTAGAATGTTTCGATGAATGTAAAGATTATAGTCTCCGCCTCCGACGCCAAGATGACTTACAACAAAGACCACATACGCAATGCAAACGCCGATGTGCATTCCCACTGCCCGCACCGCGCGCCGCAATCCCCGGCCCATAAGAATCCAATGACAAAGCACCAGCATTGCCGGCAATGTAATTGCGGCTTCCTTGGACATCAGGCTCAAGACAAAAGCAATAGCGGAGCCAACTCGCCATTTCCATGCCCTCCGGCGCTCGCCCTCGATAAAAAGCCATACGGCGGAAACATAAAAAAAGACATAAAAGACGTCCGGCGAAAATGCAAAATCGTAGGTGGTATAAACATTGTTGGAGTGAATGCTGAAATAAAACGCGGAAACAAATGCCACCGAGAGGCTCTTTGTCAGGTACTTCAGGAATCCAAAAACCAGGACGGAAGTCGCGAAGAAGCTGGCGAAAACAATCCAATGATAGCCATAGGGATCCAGTCCCCATAATGGAAAGAACAAGCTTGGAATCATTCGATTGGACAACGGTCTGTACCAATGAGCAACATCCAGGGTTACGAGAGAGCGAAGAAAATCGGCGACGCTTTGAAATCGGTAGTACATCCAGAAGATTGCATCGCCCTGAAAAAATTGATCAAAATTAATCCGATAAATAAAATACTGGGCCGTGAACAGCAGGAGGCAGCATCCCGTCATCTGCAGGACCATGCCACGATTCGATCTGTATGCATTGCGAAAATTCATAGCGACGGATTATAGCCTACATATGGGAGGTGGAATAAACCATGCTGCTGAAGCGCCAGGCATCAGACGCCATGGGCGTTTGCGCTCATAGAGGGCCGTCAGTGAATCACTCTTGTCCAAATTATACGTAGCGTCATAATTATTGCCGCATCAGCATCCTGTCTGCACATTGATTCGCGTGCTCACGGCCTGTCCGCCAATGCCGATGATTAGAACATGCGGCGCTATTTATGACGCCCCGTATAGCTTTCCATTTCTAAGGGCCGGAGGCCCGGCAGATAATAGCCAGGGGTGAGCGCAGCGAACCCCTGGTAGGAATTGGCAATAGAAAGAGCCCTGGAGGGGCGATAGCATATAGGGCCCTTCCCAGGGCTCTTTTCTTCGCCCTAGGAACCAGGGATTCGCTCCGCTCATCCCTGGCCATTCTCTTTCCGCTCCTACCGGGGCTTGGTGCCAACCTCGTCCTGCAGGGGCGCTTCATGAGCCACAAGTTGAATGCTTTCAATGAGCCCTCTGCTTCCGATGGGCCAATTCGGGCAGCACTGATTTCCTGCCGGCTCTTCGGGCCTGAAAATCAGGCTGAAAGCTTGCCGCCTCAAAGGCGTTGGATTAAACCGGGCGATTGAGCTAAATGCGCCACTGAGCCAGCCGCGTCATCAGCGATGCGCCCTCCGGATGAAAGCGGACCGTTTTGCCGACAAATACGCGCCTTCGCAGTCGCGTGATGAACTCCCGGGGAATGACGGAGAGCGGCTGAATAACGATTCTCACGGACTTCTTCTCCGCCAGTTTCTGCAGATCCTGTGAAGGTTCCCACCCATCGCAGGCGGCGATGAGGACGATGCCGGCAGGCGCCCAGCGCAAAGCCCAGGCGGCACATGCCTGAAGCGGCGGAAAATTGCGCAGTTCGGAATCCTGCCCGGGAAGCGTCCGGCTCAGTTGTTCCGGCTGAAGCCTTCGGGCGATTGCAGCGTATCGGTCCGGGCCGGGCTCTTCAGGGCCGGAGTACAGCAGCGCAATCGAGGAAGCATCGTCATAGCAGGTGTCCGGGGGGCCATAGGGAACGACCGCTCTTCTCGTTGCCAGAATAGTGTGAATCACATCCGGTTTCGGATCATGATCGTGATCCCATACCAGTCCCAGTTGCTGCCTTCTGGCCGTAGCATTGGTTTCCTCCACGCTCCGGACATCATGATCGCTTTCCAGCCGCAAAATGAAGACCACGGGCGTAAATTCATCGAGTAAGCCTTCCAGCGGAGGATCCAGCCGGGGTTCGCGAACCCTTTGTCGAAATATCTCGCCGATCTGCGCATAAAAAGCAAAATTCTGCGGCACCGACCAGCGGCAATCCATAAATGACGGCGATGGGATTTTGGCCTCCGTCCGGCTGACCCACGGTACCGAATCCGGTCCCCAAAATTTGCGCTGCTCAAGTTCAGGCCCGGTGTAAAACGATTCTCTCTCGGCTGCGGATAGCGCGTAATAGGGAATTGCACGAGCAGGGTCCGGCAGCGGGAATGCGGATGCCGGTTCTTCTTCGATATGATCATCCTTGATCGCGCTGAATGCGGGCAGACATCCTGTGGCGTGGTCCAGAGCCGGCATCGGGTAATCCAGCAATGATTTTGCCAGCCGGACGACCGCTTCATGTCCATATAGCGCTTCCGATCTTTCCAGGACATCCATCGCAGCCCGCGGCGTTCCGGATGGCAACTCCATCCCTGCGCAACCATATCTTCGAAGCAGGGCCAGAAGCTCCGATCCTTTATGGAACTGGTCCGCATGTCCCGCCTGAACATGTCTGAAAAACCGTAAATTCAGGGCCGGGAAATCATCCATAAATCCGCAATTCCATAGTTGTTGCGGATCCTCAAAAATCAAAGCGACGGGAGCCTGCAAGGGTTCCCGCTTTTCAACCGGTTTTGCCAGGCCCAGCATTTTTTCCACGAAAGGCCACCGCTTCCATTCGCACACAAACAGGACCCGCCTGCACCCATCCATGAGACTCTGCAAACGGTATGCCATCTTTTCTGCAAATGCCGGATTCGCTTGCGGCGCGTCGGCATCCGCTTTCCGCTCGCCCCTTGCTCCATAAAAATATGCATCAAGGGATGTACCGTTCAGTTCCCAGTCATCCGGTAGTCCATCACTGCCGTCGCAGGCCGGCTGCTCCGGAACATTATCGTCGTCCATGCATTCAAAGGGGATATTCCGGGCTTTCGCCTGATGCGCTGCAAGCATCGGGGCGTCGGTCACAACAAACGGCAGGAACCGGATTCCACACGACGGGTGGTTGACGAAAAGGGCCGTCGCCAGCGGAAAGGATTCGAGCGCGGTGTCGAGCAGCCGGCTTTTGTTGAGGTAAAGCGGCAAATCGACCGCAAGAATATCGGGCTGCAGCGTCTGGACCGCGTGCGCCGCGGCCTGGGCAAACATTAAACGGCCATGGATATAAGGGATCACAAACAGGTTGGGGAAGTCCGGAAACGTCAATGGATGCGGAATGGTACCCTTGCGCATGGCTGTACCTCTTTGTTTAATGCAGTGAGTCACACACGCCTCAAAAATCGGCCTTCCTCATCGCTGTCGCGTCCCCGCGCCGGCGTTGCCGGGACACGGAGCTTTCAGCCTCTGTGCTGCATGCCTGCCGCAACCTCGTCCAGGATGGAGTCAAAATGCTCATTGGGATCTGATTCCGCCCTGGCTTCCGTTGATACCCACCTTTCAGCCGCGCAGAAGGGATCCGAGAGATCGAGATAACGCCGGCTATCCGGATCCCGGACGGATTGCCAGGAACAGGTTGCTCCCGGGTGATCGTACAGCTTTTGCACAGCCTTTCCCCGAATCGCCGCGCGCCCCCTTGCGGGGGGCTCGGTCCTTGCCCTGTCAATTTCGCTTTGGGCAAGTATTCTGTGCTCCAGCATCCCCGGCTGATCGAGTTGCTGATATAAGCCGCGGGGACCGATCTGGGCGAAGCGCAGGTCCACCTCGAGCAATTTTTGACGAACCGGCTCCGGAGTGTGCAGATCCCTCCAGGTCATGCCCGCCTTTCGCAATTCCGCGGTCAGCACAGCTGCAGTCTCCAGGACGGGGCTTCCCGGGCCTATGAGGAATTTCAGGTCCGGCAAATGATTGAAATAGGAGGTCCCTTCAAGGGCTTCATACAAGCGGCGCTCGATTCCATCTGCAACATGCAGCGGAACCGCGCGAATGCCGCTGTCTGTACGTAATTTTTCAAACAGGTGCGCTTTGAACGGCCAATCGAGAACTCGCGCCACTTTCTCCGTCCCCGTGCGGAGTCCATCCAGGGTCCTATGCCATACCTCACAAACCTGCGGGGCGAAGGATGGCATGCATTCATGATCCCGATGGCGCTCGGCGAGTTCGAGATAGTGCGTCTGGAGATCGAGTGCCGTGACCGTGCGGCCATCGGCCAGGGACAGCGGATGTTCCAGGCCCTTTGAAACATGGTGCAGCGCCTGAACCGGATCCTGCAACTGAACTTTCCGGCCGGGTTCAAGGCCGGCTTCGGCCATGGCCACTACGAGTGAAGTTGCGCCGAGTTTCAAATAAAGCGCCGTCTCGCTGTATAAAGACTCCCCGCATATGACATGAAGCCGCCAGTAGCCGGGGCCGGCCAGGCTCTCGTCGCGCGTGTGAAAAATTCCACGATAGCAGCCGGTTGAATCATCACTAATGGGCTTCGAAAAGAAGAGCGATCGAGGCGACAGGCAGAATGCCAGCCGGTTCGGCGAAAATGGACTGAAGCCGCCCGCTCCTGTGTAGACGATTCTTGTTACCAGATGCGGGATGAGGTCCGGGGCCAGCGAGTCGGGCCGGGTCCGGGTCAGGTAGGATTCATGCTGCCCCCATGTGCTGGGCACTCCGTCGTTCAAACCTACATTGGACCGGAAAAGACTGATCTCGCCACAGTCTTCCCGTTCCTCGAGCGCGGTCGCCAATTCGTTCAGCAGGTTCTCGCCAGCTTTCACCTGGGCGACCGCCTCACGCAAATCCGGAGTTTCGGCCGCACACCATTCGGGGTGTCCGCCGGTATCGACATAAAATCGAGCGCCGGATGTCGTAAAGATCCCTTGGCCGCCCGTTGCGGGCAAAAACCGCCAGCGTTCGACCGCCAGGTCGGTGAGCCGCTGAAGAATGGTCCGGCGGTCCAGCGGCACGCCATCCTTAGACAATCCGGATAACGCAAATTCCGTTTCGATCCCCATCATCCGGTCCGTCGGCATGTTGATGAGCCTTTCCTTGTTGCCTCGACTTGGTCCATGGATCCTGCGTTCAGGAATAAATCCATTGGAACCTCAGAAAGCCGTTTACCCTTTTGTCTCAGCCTTCCGCCTTTCGGAATGCATCCCGTGCCGGGTCGCGAGGTCGAGGCCGCGGTTGACAGATGCCTATATAAGCCGCCGCCAGTCGTCTTCGGAAACCGGGAGATCTTCCGCAATCTCTATGATCCGGCAGCCCTGCCGGCTGGCGGCATCGATCAGGTCTATGTAGTGCAGTTCGCCGATTTCCCGCAGCGCACCCTTGACCATGCCCGCGTATTGCCGGGTGCTCCCGGCCGCTTCCATCATCCACATCGATCCAAAACACGGTGGGAATTGTTTCAATCTTCCAGATTGGTTTCTTCGCTCCGGCCCGCATGGCATCTCTCATGGCGTTTCTGACCTCTATATCCTAAAACAGCTATTGCGGCACACCGGGCAGAAGACGGCAGGTCACACAGCCATGCTCGGCAACCCGCTACGGTTCATGGGCATGGAGCCGCAAAAATTTGCGGATAACATGAAATCACGCAGGATCACATGCGCCCGGCGAAACCTGCGGATGGGTATGGGGGATCGCCGCGCTGCCAGCCGGCCGGCAATATTTGCAGGCGATTTATTTCTGTTTAACGGTACCGGGGTGAATCGGCTGTCCGGTTGGGTCCGATTCACCAATATTTCTCAGGCAATCGGAAGACCCTGATGCCTGCGCATTCAGTCTCCCCCATACGCCAGCGCTTCCGGCTGCGAACCGCGCGACGGTTGTGGTATGCTTTCCGCCTTGAACGCAACAATGACGGGAGAAGCCCTATGAAACCGACCAATCATCCGGGCGCCATCGCCGCGATCGCGCTCTTAATGGCAATTCTTTTTGCAGGATGCAGCCGGGGCCAGGAGCCGTCTGCATCGGCGCCTGCGGCCGACTCTGCTTCAGGCGCTCCCAGCCAGCAGGCGCTCAGCTTGCTCGCCAAGGCGGACGCTGCGGACGGGACTGTGGACAAGATCGTCAACAAGTGCGTGATCTGCATGCTCGGAATGGATGGCTCTCCGGAACACTCCGCGTCCTATGGAGGAAACCAGCTGCATTTCTGTTCGGAACACTGCAAGGAAACCTTCACCAGGAATCCCGAGCAGTCTCTGCTCGCTCTTGAGTTCCCGGAATAGAAGCGCTGGTTCTCTGTTGTGGGGAGTTTTGGGGACGGACCACAATAATTGTTGAGAACGCATGGTTTGGATCCAGAGGTTTCGATTCCGGCGAATATTGCCAGGGCTTTCCGCAGGCGTGGCAAAGCGGATAAGGCTCGATTCCTGAACACGTCAGAGGCCTCGTTGGGGGAGAGTCGTTACTATCTGATTCTGTCGCAGGATTTGGGATACGGAGAAACGGGAACGCTTCTGAGTTCCCTGGAAGAAGTGAGCCGGTTTGACTCCTAGCTCCTGACTTCTCGAATCCCCGCGCGCGCAGAATGTCTCAAGCAAAATCACACTGCCAAACGCGCAGGGATTTCAGGGGGCCAAGCCCCTGGGCCAGTATTGCTTTTTTAATTGATTTTTTGGCATGAGGAAGTAATATCCTTGATCAGAGCCAATCTCGTTGGCATAAGGGCCGAGTCATAGATGTCTTGTACAATCCGCAGCAGGAGGCAATCTTGTCGGCTTGAAGTCCACGTGCCCGTGTGTGGATCGAGGTTCCAAGAGCACGCATGAAGGTGTCAGCGCTCTCAGAGGCGCTAAGGTCAAAAGAAACGCTGCAAAATTTGCGGAGGATACGTTTATGCGTCCAATTATGATTGCAGGATTTTGTTTGCTTTTGGTCGCAGGACCAGTGTTCAGCCAGTCTGATCGCGGCACCATTACCGGCACCATATCCGACCCGGCCGGCGCCCTGATTGCCGGCGCTATGATCGAGGCAAAAAACAGTCAGACGGGAGCTGTATATCAGGTCGCAAGCACGTCAACGGGCAATTATACGCTTGCTCAGTTGCCGGCCGCCATCTACCACCTGTCAATTTCGATGCCTGGATTCAAGCAGTACACTCGCACTGGCATCACTGTCATGGTGGCGCAGACATTACGGATAGATATTGCGCTCGAGGTGGGCAATATAACGGAAACTGTTACCGTCA
>CAYYTC010000079.1:0-20960 GCA_964474425.1 uncultured Acidobacteriota bacterium
GTGAGCTTCTCCGGCATTATTTACGGGGCAGGGGCAGGGGTAGGCCGCAAAAAGCCCGGCCAACCCTGGGTCCCGTAGATTAAGTTTTGATTGGCCTATCCTATTGCTCCAGGGAAACAAATTATGAATGATCCGCAACAGAAAGCCGATGAACTTCAAGAACGTCTGATTGATTTTGCCGTACGCACTATAAGGCTTTCGTCCAAATTGCCCAAAACCCTGGCTGGCCGGCACATTGGCGGCCAAATCCTGCGCAGCGGAACCTCTCCGCCGCCCAATTATGGCGAAGCTCGCGCAGCTAGCAGTCATGCGGATTTTCTCCACCACATGTCGATGGTACTCAGCGAACTTAATGAAACGCTGATCTGGCTCCAAATGATTCGCAAGAGCGAACTCCTCAATGCCGCACCGCTATCTGAGATCATCGACGAGAATCAGCAGCTGTGCCGAATTTTTACTGCATCCATCAAAACAGCACGCACCGGATCCTCGGCGCAGTAAAATGGAAAATGGAAAATGGAAAATTCCTTTCTTGCTGTCCCAGAGGGACCACTCGTTCGGGGCGAAGACCCCGAACGAGCCTAGATCCTTACGACACCTTTTGTGTATCGTAAGGATCTAATTCTGGAAGGAAAAAGGAAGGTTGGGACACGGCCACAGTGTTACATGTGGGCAACAGTCAGGGCAGAGCCGGGGGTTTACCAATGTAATTATCCATCACCTTTCAAGCGGGGGGATAAAGCTATGGCTAACGGTGAAAGGATTGTTCGCACTTCCTGCCGCGGATGTCACGGCATCTGCCAGGTTTTGGTTCACCTGGACGCGCAAGGGCGTGTCACGGAGATTAAGGGAGATCCCGAAAGTCCGACCAGCCGCGGCTACATCTGCTGCAAAGGGCGCTATGCTGCCGAGCTGCTGTATCACCCCGACCGTCTCCTCCGGCCTTTGCGCCGCAAGGGACCGCGCGGATCAGGCCAATGGGAGGCCATCAGCTGGGAAGAGGCTCTCTCCCGGATGGCCGGAGTCCTGGATCACATAAGACGTGAATCAGGGCCGGAATATATCGCCCTTTGCCAGGGCACGGGCCGTCCCTACACGGAATTCACGAGCCGCTTCATTCACGCGTTGGGATCCCCCAATTTCGTATCTCCCGGTCACAACTGCTTTCTCCCGCGAACTATTGCTTCCGGCATCACCATAGGCTGGCTGCCGCATCCGGACATTTACGGATCCGGCGGGCAGATGCCTGCGTGCATCCTGCAGATCGGCCAGAATTCGCCGGCGTTCGGCTCCGCCGACGGAATCTGCGGCGGCATGATCCGCCGCGCGATGGATTCCGCCCGGGAGGTGATCGTCGTCGATCCGCGGCGCACCCAGACAGCACGCACAGCGACTCGCCACCTGCAGATACGCCCGGGCACCGACTGCGCCCTGGTCCTTGCGATGCTGCACGTGATTCTTGGCGAGGGACTCTATGACCGCGATTTTGTGGAGCGCCACTGCAGCGGATTCAAACAACTGCAGGAGCATGTTGCCGGCTTTGCTCCCGAATGGGCCGAACCGATCACGCAAATTCCGGCGGGGCAGATACGCGCTGCAGCCCGCGCATTCGCAGGCACCCGGCCCGCCTGTGTGCTGTGGGGCAACGGTCTCGATATGAGCATCAACGCATTCCAGGCAGCGCGCTCGGTATTGCTTCTCATCGCCGTAACCGGCAATCTCGATGTGCCCGGCGGAATGGTGCGCTGGGTGCCTCCTGCCGGCATCCGGCCCAAGTCTCCGCTGGTCGACCCGGCCATTCGAGGGAGCCAATTCCTCACGGGCGAGCAGAAAGCCCGGATGATCGGGGCCGGACGGTTCCCTTTTGCCCCGGGGTGCCACCAGCCTACCTTCTGGCAAGCCTGCGTCACGGGAAAACCTTATCGGCCGCGGGCGGTATGGCTCGTCGGCACCAATCCGATGCTGACAGCCACGCGCGGCGACCTCATCGAGGAAGCGCTGCTTCATCACATTGAATTCTCCGTCGTATCGGATTTCTTCATGACGCCCGCGGCCGAGCTGGCCGACCTGGTTCTGCCTGCAGCGCACTGGCTGGAACAGGAAGATGTGGTGTACCTGCACAAGATCTGGTGCGTGCTGGCGCGGCATAAGCTGGCCCATCAGGGTGAGGTGCGCGACGACCGCGACGTCATCCTGGAACTCGCGCACCGCCTTGGGCTCGATGAAGCCTTCCCCTGGTCGGACCGGCACGCTTACCTCAACTGGCTGCTGGAACCGTCGGGCATTTCTTTCGAGGATTTTGCCGCTGTGGGCATTGTCCGGGGAGAGATGCGCTATCGCAAGCATGAACAGGAGGGCTTCCCGACGCCGAGCGGACGAGTGGAGCTTCTCAGTTCGGCTATGGCCAGGGCAGGAAGGCCTCCGCTTCCCGTCTTTGTGGAATCCCCGCTTTCACCCCAGGCAAGGCCCGATTGGGTGGAAGAATATCCCCTAACGCTCATATCCGGATGCAAGATTCTGCCTTTCTTCCATACCGAGGGAAGACAAAGCGCCTCGCTGCGGCGAATGCATCCCGGCCCCCGGGTTGATGTTCACCCGGATACGGCAAAACGCCTGTCGCTCGAGGCGGGAGAGGAGGCATGGGTAGTCACTCCTCATGGCCGCGCGCAATTCATCGTCCACCCGGATGACTCTCTAAAACCCTCGGTCGTTCATGCGGAACACGCATGGTGGTTCCCCGAGGAACCCGGGCCGGATCACGGATGGCGCAGAAGCTGCGCCAATCTGCTTTTTGGCCATGACTATTTCGATCCGGATTCAGGCGCGGAGCTCCTGAAATCCGGCATCTGCCGTCTCGAGCGCAGGCCGGCTTGATTGAATACGGCATCCGATGCATCGCGCCATCGGAAGCCCCTCACCGGCAGGTCAACATTTTCCACAGCATATGCAAATCCAGCAAACTGTCGGCGCATCCGGCCGACTTCTTTTCCCTTGCAACTGCACGAACCGGGGTCGATCATTTGCTGACAGCCGGAACGATTGGCGAGCGAACGACCATTTCCGGCTCCTAAGGGTGAGAGCCCCGTGCGCAAGCCTGAAACCAGGGGCAGGCGAAGAACACAAACTGAGGAGGGACCGGTCAGTTTTCGGGACAAAGTCACAATACTATCGGTTTTGGGCAAGTATTCTGATGCGTCCGTTGCAGGGCAAGGGCCTTATGGCCTGGGCATTATCCCAATAAAGGAGAAAACGTGATGGAAGTCTCGGATGCGATCCAAAAGAGGGTGTCGGTAAGACGGTGGATGCAGAAGCCTGTAGAAAAGGAAAAGATTATGCGCGTGCTGGACGCCGGCAGAAGAGCGCCGTCGTGGGGAAATGTTCAGCCCTGGCGATATGTGGTTGTCCAGGACAGGACGAAAATAGAGGAATTGGCAAAAACGGCCGGGGAACAACCGCAAATCAGCACGGCTCCTGTCATCATCGTTTGCTGCGGCGTGGCGGAAGCATTCTCCCAAAAGCTGCATCGGGAATCCCTGAAACAGCTCATCGAAGCAGGTGTAATGGATTGGCCGGACGAACTGCTGGATAACATGGTTCTGGGAAGCGATCTGTTTGCGCCCTACAGGCTGGGGGAACAGGCTATGAAAATCAAGGCCGGTGAACAGATCATGATTTCCGTTGCTTATATGACGCTGGAAGCCGTGAATCAGGGGCTGGGAAGCTGCTGGGCGGGAGCCATTGCCACCAAAGATGCTCATTCAATACTGAAATTGCCGGAGAGCTGGTTTGTGCACGACTTCCTGCTTCTGGGTTACCCTGATGAGGATCCCAAGCCGAGACCGCGTAAACCCATCACGGGAATCGCATTTTGGGAAAGCGTCGAGCCGCATGCGTAGGTTTTTACGGCTGGCGAGGCGCTAATTTCACCGTAGTTTTGGGCGCAATGAGAGCGGTTCGCGGTTGAAATAAATCGCGCTATCAAAGGTTGATCGGCAGAATCAAATATCGATGGCCATTAAATTGATGCCGGCTATACCCACCGGTTGCGCCTGCCCATGATCCCTGCGTCCGGTTTTGTCGGCCCCCTATTGCGGTCTCCCGGCGGAATGGTTTACCGCTCAAGATAACAGGCTGCGCAGGACCTCAAAACCCGGACATTCCTTAGACAAATGGTTTTGCGTGGAAATTCGGGCTAGTTTGCACGTAGGGATTTGGTTTGCACGTCCTCACGCTCAGTGCTTTTGTCGATTGAATCAAAAAGGCTGTTTTGCTCCTCCCATTCCTCCCTCGTATGGCAAAAGGAAAAGGCAAAATCGTCATCCATATTGCAGCCATCCAGGTGCCAGAAGCCGGGTCCGAACTCGCCATCCGCCATCGCCTGACACAAGGGACAATCGTCCTCAAGCGGGAAATCATTTTCGGACGAGACCCAGGGCAGCCTTATTCGCTCGCACTCTATCAGGCAGGCAGGGCTTTTGCCGCCATGCTCGGAATTGGGGGAATCCATCCATTCTGCCTTCGCCTGCTCCAGGCGCGCTATTTCGTCGGGTATCGATATTTCCCTTTCCTTCTGCATCCGTTCCCAGCACTTCTCAATCAACATCCGTACTAGATCGTAATAGATCACGATTTCGTGCGTCCCAAAACCGCCAAAGCGATAGGCGTAGGAATCCTTCTGCAGGCACGGCGCCGGCCCTTTGAGCCGGCTCCACTGCGCCTCCCGCGACTGCATGTCGGAATCGATGTCTTCCTGTTTCATGAGAAGGATCTCCCTCGGCGTCAAGCCGCGCAAATCTTCGCGGGGCGTCATCAGCCATTTCGCGTGGATCCCCGTTACAGGGTTCTCCTTGTTTGATTCGCGGGCGGTCCGGCATTCGTTGGCGATAAACTCTGCAATGGCGCCGTAAAGAACCTGCCGTGAATCGAGCGGCGGAACAGCCGCCCGTTCGGCACGGCGCCGGCCGGCGACGACTCTGTATTCATCCACGGAGTTGAGAAAGAGCCAATCCTGGGGAACCCTGTACGGCAGCCACAGTTCGGTCAGTTCCCGACCATTGTGGTATTGCACTTCTCCCTCCGGCATCAGGATCGAGTATGACGATTCCGCAGAAAAAACCCGTGCGGCCAGATCCACGAAGATGATCCCGGCATCCCACGGCTCGGGATTGACACCGTCAGCGAATTGAGCCAGGAACCGACTGTCGCCCGCAGGCTTGGCAAACCGGGTCATGGCGTACTCAAGCTCCTCGATTGTCTCGGGTTCGGCCGCCAGCCCGGCCAGGATTGAATCGGCAAGAAAGCCGTGAAGGGTGCCGTTGACGGCATGGCTCGCATCCAGGATGTTGATTCTGAGTTCGCTCATCGGGAAATCCTCCTAAGGACATGCATGTCCCACTCAGGTGATCGGTCAAATTCTGTTACAACGGTTTCAAAGAGGCGTTCATGCTATCTAATGATCAACCCCCGATTTGAGCCAAACTATTTTTGCGTCAAAAGACCACGCAGAGCATGCCGGGCCGGAGTGAAAACACATTGTGCGGAGAAATCGGGGAAGGATGGTGACCGCGACCACATTGCCACGGCGAGAGAAGGATTCGCCATAAATCCACGGCCACGTGCCGCTTCTGCAATATGGGTGCGCGGGTGCGCGCCGATAGGGCCTAAAATCCCTTTCAAAAGCCATAATTTCACGTCAGGATGCCACCGAATTCGATAAAGGGGGCCGTTTTTAGCCCCGAAGTTTACATAAGGCATATCCGAAGTTATGAGGCGGCCGCTGGGCGAATTCATAAATGGCCGGCGGTTTATGCTTCGTTTCCCTTCAGCATCGTGCGGGGGAGCAACAAAAAGTAACGGCCGCGATCCCCGCCATCTCATTACGCTCCCAATCACCCTGTAATTGGGTTCCAGCTGTAAATAGGGGGACCGCTGACGCGAAGTTCCCACCTCGGGCCAGGATAAGGGCGCCTTTTTATGCAGCATTCGGAGATTACAGAGACCGGGAATCTGGAAGCTTTTTTGCTCAATCCTCTCCTCCCATTGTCATTCTTGCTCAAAGGATGATAGTTTCATCGGGCTGAGGAAACGGCCAAGAAGTATTTTAGTATATTTGGAAATATGAGCCGGTTCCGGAGCAGAGTTCGATACAGTGCTCCCATCTGATCTTTGTAGTTATTTGAAAGAATCTCTTGGAGAAGTCCATTTAAAATGAGACTCGAACAGTGCAAGTCCATGCTGTCGCGGAATCAGCTCAATATCATCTTAACCATCCTCTTGCTGCAGGCCTTGTTCCTGATCTGGCACTTCAAATACCTTCCACTGGCCGATCTGCCGAGACACATGCTGGCGGCCAAAATCGTCGCCCAATATGACAATCCGGAAACGGCCTACAGCAAGTTCTTTGTTAAAAAGGCACAATGGAATCCATATGCGAGCTACTACTGGTTTGCTGCATCCGCCGAACCTGTTCTGGGTATCCTGAATGCGACACGTCTCTATCTCAGCCTCGCCTTTGTTTTGACAATCATTGCATTTCGTATTTGGATCCGGGCGATCAGCTCGGCCGGTGAAGCTCAGGCAATTCCAGGTATCTTGCTGCTGTTCGGTTTTTATTTCTATTGCGGCTTGCTCAACTTCCTTTTTTCCGCACCATTCTTTTTTCTCTCCCTCACCCTTGCCTGGAAATTGATGAAAAACAGGGGGCCTTGCTTGCGGCTGGAAATAGGCCTGGCCGCTTGCCTGTTGGCGGCATATTTCTCACACATAGTGACATTCGGTCTTGCGGTGATGATGATCTTCGCCTATTGGCTGCTGTTCTTTAGAAACCGGACAATATGGGCCCTAATTCGAACCGTGACTCCGGCGCTGACAGCATTTCTCCTATATATGAGCTTGCGATCCAAGGACGAGCCTCCCTTTACGCTGTCCTGGGAGCCCCTATCCGCGCGGCTCGAAAAACTACTTTGGCCGTTCAACATCTTTCTCGACGGCGGGAAATGGATCATTCAGCACGAATGGGTCTTTGTTTGGGTGTGCGTTCTTTTTCTAATGGTCTTCAGTTATTTGACTTCAAAATCCGGGGGCTCCGGAAATTCAGGCGTCCGGATTGTTGGCGCCTCGACGGCTCTGCTTGTCGGGGCCGCGCTCCTCCTGCCTTCTTATATTGCAGGCGGCCTCGGGATTGCACTGCGGGCTCCGTATTTTGCAGCATTCAGTTTCATTGGGCTGTTGCCTTCAAAATGGTTCGAAAAGGCAGCAACCCGCCTGTTCATGGTTCTGCTCTGCCTCATTCTGCCGATGGCGCTATATTCGCGCCTGAACACCTTCCAGTCCGAGATGCTCAATTTAGAACAGGTTGTGCGTGCAATCCCCCCCGCGATGCTGGTACAGCCGGTCATCACGGAGCCGCAAAGCACGGTTTTCCACACCTATCCTTTTCTGCATGCCTCGGAGTGGTATTCCTATTACAAGGGCGGATACAGCCCTTACCTTTTCCCGTCGCAATCCAACTATTTTCCGGTTGCATCCCGCAAGGAGTTTTTGCCGGGAGTGCCCGGCGAGTGGCAGATGGATGAATTCCTCTATGATCGTCATCACAGCAATACCAACTATTTCTTAGTCAAGACGAAACGGAAGGAAATTTTGGAGGATCTTCGAAGGAATGTTCCGGTAGCAGCAGTAGCGGGAGAGTGGCAGGTGTATGGCCCGCGGCAGAGGGTGTCAGTCGAGTAGCCAATTTCCACAGGAGAATTGCCGCCGGGTCAGTATTTCGCTGAATCCGATCAGAAACATGATGCTTTTTCGATAACTGCCCCTGGGCTATTCCGGAGACATCGGTAACGCTTTAGACTGGACCCATACGGCAGAGCTTTGAAAGCAAAAGACCTTTCTCGGCCTTGGGGTCGCCCCGTCCAGTAAAGCGACCCAGCACTCCAGGCAAAACAGCTTTGCCCTGATGGCGGCGGAATATGAAAGAGTTTCGCGAGGGCATCATCAATTTCATCTGTCGGGCGGCAACGGGCACCGGAAGCAGGGGCCGGCTTCTTGCCCCGCTATTCGGCTTTGCATTCTCAGGCATCGTATTCCTGCTGGTCTTCGCCGCCTTCTATCTGGACCGATTGCTGGAATTTCCCGAATTCATGGCAAAGCCTTTCCGCATGTCGACCCATTCCATCCGATTCTTGCCTTTGCGGGTCACCCTCTTGCGAATCCGGAATTCCTCAGGATTATTAATGACGGTTCCCACCCGAAAAACGAGATCAGGCATCCAGGGCGGCATTTTGATGGCTGGCGCAATAATTCGTGACGAAAACGAATATCAGCAGAAACGAATAGGAACAGCAGGCTTTCTCCCCCCAATGTATCCTGCATTCCTTAATTGCCAGGCCTTGCCGAATTACCGGGCTTTCCCTGCCAGAAGGTGTTCGCGCAATCTCCCCCATTGAGGCATAAAAAACTCTGCCGACATCGCTTTAAGATTCGGGGAGATGGCCGGTTTGAAATCCATTTGGACAAGGATGTCTTTCTGCAAATCGATTCCTGGAGCAATTTCGACAAGAGTCATTTCACCGCGGATCAGCTCAAAGACGGCTCTTTCGGTCACATAAAGAACCGGCTGCTTGGTTTTGGCTGCGTATTTGCCGCTGAAAGTGATCTGCTCCACATGGCTTTTGAACTTTCTAACCTTGCCCTCCTGAAGAATCTGAATGCTGCCGTCCTTGACGGCTACTTTTAGGCCATGGGCGGTGAACGTCCCGCAGAAAACAACTTTCTTCGAATTCTGGCTCACGTTGATAAAGCCGCCGCATCCAATAGGGCGGCCTTCAAACTTGCTCACATTGATATTGCCGTATTGGTCGGTTTCCCCAAGGCCGAGAAAGGCTACATCCAACCCTCCTCCATCGTACCAGTCGAACTGGTTCTGATGATCGATGAAGCATTCATTGTTGTAAGCCATGCCGAAATTTGGCCATCCGGCCGGAACGCCGCCGATGCTTCCCACCTCGGTGGTAAGGGTCATGAGATCGGCAACCCCTTCATGCCCGGCGAGAATGGCCAGCCGGTCGGGGACGCCTATCCCCAGGTTGACGATTCCATGAACGGGCAATTCGAGAGCCGCGCGTCTTATTATGCACAGCCTTTCATCGAGAGGCAGCTGGGGCAGAGCTCCCAGCGGCACCTTCGTCTCGCCGCTGAAAGCCGGCTCATAATAGAGGGCTTCCGTTTGCCAATGGTTTTCCAGAGGCTTTTCGCAAACCACTACATAGTCCACAAGGACTCCTGGAACCTTCACATGTTTCGCGTGCAGTGATCCGGCCTTGGCCATATGCAAAACCTGCGCTATGACGATACCCCCGGAGTTTTTCACCGCCTGAGCCACCGGAAGAACTTCCAGGGCCGCGCCTTCCTTTTCCATGGTGAGGTTGCCATTTTCATCCGCCGTCGTTCCGCGGATTAATCCCACATCCAGTTTGAATGGCTTGTACCATAGGTACTCTTCGCCGCCTATGTGGATCACCTCATTCAGATCCGGTTCCTTCTTTGTAATATCATTCATCTTGCCGCCTTCAATCCTGGGATCCGCGAAAGTGTCCATGCCAACCTTCGTTATTATCCCAAGCCTTTTGGCCGCGATTTCACGATACATCTGGACGATAACCCCCTGTGGGAAACAATAGCCCGTCATCTTGTTTTCCTGAATCATGGAGACAATGCTTGGCGCCGCATGCGTGATGGATCCGATACATCCTTTGAGAAGGCCTTCAACGCCCAGCACTGTGGGACCTTTGTCTGCATGGTTGCCCATCGCAGAGCCGCAGATAATGGTGAGATCTTTTGGATGACCCGTCGCCTGGAATCTTTTCCTGATGGCGAGGGCGACCTCCTCCGACCAGCCTGCTAATCCGAAAATGGGTGCGCAGAGAGTGGCTCCGTCCTTGATTTTGACAGCTGCCTGTTCCGCCGTGATCACTTTGTCGCTGTAAAATTTCCCCATGGGAGTTTCTATCATAAAAGCCTCCTTTAGATTTCATTTATAGTGCAACAGATCCGGGAACACAAACGGAATTCAATATGCGGTGGAGTTGATAAGATGCTTGTTCGGCCAGAGCGGGGAGACCCTCAAATCCGGCTCGCGCGTCCCCATGCCGAACTGGCGGTGCTCGGACTGGAACTGCGGCAGGAAACGTTCTCGGTTGATCAGGATGAGGGGAAATTCCGCCGCAATTTCCGGTGCGCTTACCGGGCTCTCCAGAGGCTCTTCATAATAGGGCAGCGGATCGTATCGAGGCAAAAAGCCGGAGTTCGCTCCACGATCCAACCGTTTGGCGATTTTCAGCGGTTGCCAAATAGAGCTTGTGCCCGCCCGGTTTTTTTGCCACCTTAGTGGACACGAGGTCCGGATGAACGGCAATTACGATTACAGGGACTTGCTGGAGTGTCTGAACGAAGCAGACGCGCGGTATTTGATTGTCGGCGCCTATGCGGTTATTTATCACACGGAACCGCGCTACACGAAGGACCTGGATATTTGGGTGGAACCGACGCCGGAAAATGCGGCGAAGGTATGGAATGCCCTCGCGCGTTTCGGCGCGCCGCTGGCCGACCTGACTCCGGCCGATTTATGCAATCCGGACGTTGTTTTTCAAATAGGCATCGAGCCGAATCGCGTGGATATCCTTGCGGATGTCGAAGGGCTCCGGTTCCAGGAAGCATGGGACCGATGCGCGAGCGGGACCTATGCGGATCAGAGAATCTTCATACTCGGCTACGAGGATACTCTTCGCGCCAAAAAGGCCGCCGGGCGGGAGCAGGATCTGCTGGACGCGCGCAGGCTGGACGCGGTAAAAAAGGAAAAAGTCTGAATCCCAAAGTTTTCGGAGCGAAGCAATTATGGGCGAGCCGCCAAGCGAAACCGGTGGAAGCAGGCCCCGCGTCATAATGTCGCGCGTCGTTCGGCGCAAAGAGCATCGCGAAAGGTCTTTCGATATCGAGTTCTGGCGTCAGGTGGGCGACGCGGGGCGTTTCGCGGCCGCATGGCAAATGATCCGGGAAGTGCAGCTCCTGCGAGGCCAGAGCGGCGAACTGCCGCGCATGCAGAGAAAAGTGACGCGTATTCTCCGGAGGTCCCGGGGGATACCCGGCGGAACAGCGCTCGATTAATTCCGGTCCTTCCGTCATCTACTGTTGTTACACTGCCATTTTCTGCTCTCTGACTCTACCTAAAGCTACCTTTAGGGCCTGGGTCGGCAATTTTGGGAGCATGCAGCCGGGCAGCGGCCAGTGCTGGAACGCCTGCGGTAATCTGCAAGCAGGAAGGGAATCGTGTGCCTGCTTTGAAGCAGTTAAATAATTACGGCGATGAAATGGAAAGCCTGCTCCTTCTGCATAGCTCCCCGATAGCAGTAAAGATGCTGAAATCGGAAGCTGATTTTCCACAGCCAGATTTATATAAAAAGAGGTTCGAAGCCTGGGGGATGGAATATAGCAAATGAGCCACACGGCTGAGCTCGTTAAGGCCAATCCATTCCACTATTAACCGAGCTGCAGAAGAATGCCGCGGAAGTGAAGTAAGGAGCCGTTCCATGTGCTCCGCAAAAAACAATGCAGGTGCCAATTGCCGACCTCTGAAGCTTCATGCAGCGGTTTTAACGATTTGATATTCATGATGTAACCTGCTCAAGACAGGTTTGGATGCACAAAAAACAATCACGCTGGCCCGGCTTTTACAGATGGACGAGAAAATGCCTGTTCGTTAGGAAAGGATCAGGATTATGAGATACGAAACAGTTCTTATGGAAAAAATCGATGGCATTGCCGTCATCACCTTGAATCGCCCCGATAAGCTCAACGCCGTCAATAAGCAAATGAGATCCGAAGTTCTCGGTCTGCTGGACGAGATGGAATCGGACGATGGGGTGCGGGTGCTGGTTTTCACTGGAAGCGGTCGCGGATTCTGTGCGGGGGCCGATATCAGTGAATTCGAGGGGGTCGGGAAAGATCCTCAACTCGAAAGCGGGCGCAGCGGAGACCTGCTCCTGATGCCCAAACGCATTTTCGGGTTTGAAAAACCGATCATCGGGGCCATCAATGGAGTGGCAGCGGGAGACGGCGCGCAATGGGTATTGGCCTTTGATTTGAATGTGGCCTCGGAAAGAGCGCAGTTTGGCTGGCCTGCCACAGGTTTGGGAATCCTCTGACCGTATGGGATCATTAGGCTTCCGGTGGAAGTCGGACGTTTTCGGGCCAAAGAAGTCTTAATGACACGTAAGTTCCTTAGCGCCCGGGAGGCCTTTGAATGGGGGTTCCTGGCCAAAGTGGTCGCTCCCGAAAAGCTAATGGAGGAGACTCTCGCTCTGGCCGAAGAGATCAAGAAGATGCCTCCCCTGTCGATCAAGGCGGTCAAACAGGCGGTGAACAGGGGTATGGGGGGTTACGAGTATGCCCAGCAGGTGATGATCAAATTGCAGAAGACCCAAGATGCCAAAGAAGGCGCCAGGGCATTCATGGAGAAGCGGGAGCCACGATTTGAGGGAAGATAGCCAAAGTGCTTGAACGACATGGGTGGAAGCTCCTGCGCATTCATGGCAGTCATCCTATCTATGGCAAAGCAAGAAGCGTTATCCGGCTTTCTGTGCCGCTCCATAGCAATCAACCTCTTAAGCTCGGATTGCGGAATCACTTGTTATAGCTGGCCGGAATATCGGAAGAAAAAATAAGCTGAGGTTGGGAACAAGTCTGTCCAGTCCGCGTTGCGTATGCGCGCGAGAGTGACCGGAAAAAGCGCTTCTCCTTCCTGGCAAAGGCCGGATGGCTGGTCCGCATCAAACAGGGCTTATACCTGGTGGTCACCGATATCAGCACGCTTGCCGCGGCGAATGTCTCAAACCTCGTCATTTCAAATGCCCTCAACATCAAGTCCTACGTTTCGTTCGCAAACGCATTGAACTGGTACGGCATGTTCGACCAACTGACAAGGAGCGTTGACGCCGTGACCAGCGCGAGGGCCAGAACCTACCGGTTCCAGAATACGGAGTTCCGATTCTTCACGGTCAAGGAAAAGCTCTTCTTCGGTTTCACCAAAGAACGGGCCGCCGGTAAAGATCATGGCAAGGCGCGTATGGCCGCCGAATGAGGACTCCGCATCCCCATCGAGGTGAATGAGCATCGCCCCTTCCGTAATGTCCACTTCAGTGAGGATGAACCGGAAGCGGTTCATTTGGCCGGACGGCCATGGGTCGCTGAAGAGGTAGCGTCCTGGCTTGAGGGGTTCTTTAAGCGTTGCATCCTCCCTTCGACGCTGCTCAGGGCAAGCCCTCGCTTGGCGACGACCTTCTTCCGTGGCCGCTTCAAGTTCAGTTTTGCGCGCTTCCTGTTCCTGCCTTTGTGCAGAGGCGCGCAGCTAATTCTCCAGTTTTGACGGCTGACTCGGGCTTTCATCAGCCGCTCGCGCACGGTGTATCGTGTGCCTTCGCCATCAGCCGAGATCGTTAGCCCGCGGCTTCATTTCACTTTCTTCGCGATAAACTCCTGGGCTTGGGAACCTCCGCTGCCGCCACCCGTTCCGCTTTCTCTTTGACGGGTAAACTTGATCTCGTCGCCGGAGACTTTCCCTTTATAGAGCAGCTTGATTGGGTTTCCCTCGACGCTGACTGCAACCATAAACGAAAGATCGGTCTCGTTTATTTTCCCTTCGGAAATAGGATGGGTGCCCTGAGGAGTGGATACCGTCCCTGTCACGTTTCCCCCGTCAGCTTTGAAGGTAAACGTGGTTTCGACTGTTCCCTGCCTGCCGGAGACCTGCGCGACCCACTTTCCCGTTACATCGGGATTGTTGAGGTTGATAAGCGATTGACAATCGTAGCTCTCCACTTCTTCTTGTTTTTGGGCTGCCGTCCAGCCGGGCGCGGATGGAATCATCAGAACAACCGCGAAAATTAACAGCAACTTGAGTTTCATCAGGTGTGCTTCCCTCCTTTGATAAAGACTTGTAATCTAGCGCAGTATCGATCCACGATACAATTTCGAACTCAACCTCGCAATCTGTTTCCACTATCTCCAGGAATCGACTAATCCGCTGCGTCCAAACCTTTGGTCTGTGACGAACCAGGTCGTCTGGGTTTTCCCCCCGACGACTACAACCTGAATGCTTTGGGGATCAAAGGGGTTGATAAGCGCTTCGGGGGGGGTTTTTGCCCACGTTGCATACGGGGCGAGTCCCTGAAGGATGAGTGAGCCCGTGCCTCTCCCCGTGCTGATGAGGCCATTCCCGAAGTAGGAGGCAACGGTCTTCTCAACATTCTGCGACAGCCACGCACTGAGCTCGGTTTTTGTCTTGAATCCCTGCACTTCCCTCAAGAGTGCCGCAACCGTGGGATCCATAATAATTGTGGCTCCCAGGCCGCTTAGAGATCGCATGTAGTCGCGGATCAGCATTTGGGGTGGATAGGATCTTTGCGCCTCGCCCACACTGGAAATGTAGCTCCATCCCGTGCCCACCGTGACAGCGCTGTCCGTACGCTTGAGACCAAGCTGCACGTGGAGAGGATCCCAACCTTCGGGCAGGGACTCCTCATTCTCCGCGATGCAGACGTTATTGTATTGAAGACTGTTGCCCAGCGAACTCCATGTCGTCACGCCCGCGTGGAGATTGCCTCCAGTTTTGGACAGGATAGTGAAAGCCCTTCCGACTGTGGCGTTAGCCTCATTGTGCGGACCCATCGCGTTTCCACCGTAATTCATCTTCAGTTGGTTCCGGATGGGGCCGTTGACTACGATCATATTCGCCATGGAAGTCGTGGAATTACCCATTGGCGCACCGGTCGCTATGGTGAGGATGAGAGGAAAGTATTCGGGCCTTGCACCGGACATCACGGCGCAAACGGCAACCTTCTCTACTGTGAGTGCGCGTGAACCGCCCGGCCAGTTCATTGTCTTTACCACTTCGTCCGGCTTGTGGCTGCTTGCTTCCAGCATGGCGGCTACGCGTTCTTCGGTAGGGAGAGTGATTGGAAGGTAATCCGTCCAATCCTTGTCCTTGAAAAGGCGCTGCAGGTTGTCCTCGGTGTCCGGTGGCAGCAGCCTTGGTTCCGGAGTTGCCGCGGATGTGTTCCCGGAGATCTTCTCGGTATCGGTCAGCGGCCGCGTCAGTCCACTAACAATAGTCTGCATCATCGGGTTTCCGCTTACCTGATCGTTCCCCTCGAAGACGTAATGGTGGTGCACCGATTTCGGCTCTCCGCCAACTGGAAAAGGAACCCCTATATAGCGGATAGGCATGCCGTTGTTGTACAGGTAATCATAATCTATAGCGTATTTGACAACGTTAGCGCCGACGGCTGCTACCGTCGGGACCCCGAGTTGTTCCAAAGATCTTGCATGTCGACCAACGGCCGCCGTGCTGCCATCTCACCCGGAGATGCCGACAATTGCGGCCTGGGCGTTGCGTGCAATTTCTTTCCACAATTCCGGATCGTCCTCTTCATAAGGCCCCTTTTTCCTTTGGATCACAATCCGCAGTTCGGGCACGTTTTGGGCAAACCAATCCCGCATTTCGTCATAGACACTACCGGCTCCATCGCCCCAATTGACATCCACCATGTAAAGCGTCTTGCCCTTCAGAGTATCAAGGCGGGGGGCCAGAGAAAACCTTTTTGCCGGAGTATTTGCAATAGCCGGATTCAGCACCGTAATCACTCCGGTTCCGGATTTCCGGGCAGGCGCATATCGTGCCAAGATAAGCCCGGCGATTACCAGGATAGAACTTGCCAACAAAAGCTTATATTTCATCTCATCCTCATTTGAGATTGATCAATTCAGCACGACCCAAGGCTGTGAAGCTTCTACAGAGAAGATGCTTCGACTGCGCGCTCGACAATTTCCGCAGTTTCCTGCAGCCACTCTTTCCTTTGGGCCATATTGCTGTCCGCCAAAACCCGGAACATCTTCTGATAATATCGTTCCGGGCGGCAGAAGCCGAAAACGCACTGCTTCCAGATATTTACCAGCGGGTCTCCGAAAACAGAATTTTCCCTGCTTTCTTCCGTATTGGACGTATTAAACACAATTACGCTTTTGCCTTTCAGTTTTCCTATCGGGCTCCCCCGCCCGAGTCGTCGTATTTGACCCTTTGTCCGTGAGTACTTTGTTTTTCCGCAAGATAAATTGGGCAGCAGTATTTTTGCGAAAGAATTCAGGAAAAGCAACATCTCTGAGGCACAAGGACGCGGCCATGATTTGCTTTCCGCAGCCGGTTACGCGCCACTTCCGCGTCCGAGGTATCTTATGCCCTGGTCCTGATATGGGTGGCGGAACTGACGCAGGGCGTGCAGGGCAACTGACGACTGATATAATCGCTTGTATATTTAAGCTAATCATGGAGGCACGATGAAGCTTCAGGTTGTCCTTCACGAAGCAGAAGAGGGCGGATACTGGGCAGAGGTTCCCGCAATACCGGGCTGCGCAACACAAGGCGAAACCATCGAAGAATTACTGCAAAATTTGTATGAAGCGGTCGAAGACTGCCTGTCTGTTCCACTGAAAAGGATCAAAAAAGCCAAAAAGGATCGGATCCCGGAGATTGCAATATGAAATCGATGTCGGGCAAGGAACTTGCCAAAGTGCTCAAACGAAATGGCTGGAAGCTCCTGCGCGTTCATGACAGTCATCCTATCTACGGCAAAGCAGAAAGCGTTGCCCGGCTTTCGGTGCCGATCCAAAGCAATCAACCTCTTAAGCTCGGATTGTGGAATTACTTGTTAAATCTGGCCGGAATACCGGAAGAAATTATGGGCTGAGGTTTGGAACAAGTCTGTCCGGTCCGTGTTGCCCTATTCTCCGCCATTAAAGAGTGCCTTATTTCGCCACTGAACCGTCTCACTGCTTATAGGTCGTTCAAGCACGTTTTTTTGCCTTTTGTCGTCCGGGCCTCTGATAAAAAGTGATATGTAAACTGAAAAAACTCCAGAAATTCAATTTGCAAATCAGATAAAAATCATTTCATGCGTGAAAGAGTCGGGAAGGAAACAGAAATAGGCAGGGCTTCGCCTTAGGCCAACCAGCAGAATTTATTAATTGATGTAATCTTCCGTATCGCTTTCCAATGCTGCAGATGCTCTGAGGAAGATAGACGTATTTCATTTTCTTCTCATCTCCATATTTAACGAAGCAGAGGGGAAATGAGTCAACGTTTCCTCGATATGGTTGCCGATGACAGGAAGTTTTGAATAATCGAGGTTGGAGGGAGTTACAGTCCGCCTTCGCCTTCGCTTCGCTCGGCTTCGGCGGCCAGCCTTCGCTAAAGCTCCGGCTTGCCAGCCGAAGCTTTAGCGAAGGCTGGCGGAGAGGGGGAGATTCGTCTGGAGCCGATTGGGCGAATCCGTTGGTGGGTATCGACTTATCGATAATATTCATTGGTCGCAATTAGTTGCGCCGTTTTTCTACAGTTTCCCGGAGTTTCCGCAGTTTCTCCTAAAGCCTCTATTTCCATGAGAATTAGTATCACTGGTATCACCACTTAAAAGCTTATAGGTGTTCAAGCGCGTTTTATGCCTTTTGTCGTCCGGGCCTCTGATAAAAGAGATATGTAAACTGAAAAAGGATCAGAAACGTTCTGGCTGGCGTTACGACTATTCGGTCTACCAAGTCGAATATAGCCAGAATCTACTTTTTCAGCGAGGCGCCCAGATGGACCAAGTCTTCCAGCGAATGATTGACCGAACACGTGCTCGGATTGATGTCCCCCGGTTGAAAACCATCTTTGGAGCCAAACATCGTCCTCAAAAAAACAGGAAGAAGAAAGCTCGACTGGAGGTTGTGATCGAGAGACCTACGTATGACCTGACGGTTTTGATGCTGCATTTTGGAGGGTTGACCTTGAAGGCCTATACTAAAGGCGAACATATCCTCCGTTTCGAAGCCATCGTACACAACACCATCGAATTAGGCTGCGGCCGCTCATTGATCAAATATCCTTACATCATTGACCGGCTCAGTGGCATGTTGCAGAGATTTCTAAACAATCTCTACTGCCTCTGCCGATGTTTTGTTAGTGACGAAACTCAAAATCAACTACCTCTGCCATCTCAGGTCGGCAGCACTCGAGTTGGAGGCATCGACCTGAATAAACCCAGAACTCGAGCAGCCCTGGCCGCAGGACTATCATTATCCCTCTCTCCGAAGGGATTCATTGTTTCTGAATTTGCATCCAGGGTGCAATCCATTCCCGGACAATCCGACTCTCAATACGGAAAGCGGCGGGCAGCATACGATCTCAAAAAAAAACGAGGTAAGAAACTTCTTGAGATCTCCGGCCGTCGCTACAAAATTACTACCGACGGTCTCCGAACAATTGCGGCTGTATCAGTACTACGCGATATAGTAACTCAGCCTCTATTGGCTGGCGCTGGAAAACTCAGGATGGGCAGAAAACCAAGAAACTGGAGCTCGATTGACGAGCATTACTGAACTCTTTGTAGAGACATGCGACGGCTTTTTACCGATTTGGGTATTGCAGCCTGACAATATTTTGTCGATGCAGTCCCCTAAGCGCCTATACGCTAAAAATGGGGCACACCCAACATCTCCGATATAGCGGTGCTAAATTTTAGGTGGGCGATTTTCTATTTTTTACGTTCTATATAGGTGCGCATAAATAATTCGACATCAAATTCAAAAAAAGGGACAAAGTAAACCTGCGATCTCTTGCGGATAATGTTGAATATGATCGAATCTGTCGAAGAGGCAGCTGCAAAGATCCTCCGGTCTCTCAAAGAACCGATTGTGCGTGACGTGCTTGCGCGTATAGTTCCAGACCCGTTCCGTCGCATTCAGTTCCGGCCAATAGGGGGGAAGTTGGAAGACCTCGACGTATCGGCGGTTCGCCGCAAACCAGTTATAGGTTTCCTCTTTTTTGTGATACGACGCATTGTCTTGCACCAAGTAGATCCGGTGGCGCCGGCGGTAAAAGGCGGGTACCAGAACTTGCTCCAGGAAAGCTAAATAAGTTTCCCACTGAAAATAATCTTGCTGATGCAGATAAATAAAGCTGGCGTTGTCCAGGCGGACGGCGCCGAAGATCTTTTGCGTATTGCGCTCTCCCCGCGTGGGAATCTGCGGCTGGCTGCCCCGTTTGGCCCACGTGGCATGCAGTGTTGGCATCTGCCGAAATGAAGCCTCGTCTTCGAAAACGATCACCGCCCCTTCACTTTGGGCGTTTTTTTTAGATTCGGGTACGTGTAGCGCACCCATTTATGCTTTTGCTTCAAATCAGCCTGTACCAGCCGCGTCGTGGGACGTTGCACGGAGTACCCCAAGTCCCGGAGTAGTTTGCGTACATGCCCTGGGTGATATTGTCGGCCGAATTCCTCTTCGATGACTTGGCAGACCAGCGGGCTGGTCCAGATCCCGGTTTCCAAACCATATGCTACGGGTCCGCTATCAAGAATGTCGCACAGTTTCTCTCGCTCTTTCGGGCTCAGGCCGCTGGGCCGACCGCTTCGCTGCCCTTCCCACAATCCCTCGCAGCGATGACGATTCCAGTGATCGATCCACAGCGGAACGGTACTGCGATGCACCTTTAGTGTATCGGCTATTATCCCTGTCGTGTGGCCTGCCAGGCTCATCAGAATGCCCTGGATGCGGAGAACTACTCGCGGCACTTTATCCTTCTGTGCTTGGAGCCGAAGTTTAAGCAACTTAGAGATGGTGCTTTTGTTTCCTTGGGCGAATATTGGGCGCATATCCACATTATTGCCTATTGAGGCGATAATGTCGAATTATTTATGCGCACATATATAGCTATTAAGAGCGTTCTCTTTTTCCAACTATACGAAGTGTTTCTCTTAGGCCAAAGGAGGCAAAATGAGACGCTAGAGATTGGCATCTTCAAAGATATCAACGGCTTATCACGAATATCCAGATCGAGCTCTTTTAGAGCTATGGTTTTCCTTGCCAGACAAGGAGAAGCCAACGTGGTTTGTCAATACCAATACTGCTGCCAACCACGCTGCAGTATCTCAGAGAACCATCCGTCTTTGGATTGATTCCCGACTGACCCCTCTGCGCCGTACACATTGGGAAGAATTACCAGGTTTACATGCCTTCACTAAAGGAATTTGTTTCAAAACAGGAATTTCGATATCCCTGAGAAATATATTTGGAGGAATTTGGGGAAATTGGGGAATTACGGGATAGACTGTTTTTATACTTCCTGTTATTTAAATATGTGCTTTATTAAACAAATCAGCCGGGCCGAACTTCAGACGGGTTGCAGGAAATGCTCATTTCATGGCCTGGCAGAGTGCCTCAAATTTGTCCGTTTAGAATATTCCCACAATTCTGGGTGGTCGATAGCAATGTTTCTGCGTTATTATATGTAAAAGAATAACAGTTGAGGTCTGTCTAGTCATCCAACGCTTACTCAGGATGGGATTTTTGCTATGTCTCGAAAAGCGAAGTTCCTGTCTGGCAGAATCGATTTCCCGAAATCCGTATTCTCAGAAAGACCGGCTGGCCAGTTCGAGGATCCCCAAGAGAAGCTTCTGACACTCTGGTTCTACTGTCCGGCAAGTGAACGGGATAAACAATTCATGGATACTCGGGCTGCTGCGGAACTGGTCGGCGTATCTCAGCGCACCATTCGATTCTGGATCGAATCGGGATGTGTTCAAGCCGTACGAATCGCGGAGAAGTACCACATCCACAGAAAATTGCTGGAATCCTGGATCCTCACCCGAGCGCTTCAGGATCAGTAGCCCATAGATGTGGGGGCAGATCCCGGGAATCTTTTTGAAATCTGCGGCAGTTGCAGCAATAGGGGAAATTGGGGAAAATGCAGCCCCTCCGGCATCTGCGGCAACAGCGGATGGACAGTTCCGCCGATCATTTACTATATAAAAGAAAACAAATTCAAATTTATTTTAGAGAAATTCGATCTGGTCCTCAATGGAGGCAAGCTGGGGACC
>CAYYTC010000080.1:0-20792 GCA_964474425.1 uncultured Acidobacteriota bacterium
CCCCGGGCTCACGCCCGGGGCTATTTTCTGTCGGCCCTCCGGGCCTGGATATCGCATTTCGCGACAGAAACCAACTAGGGTTCAAAAGCCGGCCACGGATTGCTCGAATTGACGTAAAACGATAAAGGCGTCCTGTCAATTCCGCGGAAGCCGTGGCCGCTTTTGCAGTGGTTCTCAGTTACAGAGCAGCGGAAATTCGAGGATTGAGACATGCGTCTGGATAAATTCACCCTAAAAGCACAGGAAGCTTTGCAGGCTGCCCAGCAGCGTGCGGAGACGCTGGAAAGCCCGCAGATTGAGCCGGAGCATATACTCGCGGCTCTGTTGGGCCAGGAAGACGGAATTGTCGGGCCCCTGCTTAAGAAGCTTGGGGTTTCCACGGAAGCCCTCCAGGCCGATCTGGAGAGACATTTTGCTTCCCAGCCCAGGGTTGAGGGGACTCAATTGTCGATCTCTCCCAGGCTGGACGGCGTTCTGAGGCAGGCGGCCAAGGAAGCGGATCAGTTCAAGGATGAATATGTTTCCACAGAGCATATCCTGCTGTCTCTTGCCGCTTCGGATGGATATGCCGGCAAGCTCTTGCGGCAGCAGGGCGCCGACAGATCGGATATTCTAAAGGTTCTGGCCTCCATACGGGGCAGCCAGCGTGTCATGGATCCCAATGCTGAAGAGAAATACCAGGCCCTCAAACGCTACGCGCGGGATCTGACCGAACTGGCCCGCCGGGGAAAACTTGATCCCGTAATCGGGCGCGATGACGAAATCCGCCGGGTTATACAGGTTTTGTCGCGCCGGACAAAAAACAATCCCGTGCTTATCGGCGAACCCGGCGTCGGCAAAACGGCCATTGTCGAGGGTTTGGCACAGCGGATTGTGGCCGGGGATGTTCCTGAAACTTTGAAAAAGAAACAGATGGTTGCCCTGGATCTTGGGGGCATGCTTGCGGGCGCCAAATACCGCGGTGAATTTGAAGACCGCTTGAAAGCCGTTCTGAGAGAGATCGAGGAATCCGCCGGTGCCGTAATTCTGTTTATCGACGAGCTTCACACGCTGGTTGGGGCGGGCGCCGCCGAAGGAGCCATTGACGCATCCAACATGCTGAAGCCTGCCCTTGCCCGCGGAGAGTTGCGCTGCATCGGCGCGACTACACTGAACGAGTACAAAAAGCATATAGAAAAAGACGCGGCTCTGGAGAGGCGCTTTCAGCCTGTGTACGTTGGCGAGCCGTCCGTCGAGGACACCATCGCGATTCTGCGCGGATTGAAGGAAAAGTACGAAGTGCACCACGGGGTCCGCATCACGGATTCAGCGCTCGTGTCGGCGGCCGTTCTGTCCAATCGCTACATCGCGGACCGTTTCCTGCCGGACAAGGCCGTCGATCTAATGGATGAAGCAGCCTCGCGCCTGCGTATCGAAATCGACAGCATGCCGGTGGAGATTGACCAAGTGGAGCGGCGCATCACGCAGCTCGAGATTGAGCGCCAGGCGCTTTCGAAGGAAACCGACAAATCTTCAATCGAACGTCTTCAGGCGTTGAATGCGGAGCTCTCCGAACTTCGGGAAAAAAGCGCGGAGATGAAGCTCCACTGGCAGCAGGAGCGCGAAATCATCAATGCGATCCGCACGGCAAAAGAGAAAATCGAAATCGTGAAGTCCGAGGAACAGAACGCCGAGCGTATGGGGGACCTTGGTAAAGCGGCCGAGCTTCGCTACGGCACCCTGGTTCAACTGCAGCAGGAACTTTCGCGGCTGAACGGCAGTCTCGCAGAACTGCAGGCAAACAGGAAATTTTTAAAAGAAGAGGTGGACGACGAGGATATCGCCGAGGTAGTCGCCAAGTGGACCGGGATCCCCGTGAGCAAAATGCTGGAGGGCGAGATTCAAAAGCTTGTTCACATGGAGGATCGTCTGCACGAACGGGTTTTGGGCCAGGATGACGCTCTCGCCGCGGTCTCCAACGCCATACGACGGGCAAGGGCGGGTCTTCAGGACTCCAAACGCCCGATGGGATCGTTCATCTTCCTGGGCCCGACGGGCGTGGGCAAAACCGAATTGGCCAGGGCACTGGCCGAGTTTCTTTTCGATGACGAACGCGCGATGGTGCGCATCGACATGTCGGAGTATATGGAAAAGCATTCGGTGGCGCGTCTGATTGGAGCCCCTCCCGGATATGTGGGCTACGAAGAGGGCGGCTATTTGACGGAGGCCGTGCGGCGACGTCCCTATGCCGTGATATTGTTTGACGAGATCGAGAAGGCCCATCCCGACGTCTTCAACATCCTGCTGCAAATCCTGGATGACGGCCGGCTCACGGACGGCAAGGGGCGCACGGTGGACTTCAAAAATTCCGTTATCATCATGACCTCGAACATCGGAAGCCATGCCATCAGCGAGTCCTCCGGCAACCTGGACGCTGCCATGCCCCAGCTAATGGAGGCGTTGCGCAGCACATTCCGGCCCGAGTTCCTGAACCGCATCGATGACGTTATCGTATTCCACCGCCTGACGCCGGACCTGATCCAGGGTATTGTGGAACTGCAGCTCAAACAGCTGGGCAAGCTGCTGGAGCAGAAAGAGCTCAAGCTGGAAGTGACTCCGAAGGCCGTCGAGGATCTTGCCCGGGAAGGGTATGACCCGGTCTATGGAGCAAGACCGCTAAGGCGCCTCATCCAAAAGAAAATCCAGGACCGCCTGGCGCTGATGCTTCTGAACGGTGAAGTCCGTCCGGGCGACACGGTTCATTTGGATTTGGACACGCGCAAAGGGGAGCTGGTTTTTCAGAAGCATGAGGGGACATAAAAATAACGATCGACGATTTGCAGCTTTGGTAGCCGCGGGAGCTTTGCAGGAGGCCCCATGGCGAAGGGCTCCATAGCCTTTTGTGCGTCATATGCTATGATTTGTTTTTGAGCCGAGGATGACATTTATGGCAAATAACTTTAAGACGGTTTTGCTGCTGGGGCTGCTGACCGGGATCATCCTGTTTTTCGGGAGTTTCTGGGGCCGCCAGGGTCTCACAATCGCCCTGGTGATGTCGATCGCGATGAATTTCGCAAGTTACTTTTTTTCCGACAAAATCGCCCTGCGCATGTACCGGGCAGAGCCGGTGACCCGCGAACAAGCCCCGCAGATCCACCGGATCGTCGACTTTCTTTGCTCCCGCGCCGGAATTCCTGTACCCAAAGTGTACTTGATCCCGGACGATTCGCCGAACGCGTTTGCCACCGGGCGCGACCCCCGGCACGCTTCGGTTGCGGTCACGCAGGGAGCGCTGCGCCTCTTGAGCGAGGAGGAACTCACCGGCGTCCTGGCTCATGAGATTTCCCATGTGAAGAATCGCGATATTCTCATCAGCAGCGTTGCGGCAACCTTGGCCGGAATGATCATGTGGATCGCCAACATGGCCCGCTTCGCGGCATTCTTTGGAGGCGGACGGGACCGGGATGACGAAGGCGGAGGAGCGCTGGGCGGCCTGATCACGATTATCGTGGCTCCCATTGCAGCCATGCTGATACAGATGTGGATCTCCCGGACCCGGGAATATCAGGCTGACGCAAGCGGAGCCGAAATTGCGGGCAGCCCTCACGGGCTGGCTTCCGCGCTGCAAAATCTGGAAAACTATTCCAGGCGGATTCCAATGGAGGCGTCTCCCAGCACTGCCCACATGCTGATCATGCATCCCTTTTCCGGCGGCGCGCTGATGAACCTTTTCAGCACCCACCCGTCGACGCAGAAGCGCATCGAGCGTCTTTTGGGAAGGCGGCCTGCCTGATTCGAGATTCGAGATTCGGGGCACCGTATTCATAATGCCCCTATAAAGCTTTGAATTCCGAATCGCCAATTTTTTTGTACGGTAAAACGATGGAAAACAGCGACGCTCCGGGCTTTCAAGTGATTGATAAAAGACAATTTGCAAATCTCGACCAAATTGACATGAGTGCCATACCCGAGGAAAAACCGCGCTACCCCAGCTATGTGGAGGAATTGATGGCCCGCATGGCTGAAACCGAGCGGAAATTCCAGGAAAAGAAAAAGCAGATCGATGAGGAAATATCACGCACCAAAGCCCGTCTGGAATCGGATTTTGATCGCAAACTCGAACTGGAAAAAATAAAGATCGTTCTGCCTTTTCTGGAAGTCCTCGACAATCTTCAGCGGGCCATTGATGCGGCCTCACAGGCAGGAACCGTAGAACATCTGCTGGAAGGGGTTCAGATGACTGCGAACCTGTTCCGATCCAAGCTTCAGTCCATTGGGGTGGAGGCCATAGACGCTCGGGATAAGCCTTTTGATCCCAACTGGGAACAGGCCGTCGGCGCAGTTGAAGTTGCCGACGGGGACCTCGATGGCGTCGTTGTGGAAGAGGTCCAACCCGGATACTGCATGAACGGCCAGCTGCTGCGGCCCGCCATCGTTCGCGTAGGCCATCTCAAATGACGAATTACAAATGACGATTTCAAAAGCAAATTATGCCGGATGTCCTTGCCCGGCGGATGATTGACCTGCCCAATCCGCCCCTGCGTTGCGTGACATTCGCAATTCGTCAATCGTAATTCGCAAATCCGTTCCAATGGCTCCGTATCATTCCTGATTGAGTTCAATTCTGCTATCGTAGTATATTGACCCACAGTCAGGAAGGGCTGCCACTCTCATGTCGATTAAGATATTGACAACAAACATGCACGTTTCAGGTCTTCAGGACATCGGCACGGCCGAATCCCTGGGCGCCTACAGGGCTTTGGGCAAGGCTTTGCGGGAATACAAGCCTGCCGATATCATCGAGATCGTCAAAAAATCAGGTTTGCGAGGCCGCGGTGGAGCCGGTTTCCCAACGGGAATGAAGTGGGGATTCGTGCCCAAAAACATCGGCAAACCGATCTATCTTTGCGTGAACGCCGATGAAAGCGAACCGGGAACTTTTAAAGACCGGTTGATCATCGAGAAGGACCCGCACCAGCTCCTTGAAGGAGCTATCATTTCAGCCTTCGCATTGGACTGTCACCAGGCCTTCCTATACATTCGCGGCGAGTTCAGTTACGGCGCGGGCGTATTGGACAAGGCGGTACGTCAAGCCTACGAAAGAGGATTCCTGGGCAAAAATATTCTGGGTTCCGGGTTTGACCTGGACCTGACGGTTCACAGGGGAGCGGGAGCATATATCTGCGGGGAGGAAACGGCTTTGCTGGAATCGCTGGAAGGCAAGCGCGGGCATCCCCGGCTCAAACCCCCATTCCCGGCCGTTGTCGGGCTATACGGTTCTCCGACTGTCATCAACAATGTCGAAACCATAGCCAACGTTCCTCACATCATCAATAACGGTCCCGAGTGGTATGCCTCTATCGGTGTGGACAAAAATGCCGGGACCCGTCTTTTCGGTGTCAGCGGTCATGTGAAAAACCGAGGCGTTTACGAGCTTCCCATGGGCACTCCTCTGAGCGAGCTCATCTTCGATCATTGCGGCGGGATGCGCAACGGGCGAAAACTCAAGGCAATCGTTCCCGGCGGCTCCTCCGTCCCGGTTTTGACGGCGGATCAGATCGACGTGCGCCTCGACTTCGACTCCATCGCGAAGGCAGGAAGCATGCTGGGATCGGCCGGCGTTATTGTAATGGACGATTCCACCTGCATGGTGAAAGCAGCCCGCAGAATAGCCAGGTTCTATGCGGAGGAATCCTGCGGCCAATGCACTCAGTGCCGGGAAGGCACCGAGTGGCTGTACCAGATACTCACCAGGATTGAAAACGGCCGGGGCAGGCGCGGCGAACTGGAACTGATGCTGGACATCTGTTCTGCCATGAAGGGCAGGACCATTTGCCCGCTCTCGGACGCTGCAGCCATGCCTATAGAGAGCTACATTCTTAAATTCCACGACGAGTTCGCGGCGCACATTCAGGAGCAGCGCTGCGTCATAGATTGACCGGAAGAAAGCCATGAGGGAACGTGAAGCGGTGGTCGCCGGACAGTTTTATCCTTCAGACCCTGACGATCTGCGCAGGGTCATCGCCTCGTTCTGTCAAAAGCCCGAAACGGTCCAGGAAGCCGTGGCGGTTATCGTGCCCCATGCAGGTTACGTGTATTCGGGTCCCGTGGCGGGCGAAGTCTTTTCCTCGATACGCCTGCCCAAACGCATTATTCTTCTGGGACCCAATCATACGGGACGGGGAGCAGGACTGGCACTCGCTCCGCCCGGTTCGTGGCGCACTCCCCTGGGCTCCGTCTCCGTCGACGCGGAAATGAACCGGGAACTGCTCGCGGAATGCACCGGACTGCAGGAGGATTCGTCCGCACACACCAGGGAGCATTCCCTGGAAGTTCAGATCCCTTTTATCCGGGCGCTTCAGCCTGATTTCCGGTTTTCGGCGATCTGTGTCGGAACGGATGATTATGCAGCGCTGGAAGCGCTGGGACACGGGATGGCGCGGGCCATAAAATCCCTGAAAGAGTCCGCGCTGCTCGTCGCAAGCTCCGACATGACACACTATGAAACGGCCGAGCACGCCGCCAGGCAGGATCGTTTCGCCATCGACCATATTCTGAAACTGGATCCTCAGGGCCTCTATCAGACGGTGATGGACAGAGATATCACCATGTGCGGTTTCGCGGCGACGGTTGCCGTTATTGTTGCCTGCCTGGATCTAGGCGCCTCGCAGGGCCGGTTGATCCGCTACACCAATTCCGGAGAAGCCGGCGGCGACTACCGCAGCGTCGTCGGATATGCCGGCCTCGCCATCGCATAATTACTGGTACCTCCGACAAAGCCGGAGGCTTGAAAGATTGCAGCCGCATAAAGCGGTTGGAGGAGTTACATCGCTTTTGAACGCTGACCCTCGCCGAAAAAATCCGCGTTTGTCAGCGCTTTTATCAGCGTTTCTCTGCGTTTCAAAATATGGAGCTGTCAAACTCTTTGAGCCCCGCGGCAGGGCCGGGGATTTACCAATATAATTACAAATTACGGACGTAAACAGAAGAGGCAGGAGCGCGTGAGGATATTGCCTTTTTGACAATCCGGTTACTGCTCGGAAGCCGTGCTAAAAGAATCCCAACACTGCTTGCTTTAATGCGTCATTCGTAATTCCGTTTCATGCGGTGGGCATGGCAGATTGCGACCGCGAGGGCATCGGCCGCGTCGTCGGGTGAAGGGAGTTCCGGCAGATTGAGAAGGAACCGCACCATCGTCTGGATCTGGGCTTTTTCTGCCCGTCCAAAGCCCACGACGGCGCTCTTGATTTCCAGCGGGGAGTATTCACATACCGGCAATCCATTTTGAGCCGCCACCAGCAAAGCCACTCCTCTTGCGTGACCCAGCCTGAGCGCCGATTGCACGTTTGCGGCGTAAAATACCTCTTCGATGGCCATGACCTCGGCCTTCTCTCGGACGAGAATGTCGCTCAAATCCTTGTATATCTTGAAAAGGCGTTCGTGAAAAGGCTTGCGGGATGGAGTCTTAATGGCTCCGTAAAGAACCGGCTCATGCTTGATGCCGTCGGTTTCTATGATACCGTAACCGGTAGAAACACTTCCGGGGTCAATGCCCAGTATGCGCATCACCAGGCTGCCCTATGAAGCTTCCTTGAGCTCCGATTCATCGATGTCGAAGTTTGCCCAGACATTCTGGATATCTTCGTGGTCTTCCAGAGCTTCCATGAGCTTCAGCATGGTCTGGGCGTTTTTGCCTTCCAGTTTGACATAGTTTTGGGGCACCATGGAAATCTCGGCGGCTGCTGTGACGATTTTAGCCCCTTCCAGGGCACCTCTTACGGCATCAAAATTTTCCGGCGCTGTAAGGATCTCGAAGTTACTCCCATCCTCCCGCAGATCATCGGCGCCGGCGCCCAGGGCAAGCTCCAAAAGCCGCTCTTCGTCTGCAGCCGACTTCTCGACGACAAAGTAACCTTTCCGGTCAAACATCCAGCCGACACAGCCCGTCTCTCCCAGGTTCCCGCCATTTTTGGACAGGATATGCCGGAGTTCGGCGACAGTGCGGTTCCGGTTGTCCGTCAGGACGTGCATGAAGATCGCGACGCCGCCCGGCCCGTACCCTTCATAGTTAACATCCTCGTAGGAAACGCCCGGCAATTCTCCCGTACCCCGCATAATGGCCCGCTTGATATTCTCGGCAGGCATATTGCTGGCCTTGGCGGTAGCGACCGCGAGGCGGAGCCTGGGATTGGCATCGGGATCCCCTCCGCCCATCCGCGCCGCCGCGGTCATTTCCTTTATCAAGCGCGTAAATATCCGACCGCGCTTTGAATCCGCAGCAGCCTTCTTATGCTTAATGGAATGCCACTTAGAGTGACCTGACATAAAATGACTCCTTTTCCCTTAGAAAGATCCATTTTATCATAGAAAGCGTTATCCCATAGGATCTTCTGGGCGCAGGTAGGGAATTCAGGCGAGGGGGAGTGCGTGCGGTTGCGGCACCCGCGTTCAACCGCCCATATCCATAATGTTTAAAACGAAAGCGGTTCTCCTATGACTCAAGACGAAGTACTCGATATTTTCAGACGGTCTGAAGCGCTGCTGGAGGGGCATTTCCGGCTTACGTCCGGGCTGCACAGCAGTCAATATCTTCAATGCGCGCTTGTGCTGCAGAATCCCCAACAAGCGGCTGTACTGGGATCAGCCCTGGCGGAGCGCCTCCGGGCATTGGCCGGCATGCCGGACTTTGTTATCGCGCCCGCGATTGGAGGGATCCTGGTATCGCACGAGGTCGCGCGAGCCATCGGCGTCCGCGGCCTTTTCGCCGAGCGCCAGGAGGGCATTCTCAGGCTGAGGCGCGGTTTCCAGATTCAGCCCGGCGAAAAGGGTTATGTGGTCGAGGATGTTGTTACCACGGGCGGATCGACGCGGGAAACCATAGAGGTTGTCACTCAGGCTGGGGGGATCGTTTTGGCCGCCGGATCATTGATCGACCGCAGCGGCGGCAGAACCGATTTAGGCGTCCCAAGAGTCGCTCTCGCAGTTTTGGACATACCCTCTTTTTCTCCGGACGAGTGCCCGTTATGCAAAACCGGAAGCCAGGCCGTCAAACCCGGCAGCCGATGAAACTCGAGCGGAATATCAGGCTGACCGTGGCATTCGAGGGTACCGCTTATCACGGCTGGCAAAGCCAGAACAGCCTTCCTACGCTCCAGGGATTGCTGGTGGAGTCCATAGCGAAAATCACAGGAGAGCGCGTCACGCTGACGGGCAGCGGGCGAACCGACGCCGGCACCCATGCGCGAGGGCTGGTGGCGAACTTCTTCACGGTCTCAAAAATTCCCGCAGAACAGTTTGTGCGGGCGCTGAACAGTGCGCTTCCCCGTGATATCCGTGTACTGTCCGCGCGCCAGGTGCCGCGGAAGTTTCATTCGCGACGCGACGCATTGTCAAAGGTCTATCGATACCAGATCTACCTCGGGCCGGTCATGAAACCGCATCTGATGCGCGAGTTTTATCACCATCCGTACCCGATCGATATTCCCAGGATGACCGAGGCCGCCCGACGGTTCGAAGGTGAGCACGATTTTGCCGGCTTTGCAAAATCGAGTTCCCTTCCCTCAAAGACCATTCGCCGTATTTTCCGGTGCGAGCTGATAAAGCGCGGTCACCGCCTGCTTTTGACCGTTGAAGGGAACGGCTTCCTGCACCACATGGTGCGAAACATGGCCGGGACTCTTCTCGAGATCGGGAAAGGATCCATAAGCCTTGAGGAGTTCCAGGATCTCTTTGTCAATCGGGACCGCAGGCTGGCAGGTTTCACGGCCCCTGCGCACGGCCTGGTGCTCATGAAAGTTCGATACTGAGCCACTGCCTGAATTCTGATATCATAGCCGGCGGGAGAATCTTCCGAATGGAGCTAAAGGGGTTCGCGGAGCCCGGAACTCAGGAAGCCGGCCTCCTAAAACAAATCGACAGGAATCGGCTGCCCAAACACGTCGCTGTCATCATGGACGGCAATGGCCGATGGGCCGGCATGCGCAAACTTCCTCGTGTCGCAGGGCATCGGGCCGGAATCGAGTCCGTTCGGGACATTGTGGAAAGCTCGGCCCGGCTTGGATTTCAGGTTCTCACTCTCTATGCTTTTTCGACGGAGAACTGGAAGAGACCGCGCCGCGAAGTTCACACTCTGATGAACTTGCTCAAGGAACACATCCGGCTCGAGCTGGACAATTTTCGCAAAAACAATGTCAGGTTCCAGGCCATCGGCAGGATCCAGGAACTCGAGGAATCGGTGCGCAGCGAATTGCACCGGGCCACGCGCACGACGGAAAGCAACAGTGGCATGCTTCTCAACGTCGCCTTGAATTACAGCGGCCGGGCGGAACTTGTGGATACATTCAATCGCCTTCTGCGGGAATGCAAAGTAAACGGACATACCTATCCGATCAGCGAGGAATTGATCTCCCGCAATCTCTATACTTCCGGGCTGCCGGATCCCGATCTCCTGATCCGGACCAGCGGTGAAATACGTATCAGCAACTTCCTGCTCTGGCAAATTGCATATTCCGAAATCTATATCACTCAGACGCTCTGGCCCGATTTTCGGCGCAAACATCTTCTCGAGGCCATTCTGGAGTATCAGCGTCGCAACCGAAGGTACGGGGGAATTGAGCCTAGTGGTTAGTGGTTAGTGGTTAGTGGTTAGTGGTTAGTGGTTAGTGGTTAGAAAGTTGGATATTCGGGCTTGCTTACAACGATAGAAGGCTAATCATCCAGGGAATATTCGAGATGGGAGGTTTTGCCCCTCCTCATTCGGATATCCATCGTTCTCAATCCGCTAACAGCTAACCGCTGCTTTTCAGGGAGAAAGATGACACGGATTATATCCGGGAGTGTGCTGCTGGTCCTTACGCTTCTGGGGGTGATTTACGCGACTCCCGATTATTACCTGATCGGCATTGGCCTTATAGGAACCGCCTGTCTCTACGAGTATTTCGGGCTCATTCGGGCCATGGGACTTCGCGTCCAACCCTTGTTCAGCTATTTTGCCTTCTGGATCCTGCTGGTCGACTTCCACTATAGGTCGTTCCCGATAGCCGCAATCTTGAGCGCGGTGCTGCTGATCCTGTTTGTGTCAGCTTTGTGGCGATACCGACAGCCTGTACAGGACCGCGCATTCGCGCTCATGGCTGAAGTGCTGGGAACGCTGTACTTCGCGCTTTTCTTATACCCTGCCATTCCGCTGCGCTTTGATTACGGGAACGAAGCCGGGATGCACTGGACTCTTCTGCTGCTGATCGTAATCTGTACTGGCGACACCGCCGCGCTCGTGTTTGGGAAAACCATGGGAAAAACCGCCTTTGCTCCCGTTTTGAGCCCCCAAAAAACCTATGAAGGGGCCGTCGGCGGGCTGCTTGCCGGTGTGGTGGCGGCCATAGCGGCGCAGCAATTCCTGTTCCGGGATCTGCCGTTTCGCCACGTAGTTTCGATCTCAATCCTGATTGGAATATTCGGCCAGCTTGGCGACCTCGCCGAATCGATGCTGAAGAGGGCTGCGCGCATCAAGGACAGCTCGCGCCTTATCCCCGGACATGGAGGCGCACTGGATCGCGTGGACAGCCTTCTTTTTGCGGTCCCCGTCCTCTATGTCTATTTATCCCTGCTCTATACCTGACGGATTGCGGACCTGCGGGTTGGGATCCGCGGCCGTGACTCGGGAAGGTCCGTGCCCGTGCGCACATCATTCAGCGAAAATCCGTGAGAATGCGGATCAGGGCTCCGGTATCCTCGTGGAGGCCCTCCAACATAAAATGCAAATCGTTATATTCCGTCCATAGTGCTAGAATATCGGTTTTGCAGGATGAGACGGATGAAAGTTTTGTCAGTCCTCGGCTCCACCGGATCTATCGGCACAAACACACTTAAAGTAACAGCCGCCCTGCCGGAGCAGTTTCAGGTGGCCGGGCTCAGCGGCGGCAGGAATGTCTCGCTGCTGGCCAGCCAGATTGAGCAGATATGCCCGGACATAGCATCCTGCTCGGATGAATCCACGGCCAGAGAGCTGCAAAGTGTTCTCAGGCAGCGCGGCTATCCGATGGCGCGCACACGCTTTGTCCATGGGATGGAAGGGCATATAGAGGTTTCCTGCCACCCAAGATCTTCGATGGTTCTTTCGGCAATCTCGGGAGCCGCAGGTCTCCTGCCCACCTATTACGCGCTGGAAAACGGGAAGAGCATCGCACTTGCCAACAAGGAGACGCTTGTAATGGCAGGCGAGCTGATCATGCGCAAATCGCGCGAAAAACAGGTGGAAATTCTTCCCGTCGACAGCGAACATAATGCCATTCACCAGTGTTTGAGAGGCGGCCGGCGAGAGGAAGTTCGGCGCCTGATCCTTACCGCCTCCGGAGGTCCGTTCCGCGAAACGCCCAGGGAAGAGTTCTCTTCCGTGACACTGGAACAGGCTCTGAACCATCCCACGTGGCGCATGGGCCGCAAAATCACGATAGATTCTGCGACCCTTATGAATAAGGGGCTCGAAGTCATTGAAGCCTCCTGGCTCTTTGGAATCCCCGCCGGCGAGATCGACATCGCCGTGCATCCTCAAAGCATCGTTCATTCGATGGTTGAGTTCTCCGATGGCTCCATCCTGGCTCAACTGGGAGTGACCGATATGCGTATCGCGATTCAGTATGCTCTCACCTATCCCGAAAGATGGCAGTCGCCGCTTCCCTCGCTGAACATTTTCAGGATGCCCAAGCTGGAGTTTCTGGAGCCCGACTGGGAGAAATTCCGCTGCCTCGGACTGGCCTACAGGGCTTTGAAAAACGGAGGCACCTTGCCCGCAGTCCTCAACGCTGCCAATGAAGTTGCTGTGGAGGCCTTTCTGAACCGCAGGATCGCGTTTCATGAAATTCCGCAGATTATCGAATCGGTGATGGACGCGCATCCGGTCCGGGAATCCGTCGATCTGGAAACAATACTCAAGGCGGACGTGTGGGCAAGAACGGAGGCTGAAGCCCGGACCTCGACCGGGCACGCTGTTCGCGCTGCATCGCGAGTATAGGCAGTTTGGATTATGCGCGAAAAATCATCGGCCTTGACGCAGGGACTCCCGCCCGATAGCGCCCTTGCCGCTGCCGTCCAATCCCGACACAAACGAGCATCAGATCGATTGTTGAGCCTTTTCAATCTTTAGGGCATCATTATGTAGTGTCGGCGGAGGGCTATTCACATTGATGATCACAATCCTGGCATTTGTGGTTGTTCTGGGCATCACCATCACGGTTCATGAATTCGGCCATTTCGCAATGGCCAAGCTCCTGAAAATCAAGGTTCTGGTTTTTTCTCTTGGCTTTGGGCCGAAGCTCGTTGGCTTCACGCGCGGCGGCACAGAATATAGACTGAGCCCGATTCCCCTGGGCGGTTACGTCAAAATGGCCGGTGAAACCTATGATGATGAGCGCAAAGGAGCACCGGACGAATTTCTGTCGCATCCCAAAAAGCACAGATTTCTGGTCGCCGTTGCCGGCCCTTTTATGAACATACTTCTGGCTGTCGTCATCGTCTCTCTAACCTACATGCAGGGGGTAAACGTCCCAAGGTATCCCCAAGGGCCGGCGCTTGTAGGGCCCGTGGCCGCCGATTCGATCGCCAAGCGGTCGGGGCTGAAAACTGGAGACCTGATCCTCTCCGTCAATAAAAATTCTGTCAAGACGTGGGAGGATATGGAAATAGCCCTGGGAACCGCGCCCAGGGGCACACTGAATTTCGAGGTGATGCGCGGCGGCCGGATCGTGCAGCTCCAGCTCGACTCTCCATCGAGCCAGCAGGCAGAACTGGATCCAGCCTCCCTGGGGTTCAAATTCTCCCTGCCCTGGACGATTATTTCCGATGTGGATCAAAATTCCCCTGCGTACAAGGCAGGATTAAAAAGAGGGGATGAGATCCTCTCGGTCCAAACTGAGGGGAAAGTCGGCACCGATTACAATCAGATCCTGAACATTATTTCGGAGAGCAAGGGGATTCCTTTGGATTTTACGGTCAAGCGGCCGGAGGTGGAACCTGCGCTCGAGGATGTCGGGGAAAAATCCCGGTCCCGGCAGGGCCAGATCATTCACATCCGTGTCACTCCGATCGAGGAAAAAGGACGCGTGATTGTCGGTTTTGTGCCCGACATTCCCTCGGACATTCAAAAGTTCGGAGTTGCCGGGGCTCTCGCTCAATCTATCCGCCGGAACTACGATATGTCGGCCTTGACCTTCAAGATCATAGGACGAATATTGAAGGGCTCGGCATCCGTCCGCACATTGTCCGGACCCATCGAGATCGCCCGGATATCCGGGAGCGCCGCCCGTACAGGCAGCGCCCGGATTTTCTTCGGTTTTTTGGGATTGGTCAGTCTGCAGCTCGGCGTCTTCAACCTGCTCCCCATCCCGATCCTGGACGGCGGAGTAATTGCGCTTCTGCTGATAGAAGGCCTCATTCGGCGGGATCTCAGCCTCAACCTAAAAGAGAAAATCGTTCAGGCGGGTTTCGTTTTCCTGATTCTCCTAATGGGTTTCGTTGTGTTCAACGACCTGTCGAAGATCGTAACCATCGACCGGTTGTTCCGGTAGCTAGCCCTTGCCGAAGCCGGAAAGCGCGGCCTGCTCATTTTCATAGACCTGGAAGACGGTCAGCAGTTTGGTAATGGCGAGCAATTCCTGGATCTTCTTCGTCAGGTTCAGGAGCACAAGTTTTCCGCCGTTGTTGGTGACCGTGGTATAGGTGCTTACCAGTTCACCGATACCGGAGCTGTCAATGTAGCTCACATCCGCCAAGTTCAGGATAATTTTTTTCCCGTCGCCTTTCAGAATGTCGCGCACCGTATTGCGAACAGCCATAGTTCCCTCTCCCAGGGTGATCTTGCCGCTGCAATCCAAAATCCGGACATCCCCAATGGTGCGTGTCTCGATCTTCATATTGCTCTCCTTAATTTTGGGTAACTACCTTCACCATAATTACTTCCGTCCCTCCTTGAGGAAGGGACCTGAATTCGACCTCATCCATAAAGGTGCGCATATAAAAAATTCCGCGGCCGCTCGGCTTAAGCAGGTTTTCGGAATCCAGTGGATTCGGTATTTTGTCGGCCCGGAAACCGTTGCCTTGGTCCCTGACCGTAATGGACAGTCTGTCCGCCTCCATTTCAAAGCAAATATGCACTCTTTTGTTTAAATCCAGTTTATTTCCATGCTGTATCGCGTTTGTAACCGACTCGCGAACCGACATCCCCACCCGGTGCGCAGACTCCTCGTCGAAATTCATAAAGCCGGTAATGCAATCCGTGAGGGTCTCGATCAGGTCGAGGTTGTCCAGCGCACTGTTTATTATTACCTCAATCTCGTTGGCTAGTGTCTTCATCAGGTGGCATCAACAAGACTGGGAATGTAATTCCTAAAGCGCCATTTGGAGACGCCGGACCTCATCTTAATAGCCATGATTCAAACCTGTCAAGGCATATAAAGGGAGAACTGTGGCTCCTGCTGCCGCGAGCGAATCCCGGAATCAATCCGCATTCACGCCCCTCATACAAGACACTACAATTTCCGGGGAAAACACTCAAGAGCTTAAGAGAAATATTTCCTGAAGCATAGACGGCCGTCAGCGCTTTTCAATGCACGCCAGGGTTTCCGGATCCCGGAGCGGCAAAATTCAGCGGGTTTCCCATAAAAAATTTGCTTTGGGAATCCGTGATTTCACATCGGCTTTCCTTTATATTTGAAGCCGCAATTTTTGCGGGAGCCGAAGGACTGACTGCTATGAAGATCTGGATCTGGCGATGGGGACCGGCGATTCTGGTGATGTCCATCATCTTCCTGGCATCATCCACTCCAAAATCGGAGTTGCCGGAATTGGGGCATTGGGATGCTTTTGCCAAAAAAGGGGGGCATATGGCAGGGTATGCCATGCTGGCCGCGTCCTTTTTCCACGCGCTGAGCAAAAGGCGGATGATGGAACGGTCCGCAGTCATTATGGCCGCAATCTTTGCGGTTTTATATGCCATCTCCGATGAGTGGCATCAAAAATTCGTCCCCGGAAGATCAGCCTCTATTTGGGATGTGGCAATAGACGCGGCCGGAGTCATCCTGGGGCTTGCGCTGTTTCATGCGATCCGGACTCATCGGCCGTTAATCCGCTGAATGGGGGGGACAAACGGCCGTGGCTGCAGATGGGCCGATAGCCTGGAGATGAACTGCTCGAGTTCCTGGACGAGCCGGACGCATTCCAGCTCTTTCTCGTTCAGGATCAACTCCCGCTGAGATAGCTCCTCCTCCCGATTCTGCAGCTTCAGCCGGCTCTCCTCTTCGAGCGCCCGCAACTCTTCGGCCAGCGTCCGCTTTGCCTGCTCCTGTTCGGCCGCCCATTTCCGCCCGTATTCCTCTTCCTCCCGCTGCCGCCGAAGCAGGAGATTCTCCTGGATATCCCTTTCCTCCTGAGCCCTCCGTCTCTTTTCTTCCTCCCAGCGATTCTTCTGGCTTTCCATAAGGCTTTCAAAGCGCTCTTGCTGCAGCCGCTGATCCTCCTTGAGCTGTTCCACGGCTTCTTTGACTTTGCGCGATAGATTTGAAAGCGTTTCCATCATCTCAGCGCTCAGGCGCAAAAAACGATCCAGATTCAGGGTAATATCTTCAGCGTTCATGGATAGCTCCGGAATGCCGGGCCGCAGCGGCGTCCCCATACTCCTCAAGGTCCAATCCTTGCCGAAAGGCACTCGAAAGCGGCAGGGATACCTCGTATGCCCGGCGGCTTTTCTTTCTCAATTCTAATATCGTCCGTGCCCTGTTTGACAGTAAAATCAGTCTATTCTTACAGGAGCAGGGGCAAAGCAATGGCCAATTCCGTCAAGGACCATATCGAGGAACTGCGAAACCTTATCGAGCATCACAACTACAAATACTATGTCGAGGACAATCCCGAGATCCGCGACCTGGAATTTGACCGCCTCATGCAGGAACTGCAGGATCTCGAAAACAAACACCCGGAGCTCATCACCCCGGATAGCCCGACGCAGCGAGTCGGCGGGCAGCCCATCGAGGGTTTTCGCCAGGTTCCTCATGCCGTTCCCATGCTTTCGATAGAAAACACATACAGCGAAGATGAAGTACGGGGATTCGACGCCCGAATCAGCCGGTGGCTTCAGGGGGAAAAAGCTCAATATATAGTGGAACACAAAATCGACGGCGTCTCCGCCTCGCTCCTTTACGCAGAAGGGCGTTTCACGCTTGGACTGACCCGGGGCGACGGCGCCCGCGGCGATGACATCACCCACAATTTGCGAACCATCCGGGACATCCCTCTGCGCCTGCTCGCCCGCGGGGGAAAAACCCCCGGAATCCTGGAGGTCCGGGGTGAAGTGTATATGACTCACACGGAGCTCTCGCGTTTGAACAAACTGCAGTCGGAACGCGGAGAGAGAATTTTTGCCAATTGCCGGAACGCCGCCGCGGGAAGTCTGAAGCTTCTGGATCCCCGCCAGTGCGGGCAGCGCGGACTGCGCTTTTTCGCTCATAGCGAGGGCCGTCTGACCGGATTGAGTCTGGCAGATCATGCCGAGTTTCTGGGAATGATCCGCAATTATGCGATATCGGCGGTCCCCTACAGCAAAGTGATGGATACAATCGAGGACGTCCTGGATTACTGCAGGGAGACGCTGGAGGCAAGGGATGCGCTGGACTATGAAACCGACGGCCTCGTGATCAAAATCAACAGCTTCGCCCAGCGCGACAGGCTGGGAGCCACCAGCAAATCCCCGCGATGGGTGATCGCCTATAAGGTAGAGCTGTGGCAGGCGGCATCCCGGATAAAAAATATCTATGTGCAGATTGGAAAAACCGGAATCCTCACCCCCGTTGCGGAACTCGAAACCGTGGAGATCGCCGGTACCAAAGTATCGCGGGCGAACCTTCACAATGCCGACGAAATCGTCCGCAAGGATATACGCGTGGGCGACAGCGTCATCGTCGAGAAAGCAGGAAAGATTATTCCTCACGTCGTGAGGGTAGAGCTTGAGAAGCGGTCCGGCGCGGAAACGGCATACAGTTTCCCGGCAAGGTGTCCCGTATGCAGGGGAGACGTTGCGCGCGATGAAGGCGGAGTGTATATACGCTGCCTCAATCCTTCTTGTCCCGCTCAGCTCAAGGAGCGCCTGTCTTTCTTTGCGTCCAGACGCGCAATGGATATCGAGGGATTGGGGCCGGCCTTGATCGATCAACTGGTGGATAAGGAACTAGTGAAATCCTTGACGGATCTTTATAGGCTGAAGGCCGAACAGCTTCAGGAACTGGAGCGGATGGGCCCAAAATCATCCCAAAACCTCGTGGAGGGCATCGGCTCGAGCAAAAAGCAGGGACTGTCGCGCGTTCTGACAGCCCTGGGCATCCGTCACGTTGGGGAGCGGAATGCGAGACTCCTTGCAGAGGAGTTCGGAGATATTCAGGCTCTGTTGGCGGCATCCGAGGAACGTCTGGCTCAGATTCCGGGCTTGGGCCCCATCGCGGCAAAAAGCATCCACCACTTTTTCAAAGGCGAGTCAGGGATTGCCATCATCCGGCAACTGGATGAATACGGGGTGGATCTGACACAGCCGAAATCTGCGGAAAGCAATGTCAACCGGTTTCAATTCGAGGGCAAGACTTTTGTGATCACGGGAACGATGAGCCGTTTCAGCCGCACCGAATTGGAGGAGCTTATCCGACGGCTCGGAGGCAAAACATCCTCCAGCGTATCGCGAAACACCGACTATGTCGTCGCCGGCACTGATCCTGGAACCAAGCGGGACAAAGCGAAAGCTCTCAACATCCCAATCCTGAGTGAAGAGGAATTTTTGAAGATGGCAAACTTCTGACCTGTGATCAGTAGCCTCCGGCATGGTTTGGACTAATATCAACTGAACGAAATTTGCATCACCCAGGGCCTGCGAAGCTCTTTCCCTCCTTGATGACGGCATCCATCCGATCACAGGATTCTCAATAGAAGATTTTGATGCCCTCCAATGTGTAAGTGGGCGACTTCAGTGCGGTCTCCCTCGTGCATCTGCCGGGCGAGCGCCTCCTGTTGCTGGAAATGAGGAAGACCGGTCATTTCCATGAAGACCTGATTCGGATTGTTGTCGGGACGGTAGCCTATCTGCAAAAGCTCCCCATATGCAGGCTCCGCCGCATAGTCGATGCCGTTTACATATTCCACCCTCAAATGTGCGGCTGCCACATACTGCGTGAGTGCGCGTGTTATTTCAGCGTCTGTTGAGAACGGAATAAGAGACTTTCCGAAATCATAGTAGCCGGCAATTCCCACCCGGCGACCGTTCCGCACGGCAGCGTAAAGATGCGAGTGAGGAAAGTTCATTTATCGCATTTCACGTATAGTTGACAATATTTTCAGCTCTGATACCCTGAACTCATGGCTTTTCATTAACACAAGGAGGAAACAATGCGCGATATCGCATTTACCACTCACATTTTCAGGGAAGGCGATTCTTTTGTTGCCCATGTTCCCGAGCTGGATATTTCCAGCTGTGGCAACTCGGCCGACGAAGCCAGAAAAAACATTCTGGATGCCGTTCAAGGTTTCTTGGAAACTTGTGCCGACATGGGAACGCTCAATGAAATCCTGGATGAAGCCGGTTATCGCCGCGAGGGCGACAATTGGGTGCCTCCGGAATTCGTTTCTCTCGATCGCTTAACTCTGTCGGTAAGATAACCATGGACAGCCTGAAGCCAGTTCCTTCCCAAGTTTTGGTCAAGATCTTTGAGGAAGAGGGCTTCAGTTATAATAGAACGAGTGGCGACCACCTTATCTATACAAAGCCCGGAATCAAGAGACCGCTGGTCATTCCCAAATACAAAGCCGTTCCCGTTTTTGTAATTAAAAACCTCATCCGCACAGCTGGCATCAGTCGAGAACAGTATTTAGACCTTCTCGCGCATCACCTTTAATCGCCCAAGCCGTTAAAGAAAATTAGCCTCTCTTTCAAAAAACGCTTCCTGTATCAACTCGGTCTTTTCATCTGACAAGATACATTCTGTTAGTTATTCCTGAATTGCAGGGCATCTTTTCTCATTCTTCAGGAGTCCATAAATGTACGAGCGCTGTGAGGAAATCTCTATTTGAAGCTCGATTTTACAGCAGAATCCAGGTGCGGGAAACGGATTGTGGATAGACCCTTGCCTTATTGCAGCCACTGGTAGGAATCGGTCTGACGCTTGCCTACTACACCCAGGTTTCACAAGGAGCAAACAATGCCATTGGTGCACCTCAGCCTGCATCGACCGGCAAATGATACGGTTGGTTCCTATCGGGAGAAATGACATGACCCATCAACAGTTCTGCGAACAATACTTACACATCAGCGATGACGAGTTGCTGCAAGTTGCCGGAGGTGGAGATGATTACAGACCCGAGGCCGTGGACGCAGCAAAATCCGAGCTGTTATTGAGAGGTATCGCACTCACCGGAGACCTCATTCAGGGCGCTGTATCCAAAAGGAAGAGCGGCCGCGAACGACTGGAGGCAGAGTTGGTGGCCGGGAGCGGCCTTTTCGGAGTCTTCCGCCCATTAATCGCGGGGCGGTTCAGGGAAGCCCGGGAACAGCTGACGGCATTTCTGGATCAAATCGAAAGCCAGGCACCCATTATTGAGTGACTTCCCTCGAGGCAGTTGACGTGCATGACGTCTGGGAACAACTGGGTATCAATCCGACCGCCGACGAACGCGAGATACGTCGGGCCTATGTTCGAAGATTGAAACTGACCCATCCCGAGGACGATCCCCTGGGATTTCAAAAGCAGCGCGAGGGAAGCTATGGGATTAGCCCGTTTTTGTCCTAACTT
>CAYYTC010000081.1:0-20749 GCA_964474425.1 uncultured Acidobacteriota bacterium
AAATGAATGCTCATCCGTGGATTTTCATCAGGCGCGAAGCGCCGGCAGGGAATAGCCCCGAGCGTCAGCTCGGGGTTGGAATTGCGAACAGGTGAGGCCCGAAGGGCCGGCACAGCAGTAGAGTGCCGCGCCTTTGGCGCTCCTTTTAATGTAATCCCATCCCGGCCTCTCACGGCCGGGCCCACTGCCCACCGGCCCTTCTTCGGGCCTCACCTGGGATACGCAATGATTTATGTCGTTCTGTATAGAAACCAGAATAAAAGAATCATGGCGTCTGCACTTCAGTTTTAAACTGGAAACTTTGAACTGGGAACTCTGAACTGAATTTCCTAAACCATTCAGATTTGCAATTTCCCAGGTAAGCATCTTTTACATGGTTTTTGATATTGTTATACCTTATACCGACGGCTGAACGGCTTTGGCGGCATTCGGTCGTGGCAGCAAAATTTGAACTAAGGACGGTCCTTCATCCGGCCGATCAAAAGTGCATTCCATGGGGGAACCAAGGCATATGCGACCCAAATACCTCATCCTGCGGGATTGCCAGGGCAAAGGGCTCTTTGGCTGCCTGATATCGATTTTCCTGATGGGAGTGGTTATTTTCCTGGCCATCAAGCTCGGCCCCATGTATTACGCAAACTACAACCTGGAAACCGACGTCAAAACCGAAGTAACCCGCGCGGGAGCCCGTTTCCTCGACAATGACACGATTGTCAACGACATCCTGGACATGGCGAAAAAAAACGAAATTAAGCTCACGAAAGAAAACGTCACCGTGGAGCGTTTTGCCGGCCAGATCCACATCGAGGTACACTATGCCGTTCCGGCCGATTTCGTGTTCTTCAAGCGGGACATGAATTTTAATATATCGGCCTCGAGCTTCATCGGCACTTTGTGACATTTTAAAGTCATGGCGCCGTGTCCCTTGCCATCCCTGATTGAGAAATGCACGGCCGGCATGTTGCCTACCGGCCTTCGCCCCCTGAGGTCAGCGTTCTTCAGCGCATCTATCAGCCTTCTTTAGCGTTTCCAGTTTGATATTTCTCTTTGTTATTGTCCTGACCCGGGAAGAGAAAAACCATGATTTGTCAAACCCGTACTGCCTCCCCGGCAGAGCCCTGACCGTTACCCGCACGTGACACTGAGGATGTGTCCCGACCTTTTCCTCTACGTTCCCTTCTGCATTCGGTCCCAAAGAGCATGCGCATCAAGCTATGGCGAATGTGAAAGAGCCGTCCCTCCCGGGACGGCGTGAAAATAGCCCGGCACTTCAGTGCCGGGAAACATCCGGAAAAATAAAGATTTGAGTCCCGTAGGGACGACCGAATTTTTCTGCGCCTCAGTCGTCCCTAACGGGACTCTTTTGCTATTTTGTATCCCTCATCCCCGGCACTGAAGTGCCGGGCTACCCTCATTGCGTCCCTCCGGGACGCGATATCCAGACCTTGCTCTTTGGATCCTATGCCGCTAGCTTGAAGCTCATGCCCAACGGGGATACTTCCCAAAGCCCCCGGCGCTGAATTCGGCAATGAGGCTGTAGTCCGCAAGTTGCTTGAATATCGTCTAAGCCGGAATCAAAACCGGCCTGCCCACAGTGTCAAGTGTATCCCGCAATCAATCAGGGCAGATCCAGAGGGTCTCCTAGCGGATTAGAGGATGATAATCAGGCGCGGAACCGCCGCAAGACGGCTTGGCTTGATTGGGGGCCCCTGCAGGTCTAAGATTTGACTATGGCGGCCTCCCATAGAAGGGAATTCTCCAAAGCGCGGGCAGCGGTTCCACCTCCACGATATCAATCTATTATTGCGATGGTCCTGTTCCTTGTTCTTGCCGGCCTGGTTTGCGCCGGGTGTCCGCCCAAGGTAGCCCGGATCAAGGTGTCGAGCGAGGACATCATCCGTTCCAACGAAGCTTCCAAGGAAGGTGACGTCGCTTTTGCGCGCAAGGATTTTTATGCCGCGCTGATCAAGTATCTCGAAGCCAGCCGGCTGAATCCCAATAATGAATTCATCTTCAACCGGGTAGGAATCACCTATTCCCAGTTGCACTACTATCAGGAAGCGAGCGCCGCCTTTCAGCGCTCTATGGCGCTCAATCCGAAATATCCCTATTCGGTCAATAATCTCGGTTCCGTCTATTTCGCCCTCAAAGATCTCAAGAAGGCGGAGAAATATTTCCGAAAAGCCGTCCGCATGAAGGAAGACGAAGCTTCCTTTCATATGAACCTGGGATCGCTGTATTTTGAGAGGAAGAAGTTCGACCTCGCGATGGCCGCGTGGCAGAGGGGCCTGACCCTGGATCCCGAGATTTTGACCAAAAACAGCAGCGTCAGCCTGATAGGAGGCAGCACTCCATCCAAGGAGAGGAGCTATTATCTGGCCCGCCTGTTCGCCTCCGCGGGCAACGTGATCCGGGCCATAGAAAGCCTCCAGCAGGCGTTTACCGACGGATGGTCCGATATTGCCGCTATTGAAAAGCAGCCCGACTTCGATCGCATACGTAAGGATGATCGGTTCGTCGAATTTTTGAAAAATCTCGAGGTCATGATACGGTTGCGGGAGAGCGGCGCATCCGGCGATTCGCAGGGTATTGCGCTCGAGAAGCAGGCGCCTGGCGGGAGCCCGCGAAAACCGCAATAGCGGCCTAACCGCCGGAGAGTTCGACAAGCCAGGCCGCCAGCAGCGGCAGCAGGATTTCGTGATGGCCTGTAAGCGGGATGCCCCGTCCCCCGTTTTTTAAAGGCCTTTTGAGAACGTTTTCCGTCGGCCGGTAATGCTGGATGAAATCAAGGTTCGCGGTGGTGAAATTCCGCAGCGGCAGGCCGCTGTTTCGCACCAGCGTTACGCTTTTTAGGAAAACCTCCGGTAAAACCACGGCGGAGCCGCAGTTCAAATAAACTCCTCCGTCGTTCAATCCCGCCACGAGGCCTGCAAAAAGACGAAAATCCCGGTGGCTGCCCAATCCGATCGCTTCGGGAGAGACCTCCGGGTGATTGTGGATAATGTCCGCCCCGATGGTCACGTGAACCGTTACGGGAATGCCGATCCGGTAGGCCTGGAGGACAAGGCTGTATTCGCCAAAAGCCGGTTTCATGCCGGCAAGATGCCGGCCCAGCGATTCGCCGATGCCAAGCCCGTCTGCCACGCCCTCGCGAATGGCCTGGTTGATGCCCTGTCCCGTTTCCTCGGCCATGCCGAAGGCTCCCGTCTGGAGCTGAGCGTCCACGTCTTCGCTGGTGGATCCAATCATGGCAATCTCAAAATCATGAATGATGCCCGATCCGTTCAGCGCCAGGCCCGACACCAGCCCATGCCTCATCAGATCGATGAGGATCGGGGAAAGGCCCGTTTTGATGACGTGCCCGCCGGCGCCCCAGAGGATGGGCTTGCCCTCTGCCTGAGCCTTCACGATGGCATGGGCGAGCTCCCTGAGATTCTGAGCCCCCAGGATTGAGGGCAGCTTTTCCAGGAATTCCGCAACGCTTCCGCCTTTTGTATGGGGTCTGCCAAAGCTCCCCACCGCAACCTTGCTCGAGCGGCTGCGCAGCGGATAGGTCTGTATTCTGTCGAGGCCGAAAGGCTTCGTGCGGTACTTGGACATGAGCGATTACAGTCCTTTCATGTTTTCATCCGTCAACTGGCAGAGAAGGTGACCGACCATGAGGTGAACTTCCTGAATCCGCGCCGACAGTATGTGCGGGACATTCAGGCTATATCGAACCCTGGACGCAAGTTGACCGCCGTCTCTGCCGGTCAGGCCGACGGTGACCATCCCAAGCTCCTCTGCGGCTTCGGTTGCCCGAAGCACATTGGGGGAGTTTCCGCTCGTTGAAAGCGCAAGGGCGACATCGCCCTTGCGGCCCAGTGCGCGCACCTGCCGGACGAATACCTGTTCGAATCCGTAATCGTTTCCCACCGCCGTCAGAACCGACATGTCCGTGGTCAGCGCGATGGCGGGCATCGGCCTCCGCTCCCGCTGGAACCGGCCGACCCATTCGGCGGCCAGGTGCTGGGCGTCCGCCGCGCTGCCCCCGTTTCCATAGAGGAGTATTTTGTTGCCGTTCTCCAGCGCGGAGCAGATTTCCCGCGCAATCCGGGCTATGAGCTCTGCGTTGTCGCGGAAGAAAGCGCTTTTGAGCTCCAGGCTCTCAGCCACAGCTTTTCGGATGGTTTCGATCATGGATTCAACCATCGGTCAGCCTGTGAGGGATGTCAAGTCATAAAAAATGAACTCGAAATGTGAGATTTGAGGTTGTGAGAAATTCAGAAATTCAGGGTGGATTGACTCGCATGCCCCTATCTGTTAGATTAGCCCATTTATAGCCTCTGGAGAGCTTCTCCAATGTTCGGTGCGATTCTCACCAAAATAGTCGGCAGCAAAAACGATCGCGATCTGAAGCAAATAGCCCCTGTCGTTCAGCGCATCAACGACCTTGAAGCCGAGATGGCGCGGCGGTCCGACGTTGAGCTGGCCGGGCTGACGCCGAAATTCCGCGAGCGCCTTGCTAACGGGGAAACTCTGGACGACATCCTCCCGGAAGCTTTTGCGGCCGTGCGGGAGGTCGGCAAACGAGCCCTGAACATGCGGCACTTCGATGTCCAGCTCATCGGAGGAGTCGTCCTCCATCGGGGGCGCATAGCCGAAATGAAAACCGGTGAAGGGAAAACGCTGGTTGCCACGCTGCCGGCCTACCTGAATGCGCTCGAAGGTAAAGGCGTTCACATCGTCACCGTCAACGACTACCTGGCGGGGCGTGACGCCGAGTGGATGGGCAAGATCTACCGGGCGCTCGGTTTGACCGTGGGCTGCATCCAGCACCCCCTGACGGACGAAGAACGTAAGACCGCGTACGCCTACGACATCACTTACGGCACGAACAACGAACTGGGATTCGATTACCTCCGCGACAACATGAAGTATGAGCTGAAGGATTGTGTCCAGCGGGAATTCAACTTCGCCATCGTCGACGAAGTGGACTCCATCCTCATCGATGAGGCGAGGACACCGCTCATCATTTCAGGGCCCGCCGAGGAATCCACCGACAAATACTACAAGGTGGACCGGATCGTGCCCAGGCTGAGGCGCGACATTGACTACCAGGTGGATGAGAAGGCCAGGACGGTAAACCTGACCGAGGAGGGAGTTGAGAAGGCCGAGAAGCTGCTGAACGTCGGCAACCTGTTCGAGCCCCAGAATATGGACTGGGTCCACCATACCTACCAGGCCCTGAAAGCCCATCTGCTGTTCAAGCGCGATGTGGACTACATGGTCAAGGACGGAGAAGTGGTCATCGTCGACGAATTCACCGGCAGGCTGATGCCGGGGCGGCGGTACAGCGACGGTTTGCACCAGGCGCTCGAAGCCAAGGAAAACGTCAAAATCGAACGGGAAAACCAGACCCTCGCCACGATCACTTTTCAGAACTATTTCCGCATGTACAAAAAGCTGGCCGGCATGACCGGGACCGCTGAAACCGAGGCGGAGGAGTTCTATAAGATATACAAGCTGGAAGTGAACGTAATCCCCACCAACAGAACTCTCATCCGCACGGAATTTCCGGACATCATCTACCGGACGGAGCGGGAGAAGTCCAACGCCGTCGTCGAGGAAATCAGGGATCTATATGAAAAGGGCCGGCCCGTCCTGGTTGGGACGATCTCGATTGAAAAATCGGAGAAGCTGAGCATATTGCTAAAAAGGCAGGGCATTCCCCATGTCGTTTTGAATGCCAAATACCACGCCAAGGAAGCGGAAATTGTCGCGCAGGCCGGCCGCAGAAAGGCTGTCACGATCGCCACCAATATGGCGGGACGCGGGACGGACATCCTCCTGGGGGGCAATCCTGAATTTCTCACGATGCAGTCGCTGCGCGAGAAAGGACTGGACGCCTCGACGATGCCCCAGGAGGAGTACGAACGCATCCGGAACCACTGGACGGAGGTCTGCCCCAAAGAACATGACGCGGTGGTCGGGCTGGGCGGGCTGCACATCCTCGGGACGGAGCGCCACGAGGCGCGGCGCATCGACAACCAGCTGCGCGGACGGTCCGGCAGGCAGGGAGATCCGGGCTCATCCAGATTCTATCTTTCATTGGAAGACGACCTCATGAGGATTTTCGCCAGCGACCGCATTTCCGGCATCATGCAGTCGCTGGGGATGGAAGAAGGCGTCCCGATCGAAAGCAAGCTCATCACGCGCCAGATCGAAAGAGCTCAGAAACAGGTGGAAGCCAGGAATTTCGAAATCCGCAAACACCTCCTGGAATACGACGACGTAATGAACAAGCAGCGGGAAGCGATTTACGCGATCCGGCGGGAGCTTCTGGAGGGGGCGGACCAGCGGGAGTATGTGCTGGAACTTGCCAACGATATCATGAGCGATCTGCTGGACAGGTACACTCCCAGGGATAAGCCTGTCGATACCTGGGACTTGGAAGGCCTGCGCGTCAGCGCCGGAAACCAGTTCGGCTTCGACATGGCTCAGCTCGGCATCAATGGCAACGATGTGAGCTATCACGAACTCGCCGGAAAACTGCTGGCTAAAGTCCGGACGATTTACGAGGACAAGGAGAAGCGGTTCGGCACGGAATATATCCGGTTCCAGGAACGGATGTTCATGCTGCAGGTCCTGGACATGCAGTGGAAAGACCACCTGTATAATCTCGATCATCTGAAGGAAGGCATCGGTCTTCGCGGTTACGGCCAGCGGGATCCGCTCATAGAATACAAAAAGGAAAGCTTCGACATGTTCGAGGAGCTGCGGACCCGCATAGAGGAGGAAACGATCCGTTTCCTCTATCTTTTCGAACCGATAAGCAGGGAAGAACAGGATGCCCGTGAACGGGAGCGCGAGGACGCGCGCCGGAAAGCTCAAAAGCAGCAGGATTTAGTCTACAGCGCAGGAGATTCGGCCAGCGCAGCGCCTGCCAAACGGGAAATGGCAAAGGTCGGAAGAAACGATCCTTGCCCGTGCGGCAGTGGCAAAAAATTCAAGAAATGTCACGGTGCATAGGGCTGCGCGCCGGCCTTGCACATGCTGTTAATTTTTTCCCGAAATCAACCTGGGGAGCTTATGGTTAGAGAAGCTGTTATCCAAGAAGCCCTTACATTCGATGACGTCCTTCTGGAGCCCGCCAAGAGCGACGTGCTCCCATCCGAAGTCGACATATCCACCCGCTTGACCCGGAACATCCCCCTCAATATCCCGCTGTTGAGCGCGGCCATGGATACGGTGACAGACTCCCGAATGGCCATCGCCATGGCGCAGCAGGGCGGAATGGGCATTATCCACAAAAACATGACAACGGAGGGGCAGGCTGATGAGGTGGACCGCGTAAAAAGGTCCGAGAGCGGCATGATCGTGAATCCCATCACCATGTCCCCCGACCAGAAAATCCATGAAGCCATGGAGGTCATGAAAAGATACAAGATTTCGGGCCTGCCCATCACGCTGAATGGCAAGCTGGTCGGAATACTGACCAACCGCGATCTCAGGTTCGAGACCCGTCTCAACATCAAGATATCCGAACTGATGACAAAGGAAAATCTCATCACCGTCCCGGTGGGAACCACGCTGGAAGAAGCCGAGAGCATCCTTCACCGCCATCGCGTGGAAAAGCTCCCCGTGGTGGACAGCAAATACCGCCTTAAAGGCTTGATTACGGTAAAGGATATTCAAAAGAAGATTGCCTACCCGAATGCATGCAAGGACAAGCTGGGGCGGCTCCGCGTGGGCGCGGCCATCGGGGTTACGGGCGACTTCATGGAAAGGGCGGCGGCGCTGGCCAAAGCCGGCGTGGACGTCCTTGCAGTGGACACGGCTCACGGGCATTCGGCTAGGGTTCTGGAGGCCGTGAAGCAGCTCAAGAGCAAAATCCCGGAGATCGACCTGATTGCCGGAAACGTCGCGACGGAAGAGGGGGCCCTGGCGCTGATCAAGGCCGGAGCGGACGCCATCAAAGTTGGTATGGGCCCGGGCTCCATCTGCACCACCCGGGTGGTCAGCGGCGCCGGCGTCCCTCAGATTACGGCCATCATGGACTGCTCAAGAATAGCTCACAAGTCGGGCGTTCCTGTTATCGCGGACGGCGGCATCAAGTTCTCCGGGGATATCTCCAAAGCCCTTGCGGCCGGGGGGGATTCGGTCATGATCGGCTCTCTTTTCGCCGGAACCGACGAGAGCCCGGGAGAGACCGTGCTTTATCAGAACCGCAGCTACAAAGTCTACCGGGGGATGGGTTCTCTGGAAGCCATGAAGGCCGGGAGCCGCGACCGCTACGGTCAGGAAGGCGCCTTCTACGAGGGGAAGCTGGTCCCGGAAGGAATCGAGGGAATGGTTCCCTACAAAGGCAGCATCGAGGGAATGATCCCGCAGCTGACCGGCGGACTGCGCGCCGGAATGGGATATTGCGGATGCCGGAACATCGAGGAGTTGCAGACGCGCTCCCGTTTTATTCGCATCACGTCCTTCGGCCTCAAGGAGAGCCACGTCCACGACGTGCTGATCACCAAAGAAGCCCCCAATTACCGTACCGAGCTTTAGATCAGACAAGTCAGGTACCCCCGGCTTTGCCGGAGGCTTGAAAGATTTGAACCGCTCACAGCGGTTGGAGGAGTTGCGCCGGTCTTGAACGCTGACTTACGCGGGCAAAAGCCGATGAGGCGCTTCCGATCCCCGTAGAGCATGCGCGTCAAGCCAAGACAGATAACGCTAATGAATGGTTTTGTGCGTATTGCCGAGCCCGGCGCGTCCCGTAGGGACGCAATGAAAATAGCCCGGCACTTCAGTGCCGGGGAATGAGGGATAAAACATAGAAATAAAGTCCCGTTAGGGACGACTGAGTTGTCGAAAAACTCCGTCGTCCCTGTGGGACTCAAATCGTTGTTTTCCGGATGCTTCCCGGCACTGAAGTGCCGGGCTATGTTCGCGCCGTCCCTTCCGGGACGGCTCTTGCACGTTCGCCTTAATTTGACGCACGTGCCTGCAGGGGCCAGCGCTTTTATCAACGTTTCAAAATACAGAACTGTCAGACTCTTTGAGTCCCCCGGCAGAGCCGGGGGTTTGCCAAGGTAATTACGAATGACGAATTGAGACAAACCGGCCGGGATTCATCATGGACAGCCATACCGGAATCGGCTTCTTACCGAAGTCAATAAATGGAGGAATCCCCATCCCAAGGATTTTCAATTCGTCATTCGTCATTCGTCATTCGTCATTCGTAAATCGTAATTTTGTTTAGACTTTTCCACTCATCCACGAATCCTTAAACATAGCTCTCTGTTTCGAGGAATCCATCCATGGCAGAAACCGAGGAGGCCGTCCGACGATTTCTCGAAGGAGAAGAAGAGGCTTTCAATCGGATTGTGCAACGCTGGGAGAGGAAGGTTTACAACCTCGCCTGGCGCATGCTTGGCAACCGTGAGGACGCCCAGGATGTCGCTCAGGAGACTTTTCTTTCCATCTTTAAGTCATTAAAGAGCTTGCGGGACCCAGGAAGGTTTTCGACATGGCTGTACCAGATCACCCTGAACCACTGCCGAGCCAGGTGGAAATCACGCGCCACGATGATGACCAGCGGGGACTCGATTTCGGTGACGGCCGGCGAGGAAGGAGAAAATCCTTCATCGGTTCCTTCGGCGCCGGCGAAGGGCGATTCTTTAGAAGCCATGGACCTGATACGGAAAGCATTAGCCGGACTCAGCGAGGATCATCGAACCGCCGTGATTCTCAAGGAGTATGTGGGACTCAGCCTCGAAGAGCTGGCGCAGGTCATGGGATGTCCTCTTTCCACCGCGAAGTCGCGCCTGTACCACGGGCTGCGGGAAGTGCAGCAAAACCTGATTCGCCTCGGAATGAAGCCTCGCGCTCAATAGCGGCGGCCTTCCGGCCGTCGCTGCCTGATGCGAAGCAATGAACGGACATTTGACAAGGAAAGGTCGCCATGCGCTGTGAAGAAATCCAGGAACGCTTCGTGGAAGTCCTGTATGATGAGGGCTCATCGGAAAGCGCTGATTTAAGAGAACATTTACGAACCTGTGCTTCCTGCCGCGCCGAACTCGACGAATTGAGGCAGGCACGGAAGTCCTTGGGGCTCTGGAAGGACGAACCTCCTCTGCGGAGCATTGCCGTCGCCGGGCGCAAACCTCTTGTCCCTGCCGCATCCGGATGGGGATATCTGCGTTATGCGGCCGTGGCCGCTTTGGCCGTGATATCTCTTTTAGCCATCGCAAATACACAGGTTACATGGAACAAGGAGGGGTTTTCCTTTAGCGCACGGCTGTGGCCGGGGCCTGAAAGCAGAAAAGATTACTACACAAAGGACGAAATGCGGGACCTCCTCACGCGGGCCCTGGACGACAGTGAATCCCGCATTAACGAGACCAACTACCTGATGATGCAGAAAGTGCTGGACACGGTCGAGCAGGACCGGTGGATGGACCTGAACCTGATCCGCGATAGGGCGGCCGGGTATCAGAATAAAAACTAACTGCTTTTGGGCTCAAAAGGCATATATTCAAGGAAGAACCTGGAGTGATCAAAATGGCTTTGACAAAACGACTTGTCACCGCTCTGTTGCTTGTGGTGATTACGGGATCGCCTGCAGCGCGCGCCGCCGGCGCAAAACAGGGGGATACGCAAACGGAATATGTCTCGGCCCGCCAGGACATCCTGCGGTTCGAGGGGATCATTGGCGACGTGATCAACAGCAGTTTCAGCACGAGTCCGTTTGCCGTCGTACAGAAGCCGAAGGGCGCCTATCTGCAGGGGTACGGCGTCAGTTTTGCATTTCTCGTCAATATTCACCGCGCCGTGAAACGCACGCCCTTCGGCACCATCCATCCCAAAAACGAACCGACTCAGGAGCTGAAAAAGCAGCGGATAGAGGAGTTGAAAGAAAAGCTGATACGGGCGCTTCAAGATAATGGAGAAAACTTCCGGATACTCCGAAAAGAAGAATATGTCACAATTATAGCTTATCTGGATGACTGGAATCTTCCGGACGAGCCAAGCTCGAACAAAACAATCGTTCTGAGCGCGCTCAAGAAGGATCTGGATGAATTCGCACGGCGAAGCGATCGCTTGAAGGAATTCAAACAAAGGATGAAAATCGTTGAGTATTAGACTGGACGCTCTCAAATCCAAAAAGCTCATCGGACAGGTTTTCCTGGAACGCGGCCTGATCGATGAAGAGGAATTGCGAACCGCCCTCAATCTGCAGGCGGATTCGCGCGAAAAATTAGGCAAGCTTCTTGTGGATCTCGGATATGTCTCTGAAAGAGACTGCCTCGCCGTCGTGTCCGAGCATCTCGAGATCCCGGCGATGTCGGCAGCCGATTATCCGCCGGTTCCGGTGATCGAAAACCTGCTTACGTTCCGTTTCATGAAACAGTGCAAATTCGTGCCGATCGCACTCGAAAACAACGCACTGACGCTGGCGATGACGGATCCCCTGGACAACGCCACGCTGGATGCCGTCCGTCAGTCGACCGGCTATCAGGTTAGGGCGATCCTGGGCGCCGAGAGCGAGATCATGGATATCCTTGAAAAATTCTATGGTTCCGCAGCCAGCACCCTGGGGAGGATCATCGAGGGCATTGACGAAGGGAATCTCGAAAACCTCCCGGATGAGATCGAGGACATCGAGCAATTAAAAGACCTCGCGTCCGAAGCCCCCGTGATCCGTCTCGTCAACCTCCTGATATCCAAGGCGATCGAAAACCGTGCGAGCGACATCCACATCGAGCCGTTTGAAAAGGACCTTAAGGTGCGCTACCGGATCGACGGCATCCTCCACGACGTCGAATCCCCGCCCAAAAAGCTGAAGGCGGCTCTGATAAGCCGCGTGAAAATCATGTCCAAGCTGAATATCGCGGAGCGCCGGCTTCCCCAGGACGGGAGGATCAAGCTGAAGGTCCTGGGAAAAGACATCGACCTGCGTGTCTCGACCTTGCCGACCCTTTACGGGGAAAGCGTGGTCATGCGCATTCTGGACAAGAGCAATACAAGTCTTTACGATATACGCCGCCTGGGTTTCCCCGAGGACTCGCTCAAGGAATTCGAGTCGCTCATACGACGCCCGCACGGGATTTTTCTGGTGACCGGCCCCACGGGCAGCGGCAAAACCACCACGCTGTACAGCGCCCTGAGCACGATCAATCTGCCGGACAAGAAAATCATCACCATCGAAGATCCTATCGAGTACCAGATCGACGGCGTAAACCAGATTCACGTGAACGCGCAGATCGGGTTGACGTTTGCGGCCGGCTTGCGGCACATCGTGCGGCAGGATCCCGACGTCATCATGATCGGGGAAATCCGCGATCTGGAAACGGCCGAGATAGCCATTCGCGCGGCTTTGACAGGGCACCTGGTGTTTTCCACGCTGCACACCAACGACGCTCCGAGCGCCATAACCCGTCTCGTGGATATGGGAGCGGAGGATTATCTCATTGCCTCTTCCCTGCTGGGTGTGCTGGCGCAGCGCCTGGTCCGGGTTATCTGTCCCGACTGCAAGACGGAGGTCCACCCTGTTCCTGAAATGCTGGATGAGATCGGTTTCAGACGGGGAGACCCGAGGAGCGGCCCGGACCGCTTCTATGAAGGGCGCGGATGCGAAAGGTGCAGCAACACCGGGTTTATAGGCAGAGTCGGCATCTATGAGCTTATGACGATCAACGACGATATCCGCAAGCTGACCGTGGCCAAGGCGGATTCGAACCAGATCCAGAAGAAGGCGATCGAAAACGGAATGCGGTCACTCCGGGATGACGGCTGGCTCAAGGTTCGCAAGGGCGTCACGAGCATTGCCGAAGTTCTGCGCGTGACCCAGGAATCCTGATGCCTGTTGGCGAAAAACTGTCGCAAATGATGCGAATCTCACAGAAAACGGGTCCTGGTCTAGTGTAATCTGAGACTTTTTTCGCAGGTGGTTATGCCGGCGTACACCTATAAAGCTAGCACCATGGAGGGGAAGATCGTTGAGGGCATCATGGAGGCCCAGGACGACGGGACTGTTTCTCTCAAGCTTCAGGAGATGGGACTGCTCCCGGTCCGTATCGACTCGACTGCCCGCCAGACCCTCCTGAACCGGGAGATCGAGTGGCCATGGAAACGCAAAAAGATCCGGCACAAGGATCTTCTGGTTTTCACCCACGAGCTGCACACGCTCGTCCGGTCCGGCTTCCCCCTGGACCGCAGCCTCGCGGTTCTGGGCCAGCTCGCCGAAAGCCCCGCCATGGCCGCGGTGATCCAGGATGTGCTGAAAGAGGTCAAAGGAGGCAAATCGTTCTCCGAGGCCTTGGGGAAATACCCGGCGGTCTTTCCCAAGGTTTACGTGAACATGGTGAAAGCGGGCGAGGCCGGAGGTGCGCTGGAAGAGATTCTCGCGCGCCTGGCTTCCTATCTGGAAACCAGCGACGATCTGCGGTCTTACATCCTGGGAGCCATGATCTATCCCGTGCTGCTGTCTGTCGTCGGCATCGCAAGCGTCACCATCCTGACGCTCTTTGTGGTTCCCCGTTTTGCCTCCATTTTTCAGGACATGGGAGTGCCGCTGCCCTTGCCCATGGCGATCCTCAAGGGCTTGAGCTCCTTTCTCTCCGGATATTGGTGGCTTGTCCTGATCGCGCTGATCCTTGCGGGCTACTACTTCAAACGCTTCAGGGAAAGCGAGCAGGGACGTCTGAAACTGGACCGGTGGCTGCTTCGCATCCCTCTCGTCGGAGCCGTGCTGCGAAAGGTGGAGGTGGCGCGTTTTTCGCGGTCTCTGGGAACGCTGCTGCATGGGGGAGTTCCGCTTCTGCAGGCCATGACGATCGTGCGTGAGATTATCGGCAACCAAAGCATCGCCATGGCCATTGAACCCATCCGCAACGGCATCAAGAAGGGAGAAGGGATCGCGCAGCCGATGAAACAAAGCGCGGTGTTCCCGCCTCTGGCCATGCATCTGATCGAGGTCGGAGAGGAATCCGGGAAACTGGACGGCATGCTGGTCCAGGTCGGGGAAGTGTATGATGTCGAAGTTCGCAACAGCATTAAAAACCTGATCGCGTTTTTCGAGCCGGCCCTTATCCTGCTGATGGGCATCATCATAGGAACCATTGTGGTTTCCATGCTGATGGCAATATTCAGCATCAACGATATACCCCTGTAGGGATTGACGATTGACGATTTCCGATTGACGGTCGCAGCTTCCGGATTGGGAGGTAAATATGCATGGAGACTTTGATGAGCGCAGGTCCGAGAGAGGATTTTCACTCATAGAGCTGATTGTCGTGCTGGTGATTCTCGGCCTGCTGGCGGCGGTCGTGGCGCCCAATGTTTACCAGAAGCTCGCAAAGGGCAAGGACCAGATCGCAAAGATTCAGATCAAGGAACTTGAGGGCGCCTTGCAGCTGTATTCGTTTGATATGGGCCGTTACCCTGATTCGGGCGAGGGATTGGAGGCTTTGATACGGAATCCCGGGAGCGTGGATTCCTGGAAGGGGCCTTACCTGGCAAAGGAGATGCCCAAAGATCCCTGGGGAAGGCTTTACATGTATCGAAGCCCCGGGACGCATGGAGATTTTGATCTGTTTTCCTTGGGAGCGGACGGCGCCGAAGGCGGCGAGGATGATATCTGCAGCTGGAAGTGACATGAGGCTTGCGCGGAACCAGGGATTTACTCTTCTGGAACTGGTGATAGTCGTGCTGGTAATCGCGCTGGTGCTCGCCGTGTCCTATCCGTCGCTCTCGCGCGGTTCCGCCGCCCTTCATCTGCGGGCTGCCGGGCGCGACGTTCTAAATGCTTTCCGGTATGCGCGGGAGAAAGCGGTCACCGAACAGACCGGCATGAGAGTGACTGTGGATCCGCAGAAACAGGAACTGGTCTTGACCGATGACCTGGGCGACGGGGGCCGAAGGTATGCTCCTCCCAGCGACGTGAAGATCCGGCGAATTGCGCTGGGAGGGAACGAAATTGTGGACGGTTCGATGGTGGTGCGATTCCTTCCCAACGGTAGCTCGGACCACGCGGAGGTACTTTTGAGATCGGACACCGGCTCGCTTCTCAGGGTCATTACCGATCCCATAACCGGAGGCGCGCGCATCGAATCCGGTTCCGGAGAAAATCAGCCGTGAATTGCTCAGACAGACAAAAGAGCCGGGAATTTCGCCCAACGGTCCGGAGCGGACCGGAAAATCCGGGCAGCGCCGGATTTACGCTGCTTGAGGTCCTGGTGGCTCTAACAGTGCTGGCGGTGGGAGCGGCGCTGACGCTGTCCTTGATTTCCGGATCGCTGGGCAACATCCGGAAGGTGCAATTGCGGACACGCACGGTTGAGCACGCGCAGTCGGTCATGGAACTGGCCCTTCTGGACGACTCCATTCAGCAGCCCACCGTGTTTACGGGCGATTTCGAGGATGGAACCCGCTGGTCAGTCCGCGTCGAGGATTATATTTTGCCGGAGGCGCTGCAAATTCCGCAGCAGGCGCTTCAGAATATGCCGGTCAAGCTCCTCCACTATACCGTCGAAATGACCGGTCCGGATTCCAGGGCGCCTGATTATCAATTGCAGACCCTGAAGCTGGTGCGCGTCCAGTCGGAAAGTCAGCCTGCGAGGTTGCCGCAATGATCTTTTTGAACAGGCGTTTAAGAGAATCCGAGGGAGGATTCACGCTGCTGGAAATGCTCATTGCGGTAACTCTTGTCGCCCTGATGGCCGTCGGCCTCTGGGCGGTATTCACCATAAGCATCCGCTCCTGGTCCCGAGGCACCCAATTCATCGATGCCAATCAGAGGCACCGGAGCATTCTGGACATGGTTCGAAAGCAACTGGCTTCAGCCTACGGCCTGTACGGCGAAGCGGAGCAGGAGGAAACCGAACAGGGAACCGCTTCGACCGCCGTGCTGATTTTCAGCGGGGGGCAGGACTCTCTCCGCTTTATCAGCCTGAATTCTCTGCAGTTTCAGGAGAGCCCTGGCCTAACCCTTGTTTCCTATGAGGTTGCGCGCGATCCTCAGGGGGACTATGCTCTGGTTGAGAAGGAAGCGCGCTATCTGGGACAAGCCCCTGGAGAGGAAATCGCCGTCATCCAGAACAGGGCGATTCCCATCTTTGAAAACCTGTCCAGCTGCATCTTCGAGTATTTCGATCCGGGCAGCGGCGACAATCCTCCCCGGTGGGTCAGGGAGTGGAATGCGCAGGATATGGGACAGTTGCCCCTGGCCGTTTCGATGACTATGATATCCAGGGGCCATGACGGCAAATCGTTGAGCCGGCACATGGTCGTGCCTATCCAGGCGAAAGTCAGCAATTCCCGCAGGAATGTCATGAGTCCATTCGGCGGCAGAAGAGGGGTAATGCAGTAGCGGTTAGCGGTTAGTGGTTAGCAGTTGGTTTCTGTTGCGAAACTGGTTTTTTGACCAAGCCCCGCAAGGGGCGATCAGAGAATAGCCAGGGGTGAGCGAAGCGAACCCCTGGTGAGAATCGGCAAGAGGAGAGCCCTGAAAGGGCGACAGAAAGTATTGCTGTATAAGGTTTTTTGCCCATTGCGGGACGCCATTATTATCGAACATCCTAACCCGGCTGAGCGAAGCGAGCCCGGAGCTATTCTCTGTTCGCCTCACCGGGGCTTGGCATGAAAACATGAGTTTCGCGACAGAAACCAATTAGTTGTTAGTTGTTGGCGAGGGGCGATGAAAAGGCATTTGAGCGCGAATTGGAGGATGAAGGCGGAGCGGGGCGTGATATTAATTGCGCTGCTGTGGATCCTGACGGCATTGTCCGTCATCGCGTTGAGCTTCTCGAAGGAGAGTTTTGTGGAAGTGGCCGCAGCCCGGAATGCGCAATCGCTGGAAGACTCCTATTTCGTGGCGCGAGCCGGAATCGCAACCACCATATACCGGCTGGTGCAAAAGAGGTTTTACCCGGTGGCCCAGGGCGTGCAGCTTCAGGACACGACCGATGCGATGGACCTGGGAGTTGTGACCGGTCAGCTTGGCGGAGGAGTCTATAGGATCGATATCCAGGACGAATCGGGTAAAATAAACCTGAATACGGTCCAGGAAGAACAGCTGCGCGGTCTGGCTGTAGCAACGGGAATCGATGAGCCCGATGCAGGCATCATCGCCGATTCAATCCTGGACTGGCGCGACACAGATAAACTGCACCGGATCAACGGGGCCGAGGATGATTATTACGAAACGCTGGATCCTCCCTACAAGGCCAGAAACGGAAGGTTTGAAACTGTGGAGGAGTTGCTTCTCGTGAGGGGAGTGCGCACGGAATATTTTTACGGCTATCCCGTGAGGCTTCCTGACGGTTCGGTCGGGTATAAATATGGGCTTTCCCGCTATTTTACGGTTTACTCGCCAAGAAGCCAGGTTAACGTCAATTTTGCGCCTCTGCCGGCCCTTCAATCGGTGCCCGGCATGTCTCCGGAGGCTGCTCAAGCGATTTATGCCCGGAGGCTGGTCAAGCCGTTCAAGACAATCGAGGAAATAACGCGTGAGCTTTCGGTGAACATAGCCACGAAGTCGCGGCCATTTCTCTCCACGGACCAGACGGGCATCTACACTCTCACCGCTTCCGCGCATTCGCAGCGTTCGAAGGCGCGGCGGGTCCTGCGCGCGGTGATTGCCCTCGACCGCTCGGAGAAAACGCAATACCGGACCCTTTATTGGAACGAAAATGTTCCTGATTATGCAGGGATAAATCCATGATTTACCTCAAAACCGGAATCGGGATCGAACTGCGCGGCGAGGATATGCTGATCTCTGCCTTTCAAAGCAATTTCGCCGGCGAGGTATTCACGCATTTCAAGCGGATTGCGGAGTACCGTCAGCGCGACAAGGAAGGATTGCGGAGGGAAATCGCTTTCTTTTTCAAGTCAAAAGGGCTCAGCAAAGAAAACATCGTGCTGGGGATTCCCCGCAGCGACATCGTGATACGTCACCTGGACCTGCCCGCAGAAGTCGCGGATAATCTCAAACAGGTTATCCAATACCAGGTGCAGTCTTTCGAGCCCACCGAAGAAGAGCGGTCCTACTACGACTATACCGTGCTCGAGGGGACCGGCAGCAAAAAGAGGCTCTCCGTCCTGCTGGCCATGGTGAGGAAATCACTTCTCGACGAGCACCTTCAGCTTCTGCTCGTTCTGGGGATCAAACCCGTCGCCGTAATCGGAAGCTCCATGGCGCTTTCGAACCTGTTTTCCAGAAAGCAAAAGGACCTGCGCAACAAAATATTCTTTCTTGCGGATCTGACTCCAACTTCTCTCGAACTGGTGGCCCTGCGGGATGGGGCATTTGCTTACTCGCGCGGAGTTTCCAAGGAAATCGGCCAGAGCTGGGGCGATCTGATGCTGCGCGAAGTCAACGAGGCGGCATCCAAAATCAGGCTTGGGCCCGAGGATGCCCTGGAAAAGATCGTTCTCGTCGGGGAAGCCTCTGAGACGGCCCTGGGAGAACTGGAAACCGAGGTGCCCGCGTGCGAACTGCTGAAAAACTCGATCAAATTTGACGCGCCCGGAGACAACGCGCTTCGCCTGCAGGAAGCGGGCTGCTCGCTGGGATTGGCTTATGCCGGAATAGCGCGGGGGCTTCCCGTCAGGATGAACTTCCTGCCCGAGGAGATGCGAGTTCATCAGACACGCTGGGCTTATGTGCCTGCCTTTATCCTGGGCCTGATCGTCGTAGCCCTGCTGGCGGCCCTGGGTTTTCACCGGATGATCCAGAACCGGGCCCTGATCCAAAGGCTTGATCAGGAGATATTGTCCCTGAAGGCGCCGGTTGAAAGGGTTCAATCCCTCCAAAGACGCTCGGATTCCACGGAGACCAGGATCCGGGCCATCGAGGAGGTTTTCCGCAGGAAAGATATGAACCTGGAGGTTTTGAAGGAGCTGACCTCGATACTTCCCGCCGATACTTTTTTGAGCACCTACACCTATCGGGACGGAGTCATTCAAATGGCCGGTTCCAGCGGTTCCGCTCCCGACCTGATTTCGAAGCTGGAAAAATCTCCGCTGCTGAAGGATGTCACTCAAAAGGGCCAGATTTTCAGAGACGCTCAAACGGGCAAGGAACGTTTCAATTTTGAGGCGAAACTGGAGAGATAAGCCGTGAAAGTTACCGCGAGAGAAAAAAGGCTCATTGCACTGGCTGTCGTCATCGCCGCCATCATAATGATTTACTTTGCCTTCGACAAGCTGCTTCCGGACGGCGAAGACCTCTCCCAGACCGTGGAACTCAAGAAGAAAATGCTTCTCAAACAGCGCGAGACGCTGGGCCGCGAAGAAATTTATAAAGCGCGCCTGGAACAGTACACGGAGCACATCCAGCAGAATCTGACCAAGCTGTTGCCCGGCGACAGCCCGAATGTGGCGAGCGCCGAGCTTCAGAAGATCCTCAAGGAGTTTGCGGATCAGAGCTCTGTGGAAATAACCCAACGGAACACCCTGCCGGCCAAAAAGGCCGAGAATGGTATCCAGCGGGTTTCCGTGCGCATCGAGACAAATTGCACGCCCGAAGAACTGGTGCAGTTCATGGCTGCAATCGAAAATCATGAAAAATTTTTGACAATCGACGAATTCACGATCACAGGCTTCAGGAACCAGCGGAGATACGACATCCGGCCCAGCCTGACGATTTCGGGTTACATACATGCAGAGGAGAAGGAGCCCGAAAAGAAGGCCGAGACCGGAGCCTAGCGGAGGCAGCCGGAAGGATGCCCCGAATGGAATGCTCGAACACGGAGTTGTCTTAAGGAAGAGGCTGACATGAGCAAAAAATGGATCGCCATCAACCTGCTGTTGCTCGTAGTCGCGGGGGCGCTTGCACGGCAGCTTTATATTTCGGTGCTGCGATTCAATGGGGAAAATGATCTGGCAAAAATACAGCCCGTCCGGGACATGAAGCAGAAGATGACCCAGGAAAAGCCGCTGCCCAAAATGGCGCCTGCCAAAAAGTATGTCGCGGCGGATTTTGCCGTCATCCCGGAAAAGAACATTTTCGCGGAATCCCGGAGCAAGGAAGACAAGGTGGAAGAAACCGCTCCGCCGGAACCTCCGCCGCTGGCGCAGAAACCCATTCTGGTGGGGATAACCATATCCGGCAATCAGCAAATGGCCGCCATCATCGATCCGGCGGGCTCCCCGCAAAATCAGAACCGCCGCGCGCAGAACAAACGCATTGGGGACGTTTACTATGGGTACACGATTACGGACATAGCTTCGGACCGTATCGTGCTCGAAAGCGGCACGCGGAAGGAAATCATCCCTCTCCACGAAGGCTCCAAGCGGAGCCGCGGGGGAAAAACGTCGGTCGTCGCGACTCGTGTTGTCTCAATCGGCACGGGCGGCGGCGGAAGCATCCCCGTATATATTGTCTCGGGATCATCGGGAGCGGGAAAACCACCTGCGGCGCCCGGCGTGCCGCCCGCGCCTCCCAGCACGGGCCAACAGGCCGTCAGGCAGCCTGCCGCTGCGCCGGCTCGCCCGGCAGCGGCAGCCACCCCGCAGCCGCCGGCAACGCCTGCGCAGCAGCGGTCCACGCAGACGCCCGGAACTGAAGGAACCGATACGCAAAGAGGCCGGGTCATACGGACCCCCTTCGGAAACATTGTCCGGCCCGACCGGAATTAGCTGGTTTCTGTCGCGAAACAGGTTTTTTAGCCAAGCCCCGCAAGGGGCGATCAGAGAATAGCCAGGGGTGAGCGAAGCGAACCCCTGGTGAGAATCGGCAAGAGGAGAGCCCTGAAAGGGCGACAGAAGG
>CAYYTC010000082.1:0-20562 GCA_964474425.1 uncultured Acidobacteriota bacterium
AGATGAGTGAGCTTCTCCGGCATTATTTACGGGGCAGGGGCAGGGGTAGGCGGCAAAAAGCGCCGCCAACCCTGGGCTGTGTGACCCTGCCCTTTCAGGGCAGTCATTTTCCGATATTTGCTATGCCCTCAAAAATGGGGCATAGGCATTTACAATGGCTCATCCTCCAAATCAACCATGGTATTTCCTTGGATGACTCTGCTATGGGGTACCGCAATCTGCCCTTTCAGGGCAGTCATTTGCAGATTTCGGTTGTGGCCCCAAATAATCCGGGTCATTTCCAAATGTTCGCCATGAATATTGGCTAGTTTTTTTTGAGCCTGTCGGCAAAAACCTGGCGGAATTTTTCGATCTTGGGCATGATCACGACGCGGCAATAGCTTTTGTCGGGATTTTTTTCGTAATAATTCTGGTGGTAATCCTCCGCAGGCCAGAATTTCCCATAAGGAACAATTTCGGTCACGATAGGCCGCTTCCAGATTCCCGCCGCGTCGAGCTTAGCCTTGTATTCCGTGGCGAGCAGTTTTTGTTCGTTGTTGTGGTAAAAAATCACCGAGCGGTATTGCGTCCCGATATCGTTCCCCTGGCGATTTCGGGTCGTCGGATCGTGGGTCTTCCAGAAAACCTCCAGCAGCTTTTCATAGGAGATGAGCGATGGATCGTAGGTGATCTGGGTTACCTCCGCGTGCCCGGTCTTCCCCGTGCAGACATCCTGATAACTCGGATTGTCCACGAATCCTCCGGAATATCCGGACACAACCATAACCACACCCGCGAGGCGCCGGAATATGGCATCGACGCACCAGAAGCAGCCTGCGCCGAATGTCGCGAGCTGGAGATTGTCCATAAAATTTCCCTATCAGTCGATGGAACGCGCGTTATAGCTGAGCGGTGTCACCTGCTTCGAATCGAGGTTCACCTGCCATATGTAATCGACATTCGGATTCCCGTCGGACGCAAACCTGACACGCACCCAATAAATGCTGTTTCCTCTGTCAGCCGCGTCCCAGAATTTGAATTGCAGTGAAGGATTGCCTCCCTGAATCATACCCGCGATTGCTTTGTTTGACTCCTGCAGCATGGCATAGGCTTCCTGCTCCATTTTGCCCGTTTTATATGCAGGCCCCGCATCTGCGGCAGGTTCCTCGCCCGCAGCGGATTCCGCATCCGTTAAAGCAGCTGCTGCCGGTTCTTCCGATGGCGGCGGAGATTTTATAATCTTTTCAATTCTGATGGTTCGAGGCCGGGATGGAGTGGACGGCACGACAACTCCGCCGGGTTTCACGTCGTATACCTGATCACTTTCAGGGACGGGCAGCTGAGTATGGCCCGGCATCTGGTGTGCCGGCCGCTCGAATTCCTCCGGAAACGGTTCGAGGTTCTCGCCCACCTTAAGGTTAACCGGCCGGACTTCCCCTGCCACCGCTGCTCTCAGGGTCATCAGCCGCTCCGACAAACGGTTTCGAAGCGAGGGAACCGCCACCATTGGCATTCCTGCAGCGACTACAAACAATAGCATCGCGCCATATACGATCGTGCGCTTTTTGTAGAAAGCCGCCGGCCCTGAAAACCTCACTTTCCCCCTCCTGATTTAATTATATAACCGCCTTTCATGTTTCGCCGGCACCAAAAAGACTTGGGAATCCTGTTCGTTTATGCAGGGGCGGAATTCCGGCCGCCCCTACGCATATTCTGCACAGGGTCTAGGCGTGATTGCGGACGCCTCTGTAGACAAGGTATTTGTAGATGAAATCCTCGATATCCCCATCCAGCACGCGGTCCGCGTTGGAGGTCTCGTACTTCGTCCGGTGATCTTTCACCAGCCGGTACGGATGAAGCACATAAGACCGTATCTGGCTTCCCCAGCCGATATCCAGCTTCGAATCCTCCACCGCCTGAAGCTCCTGCCTCTTTTTCGACAGTTCCAGTTCATAAAGCCTCGCACGAAGGACCTGCCGGGCCATCTCACGGTTCCTTATCTGCGACCGCTCATTCTGGCAGGAAACCACGATCCCGGTCGGAATGTGCGTGATGCGGACAGCGGAGTCGGTGACGTTGACGTGCTGGCCGCCGGCGCCCGAAGACCTGTAGGTATCGATGCGAAGGTCTTTCTCGTCGATCTGAATGTAGATTGTTTCGTCCAGTTGCGGGTACACAAACACGGAAGCGAAGCTGGTTTGGCGTTTGCCCATGGCCCCAAACGGCGAGATGCGCACGAGGCGGTGCACGCCGCTTTCGGAGGAGAGGTAGCCGTAGACATACTCCCCTTCCACAAGAAAAGTCACAGACTTTATGCCCGCCTCTTCTCCCGGCTGATAGTCGAGCATCTTGGTGGCGTATCCGGAGCGCTCACTCCATCTCAGGTACATGCGGACCAGCATCTCGGCCCAATCCTGCGACTCGACTCCGCCGGCGCCCGGATGAACGGTGACGATGGCATTCGACGCGTCGTGCTCGCCGGAGAGAAGCATGCGTATCTCCGTGTGCTGAGCCTCCTGCTCGAGCTTCTCGACCTCGCTCGTGAGTTCGGCGATCACATCCTCGCCTTCCTCCGCCAGTTCGGCGAGCGCCTTGAGATCCCCGGCGTCCGCCTCCAATTTGGAATCTAATTGGATATCCCGATCCAGGCGGCTGCGCGTTTGTAGCACCGTCTGTGCCTCATCCTGGTTGCTCCAAAAATCCGGTTTTGCTGCTTTCTTTTCCAGCTCGAGAACTTGTGCGCGTTTGTTGTCCGCATCAAAGATAACCTCGAATCTGCCGTATCTTTTCTTCGATTGCGCTTACCCTGTCATGAAGTTCTTCGAGCATTCAAATCCTCCCTTGGTTATGGAATATGTTTAGGTCCCAATGTCTCTGGCAGAGCCGCGCATTCCGGCAATTGCCGCCAGAACCGTAATGATAGCACACAGGAAAATGAAAACGTCGCCATAACGGGTGTACGGTGTCTGATCCGCGACAAACGCGAAACCGCCCCGGCAAACGGCTTCCTTCAGAATGCCAGTGGATGATTGGATCTTTCCCGTAGGCTCGATTACGGCGGTGATTCCGGAATTCGCGGCCCGAAGCAGATACCTTCGGTTTTCAATCGCCCTCCAGCGCGCAATGGCAAGATGCTGATACGGCGCAGAGCTGTTCCCGTACCAGCGGTCATTGGTCAGATTCACGATCAGCCGGCTGCCTTGCCTGACGAAACGCCGCACCAGGCCCGGGAAGGCTGCCTCAAAACAGATGATGGCATTAGCAGGATATTGCCCGACATGCAGGACGCAATAGTCACTCCCGGGAGCAAAACTGCCGACATCTTTCGAGATGGTCTCCACGAAGGAAAACACTTTTTTCAGCGGGATGTATTCCCCGAAAGGCACCAGGTGGATCTTGTCGTATACGCCTGCCAGATTTCCCCTTGCATCCAGAAAATAGGCGCTGTTGAAGTATCGCTCCTGACCCTGCGCCCCCCTGTAGCTGATGTTGTTGAAAATCAATCCCAGCGGGTAACGTTTCGCAAGGCTCTCGAGCATCTCGCGATAGTCCGGATCATTTTCGAACGACACCGGGGACGGGGACTCGGGTAGAACCAGCAGGTCCGGTACCGGAGGCCCCAGGCTGTCCGCCATGCGCACATAGCCAAGCTGGAACTTATCCATCAAGACCTGCTCGGCATCATCGATATCAAGGTTTCCCTGGAGCATGGCAACCTGGAATGCCGGCCTGAATTTTTCCCAATGCCTCAGGGAAAATTCCCCGTACACCAGGCAACCGAAAACCAAAATCCCGGCTCCGAGCAGGGGCGCCAAGGCCGCCGGCCTGAGTCTCTTCTGCAAATAGAGCCAGACCGCAGCGGTATTCACAGACACTATCAGGAAGGAAACTCCATAAACTCCCGCCAAGTCCGCGACCTGAATCAGAGCCAGCCGGCCGGACTGTGAGTAGCCCGTAAGCAGCCAGGGGAACCCGCCGAACGGTGAAATGCTTTGAGCGTATTCCGAAACCACCCAAACGAGCGGGAACAGCAGAAAACAGAATTCGCCACGGCGCTTGATCAGGACCTTCACCGCGGCGCACACCGCCGCCGGATAGCATGCAAGCATCGCGGCGGTCAGCGAATACGCAATCCAGGCCAGCGCTTCAGGCAGGCCTCCGTAGCCGGCGAGAACCGTAGGCATCCATATCAGCAAAGGGTAAAGATGCAGGATGCCCGCCAGAAATCCGCCTGCGAAGGCTTGCGCCACGGATTTTGCCCGGAAGACAAACAGGAGCAGCGGGATGAAAGCCGCCCATGCCAGGTAGCCTTGGTTGAACTGCGGGAAGGATGCCGCCAGGAGAAGCCCGGTCAGCGCCGGCAGAAGCAGCTGCATGGCATGGTTCTTCAATTGGTTTTGATGAAGGACGTGAACCCGCTCTTCTTCAGCCGCAGCTGCATGGCCACGGCATCGGCCCGGGATTTATAATTTCCCACCTTGACCAGGTACAGTTGACCGGCCGAGCTGGGAGATTCAACCCTGCAGTCGAATCCTTTGGCCTTCAGCGCGCGTGCTTTGACATCCGACTCGGATTTTTGACGGAAAGCGCCGACCTGCACCGAGTAGGTGATCGGTCCGGCAGCAGTCGCAGCAGGCTTGGGAGCGGTTTTGGAAGCAGTTTCGGCAATTGGTTCATCGGCGGTTTTCGTAATGGTCGAAGCTGTGCCGGAAACCGGCGGCCTTTTCTGTTTGGCAGCGGCATCCGCTGTGGCGACAGGAGCTATCTTTGGGGGCGGCGCCGGCATTATTTTTTGGGTGCTGTCGGGCTCCCCTTCTTTCCGGTTTACGGTTTTATACCAGTCCAGCGGCTGCTCCTCCGTATTCTCTTTCGGAGTCTCCGCCACGGGGCTCGAGTCGGCCGGCTGCGTCGCCTGGACCTGGGCGCTGTCGGTGGCTCCACCGGGCATGGACTCCACGGAGGCCTGAATTCCCTCCTGGTATCCCTGACGCTTGCCCTCGACGAATCCCACCACAAAAGAGCATCCGAAAATCGCGATGAGCAAAATAAACGCGATTATGATCTTTCGATTGTCCAGCACGACTTCCATCCCGGCTTCCGAAGCATTCTCCGCCATCACGGCTCTCTCCTCGCTGAACGTTTGAACGTTAGAACGTTAGAACGTTGAACGTTAAAAACAAATGTGTTTTTTCCAGAATTTGCCGTATCAATCCATACTGCTTTATAAACGTGCAAACGTTTCAACGTGAAAACGTTCCAACGTTCTAACGTTCAACGTCTTTTTTGGGCACCAACCAGTCTTTGATGATGTCGATGGGCACGGGGAAAACAACGGTCGTGTTCTTCTCCACGCCGATCTCGGTCAATGTTTGCAGATATCGCAGCTGCAGTGCAACAGGTTCTTTGTTGATGACGCCGGCCGCTTCCGCGAGCTTGGCTGCAGCCTGGAATTCGCCATCCGCGTGAATAATTTTCGCGCGCTTCTCGCGCTCCGCTTCAGCCTGTTTGGCCATCGCCCGCTGCATCACCTCGGGCAGATCGACCTGCTTGACTTCGACGAGGCCCACCTTGATTCCCCATGCATCGGTGTGCTGGTCCAGAATTTCCTGCAGCTTGACGTTCAGCTTCTCCCGGCGGCTCAGCAGGTCGTCCAGCTCGACCTCGCCCAATACCGAACGCAGCGTGGTCTGGGCAAGCTGGGAGGTCGCGTACATATAATTCTCAACCTCGACAATAGCCCGCGGGGCGTTCATCACACGGAAGTACACAATGGCATTGACCTTCACCGACACGTTATCGCGGGTGATGATGTCCTGGGGCGGTACGTCCAACACAATCGTCCGCAGGCTGACGCGCACCAGCCGGTAGACCGGCCAAAGGACGAATATCAGGCCGGGACCCATGGCCTTTGGCAGCAGACGGCCCAGGCGGAACACTACGCCCCTTTCATACTCCTTGAGAATATGGATCGTGCTCCAAAGGTACAGAAGAACAATGACGATGCCTACCAGCAGCGTGGATTCCATGGTTGCCTCCCCGAAATATGCAGCTTATTGAACAACCTCCTCGACCTTTAACATAAGATTTTCAACTTCAACAACCCTTACGCTTTTTCCTGCAGGTATAGGAGAGGCGGAGCGCGCCGTCCAGTATTCTCCCCGGACCTTGACGCGTCCGCTCTGGTGAACGTCGCTGTCGGCAATCCCTATCAGGCCGATCATCCCCTGATCACCGGTTGCGGCTTTCTGCCTCAAAGACTTGAGCAGAGCGATCAGCAGAATCAGGAAGATGGCGGCAAACGGCAGGGCCAGCGCAAGCGCCGTGTAGAGACCGATCCGGACCGCCGGATCGGGCGAATCGATAAGGATCAGCATCCCCATAACCATAGCCACCAATCCTCCTATGCCGAGCACTCCAAATCCCCCGACCTTGACCTCGGCCACAAACAATCCTATGGCCAAAATTATCAAAAGAACGCCTACATAGTTGATCGGCAGGAAGGAAAGCCCAAGAACCGACAGCAACACGCAGATGCCCCCAATCACTCCCGGCGCGATAAAACCTGGATGAGTGAACTCGAAGTACAGCAGAAGAAGCCCGAAAATACCCAACAGCAGCGCAAGGTTCGGCTGCGAAACGGTCGCCAGCAGCTTTTCGCGCGCCGTCATGCGGTAGTCGACAATTTTGCGGCCCTGCACGTCGAGAACGCGCTCCTCCCCCGAAAAGGACCGCACCTTATATCCCTGCAGCTTGCCCAGAAGCTCCTGTTCGTTCCCGGCGACGAAGTCTATGAGATGGGACGCGAGAGCTTCCACTTCGGTGAAGGACTTGCTTTCCAGGACGCCCTTCTCCGCTTCCGCCACATTGCGGTTGCGTTTACCGGCGATGCTGCGCAGATACGCGGTCGAATTGCTGGTGATTTTTTCCGTCAGGGTTTTCCCGGCCTGGCCGCCGTCGACGGGAAATCCCCCGATGGCCATAAGCGGATGGGCCGCACCGGTATTGGTGCCCGGTGCCATGGCGGCCACATCGGCCGCCAGAAGGATGAAAAATCCCGCCGAAGCCGCTTTGGCGCCGCTCGGAGCCACATAAACCACGACGGGCACCTTGCTGCTCAACATCCTGCTGATGATCTCCTCCATGGAAGATCCGAATCCGCCGGGAGTTTGAAGACGCATCAGAAAAATGTCGGCCTGCTCCGCCTCGGCCCGGTCGATGCTGCGGACCACGAAACCCGCGGTCACGGGATCGATGGCGCCGTCGAGCTCGATGCGCGCAATATCGCCTTGCGCAGGAGATGAGCAAAGCAGAAACAGTAAAGAAAAAGATAAGATTCGTGACATGGCTTTTCTGCTTATTGTACCACGTTTGAACGTTTGCACGTTTGAACGTTTGCACGTTTGCACGTTAAAAGCTATACAAGCTATAGGGATCTCTCTACTCCTCGCGTTTTCTTTTAACGTGCTAACGTTCAACGTTTTGTTCGTGCGCGTGATACGAGGAACGCACGAGCGGCCCCGAAGCGACGTATCGGAAGCCCATGGAATAGGCTAAATCGCGGAATTCCTCGAATTCGGCCGGCGTGTAGAACCTCTCCACGGGCAGGTTTTCGCGGGTCGGCTGCAGATATTGACCCAGCGTCACGATATCCACAGCAACCTCGCGCAGATCCCTTAATACACCCAGGATCTCATCGCGGCTTTCACCCAGGCCAAGCATGATGCCGGATTTGGTCGTCATCCGGATGCCGAAGGATTTGGCGTTCGCAAGATGATTGAGAGACCGGTGATAACGGGATCCTGCCCGCGCCAGCGGATAAAGCCGCGGAACCGTTTCGACATTGTGGCCAAGAACGTCCGGCACGGCTTCGACAACCATCCGAAGAGCTTCCGTGCTCCCCTGGAAATCGGGGATCAGAACCTCGATCTGTATGCCGGGGCAGGCTTCCCGGGTCCTGAGGATCGTCTCGGCAAAAATGCAGGCGCCACCATCCTTCAGATCATCCCGGTCCACCGAGGTTATGACGGCGTATTTCAGACCCAGTTTCCGGATTGCCTCGGCGATCCGTCGCGGTTCGTCCAGATCGTATTCCGGAGGCATGCCGGTCTTCACGGCGCAGAACTTGCATGCCCTTGTGCACACTTCTCCCAGGATCATGAAAGTGGCGGTGCCCGCTCCCCAGCATTCGCCGATGTTCGGGCAGCGTGCGTCCTCGCATACCGTGTTCAGTTTGTGCTCGTGAACCAGCCCCTTGACCCTGGAATACCCTGCCCCGCCGGGCAGTCTCACCTTCAGCCATTCGGGCCGGCGCCGATGATTCTCCCGCGCCATGGCTTCCTCTCAAAATGTTACACTACACCCATTCAGTCCCGATTTTTAGCCAATCTCTCCTCCCCAATCCTAAAACGTTCAACATTCAAACGTTCAAACGTTCAAACATTCAAACGTTCAAACGCATCAACGAGTATTCCCGAAATGCCAAGGATAAATGTATAATGGATAGTTTATGTATTCACTGAAATCGCTCGGCCGGGACGTCAGTCAGAAGATCAAAAACCGCGGCAGGGACTATTTCGAGATGAATGCCGTTCGTATCCTGTTCGCAGACAAGGAGTTCGTGTCCGCGCACGTCTCCGGGTCGCGCGATTACGATGTGGATCTGGAACGGGACGGGGGCGCCCTGATTTATTCCTGCGATTGCCCCTATTTTGAAGACCATCTGGAAGTCTGCAAGCATGTCTGGGCAACCATTCTTGCGGTGGATAGCAAGGGGCTCCTGGAAAATCTGACAGGCGGCGCCAATCTGGAACTCCTGCCTACAGGTCTTTACGACGATCCGGACGACGAAGAGCTTGAGGAACTGGACTTTGAGGAAGCCGAAGACTTGCCCGCCTCGATGGACTTCGAGAGAGCACGTCAGGCTCCCGGGAAAAGCCATGATTCGGTGCGCCCCGGTTCCTGGCAGCACATTCTGAACAAAATCAAACAACAGGAGCCGCCTGATCCAAGGACGCCGGTCTGGCCCTCGGACCGCGAAATTATGTATGTCCTCGATTGCGGCGGCCGGTACTACGGCGCCAACCTTGCGATTCAGATCGATGTGCGCGAGCGCAAGAAAAACCGGGACTGGAAAAAGCCGAAACCCCTGTCGCTTTCGCATGACACGCTTTCCATGATTCCCGATCCGGCCGACCGGGAAATTCTTACACGCCTCATCGGCGTAAAGCGCGAAACCTGGTACCAGGGTCCGTACGAATCCATCTACCGTTTCCAGCCTGCCGGGCATGAACTGGCGGAGCTTTTGCCCCTGATTTCCCGCACCGGCCGCCTGTTTTTCCGCACGCCCGAACTCGAAGCTCCCCGCCCCATCCATCTCGATGAGAGCGCCCCTTGGGTTTTGCGGATTGAAGTCCGGGCGGACGAAGATGGGCAGCGATACGAAATCTGCGGCTCGCTCCGCCGGGACGGCCAGCGTTTCAGCCTTTCGCAGCCCGAGCACATTTTCCGCCAGGGCTTTTTAATAGCCGGCGAAATCCTCGCTTTCTTTGAAGGATCTTTTGACTGGATTTCGTTCTTTCGGAGCGAGGGATCCTTTTTCGTCCCCAGAGACGAGGCTGTCCCCTGGCTGGAAACCATGTTGTCGATACCGGCCCTTCCCCCGATGGATCTGCCCGAGGAACTGCGGCTCGAGCCGGTGGAAGCCACACCCTGCCCGATCGTGCGCGTAAGCACACGAAAGGAAACCTGGGGATCCTCCTATCTGCATGCGGAGATGTTTTTCGACTACGAGGGCAATTTCGTGACTGAAACCGCACCGGCCGCAGGGATCCCCCTGGTTTCAGAGCGGCGGATAATAGTGCGCAACATGGACTTTGAACGCCTGGCGGCGCACAAATTTGAGGAGACAGGCTTCCGCCGCCAGCAAACCAATGCCAGCGGCCGCTTCTGGACGATTTCCCAATCCCGGCTGCCTTCGGCCGTGCGGGATCTGGTATCGGCCGGATGGCATGTGGAAGCCGAGGGGAAGCTATTTCGTAACCCGGATTCTTTTAAGCTTCAAATCCATTCCGGCATCGACTGGTTCGAATTGCACGGCACGGTGGAGTTCGGCGATACCCGCGTCGCCATCCCGCGCCTGCTCGCGGCCCTGAAGCGCCGCGAGAACACTATCCGGCTCGACGACGGCAGCTACGGCATGTTGCCCGAGGAATGGCTGCAGAAATATGGGATGCTCGCGGGTCTGGGCACGGCCCAGGCGGATCACGTCCGGTTCAGCCGCAATCAGGCGGGCCTTCTGGATGCTCTTCTGGCTTCCCAACCCGAACTGAGCTGCGACCAACTTTTCGAAAAGCTGCGCGGCGAGCTGCATTCCTTCGGCGGAGTGGAACCCGCGGATCCTCCGCCGGGATTTTGCGGAACGCTGCGTCCCTACCAGCGGGAAGGGCTGGGCTGGCTGCATTTCCTCCAGCAGTTCGGGTTCGGCGGCTGCCTCGCCGACGACATGGGACTGGGCAAAACGATACAGGTCCTGGCTTTGATCGAGGAGCGCCGTGCCCTGCGCCGCACAAACGGTTCGGCCGACCGGCCACCTCCATCCCTCGTGGTGATGCCGCGCTCGCTGGTCTTCAACTGGCGGCGGGAAGCCGAGCGGTTTACTCCCAGCCTTCGCATCCTGGAACATACCGGGGCCGAGCGCATACGCGGCCACGAACACTTCGACGACTACGACGCGATTTTCACGACGTATGGAACGCTCCGCAGGGATGCGCCGTTCTTCCGGGAAAAGATGTTCGACTATGTGATTCTGGACGAGGCGCAGGCCATCAAGAATTCCTCGACCGAATCGGCCAAAGCCGCCCGCCTGCTGCGCGGTCATCATCGCTTGGCCTTGAGCGGCACGCCGATTGAAAACCATCTGGGCGAACTCTGGAGCCTGTTCGAATTCCTGAATCCGGGCATGCTCGGATCCGCTTCCGTATTCAAGCTGGGCAAAGGGTCCGCGGGCAAGCTCGACGAGGCTCAGCGGATTCTTTTGGCGCAGGCCCTACGGCCCTTCATCCTCCGCCGTACCAAGGCGCAGGTAGCCAGGGACCTTCCGGACAAAGTGGAGCAAACCCTGTTTTGCCAGCTCGAAGCGGCGCAGCGCGCACTTTACGACGAACTGCGCGATCACTACCGGCGCACCCTACTGGACCGCATCGAAAGCGAGGGCCTGGAAAAATCAAAGATTCACATCCTGGAAGCGCTCCTCAGGCTGCGCCAGGCGGCGATCCATCCCGGACTCATAGACCGCTCGCGCGCCGGCCACCCCAGCGCGAAAATGGACATGCTGATGCCTCAGCTTGCCGAAGTGCTGGATGAAGGACACAAGGCCCTCGTCTTCTCGCAATTCACCTCCATGCTCGGCATCCTGCGCGAGAGGCTCGACAGGGAAAATATCCGCTACGAATATCTGGACGGACAAACGCGCGACCGGGAAGCGGCTGTCGAGCGGTTCCAGAATGATCCCGATTCGAGGCTGTTCCTCATAAGCCTTAAGGCGGGAGGATTGGGGCTCAACCTGACCGCGGCGGAATATGTGTTTCTCCTCGATCCCTGGTGGAATCCGGCCGTCGAGGCGCAGGCCGTGGACCGGACGCACCGCATCGGGCAGACGCGGTCGGTTTTTGCCTACCGCCTGATTGCCAAAGATACGGTGGAGGAAAAAGTGCTTGCGCTGCAAAATACAAAGCGCGAGATTGCCGATGCAATCATCAACCAGGACAACAGCCTCATGCGAAACCTCCGCCCGGAGGACCTCGCGGTTCTGTTAAGCTGAAAAAAGGCCACGGATTCACACGGATTTTGATGGGAGAGCGAGTCGATGCACAGAAATTGTATTGTTCCACCCTACATGCTGCGCGCCATCGCCCGGAACGGGGATTCCAGGCAACAGGCGCTGGCTTGGTCGACGTTGACGGATTCCGAGCAGTTTCGCGGTGAACGCCGGGTGATGACGGTCCTGGCTCCGCTGGCCGCGACCTCTCCGGGGCGCAAGCGCCGCACGGTTTATGATGCGCGGCACAAATACGATCTGCCCGGCAGGCTGGTCCGATCGGAAGGCGATCCCAAGTCCAGAGACCCGCGCGTCAATGAAGCGTATGACGGCGCCGGATTCACCTATGACATGTTCAAAAAGATATTTTCCCGCAACTCGATTGACGACCGCGGCATGCGCATCGACTCCACGGTCCATTACGGCGACCGCTACGACAACGCCTTCTGGAACGGCCGGCAGATGGTCTATGGCGACGGGGACGGCCGGCTTTTCGCCCCTTTCACCAAAGCCCTCGATGTCATCGGCCACGAATTGACCCACGGCATCACGCAATGCGAAGCCGGGCTGAATTACCGCGGGCAGCCGGGCGCTTTGAATGAATCGTTTTCGGACGTTTTCGGGAGCCTGGTCAAACAGTACAGGCGGCGCCAGACGGCGAAGGAAGCCGACTGGCTGATCGGCGCAGACCTGTTTCTTCCGGGCGTAAAGGCTAAAGCCATCCGGTCTATGAAAGAGCCCGGCACAGCTTACAACGATCCCGTGCTGGGCAAGGATCCTCAACCCGGCCACATGGACGATTACATTGTCACCGAGGAGGACAACGGCGGCGTGCACCTCAATTCCGGAATCCCCAACAGGGCTTTCTACGAGCTGGCGATGCGCCTGAAAGGGTGCGCATGGGAAAAGGCGGGCGCCATCTGGTACCTGACCTTGACCGAAAAACTGCGCCCCGGATCGAAGTTCCGCGACGCCATGACAATGACGCTCACGGCCGCCGCCGAACTCTACGGCATCAACAGCCTCGAGCAGAAAGCCGTGCGCGAAGCCTGGTCGGAAGTCGGAATATAAAAATTTTTTGAAGAGGACGGGCCTCCATACCCGTCCGGTGGGCGAATGACAGGCAAGCCCTAATTGGACGGCTCTGGACAGCCTGTCTCAAAACTACTGCCCCGATAGGGGCAGATTCACACAGCCCAGGGTTATGCGGCACAGAGTGCCGACGGCGCTTTTTGCCGCCTACCCTGGGTATCCTGCCATCATAAAATCTATCCCGAAGGGATTGTGTCCGGCAATCGATTGGGATGATTTATGTCGGGAATCAAAACACAACCCCTTCGGGGTAGGTCTCTCTATCGATCACCTTCCCAGGGTAGGCCGCAATAAGCGCAGCCAACCCTGGGCTTTGAGACGCTGCCCTTACAGGGCAATAGATGGGTGCGCATCTCAGAATGGATCGTGATTCACATATAGAGTCTCGAGATCCTCGTCATCAGTTTTGAGGCAGTCTCTGGAGAGCCGTCCTCACTTGATAGGAAATTATATAGGAAAGACGCCGCTGCCCATTTAAACCCCGTCGAGGATGGGCTCCATTTTGGCCGGATCGAAGCCGGCGCTAATAGCGCGAATTTTTTCGGCTATCGCTTCCGGTTTTGCTTCTCCCATGGGATCTATCAACATGAGGCACATGCCAAGGCGCGGATTCATCGCATTGAAGTGCCGCCGGACCTCATCCAGCGCGGTTTGACTTTCGAACTCTCCTGCGGTTAGAAACTCAATCATCATATCGGGGCTTACGAGTTTGCGGTCGTAGATTTCCGCCACAATCGGAATTTCATCCGGCGTGGGCAGGAAAGTGAGGAGCATCGCGCGCGAATCGAGGCCGTAGGACGTGTCCCCGGTCTTCTTCTTCGGCCGGACCGGAGGTGTGAAACGAACGACGAATGTTTCTATTTCCCTTGCCGGCCCCATTTTAACCGTCACATATTTGTCCACCTTGCGCGAATGGAGCACGAACTCAGGGATGCGAATAGTCGGGTGGTGGGCCTGGCGTCCAAAAGCGATTTCCTTCAGATCGGTCAAATACGGCTTGTAGTCCTCGTCTAGGTCGACGAAATAACCCTTGTCCGGATCGAGCAGTTTGATAAAGGCCAGGGCCGCCCACATTTCGTATCCCAGCCGATAGAGGTCCGCCGCGGCCGCCCGCAAATCGTTGGCGCCGGTTTGTTCAAATTCCTCAAAAGTCGTTTTTCCCTGCAGCAGGTCGAAAAGCCTGTTGTACAGAACCCGGATAAGCCCCTCCATGGGGTTTTGTAGAAAGCTGTGGAGATCAATCGGGAGGTCGATACACTCGAGGTTGAGTGTCTCAATGATTTCCTTCTCAACCCGGATGTAGTTCTCGGAGAGCGTTTGCACATCCACAGGAAGCGAGGCATACTGCTCCTCCACAAAGGCCCTGCGCGCGTCGTCAAACCGCCGGTAAAATTCCTCCCGCAGCTCCTGCGGTATCGATATTTCACTTTTATTTATGATTATTTCCTGATGATCTTTAATGTATTTATTTAACAAATTAATCTTTGTTCGCGTCATTCTGGCTTTCACCTTTCATGTGGAAGGTGGAACGTGAAACGTGCCAACGTTCAACGTACAAACGCTCAACCTTCCACCTTCCGCCTTTCACGTGAAACGTTCACCGTTCTAACGTTCTAACCTCCAAACGTTCCCCATGGCCGCATCCTTGCGTCCCATGGATTCCGAACCGATGCTACCATAAAAAAACGCCACGGATTTCATGGATTAACAGGGAGTGAAAAATATTGCGATCCGTCTATCCGATAAATCCGTGGCGTTTTTAGGTCTTTGAGCCGGTCTTTTTGATGATATATTTTTCTGACATTACCCGGAGGAGCCATGATTAAGAAACTGCTAATTTTATGCATGATTGCGTTGCCCGTAATTCAGGTTTCAGCACAGGAGAAGACGCGGCCCAACAAGCAGGAAATCATCGATCTTATGGTCCAGGGCCGGCGGATGGCCGCTGCCGATCGGGACAGCGCCCTGGCCAACTGGCAGGACCCGTCCGCGAGCAAGACAATCCGCGCCGACTTTTTGAAATGCACGGGCCTTGCCTACCTGGGCAATTTCAAAGCCCAGGCTTATGTGGCAGCCAGCTATGAAAAAGCAATCGGGATTGTTGAGGATCAGTTGGAGTCTTATGTGTGGTACGCCGTCGCGCTTGAAAACGCCGATGCCGACAAGGCCGCCAAAGAAAAGATCCAGGCCTCCCGCGCGCGCGTCTATGAAAAGCTGCATTCGGTCTACCCTGCCCCGAGCGACGAGGACCTGGAAGATCTGGTAAAGGTTCAGAAAAACCGGATCGCGCAATACCAGGAAGAGGCCAACAAAAAAAAGTAAGAGGAGAAAGGATTCACGATGCGCTACCGCAAAATGGGTAAAACGAATGTCGACGTTTCGATTCTGGGGTTCGGCGCCATGCGGCTGCCGATGGTGGGCAATCCCACAGGGATGGCCGGATTCGACCCGAACGTGCCGATCGACGAGGTCCATGCCGCCAAAATGGTCGAGCACGCGCTGGAAAGCGGCGTCAATTACTTCGACACGGCTTACGGCTATCACGGCGGCCAGAGCGAAAAATTCATGGGGAAAATCCTGAAGAGCTACCGCTCCAAGGTGATGATCGCGACCAAACTGCCCCCGTTCATGGTGGAAAAGCCCGAGGACATGGAGAGGATCTTCAACGAACAGCTCGGCAAGCTGCAGACCGATTACCTGGATTTCTACCTGCTTCACGGCATCGACAGCGTTTCCTGGAACAAGATGAAGGAGATGGGGGGCCTGGAATTCCTGGATCGGCTGCGTTCGAGCGGCCGCATACGCTTTGCGGCTTTCTCGTTCCACGACGAAATCAAATCCTTCAAACAGATCGTCGACGCCTATAGCTGGGACATGTGCCAGGTCCAGTTCAATTTCTACGACCAGATCTACCAGGCCGGGAAAGAAGGCATTGCCTACGCCGCTTCGCGCGGCCTCGGAGTCGTGGTCATGGAACCGTTGCGCGGCGGAAGGCTCACCGACAAGATTCCGTCCGAAGTTCAGGCTCTGTGGGACAGCGCAAAAGTGCAAAGAACGCCGGTGGACTGGGCCATGAACTGGGTCTGGAATCACCCGGAGGTTTCTCTCGCCCTCACCGGCTCAAGCACCCTCGAGCAGCTCAGGGAAAACGTGCGCGTCGCCAAGAATGGCGCATCGGGCGCCTTCACTCCCGAGGAATTCGCACTTGTGGACCGGGTGCGTGCCGAATACCGCAAAGGGCTCAAGGTGGACTGCACCGGCTGCGGATATTGCATGCCCTGCCCGAACGGCGTGAACATCCCGCAAAATTTCTCGCTTTACAACGACGCCTTTCTGTTCAACAGCATGGAACAGAGCAAGTTCTTCTACAACCGATTCCTGAAACCCGAACAGAGGGCATCCGGCTGCAACGAGTGCAAAACCTGCGAAGAAATGTGCACGCAGAAGATTCCCATCATCCAGGAGCTCAAAGAGGTCCACAAGGCTCTTGGGGAGGAACAGCCTGCAGGAGGCAAAAAATGACCGATCCAAAAATCATCGACGCTGTAGTAAAAGCTCTGAGGGCCAATAATTTCAAGCCCGTCGAATACGTGGAAAAGGCCAAGGACGCGGTCCCTCTGGTCCTCAATATGGTTCCGATGGACGCCAGCATCGAGATGGCGGGATCGGTTTCCGTCTCGCAGCTCGGCCTGCTGGAGATGCTCCGGCAGCGCGGAAACAAGGGCCTGGACTTTCCCAAGCCCGGAGAGTCCATGTTCGATTTGAGCAAGCCGCGCAAGGACGTCCTGCTCGTCAGCACGAACGCGGTCACCATGGACGGAAAGCTGGTCAACACCGACGGCATGGGAAACCGCGTGACGGGGATGGTCTACGGGGTGAAAAAGGTCATCCTGGTCATCGGCGCCAACAAGATCGTTCGGGATGTGAATGAAGCCCTGGACCGTGTTCAAAACACGATTGCGCCTTACCACGCCAAGCACATCGGGCTCAACACGCCCTGCGCCTCGACCGAAGCCTGCAGCGACTGCGACTCGCCGTTCCGCATCTGCAATATCACGACCATCATCACCAAGAGGCCGCCCGCGTTGGATTTCGCCATCGTCCTCGTAGGGGAGGATCTCGGGCTGGGATGGGATCCTGACTGGCCGGAGGAGCGCATTGAAAAGATCAAGGCGGCCTATCGGGCAGAAATGGAGAAATTCCGGGCCTCCCTGCCCCCGCCTCCGAGGAGATGAAAATCCCACCGATGGTTTTTCGTGAGGACCGGTCTCTCCAGACCGGTCCGATTAAGCTATAACCAATAATCCCCCCCATCGGCCGACTCTGAGCAGCCGCCCTCAACCAAATCAAGCCAGTTTTTGCGGAAGAACTACCGAGAGGGCCGCGAGGAGAAAGCTCCCAGATCGATGAGGCCGTTCAGGACGAACTGGACCGCGATCGCGGTGAGGACAAGTCCCATCAAACGCATCATGATTCGTATACCCGTTTCCCCCAGATACCTGCGCACCTGGTTGGCTCCCGCAAGAGTGTAGTAGGAAGCCAGCGCCGTGATCGCGACGGCCGAGAGCACGGGGATGATATGCCACCAGTTCCTCGACTGTCCCATCAGCACCATGACGGTGGACATGGCGCCCGGTCCGGCCAGCATCGGAACGCCCATGGGAGTCACCCCGATTTCATCTTTCTGCGCGCCTTCCAGCCTCTCCTCCGTCACCTCCTGGGTCCCCGACCGGCGGGCCTGGAGCATATCGTAAGCGACGACGAACAAGACGAGGCCGCCGGCGATTTTAAAGGCGGGAAGCGTGATGCCGAATAGTTTGAATATCAGGCCGCCGGCAAGCGAAAAAGCCGTAAGAACCACGAAACAGGTCCATGCAGCCTGTCGCGCTGCCCTGCGGCGCTTCTCTTCGCTGTCTTCGGCCGTCATTACAAGAAACGACGGGATTGCAGCCAGGGGATCCACGATGAAAAAAATGGAGCTCAAGGCGACAAATGAAAATTGGAGGATTTCTTTAAGCTCTGCATTCATATCGGCTGCGCAAGAATACCCGAAACCCACCGCCGGCACAACCATGCGATTCAAATTTACTAAAGCGTCTTAATTGAATATGATGGAATTTTTAAGGAGACACCGGATATGGCAATCAAAAAAGAATCGCACGTCGTGTTGGCAGTTCATATAACAGACCGGGTGAACAAGGTGCCGGTGGTCCAGGAAACGCTGTCGAAATTCGGCGATTCGATCCGGACTCGCCTCGGCCTTCACCAGGTGGGCAAAGACTATTCTTCGCCCGGCGGCGTGCTGGTACTCGATATTGTGACCGAGCCCAGAGCCCGCCAGCTCCAGAAGGCTCTGAACAAAATCCGCGGACTGGAAACCAAGCTCATCGTCTTCAAGCATTAGCCCGCAATAACCATCTCAATATTCGTGAGGACGGGTCTCCGAACCCGTCCTGTAATGCCAAATGGTGAGGACCGGTCTCCAGACCGGTCCGATTAGGCTATAACCAGATATTCGCCCATCGAACCGCTCTGGAGAGTGGTTCTCACTAAAAACAAATTTCGCCGTTCCTCGGCGTTACGAAAGTAGATGCCATCTTCCCCTTTTCCCGCTATCATGGGCCGCATCCGGCCTGCGCCGGATCACAAGTCCATAAAAGAGGGGAAAATGACATGCGGAAAACAACCTCTGTATCATTGAGCTTTATTGCGGCTTTGCTTTTGACGTTCTTTATTGGCTGCACGCCGACAGCCACCCAACCGGCCAAAACACCCGAGGCCGAGCCTTCCAGCTATGCCGAGGACCGCGCCCTAATTGAAGACCTGCAGGCGCGCTATATGTTTGCTCTGGACTTCCATGATGTCGATAGCTACCTGGCCACCTTCACCGAAGACGGCATTCTCGACATCGGCACAGGCGAGATCAAGGGGCACGATGCAATCCGCAAAATCATCTCCGGGATGCCTGCCGGCCAGGCGCCCAAGGAAGACCCCAAGCTGTACCCCGCCACGGGACGCCACAACATCACCAACATCGTCATAAAAGTCGACGGCGATAAAGCCTCGGGAGTCGCCTACTGGTTCCACTACGGGAACAATAATCCCAAACGGACAGCCCAGTTTGATTCCTACGGCCACTATGTGGACGAGTTGGCCAAGGTGAACGGCAAATGGCTATTCACCAAGAGGCGCATTTACAATGAACAGGTTGCCGATTGGATTGCGCCCAAAGCCAATCCTTCATGGTAACGCTGGCTTACGCTGACAGGAGCGCGGACGAAGGCTGACATTCTTTCTTTCAAAGAAGAACAGCCAGGAGTCCCCTGAATCCTGAAAATCGGGGATCGACAAGTCCTTTGGAATGCCCGATTGCCCTCCATTGGGCTATGAAGCTTTCGCATCGCTCCGCTCGCAATCCGTGCCGCCCGCGGGTGCTATTTTTGCACCGCTCCGGATGGCTTTGCTCATTCTGAGGGAAACGCGGAAAGATGGCGGTCGTATATTGCACTTGGGAGTTCCAGATTGAAAGTAATTGTGCATGCTTGCAGAACTCAAAAGGAGGAGGGTTCATGAAATATTGTGCACTTACATTTGTGGTGGGATTGTTTTTTGTGGCGGGATTGGCTTTCGGCGCTGACATCGACGGGAAATGGGCAGGCGAAATTGACGGCATGGACGGCAACAAAATGCAGATTTCCTACACGTTTAAAGCCGAAGGGGCGACACTGACGGGCACGACCGCGGCTCCGGGTCCGGAGGGCGGCCAGAAGGCGATACCCATTAAGGACGGCAAGATCGACGGCAACAACATCTCTTTTTCCATCACCGTTGATTTCGGCGGACAAGAGATGAAGATGGATTACAAAGGGGTCCTTTCCGGCGACACGCTCAAGTTGACGATGGATATGATGGGACAGCCGATGGACTTCATGCTCAAGAGAGCCAAGTAGGCGGCATTCCGATGCAGGCGGCTGATTTCGGGCAGTGAGAAATGATATACGTCTGGCAGGGTTCGAGCCTGCGACCTTCCGTTCCGGAGACCCTGCCAGGCCGATTTAAGCTAGTATCCATTCATTCCATAGGGTATCGATTTAGCCTCCCACTTCCCCCTGTATAGCCCCCAAATTTTTTGCGCTTTTTTCCTCATCTTTGCCCCCTGAGGAGTGGCTTTGTTTTGCCGATCCAAAATTCCACCCCATGCGAGAAAAGCGGGACAAGCGAGAAAAGGTCTGAATGTGGCGCGAAGATTCTGCACCTTTTAAGGCGCAGCCTTGCTGTCGGATCCGGGTCCGGAGGACAGAGCCCACGCAGAAGATCATTTTGGCAGTCTTCTTCCGTACGGGAGCAGGAACGGAACCGGGACGCCAATGGCTCATGGAACTGGGGCCGGAGGACGGTCGCATCCTCGGGCCCGATATCCGGACGGTTGAGTTTGGCTGGCAGATTGGAATGCACGTCTGTCTGCCGCTCGAAAACGGCCTGTTTGAAGCTTATTGACTCAGACTGAAGAGCCATGTGCCTAAAACCCTATCCACTCTCATATTTTCGGCCTCAGTCCTGCAAGCCGTTCCTGCAGTATTTCCCTTTTGACATCAGCACCAGTCCCCTATAATTAGTTTCCGTCGCGAAATGCGGGTTTTGCGAGGAAACCAAATTTTACGACAGGCAATAGGATA
>CAYYTC010000083.1:0-20288 GCA_964474425.1 uncultured Acidobacteriota bacterium
GTTGAATGCTTTCAATAGCCCTCGGCTTCCAATGGGCCAATTTGGACAGCACTGATTGCCTACCGGCTCTTCGGGCCTCACCTGGGATACGCAATTATTTATGTCGTTCTGGATATATCCTGGGATTTTCAAACTTCCTGAATCCCGGATCACCGGACGAAAGACCTCAACCCCCGTGGCATGGAAATGCCCCGGAAGCGAAGCGATCCCTGCCCCCTGTTCATCCGCCCGGAACCGGACAGCCTCCCCTTACCAGCGGATGGTCACGTTGTAGGAGCCGCTATTATCGCGGTAGTTGTCGTCGTTGATGCCTATCAGCAGCCGGCCGTATTCGTTCCGTTCCGTGTGCGCGCGATTGCGCGACCCGATGTAGAGGGGCTCGGAATCGCGCCCGTCGCGGTAGCGAACCCTGGCAATGACCGCGCCGACACCCGCATCCCGGATCGGGTAGGTTGAGCTGCTGAGATTGGCGCTTCGGTTCCCGTTCGGCCCTGTGGTGCGCCCGACTCCGTATTCAATCTGACCCTCCGCCGTTATTTCAACCATCATGTTGGGTTCGAGGTCAATGCCCGTGTCGGTCCACGCCTGGTTGGCGTAGATAGTGATGGTTTTCTCGCGGCCCTGGGTAGTGGCGGTTGAGCGGCGGTTCCAATCGTCGTTCGAATACCCCCTGTCGCGATCCACGGATACGCTGACGCGAAAAGCTCCGCGTGAATTTGCCATGCTTCCATGATTGATCGTAAAATAGAGAACGCCGTCCCGGTTGGCCACAAATTCACTCGAACGGCCGATATAGACAGGGGAGGTACCGAAGCCCTGCCCGATGGTGGCGATCAGGGCGCCGTCGTTTTCGTTCGGCATGGGCGCATTGCGATCGCGTTGCCCGCGCAGACCGTCCGCGCTCACCGACGTGCGGCCGTCCAGCGTCACGGTACCGCTGGCTTCCACGCGCACCCGCTGGCCTTCATAAACTTCGATCGGGGAACGAACCCATCGGCTTCCCAGATTGACGTCGAAGGTTTCGGAAGTCTCCCACTGGCCCCGCCCCGCAGAGGTGGAAACGTCCCCTTCCCGCCGGTACTCGGAGTCGCGCGGTCCCCGCCGGGTTGTGTCGCGGTCCAGCACCAGCCGCTCCACGCGATCGGTCTTGAATTTGACCTGGTTGCCGTTGGCCAGTTCAAAGACAAACTCGCCATTCTCGTACCCAAGGAGAGTGCCTTTCCGCTCCCTCCCGTTCTTTAGATAAATGGTGTCGGCCAGGGCCGCACCAACGGCCAACGAAAGCAGTACAAGCATGATCGCAGTTTTTCGCATCATTCCATTCATCCGCCGCTTGGGTCCACATGGGTTTCCACGGCGAATGCCTCCGCAAAATCGTCCAATTCCCGGATAAACCGTCTCATTGTCCAACAAACTGCAAGTCCGCTGAAGTATAGCACAGGGATGGGATCAGGCCGAGGAGTTCAGGTCTGCCCGCGACCGGCAAAAATTAGGCTCATTTTTCGTTGACAAGCTGTATGATAACCGGAAACCTAATTCCCGGAGGCTTCCATGGCTACAAAAACCGTATTGCTTGTTGACGATGATGCGGATCTGGTCGAGATTTACAAAACCATACTCGAGCGCGCGGGCTTTGCGGTCCTCACCGCAGCCAACAGCACACAAGCCCTGCCTATCGCAACCTCCAATCCCATCGATGTTGCCATCCTGGATGTAATGATGGATACACCGACCGAGGGATTCGAGCTTGCACGGACCCTGCGCCAGAATGAAAAAACCATGCGCATCCCGCTTCTGATGCTTACCTCCGTTAACACTCACAATGAGGAGATCGGCTCCTTCGTGCGCTTCTCGGACCATGACCGCGATCAATCGTGGCTGCCCGTGGACCGCTTTGTGGACAAGCCCGTTAAACCGGACGACCTGGTCGCCATAGTCCGCACTCTTTCAGGAGCGTGGTCGTTTTCCCGCTGAGACCGCCCAGTCTTTCGGTAATGGACTGAATCTCCCAAAGGGTTTCCACAAGAATCCCGTATATTATTCTATAAGTATCGTTTGCCGTATTCTGCCTGCGGCCCTGAAGGCATCATTCTGCAGTCTGGAATCCCTGATCCTCAATTTAGCTAGATAATGCTGATACAATGAATCAATTTTTTTCTTGACAATCATTGTGAAATATTTCACAATGCGTATGGTTTCACAAAGGAGTGGTCAAAGTGAAGACGGTGCCTCATCGAACAGTTGGCAGGCTCTCGCTTTACTGGCGGACGCTTAGCGAAATTGCCCGCGAGGATCAAAGCCATATCTTTTCCCATTTCCTCGCCTCCAGATGCCGCGTCACCGCTGCCCAGGTGCGGCGCGACCTCATGGTGCTCGGTTATACCGGAACCCCCGCCCGGGGCTATGATGTCCGCAAACTCAGAGACCATATTGAAGCCTTCCTTTTCCCTGCCGAGGATCAGAAAGCCGTGCTGGCAGGCGTCGGAAACATCGGCCGCGCCCTGCTCAAGTTCTTCGGCGGACGACGGCCCGCGTTTCGCATCGCGGCCTCTTTTGAAGCCAATCCCGATAAATTCAACCGCCTGATCCAGGGCTGCCCCTGTCACTCCATCGAAAACGCCGAGGGCATAATCCGAGATCTGGGCGCTACGGTCGGGATTATCGCCGTTCCAGACAATGAGGCCCAATTCGTGGCCGATGTGTTTGTGGCTGCGGGCATACGGGGAATCCTGAACTTCGCCCGTACTCCGCTGAGCGTCCCGTCTAATGTTTATGTCGAAGATATTGATCTGGCAATGTCCATGGACAAGGTGGCTTATTTTGCGCGCCAGTCTCTGAAGCCGGAGAGATCGAAAGCGGTACATTAAGGAGATCCATCTATGAGCGACGTGGATATCATTCTGCAGAAGCACCCGCGAGCTGGGCGCGATGCACTCATTCCCATTCTTCAGGAGGTCCAGGAGCAGCAGGGGTACATTTCGCGCGAGGCGGTCGTCCGCATCAGCAAGCACCTCAACCTGCCCGCAAGCAAGCTCTATGGGGTCGCGACATTCTATAACCAGTTCCGATTCCAGCCCAAAGGCAAGTACCACATTATGGTCTGCCGCGGCACGGCGTGCCACGTCAAAGGGTCGGACAGAGTGCTGGAAATGGCGCAAAAACTGCTGAAACTGAAACCCGGCCAGACATCCAGGGACCGCCTTTTCAGCCTCGAAGTTGTTGCCTGCATGGGAGCTTGCGGTTTGTCCCCGGTTATGAACCTCAACGGGGAGTTCTACGCCAAAGTTACCCCTAGAAAAATGGTCAAAATCATTCAGGAATGCAGGGAAACGGAGTCCAAAAATGGGCACTAATTCAGAAAGCGTAAAAATGGATAATGCCGGCAAATGCTGGATCGATTTCCACGAAGTCTCCGGCAGCCTGTTGGCCGACCTTAAAGCGGAACCTTTCGTAGGCGTCCGGGCAAAGGGAGCCAAAGAAACAGCCGCGATGCTGGCCGCTTTGAGGCGCGAGACCGTTGAGCACCCCGTGATTTTCGTGGGCGCGGGCACCTGCGGGCTTGGCGCGGGAGCCGCGAAAACAATCGCTGCCGTCAAAGACTTCCTGGCCCGGCATCAGCAGACCGCCGAGGTGGTCGAGGTCGGCTGCAACGGAATGTGCTCGGACGAACCGATCGTGGACATCCAGGTCCCCGGCCGGGCGCGCGTCAGCTTCGGCACCATCACCGCAGACAAAGCGCCCGGACTGCTCGAAGCCGTGCTGCTGCAGGATCGCATCCCCGCCGACCTAGTTCTCGGCCAATACCGCTCGACCCGCGCAAAACCCTGGGAGGGCGTCGCCTCTTTGGACGAGCACCCCTTTCTTGCGCACCAGATCCGCGTAGTTCTGGCAACCAGCGGCATCATTGACCCGGGAAATATCTCCGAATACATAGCCCGCGGCGGCTACAGTTCGATCGCCAAGGTTCTGAGGACCATGACCCCGGAGGAGGTTTGCGACCAGATTGAGGCCAGCGGCCTTCGGGGACGCGGCGGCGGCGGATTCCCTACCGGGAAAAAATGGAAGTTCGCCCGGGCCGCTGTCTCGGATCAGAAATACCTGATTTGCAACGCCGACGAGGGGGATCCCGGAGCCTTCATGGATCGCGCCGTATGCGAGAGCGACCCCCACCGACTCCTGGAAGGCATGCTGATCGCGGCCTATGCCATCGGCGCCACCAAAGCCTACATTTACATCCGCGCCGAATACCCGCTGGCGATCAAGCGCCTCAACGAAGCCTTTGAACAGGCGGAAGCCTTGGGGCTGATCGGCTACAACATCCTCAACAGCGGCGTCGACCTGTCGATCAAACTCAAAATGGGTGCGGGCGCTTTTGTGTGCGGAGAGGAGACTGCGCTCATCCACTCGATCGAGGGGAAGCGCGGAATGCCGCGTCCCCGGCCTCCTTTCCCGGCCGTCCAGGGGCTCTTCGGCAAGCCGACGGTCATCAACAACGTGGAAACCCTGGCCAACCTGCCCCTGATCGTGGATCACGGCCCGGACTGGTATGCCGCGATGGGAACCCCGGGCAGCAAGGGAACGAAAGTATTCGCCCTTTCCGGAATGGTGCGGCGGACGGGTCTGGTTGAAATTCCGATGGGGACCTCCCTGCGCGAAGTCGTCTTCAATATCGCCGGCGGAATCCCCAATAACAAGAAATGCAAAGCCGTACAGATCGGCGGGCCTTCGGGCGGGTGCGTGCCTGAAGCGCACATGGACATCCGCACGGACTACGAAGAGCTCAAGCAGTTCGGCACCATCATGGGGTCCGGCGGCCTTGTTGTGGTGGACGAGTCCACGTGCATGGTCGATTTTGCCAAGTTTTTCATGGAATTCATCCAGAACGAAAGCTGCGGCAAGTGCATCCCGTGCCGCGAGGGGACCCGCCGGATGCTGGAGATCCTCGAGGCGGTGACCCGGCCGCGCCGTAAAGAAGACGATCTCGACGCTTTGCTGCGCGTCCAGGGAATCATGCATTTGCAGAAACTTGGGGAAACCATACGCGCTACAAGCCTGTGCGGCCTGGGCCAGTCTGCTCCCAACCCGGTGCTGAGCACGCTCAAATGGTTCCGCGATGAGTACGAGGCGCATATATTCGAGCGCCGCTGCCCTTCGGGCTCCTGCAAAGAGCTGGTGGGAGCTCCCTGCCAGAACGGGTGCCCGATCGGGACCGAAGTCTGGCGTTATGTCGCCCATATTTCGCGGGGCGAGTACGACGATGCCTACCGCGTCATTCGCGAGGCCAATCCGTTCCCGTCCGCCTGCGCCCGTGTATGCCATCATCCCTGCGAACAGGTTTGCCGCGCCGGCGCCACCGGGGGCGAGCCGATCGCCATCCGGACGCTCAAGCGCTTTGTCGTCGACACGGTGACTCCGCAGGATAAGCCCGCGGTCCCGATGGCGCGTTCGGACGCCGCCCGTATCGCGGTGATCGGCGCAGGTCCGGCCGGCCTGACTGCGGCCAATTCCCTTTCCGTCCTCGGCCATAAGGTCACGCTGTTCGAGCGGGAGGCGCAGGCCGGAGGGATGCTGTTCGCCGGAATCCCTGAATACAGGCTTCCCCGGGAGGGGCTCCGTAAGGAAATCGCCGCTTTGATGAATCCCAATATCGACGCCAGGTTCGGGCAGGCCCTGGGCCGCGATTTCACGATCGACAAGCTCTTCGAGGAGGGCTATAAAGCCGTATTCATCGCTACAGGGTCGCACCTCAGCAAGAAACTCGACCTGCCGGGCGAAAACGTCTCCGGGATCTTGCCCGGCATCGAATTCCTCAAGGCCTACAACCTGCACGGCAAATCCCTCGCACGCGGGCGCGTGGGTATCGTCGGCGGAGGCAACTCGGCCATGGATGCGGCCCGCGTGGCTATCCGGCAGCCCGGGGTGGAAAGCGTCACCGTGTTTTACCGCCGCACCCGGGACAACATGCCTGCTTACAGGGAGGAGGTCGAAGCCGGACTGGCCGAGGGCGTTATCCTGGAAACGCTGGTCACACCCGTAGCCGTCCTGAGCAAAAACGGCCGTCTGACCGGCATCCGGTTCCTGCGCAACGAGCTGGGCGCCCGGGACTCCTCGGGGCGCCGCAAACCCGTACCCATAAAAGGCTCCGAATTCGACGCTGAGCTGGATACGCTGATCGTGGCTATCAGCGAGGAGCCCGAATCCGCCGGTCTGGAAGAGATCGGACGGACAAAATGGGGCACGATCGCGATAAATTCCGAGTCGTTTATCACCGACAGGCCCGGCATTTTCGCCGGCGGCGATGTCGTGACCGGCCCGAGCACCGTGATCGCCGCCATAGCCGTAGGCAAACAGGCGGCCACGATGATCGACCGCTATGTCTCCGGCAAGCTTATGAAGATATTGCCCAAGGTCAAGCTCCCTTCCGTCTACGTGGAACCGTATATGGATGTGGACGAAGAAACCGGCGAGGTCTTCCGCCTGGAGGTGCCGCTGCTGCCGGTGGCGAATAGAAAGAAGTGCTTCGCGGAAGTCGAGCTGTGTCCAACCGAGCAACAGGCCCTCACGGAAGCGCGGCGATGCGCGCGCTGCGATCTGGACTTCACCCAAGTGCAGTGACCGTATAGAAACATGGATTGAGGTGACACATGATAGAAATGCAAGTGGATGGCAGGACGATTGAGGCCCGGGAAGGCGAGATGATCCTCTCGGCTCTGAAACGGGAAGGAGTTCATGTCCCGACGCTGTGCAGCATGGAAGGGCTGCTGCCGAGCGGCGCGTGCCGGATGTGCATAGTGGAAATGGAAGGCCCGGGCAACTTTGTCCCCGCATGCTCGTTTCCGGTCGCCCCGGGGATGAAGATTCTGACACGGTCGCCGAAAGTTCTGGACGCCCGCAGGACGATCGTGGAACTGCTGCTCAGCAATCACCCGGATGACTGCCTGTACTGCTCCCGGAGCGGTAAATGCGACCTGCAGAAGCTTTCGCAGGATATGGGCATCCGCGAGCGCCTGTACCGCGGCAAGCGGAACGAACGGGAGAAGGACGTATCCGGACCCATTGTCCGGGATCCCGATAAATGCATCCTGTGCGGCCGCTGCGTGCGCATCTGCGAGGAAGTCCAATCCGTCGGCGCCATCGATTTTGTCGGCCGCGGCTCCAAGGCCTATATCGGCACCACATTCGACCAGGGCTTGAATGTCTCCACATGCATCAACTGCGGGCAGTGCATCGTGGCGTGCCCGACAGGAGCCCTCAGCGAGCGTTCGTACCTGGAACCGGTGATCGAGGCGCTTGCAGATCCGGAAAAGCTGGTCGTCGTCCAGCACGCACCCTCCGTCTCCGTCTCTCTGGCAGAGGAATTCGGAATGGAACCCGGCCAGGACGTCGACGGGAAAATGGTGGCCGCCCTCAGGCGGGTAGGATTCGACCGGGTTTTCGACACATCCTTCGCTGCGGATCTGACCATCATGGAGGAAGCTTCCGAGCTGGCTCAAAGGATTCAGCAGGGAGGCAAGCTGCCGATGTTTACCAGCTGTTCCCCGGGCTGGATCAAGTTCGTGGAGCAGTTTTATCCGGAATTCATCCCGAACCTCTCGACGTGCAAAAGCCCGCAGCAGATGCTGGGAGCCGTCATCAAGAGCTATTTCGCCAGCCGGGAGTCCATCGACCCGTCCCGCATCATCAGCGTCTCCATCATGCCCTGCACGGCCAAGAAGTTCGAAAGCGGCAGGCCGGAGATGGCGCCGGGGCACATCCCGGACGTGGATTACGTGCTCACGACCCGGGAATTGGGACAGCTGTTGCGCATGTTCGGTGTCGACCTGCTGGCGATTGAGCCGCAGACCGCCGACACGCCTTTCGGCGAGCGCTCGACCGCCGGTAAAATCTTCGGCGCCAGCGGCGGAGTCATGGAGGCCGCCATCCGCACGGCGTATTTCCTTTTGACCGGCCAGGAGCTGGCAAAGCTGGAATTGCAGCCGATCCGGGGCATGAAGGGAGCCAAGGAAATCCGTGTAAAAATCGGCGACCTGGAACTCGGGGCCGCCGTGGCCAGCGGCCTGGGCAACGCCCGCAAACTGCTGGATCAGATCCGGGCAGGCCGGAAGGATCTGCACTTTGTCGAAATTATGACCTGTCCCGGCGGATGCATCAACGGCGGAGGCCAGCCGATCGGCGCCGATCCCAACGCGGCCCGCGCCCGGATGCAGGCGCTGTATAAGATCGACCAGACCGAGAAAATCAGGGTCAGCCACAAAAATCCTTATATTACCCGGCTTTACGATGAGTTCCTGGGCAAGCCGCTGGGTGAGAAGAGCCATCATCTTCTTCATACCCACTATAGCTCCAGGGAAGTCCTATAATCAGTATGGACGGCTCTGAGGAGCGGCCCGCATCCCGCGGGAGTGAACCAGGCAAGGGAGATTACGAGAGTGAAAAAGAAAATACTGGCAGTGGACGACGATGTGGACCTTCTCGAACAAATGACGGCCGTCCTGGCCGCGGAGGGCTATGACGTGACCGCGGCCGAAGGGCAGTCGGCAGCCGAGGAAGCTCTGCTCCGGATCAAACCGGATCTTGCCATCCTGGACCTCATGATGGAAGAGAAAGATTCCGGTTTCGTGCTCAGCTACCAGATCAAAAAGCTCTATCCGGATACCCCGGTAATACTGTTGACCGCCGTCGCCAGTGCGACGGGATTGAGCTTCAGCACCCGGCAGCGTGAAGAGCGGTCCTGGATCAAGGTGGACAAAGTTTTGGACAAACCCGTCCGGCCGGAACAGCTGAAAGCGGAAGTCCGCCGCCTGCTGGGCGAGGCAACGGGGGACAAAGCGGCCGGGCACTCCTAAGCCGCATAAAGGAAAACCATGCAAGGCGCATGCTTCGTACAGACGATCAAGGAACGATGCCGTGTCTGCTATACGTGTGTTCGGGAATGTCCGGCCAAAGCCATCGGGATTTCGGATGGCCAGGCCCGGGTGATTCCCGAGCGCTGCATAGGCTGCGGCAACTGCGCGCGCGTATGCAGCCAGGGCGCAAAAAAAGTGCTGGACGGCACCCATGACGTTGCCCGCCTGCTCCAGGAGACCGTCAAGGCGGCCGCCATCATCGCTCCGAGTTTTGCGGCGGAGTTTGAAGAGTGTAGTTACGAAAAAGTCGTCGGGATGCTGCGCGCCCTGGGATTTGGCTATGTCCACGAAGTCGGATTCGGCGCCGACCTTGTCGCCCGCCGCTACCGCGAGCTTCTTGAAAACAACACCGATGCCAACTACATCGCCACGACCTGTCCGGCTCTGGTCGGATATGTGGAGCGCTACTACCCGGACCTGGTGCCCCGGCTGGCTCCCATCGTGTCGCCTATGGTCGCGATGGCCCGAGTGCTGCGGCGTCTTTACGGACCGGACGTCCCCATCGTTTTCGTCGGCCCGTGCATTGCCAAAAAGGGAGAGGCCGCCAGCGAAGTGCTGGAGGGCGAAGTCGCAGCCGTCCTTACCTTCGCCGAACTCCGGCAGATGCTGGCGCAAGCCTCCATTGAACCCAACAAGGTCGAGTCCAGCGACTTCGACCCTCCGTGGAGCGGCCCCGGCGGGCTTTTCCCGATCAGCCGCGGATTGCTTCAGGCCGCCGGCATCAAGGAGGACCTGATGGATGGCCAGGTGATGGCAACGGACGGCCGCACCAATTTTGTCGAGGCGATCCAGGCTGTCGCCTCAAACAGCCTGGATGTGCGCCTGCTGGAAATCCTTTGCTGCAACGGCTGCGTCATGGGAGCCGGCATGACCACCAGCTCAAATCTCTTTCAGCGCCGCAGCCTGGTGGGCCGCTATGTCCAGCAGCACTGGTCGGAATTCCGTAAAGAACAATGGGAACACGACATGGCCAGGCATTCCGACGTGGACCTCGAGCGGAACTTCCGCGTCTACGACCAGCGCGTTGCCCAGCCTTCCCGTGCGGAAATCACCGCCATTCTTGCCCGGATGGGCAAGGTGAAACCGGAAGACGAACTCAACTGCGGCGCCTGCGGCTACGATTCCTGCGTGCAGCACGCCATTGCCATCCACCGTCACCTGGCAGAGACCGAAATGTGCCTGCCGTACACGATCGAAAAGCTGCGCGACACGGTCAAGGAGCTTGCGGTCTCGCACGAACAGCTCGTCAGCACCCAGGAAGCCCTTATGCATTCGGAGCGCCTCGCGAGCATGGGGCAGCTGGCCGCAGGGGTCGCGCATGAGGTCAACAATCCCCTCGGCATCGTTCTGATGCATTCCTACATGCTGCTCGAGCAGGCGGATAAATTCCCGGATTGGAAAGAAGATCTCGACATGATCGTCGAGCAGGCCGACCGGTGCAAAAAGATCGTCATGCGCCTCCTGCATTTCGCCCGGCAAAACAAGGCCGTGTTCCGCAACGTGGACCTGTACAAACTGGTTCAGCACACGGTCAAGACCTACCCTTTCCCCTCCAGGGTCACCGCGCGCATGGAATCTGTCTCCGGTGATCCGCATGTCGACCTGGATCCGGACCAGATCAACCAGGTCTTCACCAACCTCTTCAGCAACGCCTGCGACGCGATGCCGGATGGCGGCGAACTTACCGTCACCGTCGGAGGAAACGCGGACCAGGTCTGGTTCTCGGTCAAAGACACGGGCACGGGTATTGCCAAGGAAAGCCTGGGAAAGATCTTTGAACCATTTTTCACCACAAAGCAGATCGGCAAAGGAACCGGCCTTGGACTCGCGGTCAGCTATGGTATTGTCAAGATGCACCGGGGCCAGATATCCGCCGTATCCAACAACGACCCGGCTGCAGGGCCGACAGGAACCACTTTCACGGTCAAGCTTCCCCGGAAGGCTCCGGACGAGTAGACCTGACATATATAGATGAGGAGAGCGTTATGGCAAAAATACTGCTTGTAGACGACGACCAGGATCTGATCGAAATGAATAAGACCGTATTGGCGCAGCGCGGCCACGAGGTTGCTGTGGCGTACTCGGCCGCAGAAGCCCTCCAATCTGTCCAGACCGGCACACCCGACCTGGCGGTTCTGGACGTGATGATGGAAGACAAAACAGCCGGATTCGACCTCGCCCGGAAGCTGCATGCGCAATTCCCCAAGATGCCGATGATCATGCTGACCGGGATTCGCAAGGAGATGGATCTCGGTTTTGGTTTCGAACCCGACGAGACCTGGCTCCCGGTCAGCAAGTTCATGGAAAAGCCGGTGAATCCGCGGATTCTCGCGGAGGAAGCAGAGAAGCTTTTGGCCGCAAACCGATAACCAGGTGGCTATCGCCTCTGAAATCCCCTCGCGCGCAGCGTTTGATGGAATTCGAAACCATCACACCGCGCCCGGGGATTTGGAAGCCGGGGATCACGTCCGCACCTCGGTTCGAAGCTGGAAACTCTGAACTGGGAACTGAATTTCTTAAACTATTCAGATAGGCGATTTCATTAGTAAGCATATAAAAAGCGGAAGGTCGACGTGGAAACACTAAACGTCATCGTGGTGGATGACGAATACGGCATGCGGCGGGGCGCCGAACGGGTGTTGAAGGACCTCGTACTCACCCTGCCGGATATCAACGGCGAGGTCAAATTCTCCGTCCGCACGGCTGCCAGCGGAAAAGAACTGGAGGAGAAGCTTGCATCGGCGCCGGCAGACATCCTCCTCCTGGATCATATCCTGCCCGATATCACGGGGCTGGATATTCTCGACCGCCTTGGGAAAAAGTCTCTGGATCTTTTGACCATCATGATTACGGCCTATGCCTCGCTGGAAACCGCGGTGACCGCCACGCGCCGCGGCGCCTATGATTTCCTGGCCAAGCCGTTTACTCCCGAAGAACTGCGCGGCGCCGTACGCAAGGCCGCCCGGCACCTCATTCTGCAGCGCCAGGCCCGCAGGCTGGCCGAAGAAAAGCGGCAGGTCCGGTTCCAGTTCATATCCGTGCTGGCCCACGAGATGAAAGCCCCCATCGCGGCAATCGAGGGATACCTCCAAATGATACGCGAGCGCGCGATGGGCGACAGCCTGGGCGACTACGACCGCATGGTGGACCGGTCGCTGATACGTATCGACGGCATGCGCAAGCTGATCGGGGATCTGCTGGATTTGACCGCCATTGAGTCCGGGCAGAGGCAGCGTACCCTCGTAATTTTGGATATCTCCGAGGCTGCGCGCCAGGCAGTCGAAAACATGAAACCAGAGGCGGTACGGCGCGACATCCAAATCGAGCTGAGCGTTCCGGACGGCCTGACCCTGGAGGCCGACAAGACGGAGATGGACATGATCTTCAATAATCTTGTTTCCAACGCCGTCAAATACAACCGCGATCACGGACGCGTCGGAGTTTCCGTAAGCGTGTCGGGAGATGAAGTGCGCATCCAGGTCAAGGACACGGGGATCGGAATGACCCCGGAGGAATGCAGCCGGCTGTTCAAGGACTTTTCCCGCATCAAGAACGAAAAGACACGCAACATCCTCGGAAGCGGTCTGGGGCTGTCCACCCTCAAAAAGCTGGTTACGCTCTACAACGGAGATATTTCCGTCGAAAGCAAGCCCGATGTCGGCAGCACCTTCACGGTAACACTGCTCAAAGACTCGAAGGCCGGGAAATGAACAGGAATGAAATCCTCACATGGCTGCTCGAAGAGAATCCGGACCGCCTGGAGACGCTCTGGAGCCTTGCAGACCGAGTTCGCCGCGACCACGTCGGGGATTCCGTTCATATCCGCGGACTGATTGAGTTCTCCAGCTATTGCAGAAGCAACTGCCGTTACTGCGGCATGCGCAGCGGAAGGAAATCTTTCCCCCGCTACCGGATGACCGCGGATGAAATTTACGCCTCGGCCCTGGAAGCCGTGGCGCGGGGATACGGGACCGTCGTCATGCAGTCGGGCGAAGATCCCCATCTTGATGTCGAGTGGCTTGCCGGCGTTATCGGAAAGATCAAGCGGGAGACCCCGCTGGCCGTCACCTTGAGCCTGGGAGAGCGGGCGCTGGAGAAACTCGCGCGTTTGCGGGAAGCCGGCGCGGATCGCTATTACCTGCGTTTTGAAACCTCGGACAGGCTCCTGTGGAAAAGGATTCATCCTTCAGGCATCAAAGGTGCGCCTCATCGTCTGGATTTGCTTCCCCGCATAAAAGAGCTCGGCTATGAGACGGGAAGCGGAATCATGGTCGGGATCCCGGGGCAGACCTGGGACTCGCTGGCCGAAGACATCGAATGGTTCCGGAGGCTGGATCTCGACATGATCGGCTGCGGCCCATTCGTTCCCCACCCGGATACGCCTCTGGGCCGGGAGCATCGCGGCCAGGTCCTGCCCAACCCGTCTCCGTCCCAGGTACCCAACACCAACCGGGCTGCCTGCAAGGTTATGGCCCTCACCCGGCTTGTCTGTCCGGATGTGAGCATACCCAGCACCACCGCCCTGGCCACACTCGACCAGGAGGATGGCTACAGGCTGGGTTTACAGAGCGGAGCCAATGTCCTCATGGTCAACCTGACGCCGCTCGAGTACCGCCGCCTTTATGAGATATATCCCGGGAAGGCCGGCATCGCGGAACCGCCGCAATTGCAGCGCGAGCGGGTTGATTCACTCCTGTCCGGGCTCGGCCGCACTGCAGGCAAGGGACCTGGAGCATCAAGAAATTACGAAGCGCGCCATGTGGCGACTGCTTCACGATAGCGAGGTGATTTATGTCAGCATTGCCAAAGATAGAAATTAGTCGGGGCGCCGTTGATTTCATCGACGACGGGTATTTGACGAGCTTGCTCAGCGGTCCGGAGCCTGCGCGGGAAGAGGTTCAGGCCACGGTCGCGAAAAGCCTCGCCAAGCAGCCGCTCACTGTCGAGGAAACGGCCGTTCTGCTCAGGGTCAGGGAGCCGGACCTGCTGGAAAACATTTTTCAAACCGCCCGGACATTGAAAGAGACCGTCTACGGCAACCGGATCGTCCTTTTTGCACCTCTCTATGTCGGGAATGACTGCGTCAACGACTGCGCCTACTGCGGCTTCCAGAGCACGAACAAGCTTGCCGTACGCCGTACCCTGACGCCGGAGGAATTGCGCGAACAGGTCCTCAAACTGGAAGCCTCCGGACAAAAGCGGCTGATCCTGGTTTTCGGAGAACACCCGAAATATGACGCAAATTTCATCGCCGAGCAGGTTCGCACGGTATACGGCACGCGCAGCGGGCACGGGGAGATCCGCAGGGTCAATATCAACGCGGCGCCCATGGACCACGAAGGCTACCGCATCATCAAATCGGCGGGCATCGGCACCTACCAGATCTTTCAGGAAACCTACCATCACGAGGCCTATGCCCGGGTACACTCCCCGCGCACGCGCAAGGGCAATTACCTCTACCGCCTCGACGGCCTGAGCCGGGCGCTGGAATCCGGATGCGACGATGTCGGGATCGGAGTCCTCTTCGGCCTGTACGACTGGCGCTTCGAAGTTCTGGGGCTCGTGGCGCATGCGGTCTACCTTCACGAACGCTACGGCGTCGGACCCCACACCATCAGCTTCCCGCGCCTGCGGCCGGCCTGCGGGGTCGACTTCCCCGGCCTGGGCTCCGTCAGCGACAGCGACTTCAAACGCGTGATCGCGACGCTGCGGCTGGCTGTTCCTTACACCGGGCTCATTCTCACGGCACGCGAAAACGCATCCCTGAGACGCGAGCTTATGGGGCTCGGCGTCTCCCAAATCGACGCGGGCAGCCGGATAGAAATCGGCGGATATACCGAATCGGAAGACACGCAGATCACCGACCGCGAGCAATTCGAGCTCGGAGACACGCGGTCGCTGGACAAAGTCATGGGCGAGCTCCTGGAAGACGGTTATCTGCCCAGCTTCTGCACTGCCTGCTACCGGCTTGGGCGCACAGGCGAGCACTTCATGGAATTTGCGATTCCCGGATTCATCAAGCGGTACTGCACGCCCAACGCAATCACCACTCTCACGGAGTACCTTGTGGACTACGCTTCGCCCGAAACCCGGCGCGCCGGCGAGCAGCAAATCGAAAAGGAAATGGCAAAGCTTCCCGAGGGTCCACAAAAAACCGAACTCGAAAAGCGGCTTAAGAAAATCAGAGAGACGGACGAACGCGACCTCTATTTTTAGCCGCGGGCCGGAAAGGATTTTGCACGTTCCACGAAAACATATGAGCCCCTATCGGACAGAATACGATTTGCTGGGAATGCGGGAGGTGCCGGCGGATGCCCTGCACGGCATTTACACCGAAAGGGCCCTCGAGAACTTCCCGCTGGCTCTGCGGCCGGTAAATCCCGCCCTGATCCATGCCTATGGCGCGGTGAAGCTCGCCTGCGCCCGGGTGAACCACGAACTGGGCTGGTGGGATGAAGACAAGGCCCGGGCCGTTCAGGCTGCGTGCCTGGAAATGATCGAGGGGCGGCTGGATTCCAGTATCGTCGTCGACGCCCTCCAGGGCGGGGCGGGCACTTCCACCAACATGAACGTCAACGAGGTCCTGGCCAACCGGGCCCTGCAGATCCTCGGAAAGCCGCCGGGCGAATACCAGACTATCAGCCCGATCGAAGATATCAACCTTCACCAGTCCACGAACGACACCTATCCGACCGCCCTTAAGGTGGCGGCCATTCAACTGCTCCGGTTGCTCGAGCGCGAAGTGGTGAGCCTGCTCGAGAAATTCCAGCGCAAGGAACAGCAGTTCGCCCGCGTCGTCAAGGTTGGCCGGACCCAGCTGCAGGATGCCGTGCCGATCACCCTGGGCCGCGAAATGGGCGCCTACGCGGAAGCGTTTGCGCGCGACCGTTGGCGAATTTATAAGTGCGAGGAGCGGTTGCGCATCGTCAACCTGGGCGGCACGGCTATCGGAACGGGGCTCTCGGCGCCGCGGCAATACATTTTCCGCGTCGTCGACCGGCTGCGGGAAATCACGCGCATGGGACTGGCCCGGGCGGAAAACCTTGTCGAGTGCACGCAGAACGCGGACGTTTTTGTCGAGGTCAGCGGCATTCTGAAAGCCTGCGCGGCCAACCTGATCAAGGTTGCCACGGATCTTCGCCTCCTGTCCTCGGGGCCGGACGCGGGATTCGGGGAGATACGCCTGCCGCCGCGTCAGGCAGGCTCCTCCATCATGCCCGGCAAAGTCAATCCCGTCATCCCCGAAGCGGTGACCCAGGCATCCATCGCAGTGATGGCCAACGACCAGGCCATCGCACAGGCTTGCGCGATGGGAAACCTGGAGTTGAATCCCTTCCTCCCTCTGGTTGCGGACGCCCTGCTGGGAAGCCTGGATCTGCTGCGAAACGCCTGCAGGATTTTCCAGGAACACTGCGTAGCCGGCATCGAGGCCAATGAATCCCTTTGCCGCACAAGAGTCGAGGGAGCGACCGCGACATTGACCGCGATGGTCGAGCTTCTTGGCTATGAAAAAGCCCAGGAGATCGCCGCCCGGGCCCGATCCCTGGGAAAGCCTATCCGTGAAGTCGTCGTGGAGAGCGGCCTGATGTCGCCCGGGCAATTCGACACACTTATCTCGCCGGAAAGCGTCGCACGCCTCGGATCGCCGGCGCCGGAGGAAAAACCGTGAAAGAAACACCGAAGGGAATGCGGCTGCACATCGGGTTGTTCGGGAGGCGCAACGTCGGTAAATCATCGCTTTTGAACGCTCTCACCCGCCAGCAGGTATCCATCGTGTCCGATGTGCCGGGGACCACGACGGACCCGGTGGAGAAGCCGATGGAGCTTCTGCCTCTCGGCCCCGTGCTCTTCATCGACACGGCGGGCATCGACGACATCGGCGCCCTGGGAGAGATGCGCGCGGAGCGGACGCGCCAGGTTTTTGAGCGGACGGACCTTGGGATACTGGTCGCCGAATCGGATCGATGGGGGGAATTCGAGGAGGGCATACTGGGCGAGTTTTCCAAACGGCAAACCCCCGTTGTTGTTGTCTTCAACAAATCCGACATTGCCGCGCCCCGCATTGAGGTTGTGCAGGATCTGAAGTCCCGCAAGCTCGCCGTCGTTGAAACCGTCGCCAGCGAGGGCAGGGGCATTCCGGGCCTGCGGGAGGCCCTGATTCAATCGGCCCCGGAGGCGTTTATGGACGCCCCGCCGATATTGGGGGATCTGATTCCGTCCGGCGAACTGGCGGTGCTGGTAGTTCCCATCGACCTGGAGGCTCCGCGCGGGAGGCTGATACTGCCGCAGGTCCAGTCGATACGCGATGTCCTGGATCACGACTCCTATTGCATGGTGGTCAAGGAGCGCGAGCTGCGCGATGCGCTGGGCCGGCTCAACAGGCCTCCGGCCCTAGTCGTGACGGATTCGCAGGCATTCCTGAGAGTGGCGGGAGACGTGCCGTCCCAGGTTCCGCTGACATCTTTCTCGATTTTGTTCGCCCGCCTGAAGGGCGATCTGAATGAATTCGTGCGCGGGGTTGAAGCGATCGACCGGCTGAAAACCGGAAACCGTGTGCTGGTGCTCGAGGCCTGCACGCATCACCCCATCGGCGAGGACATCGGCAGGGTGAAAATTCCCCGCTGGATCCGGCAGTACACGGGAGTCGAACTGGAATTCGTTCACCGCCAGGGGCATGATTTCCCCGAGGATCTCAGCTCTTACAGCCTCATCGTCCACTGCGGCTCCTGCATGCTGAACAGGCGCGAAGTGATTTCCCGCATTTTGCGCTGCCGGGAGGCCGGCGTGCCCATCACAAACTACGGGGTAGCCATCACCTACTCGCTGGGAGTTCTGGACCGCGCCCTTTCCCCCTTCCCCGGATTCCGGAAGCTCTCCCTGTAAAGCGCTTATCCGAAATCCTTCATTGATTGTCGGCGTTCATCGGCGTTTTCGTCAGCGTATGTCAGCGTTACCAGGATGACGGAAATAGGCGTGAATCGAAAATCGGGATGTACTATTATTTTTGCTGCTTGTTTGCAGCTTGAAGTCATTGAAAGACAAGACTGGAATTGGAATGACAAACACGGTCACCGTAGGATCGAGAATCAAAGCGATACGCGAGTCTAAAAACATCACCGTGGAACAGGTCGCCGAACGGTCGGGCCTGACGGCGGAGCAGGTCGGCAGGATCGAGGAGAACAGGAACCTCCCTTCACTGGCGCCGCTGATAAGGATTGCCCGCACCCTTGGGGTCCGCCTCGGCACTTTTCTCGACGACAACGACAACCTGGGTCCCGTCATCTGCAGAAAGGAAGACCGGCCCGAGAGCATCAGTTTTTCCTCGGAAATGGCAAATTCGCGCAATGATCTGAAATTCTTCGCCCTTGCCCAATCCAAGACCGGCAGGCATATGGAGCCGTTCCTGGTCGACATCGATTCGGCCTCAGACAGCGGCTATCCGCTTTCCAGCCACGAAGGAGAGGAATTTTTATACGTTCTGGAGGGCGTGATCGAGGTTACCTACGGGAAAAGCAAATTTATCGTGCATGCCGGCGAAAGCATCTACTACGACTCCATCGTGGAACACAACGTTCACGCAGCGGACAAATCCAGGGCCAAAATCCTGGGGGTCGTTTACACTCCGTACTGATAATCAAAAGACTATGGAACTCTTCAACAGGACGCTGGGCGACTGGCTGGAATACTGGGCCGACAGGGCCCCCGACAGGGAATACATTGTTTATTCCGACCGTGATTTGAGGTTCACCTGGAAGCAATTCAACAGGCGCGTGGACGAGGTCGCGCTCGGGCTCCTCGCCATCGGCGTGAACAAAGGCGATCATGTCGGAATCTGGGCCCAGAACGTCCCCGAATGGCTGACGTATATGTACGCCTGCGCGAAAATCGGCGCTGTTTTTGTCACGGTGAACACCAACCACAAGCAGCACGAACTGGAATACCAGGTGGAGAACTCGGACATGCATACCCTGTGCATCACCGATGGCACATGGGATTCCAAATACGTGGACATGGTCTACGAAATGCTCCCCGAGCTCAAACACTCCCAGCGCGGACAATTGAGGAGCGGGCGCTTCCCCCGGATGCGCAACGTCATCTACATCGGCCAGGAAAAATACCGCGGGATGTACAACGCGGCCGAGATCCAGCTGCTCGGGGAGAACGCGGACGAACGGCGGCTGCTGGGCATCAAGAAAACCGTGAAGCCGGACGATGTCATGATGATGCAATACACCTCGGGAACAACCGGATTCCCGAAGGGCGTGATGCTCTCGCACTATAACCTGGCCAACAACGGCTATCTGACCGGAGAGCACATGCGGTTCACCGAGAACGACAAACTGTGCGTCTGTGTGCCCCTGTTTCACTGCTTCGGCGTCACTTTGGCCACCACCAATTGCCTGACCCACGGCTGCACCCAGGTCATGGTGGAACGGTTCGATCCGCTCGTCGTCCTGGGGTCCGTTCACAAGGAGCGCTGCACCGCGCTTTACGGGGTTCCCACGATGTTCATCGAGGAACTCAACCACCCGATGTTCAACGTGTTCGACATGTCCAGCCTGCGCACCGGCATCATGGCCGGATCTCTATGCCCGGTGGAGCTGATGCGAAGGGTGAGCGAGAAGATGTTCATGAGCATCACCAGCGTTTATGGACTGACGGAAACGTCGCCCGGAATGACCCAGACCCGCATCGACGACGCTTTCGAGGTGCGCTGCCAGACAGTGGGCAGGCCGTATGAATTCACCGAGGTCGTCGTGCTCAATCCCGAAACGAAGGAAGAGTGCGCCGACGGCGAACAGGGCGAAATATGCTGCTGCGGCTACCTGGTCATGAAGGGGTATTACAAGAATCCGGAAGCGACGGCTGAAGCGATCGACAAAAACGGGTTCCTGCATTCCGGCGACCTCGGCTACCGGGATTCCGACGGCAACTACAGGATCACCGGCCGCATCAAGGACATGATCATCCGCGGCGGAGAAAATATCTACCCGCGCGAGGTCGAGGAGTTTCTCTATCACCTGGAAGGCGTCAAGGATGTGCAGGTCGTGGGTGTCGCATCCGAAAAATACGGCGAAGAGGTCGGCGCCTTTATAATTCCAAAGCCGGGCGTCGAGATCGACGACACCACCGTCGTTGAATTCTGCCGCGGCCAGATAGCCCGGCATAAAATACCGAAATACGTCTTCTTTGTTGATAAATTCCCCCTGACGGGAAGCGGCAAAATCCAGAAATTCAAACTCAGGGAAATGAGCTTGGAGCTCCTCAAGGCCCGCGGCATCACCCCTGATTGATTCCTCAAATGGACAAATGCGGCGCTCCTTTATTTTGGATCTTCCGCACAATCTGTGGGTATAAAAGGCAATAAGGAATAATGGCTTT
>CAYYTC010000084.1:0-19856 GCA_964474425.1 uncultured Acidobacteriota bacterium
GGCTATTTTCTGCCGGCCCTCCGGGCCTGGATGTCGCATTTCGCGACAGAAACTATTTAGTCTCGGCGTATCCCCATTAAATGGATTGATGCGATTTATAGCGCCGCGGCAAGGTCGCTGGGAATGCGGCTTTCTCTCTTCCCTTCCTTGAGCAGCTCTTTCAACTGCCCCCATTTAGGCAGGAACAAAGCGCTGTCCATGGTTTTCAGGTTCGGGGAGATGCGCGGCTTGAAATCCATCATTCCCAGAATATGTTTTTCCAGATCCACGCCGGGAGCAATTTCGGTCAGGATAAGTTCGCCATTTTCCAGCTTGAAAACGCCGCGCTCTGTAACAAAGAGCACCGGATACTTCCTGGAACTGGCGAAAGCGCCGCTGAAGGTGATCTGAGCGACTTTTTCCACGAACTTTTTCCCCGTGCCTTCTTTGGCAATGCGCAGTTTGCCGTTCTCCACCACTTCTGAGGATCCGGTTGTAAACATCCCGCAGAAGACCACTTTCTTGGAATTTTGGGTGATGTTGATAAAACCGCCGGGGCCTGCCACCCTGTGGCCGAACCGGCTGACGTTCACATCGCAATTTCTGTCCACTTCGGCCAATCCCACAAAAGTCACGTCCAGGCCGCCGCCGTCGTAATAGTCGAACATGGAGGCGTGCTCGATCATGGCCTCCGCGTTCAGAGCGCCCCCGAAGTCAAGCCCGTAGGACGGGACGCCGCCGAAGACGCCCAACTCGGTGGTAATTGTGATCCTGTGGCTCATCCCTTCTTCTGCAACCGTACTGGCGATAACCGCAGGAATTCCCACGCCCAGGTTGATCACATTGCCGGGCGCCAGTTCCATGGCAGCGCGGCGGCCGATGATTTTCCGGGCATCCAGCGGCAGAGAGGGTATTTTGCTCAGCGGGACCTTGATGTGTCCGGCCAGAGCAGGGTCGTAGTAAGTCTGCTGCGTCTGATGATGATTCTCCGGTTTGGCAATGACGACGTAGTCGATCAGCGTCCCCGGCACTTTCACGTTCTTGGGATGCATTGTATTGGCCATGGCCATATAGTGCGCCTGAGCGATGACGATGCCGCCGCTGTTTTTGGCAGCCATGGCCAGCGGCAATGCTTCCATGATGACCGATTCGTTGTCCATATTCAGGTTGCCGTTTTCATCCGCAGTGGTCCCGCGAATCAGGGCGACATGAATAGGGAACGGCTTGTACAGAAGAAATTCCTGACCTTCCAGCTGGATAACTTTAACCAGGTCATCCTGGGTTATGGAGGTAATTTTCCCGCCGTCGATCCGGGGATCGACAAACGTGCCGATTCCCACATTGGTAATGACCCCGATCTTCTTGCCCGCAATGGCTCGCCACAACTGGCAGATCACCCCCTGGGGGAGCAGGTAGCACTCGATCTTATTCTGTTCGATCAGATTGATCATGTTGGGCGAGGTCAATGTGTGTCCGCAGATCAGCCTTTTGGTCAGGCCTTCGTGGCCCAGGTGGGTGGTCCCTCTTTTTTTATAGTCGCCGCAGGTACAGCTGTGGATTAGGGTGATGTTTTTGGGATGGCCCGTTTCCTTGAATCTGTCCTCGATGGCAATTGCAATTTCCTCAGCCCAACCGGCCAGGCCCTGGGTGCTGGCGCCTATCGTCACGCCGTCTTCAATCAGCATAGCCGCCTGCTGAGCAGTAATTATTTTTGACATATCGTCACGTCTCCCATCTGCTCGAGGTCCTGCCTGGGCCTCGGGAAAATAAACCATTCGGCCGCTATCATGGATTGTGATTCAATTCCGTCGGGCAACAGGGCGGGATGAACCAGAGAAGCAGCTTATTGAAGCATAGAAAAATGTATTAAGGCAGCTCCATCTTCAGGATAATTTAACCCTTAAGATAAACATATTTCTGCATTTAATGTCAAGTTTGCCGGAGAGATTTCAGGAGACCATCGAGGGCAGGCCTATACCCGGGGAACAATCTCGGCAGTTGCATTGTTCGGGGAGCAAGATGGGTATGAGTTTTTGGCGGTTGCCAGTACAGGCGTATACTTGCTCCCCGCCACCCTGACGCCGGCGGGCGGTCCGTTTCTCGCGTGGCTGTAAATAAAGCAGGATGCCTGGACCTTTTTAGACCACGTCCTCTTCTTCGCCCGATTCCTTCAAATTCGACATATAATCGAGCTCCAGATCATCCTCTTGATCGTCGTTGTCAAAACCGCCGTATACCCGTCCCCCGACGCGCTCACGGATTGGACCCTTTTTGTAACCCATTTCGGTCCGGGCTCCATAATTGGCCTTCCGCTTGCGGGCAGGCTTGGCATCCGCGCCGAAGTTGCGGCTGCGTCTTTCCGCACGTGCAGTCCGGCCATTTTCCAGCGGATTCTGGCCCAGATCCGGGCCGCCCAGTGAGGGTCTTGGGCTGAAACCCGGTCGCGGTCCTCCCCCTGCGGCGGGGCGCATCGGATAGGAGGATCTCATTCCAGAGCCGGAATCGGGACGCGGTTCCCGGGCACGGGCCTCGTTAATAGTTATATTGCGCCCTTTGAAGGCTTGGTTGTTGAGACGGCGGCTTGCTTCCTCGGCTTTAGCCGGGTCGCTGAACTCGACAAAGGCAAAACCTCGTCGCTTGCCCGTTTCACGGTCCACAGGAATAATCACGGTCGAAAGAGGTCCAACGGGTGCGAAGAATTCCCTCAATTCCGGTTCAGTGATATCGTAGGGAAGATTCCCTACAAACAAACGTACAGACATTGCTCTCCCTTTTAAGACCCCAGGACACGCACACAGCGCACTTAGGCACTACTGCAAAGCGGGGATCTTTCATACGCGTTGATATGGGGTCATGTTAGAATTGGCGCTGTTAACCTTTACGTCAACCTCCGCAGCTGATTTGAAAGCAAAAAGATCTCCTAGCAGCTGCATATGCAACATTTTACAACAAAATACATATAAAAATCAGCCTAAATTATTTGAATTCGGGGCATCCGCCCTTTTCAGCCACTCAGCCCTGTGCCGGAAAAGCCGATGCAAAGCCACCTTGGCTCGGGACGGCAATATCCGCAGCCTCTCTGATTAGCTATTCCTCGGCAGAATCGAAATAGTGATTATAGTAGATGCGCTGGCCGGGATTCCGAATGACGCCCGAATTCAGTTTATCGAAAATAGACCGGGCAGAATCATCGATTCTCTGCTGCGGAACAAAGCCAAGCGTCCCTTCAAGCCTGCTAAAGGATACCCGGTAGTCCCGGGCATCAAGGTTGGAATGGTCCCTTTCAATGGATATGCCGCCCAGCGCAGTCCCGATGATCTCGGCCACCTGGTCGATCTGATAATTCTGGGCATCCGAACCCACATTGAAGACACGGTTGCCCACATCCTTCAGGTTTGCCTCCAGGCAGCGAATATAGACTTCCGCGGCATCCTCCACGCCAAGCAGCGGACGCCATTGCCGGCCGCCGAACACCTGAATTTTTCCATCCACGAAGGACTTCATGCTCATGGTATTGACGACAAGATCAAACCGCATGCGCGGCGAGTAACCATAGAGAGTGCCCATCCGCAGAATGGTCGGGCTGAAATACTCATCCCCCATGCCCAGGATGATTTTTTCGGACTCGATTTTTGTCCGTGCGTAAAGAGAGACCGGATTGAGAGGAGCATCCTCTTCCAGCGGGCCTGCCCCAATCCCATAAACGCTGCAGGTGGATGCATACAGGAAGCGGTTTATATGGTGAAGCTTGCAGGCCGAAGCGAGGGCCTGGGCAGCAAGGACATTGGTCTCGATCGTCTCCGCCGGGCGAACTTTGGAAGCCGGATCCCCTACGATAGCCGCCAAAAGAACCACGGCGTCCGTGTCCGCAAGCGAGGCCACGCACGTGTGAATATTGCGCAGGTCGCCCTCGATGATCTCGAGGTTTTCGTCTCCGGAAAGCGCATCCAGGGAACGGCGGCCGTAGATAAAGCTGTCGAGAACACGCACGCGGAATCCGCGGCGCAGCAGCTTCTCGGTCAGGACACTGCCCAGGTAGCCGGCCCCCCCAACGACCAGGACGCGCTTGTCCGGCCGTATCGGCCAGGGATCAAGCTCCGAAAAACCGTGCAGCCGGTTAAAATCATCGACTGCCAGAATTTCGCGAATGCGCCCGTCGGCTGAAACGACCGGAAGGAAAAGCACCCGGTTCAATTCCATGTCGACAATCATGGCCTCGGCTTTTTGCCTGTCGCCGAGGGACTCTTCCACGATTTTGTATGTATGTTTCAGCGGACAGCTGCCGACTTCCTCTTCGCCCCGCACTCCGCTGATCAGCAGCCGGCGCAGATCCGAAATTGCAATGCCTCCCCGGTAGGCGCCTTCTTCATTCAGCACAAAGGCGTTGTCAAAGGGGCTTTGCTCGATCAGTTGTATGGCCCGTTGGATTGAAGTGCCGCTTTTCAGGCAGACGATGGGATATTTCATTCCATCACTCGATTTTAAAAACCATTCACGCGAAAACGGGGAGGGCGCGAAGAAAAAAATCCCGAACTGCGCGGGCTCCTCGCCTCCGCGTGGGATTTCTTGCGCAACCCAATGGAGTCTTGCATCCCGCAGCTGTTTGGGCCATTTCAGGATTGATGCTTTACGAACCACTCAACATACATACGCATCGCATCCTCATAATCCAGCAGAGGCTTCCACCCCAGGAGGCGGTAGGCCTTCTCCGAAGATATGAAGCGTCCTTTGAAATTCCCCTTCCGATCCTCGACAAAACTCAGTCTCGCCTTCTTTCCCAGGATCTCCTCGAGTGTCTTCACGATATCGATAACACGGATCTTCCGCGTGCCGTTGAGGTTCAACACCTGGTTTTCCGCAGCCGCGCCCAGGCAGGCGGCGTTGCCGCGCGCAAGATCCTTGACATGGATAAATTGCCGCGACTGGCTTCCGTCGCCATGAATCGCAATTGGCTCCCCGCGCACAATCCTGCGGATGAAGATCGGGGTGACGGTTTCCGGACGGGCCCGTTCGCCAAAAGGAATGCCGTATCGCATGATCGTATAATTCACATCGAAGAGGCTGCCGTAATTCCTGCAGAAGAGCTCCGAGGCAATCTTGGACGTGGTGTAGAGGTGGTCGGGATTTTCGGTGACAGGGGTATCCTCGGTGATTTGTTCTTCGCCCGCCTCGGGAATCGATCCATAAACCCACTCGGTAGAAGCCAGGATGACGCGGGCGGCTGCCGTTCGGCGGGCCGCTTCCAGCACCGACAGCGTGGTACCGGCCGTTATGTCATTGGAAAATATGGGGCTTTCCAGAAACCGGTTCACATTGGATTCAGCCGCAAGGCAATAAACGATGCTGCCCTTTCCGAAAACCTGGACCATCCGGTCGATATCCCGTGTATCCCCCCGTACGAAAGGGCACTCCTGACCGTAACGAGGGGCTTCGAGATCGTAAATCGTTACGTCATGCCCCTGCTCGAGCAGCACATCCACAACGTGGGACCCTATGAACCCCGATCCGCCCGCAACAATGATTTTCATACTGAAATCCCGAAAGCCCCTCTCATACACCAACAGCCAAGCGTGTCCGTTGCTCCGGCAAAATACGATTCCATTATCCGGCTGCAGCATTAGCTTCGTCATTACCGGGAGGCAGGTCAAGCTATTTCGGCGATCAGCCTCTCAGCAGGAGTCAGACCGGCAGGCAGCATTTTCATACATTCATTGGAAACCCGGCAAAAAAAGAGCTTGACCACGAACCACCCGAATTACACTAATATCATTTTGCAGGAAAGCTCGGGCCTGGACACGAGCCCGGCAGCATATTGCTGTCGTGCAATTCGTTGCGGCCCTTTAAACCAGGAGAAGCAGCCGATGATTCGAGTATCCGTTATGTATCCTCAAGGCGGAAAGTTTGATTTTGACTATTATGTGCAGAAGCACATGCAACTGGTGCACAAGCTGCTCGATCCTTTCGGACTGGTCAAAACCGAGGTCGACAAAGGCGCCGGCGACGCCCCGTTCATGGCTATGGGGCATCTGGTATTCAATACAATGGGGGATATGCAGAAGGCCCTTCAGGCACACGATCCGGAACTGGCTGCCGACGTGGTCCATTTTACCGATGTGAAGCCGCAGTTCCAGGTCAGCGAAATCATCGCCTGATATTCGAGCCTTGGGGACCCGGCGATTTGTCGTATTCAGGTTCAAAGGCCCGGAAGCTGTTGGCTTTTCAGCGCGGAGGGATGGTTATTCGTTTCGAGCTGTGGTCTCTCCCCAGGAAGTAATTGACCCAGGCCGAAGTCTGCCAGAGTTCCCAGTCGCATGGGGGAATGATGTAACTGCCGATCTCGTCTTCCTTCTTCCGGGACTTCAGCCGCAAGTAGGCGCGCACCCAGATACAAAGTTTTTCCCCGGGATACACCTCGCACCAGCCCTCGAAGCTTCCCCCGCAGGGAGCGTTGCGCTGGTCCTTGGGGCACTGGGATACCGGGCAGAGGTATGCCGCATCGAACAGGGCGCAATCCCCGCAGTCTCTGCATCGATAAAGCGCGACTTTGACCATGTGCTCCAAAAAGTGAAATACCCTGTACAAGGTCCGCGAAGACTGGATGAGCTTCATCAATCCGCGCAAGGGCCTGAAAAGCGGGCTTTCAGGGCTGAAAACAACTTTGTGAAACGCGTGGGACAGAAGAAAATTGGCGGGGCGGCAGGGCTGCTGAGTTTTGACCGCCGGCTCAGGCTTATTCAGCCCCTTTGAATCCGGCTGAAAAAAATAAAATCCCTTTTCCTGCGGGAGGTCGAATTCCGGAAGCAGGCTGGGCCAGTCGGCCGCAAGTTCGTCGCCTTTGCCGATGATGTACTCCACGCTTTCAAACGGCAGCCCCTGGCCGCTGATATAGGCTCCCTTGTATCCCATTCCCTTGACGACGGCGAACATTTGGGCCGCCCGGTCCAGGCGCGCCTGCCTGCCTTTGTCCGCTCCTTCAAATTCGGAGGCTATGCGGTTCAGGAGCTTAGGGGTCACCACGCAGCCGGGAATATTGTTGGCGTGCATCGCCTGGGCAACCGGATAAGAAAGCACATAAATGCTGGCCATGGCCGGAATCCCATAGCCATGAATTCTCAGCCACAGTTGAAACTCATGCAGTTTGCGGGCGTCATAGCCGACTTGAGTGATGACAAAATCCGCCCCGGCCGCAATTTTCTTTTTCATTTTGTAATATTGCCCCATCACCTCGGCCTCCATCTGTTTGAAAGGTGAACAGGCAACGCCGGCAAAAAAGTGGGTGGGCGCCAGCCGGGTGCGTTTCCGCAGTATTTCGCGCTCCATTCCCCCGTTCATTTCCGCAACCAGCCTGAGGCCGTTAACGGAGTCCAGGTCAAAAACCGGCTTGGACTTTCCGGTAAAGCCGAGGCTGGAGGGATAATCACCCGTCAGTATGAGCACGTTGTTGATATCGAGCGCCGCAAGCTGGAAGAGAAGGCTTTCAGCCTGATTGCGGCTCCGGTCCCTGAAGGCAATGTGCACCAAGGGTTCGATCCCTGCTTTCCTGATTTCGGCGCACAGGATGTCGGTGGCAATGGCCGGATTGCCCCCCGGATTGTCCGTGATGCTTATGGCGCAGACCTTTTCACTCCTGGCAGCCTTCCGCGCGTTTTCCAGAACAGTCTCCTGGCGGGTTTCGAAGGCGCCGGGGCCCGGGATCTGCTCCCAGACCAGGCAGAACTTTTCCGGATTCAGCATGGCCCGTTTCAGCCGGTTTTCTCTCTCACTCAGTTTCCGGGCGATGGTCTCCGATAATTGGGCAATCAGGTTTTCGGCGGCCAGGAACGTTCCTTCGGTTCCCGCCAAAAAGGTGAAATCCCCGACGCCCATGGTCAGGTTTTCATCGCCCAATATCCGGAAAGCATTCCCTGAAGGATGCAATTCAACTATGAGCAGGGAGGCATGATGCGAAATCCAGCCTTCGCGCAGGTCTCCGTATAGCTTTTGAACGGACTGGGGCGTGTCCAGGTCGCCAAGAATGATTATGTCAGGCCGGCTTTCCCTGATTTTGTCGAGTCCCCCGGCTTCGCCGGATGCATAGTCGACGGTTACAGCCTCTCCGGCAGCATTTCGGACTATTTCGGCTAAATTCGGATTCCGGCTGATTACGAGCAGTTTTTTTTGAGGACTGGCCGTTTTCATATTAGAAGGAGACATTCACAAGTGTTCCGGTGATTATCGGGGGACACTGGTGGCTGTCCCCTTTTGCGGTTCATATACAAAGAGAAATTCGATCAAACCGTTTCGAAGCCTGAAGGAATTGGCAATCTGGAATTGGCGCATGACCGTCGAGAGCGCTCGAGGCTGATGTCTCGGGCATGGCTGCATCGCCGGACCGCCGTATTCATACCCAAGATGCTGCGCATCGATAATTCGATAGACGGTTATTTCCTCGGGCATTTTCGGAAGATCAAATATGAGCGAATACAGCAAGGTTCCGGGCCTGCAGAAGCGGTCCAGATATTCTATTAGGCTGGCAACGGCCGGGAGCTCGAAATAGTTCAGCAGGTCCCAGGCAAGAATGACATCGAAGCGGCGGCCTTCAGGCAGATGGAGCAGCCTTTCCCATTCGGGATCCGGAGGCGCTTCGCCCTCCGCCGGTTCTGCTGGCGGCGGCAACGGCAGGCTTGAGTGCAGGTCCGCCACATAAATGGAGCCGCTGAATTGAGACCAGAACTCGATGTTGCCTCCACGTGCAGGTCCAAGTTCGAGGATATCGCAGGCCTCAGCCCCTTCGAGCCTCAGGCAAAGAGCGTTCAAACCAAGAGTGCTCTGAACAACGGGTTCAGATGGAGGTCTGCTTTTCATTTTGCCCTGGTGTCGCTATAAGATTTTTGTTCCCATCAATGATTTTTCAGGAACCACCGCTGAGGGTTTCTCCTTGGGGCTCATGTCGATGCTGCCTCTGAAATGGGAGCCATCCTCCAAGGCGACTCTTGGAGCAACAATGTTTCCCTGGACGTTGCCGGTCTGGCGAACAGTCAGTTGCTCCTCTCCAAAGAGATTCCCCTCGACCGTACCTTCTATGGTGATGACTTTCCCATAGATGTCGGCCTTGATGCGCCCGTTCTTGCCGATCGTGACGCTGTGGTGCCGCAACTCGATCTTGCCGTCCACCTGCCCTTCGATCAGGATATCCTCTTCCCCTGCAAGATTCCCCTTAATGAAAATAGTGGGGCCAATCACGGCACGCTCTCTCGTCTGGGGAACCGGATTGCGGGGCGCCGGGGCAGTCTGAGCCTGAGACGCAGGCGCCGGTTGAGGTCTGGCAGCCTCTGGTTCCGATTTCTTCCACATTCCACATCGCTCCTTTCCTTGAAGCCATGAGGACCGGCTCCCGCCTCGCGGCGAACTTAAAAAAGAGGCAGGAGGCCGGTGGTCCCTGGTTTTCCCTATTTTCTGTAAACTCCGTATTCTTTCACTGCCGCCACCATTGCCTGCAGGTTCTCCAGTTTGGGATTGTCGGCCACACATCCGGCGGCAAGAATGTATCCACCCCCTTTGCCGCAGGTTTCAATCAGTTTACGGCAGCGCTCTTTGACATCCGCGGAGGATCCGGTCACCATCAGCGAGGAAGGCACATTCCCCTGAATGCAGAACTTGTCGCCAAGAACCTTTTTTGCCTTTGACATGTCGGTTTGGTCAAACCACCAGACTACCGTCCCTTTGGGAAAGTCCTTGACCGTTTCCAGGCGCGTCTCGTACCCGCCTTCGGCAAACATCATGCATATGATTCCCTCGTTGATGAGTGCATCCATCACCTTTTTCAGGGACGGCCAGTAGAAGGTGTTAAATTGCTTTTCAGACATCCAGCCGTCGGCGCCCTTGTGCAGCGGGAAAATCACCGTAACGGATCTATGGATGATGGGATTGTGCAGGATGGAGTAAATGATCAATTCCGTCATCACATCGATGGCCTTCAGCAGCTTGTCGGGACGGCGGAACATATCCATCATGATGCCCTTGGTCCCCCGCAATGTATCGCCGATGGCATCAAACGGGGCGACATTGAGCAGACCCATGGTCGACGGGAAACCGTGCGCCGGGCCAAAACCCCTCAGTTTCGCGCTGATCTCGTTCCTTTTTTGAAGGTCTTTCCCGGCATCGATCATCCGTTGCAGCGATTCCTGCACCTGAGGCAGAGCGAGCGCCATAATTTGGCCCGTGGGGATCTCGAGAATATCCGTCAGCGGAGAAATCATTCGGAAACTCTCGAAAGACCCGAAAATTCTGGGCAAATACGTCCGCAGCCAATAGTCGGAAGGATCGCGAACGAGATCGTCGTATTCCTCCACTTTCATGTATTCGCCTTCGACAAACTGGTATTCGGGAGCATCGATACTCAGGCCGTGCCCGGGCCAGGCATACAGTTTGTAATCAAGCAACTCCAGAGCCTTTCCCGGCGCAACCATGGGCACGGCAAAATGATCCAGTTCTTCCGAATACTTTTTATTAAACGCGTTGCAGGCTTCGATCCCCTTCTCGATATTGTACATGGCTTCATGCGTGCTCACGCCGTGAAGTATGAGGGGCAGGTGCCCGACCGGCAGGCTGATGGGAACCCGGTCGGGTTCCTTCACATTGAAAACATCCACAGTCCTTTGAGCTCTTATCTTGTAAGCTTTGGCTGCATCCGCGCTGACAAATTTGATGTCGGTCGGATTAAGGAACCGATTAAGCCGATATTCCCTTTTTTGCGCGGGCGTAAGTTGTGTCCAGTTCTCCGGCAAACCGGACTGCATTCTATCTGTCATGGTCATTCTCTCCTTCAGGTCGTAACATCTGCAATTTATATGAATCCGCCGAATCCCGGGATTGAAGCCCGCCGCAAAACTTTTCAGGCGCAAATCTGCCGCGATTTGTGGCCCGGGAAGCATGTACAATCATTCCAGTTCTCAAGTTTATAGCAAAAACCCTTCCACTACCCACTCCATAATGGGCTCAGACGCATAGCCTCACGGCGGCTCGAAACGCGTCTGCGGCCGGACCGGCACAGGGTCCTGCCTTGGATGCGCCTCCCGGCTTCATCTGAGCACCCTCCCACCGCCGCATTCCTCTTATTTTGCTTAGCTTATAGCAGGTTATTCATCCTTTACGCCAGGTTCTTTTCGGCGAAATCCCAGTTCAGCAGTTTCTCGATGAAGGCCTTGATGTAATCGGCTCGCCGGTTCATATAATCGAGATAGTAGGCATGCTCCCAGACGTCGATGGTTATCAGGGGCTTCGCCGAGGTGGTCATGGGGGTTTCCGCATTGGATGTTTTGACTACCTGCAGCCTGCCTCCCTCCTGGACCAGCCAGGCCCAACCGCTTCCGAACTGGGAGGCCGCTGCGCCGGAAAACGCTTCGACAAATTTTTGATAGCTGCCGAAACTCCCGTTGATCTTTTCCGCGATTTTGCCATATGGCTCTCCGCCTCCGCCCGGCTTCATGCTGTTCCAGTAAAAGGTATGGTTGAATACCTGGGCGGCATTATTGAAGAGGGATGCCTGGTCGGCTTTTCCTGCGGTCTTTTTAATAATTTCATCGAGAGTGGCCTTTTCCAGTTCAGTCCCTGTCACCATTTTGACAGTGTTGTTGACATAGGCCAGGTGATGCTTCCCATAGTGGAATGACATTGTGTTCGCGGAGATGGTCGGTGCAAGGGCGTCTTGAGCATAGGGAAGCGGAGGCAAACTGATTGTTGAAGCGGGCTGGCTCTGTGCGGGTGCCTGATCCGTCTTGCCCAAACTCAGCGCAAGCGCAGCGCCTGCAGACCCCGCTTTCGCCAGAAACTCTCTGCGATCGATCGTTCCGAAACCGTTATACGCCATAGGAATTCTCCTCTCTGCCTGGAAACGTATCATCAAATGCACCTGCAATGCCTGAGAATACCTTATCAGGATTTTTGATGGGAATCATGCGCAATTCTCCTGCATCCACAACAACAATAAGGATTCGGGAGGGAGTTCGGGCGCCTCCTGTCGGTCCGCCGTAGCATGGGATCATGGAACAAACGGGCTTCGCGGAGCCACTATAAGGCTGGCAAATTGAAGGTTTTTCTGGTATTTAATTAGTCAGGCCAGAATAGCTCGTCAGGATTGTCTTACCCAGCCGGGCATGGATCGGTTTACTCTATAATTAGGCCTTGATTTTCCGTTCGAACGGAGGGACGGAAGAAGCTTTTGCTCATTTGCGCATAGGGATATTGCGGCGGTTCGGGCCCGCGCATCGATGCGCCCAAAAGCACAAACAGACCGGATGCAGGCTCCTGCTTAAACAAGGAGAGTAGATATGAAGATTATGACGCGCACCATCGGGGACGTTCGGATTCTTGACTGCAGCGGCAAGATCACGCTGGGAGAGGGGACCATGGTTGTTCGCAATAGGGTTCGCGATCTCGTGGGGAGCGGCGTGAAAAAAATCATCCTGAACCTTGCCGACGTCAGTTATATCGATAGTTCAGGAATCGGTGAACTCGTAAGTACCTACACCACGGTTACAACCAGCGGAGGCCAGCTGAAGCTTCTGAATCTTACAAAGAAATTTAACGAGCTTCTCGCCGTCACAAAACTGCTGACGGTCTTCCAGGTCTTTGACAACGAGCAGGCGGCACTGGCAAGCTTCAGCTAGGTACGGTTCGCAGGACAGCAACCGGTGACTTGCCACAAACCGCAATCCGCAGATGCCGGCACAGACGGAAAGGTTTTGCCTCTCGAAGCGCGGCCAGTCTATCGATTTTCAATGGCCGCCGCGATGAACGCCTGCAGATTTCCGGCGTGAAGAAATGAGCGACATCTACTCCATTCTGCTTGCAGGGCTGAACGAGACTTCATCATGCTCAATGATGATCCTGGGATATCGCGAACCTCAGGTCCGGCCAAGGAAGCACCATAATCCGGTGAAGGAAAGGTAGCAGGTCGCGGGTCGCAAGCCGCATTATTGATTTTGCGGCCTGGGATCTTGCGACGTGCGGCCTTCGCCGATTTTGCGATATCTTCAAGCAGGGAGTGGCCGTACATGACACAAGCTTTTATGCAGGAAGCCATCCGCCTGTCGATCGAGAAGATGCGCGAAGGCTGCGGCGGACCGTTCGGCGCCGTGGTTGTGCGTGAAGGCCGGATCATCGGCCGCGGCTGGAACCAGGTCTCTTCCGACAACGATCCGACCGCTCATGCGGAAATCGTCGCGATCCGTGATGCCTGTAAATGGATCGGATCCTTCAGTCTGCGGGGCTGTGAAATATTCTCGAGTTGCGAACCCTGCCCCATGTGCCTGGGCGCGATCTATTGGGCCCGCCTGGATCGCATTTACTTCGCTGCGACGCGTGAAGATGCGGCCGCCGCCGGATTCGACGACGCAGCGATCTACCGCGAAATCCCGCTGCCGCCGAACGCGCGTAGGTTGCCTTCGATTCAGATGCTGCGCGACCGGGCCCTGTCCGCATTCGAAGAGTGGCGGACCCTGCCGGACAAAATCCTCTATTGATGTCTGAACCGAGTATCGAAAAGCTTTCGTGGTGGAGAGTCCCGGCTACGGACGGAAACCTGGGAAATCTGCGGTTGCGTCGACAATGGACAGGCCGTCGCACAGTTCGCCCATCGCCCGGACGCCCCAATGAAGGTGTGGACCCGTAACTCTGCCGGTTTCACCGGAAAGGCCGACGACTTCTCCCCTATCGACGAAACTCGATTTGGCCGTGGAAATTTCAGAAAGATGGGCATAGATCGTGTAGATCCCCATCCCATGATCGACAATCACGCTATTCCCGGCATAGAAAAGGTTTCCGGTGAAAACGACCTTCCCCCTGTTGGAGCTTTTGACCGGAGTTCCGGTTCCGGCGGCAAAATCAATACCAAGGTGCTGCCCTTTTTGCTTTTTGTTGAACACCCTCCGTATCCCATAGACGCTGGTTACCTTTGTCGATAAGGGACGGATGAAGGGCGCGTTGAAATAGGGAGTGTCCGAGCTTCCTTCTTTGTAGACGGCGGCAATAATTTTCCGTTCTCTCTCCACCCTTGAGGCGTCTTTGCTGGAAAGAGTCACTTTGGCGGGATCCACCCTCAACTGCTCTCTGGGAAAAGTTTTTTCCCCCACCGTGACTTCCGCGATAACAAGCTCGCCTTTGGATGTTTGAAGCGTACAGGCGTAGGGAGTGAATTTGGATGAATAGGGTTCCGACACGAACGCACTCAGGTATCCGTCCGAACCGATAAAGAAGGCTGCTTTTCTATCCCGGCAGCGGAAACCGGAAGCGGCAGTGCCGGCCGGAAGCTTGCAGCGGATAGCCGCGATCTGTCCGGGCGTCAGCGTTATTCTGACAGGAATGTCCCTGTCTGCAGCCTGTCCGTCAAGAGCGGGGCCGGCGCAGGCCATCGCGATGAACAGGATCAACATTCCAAAAGAGGCTGCCATTCCCACATTCTCCGGCATCCGGTGACTCCTCGATACTTCGAGGTTAACCTCCCGGCCTGCAAAACTCAAGGCCGCGTATCGCTTGGCAAGAGCCTCGATGAAGCCGTGAATTATGGCGCAGCGCATGGGGCCCTTGCCATGACCACTCCCGGAGACACAACCATGGCGACAAAGACAGAGGTCGAAAAGGCGATTCGCGGAGGCGCATGGGTGGTGCGGCAAGGCTTCGACAAAGCGCGGCAGCTTCGGGAATGCAGGGTGATGTGATAAAAAGTCCGTGTAATCCTCGGGCTTTTTCTTTATGCTTGGCGCCAATAAACGGTTTACGGATCGCCATGAAAGTGGATAGCTCGGATACACGGAATCCATGCACCCGATACCTGTGTGCGGATGCGGCGGAGCTCTCTCGAGCTGCACGGCTTTGGCAGCTCCACAGCAAGGAGGATAGATCGATGAAATGGCATTTGTGTGCCGCTTTAATCGCGGCTCTTTGCCTGAGTCTATTTTGCAGCCTGCCGGCTCAAAACAATCAGGCTCAGGCTCAAGGCAAGGTGGCTGAGCAGAAAATTACCGTGCTCAGTCCGATGGGCAAACCGCCCGCGATCGAGTTGAAATCGATGGCGCCCCGGCCAAGCTCGCTCGAGGGCAAAACGGTGTATCTTGTAAACGACGGCTATCTGGGAACAGACCTTCTCCTCGGAGAGATGGAAGCCTGGTTCAAGGCAAACATGCCCAAAGTCAACGTCGTTTACCGTCTGAAGGGCGGCGGGGGTTTTGCTGCCGAAGATCCCAAATTGTGGGACGAAATCAAGGAAAAGGCCGATGCGGTCGTCATGGGGATGGGACATTGAAGTCTCTGTGTGTCGGCGGTCGTCGCACACTGCATCAATATTGAATCAAAGCTTGGCGTACCCACCGTTCCCCTGATCACTTCGGAATTTTACACTCAGGTTAAAACGCATCACACTCTCCAAAAGGGGATGCCTAATCTCCGGGTCACCTACCTCATTTCGCCGGTTTGGGGCAAAACCGCCGAGCGCCTGCGCAAGGAAATCGTATTGAAGAGCCCGGTCAGCGGAAAGATGATCATGCAGGAGATCGTCGAGGGCCTCACGCGGCCCTTGAGCGCCGAAGAGAAGAAAACCGGAAAAATTGAGCAGTCCGCGGGCCCGGAGGCTTTCACGGACACTCCGGATAACCTGCAGCGGATATTCATGGAAAAAAGGATGACCGATTACATGCCCGTCATCCTGCCGACGGAAGAGAAGGTCGCGGAGATGTTGAAAGGGACCAGCCATATGCCCGACGAGGTTGTAGGCAAGATGGCGGCACACACGGCCATGGGCGGCGCGGACAACGTCGAAATATTCGAGCACTGGTCCTACACGGTCAAGACCGTGGCCATCAACGCGGTCATGGCCGGGTGCAGACCCGAATACATGCCCGTGCTGCTTGCCGTAGCGTCCACGAACAAAGAGGCCATTTCGGTGTCGGACAATTCCTTCACCGAAGGCCTGATCATTAACGGGCCCATCCGCGATGAAATAAAACTCAATTACGGTTTGGGCGCACTTGGGCCTTTCAGCCAGGCGAACTCCACGATCGGCCGGGCATGGAACCTGCTGTCCATCAACGCCGGGAATTGCGGGAGGGTCGGCACAACCTACATGGGAACCGTCGGAAATCCCATGAACTGGAACAATGTCATAATGGCGGAGAACGAGAAAGATTCTCCATGGCAACCCTTCCACGTCCGCAAAGGCTTCAAACCGTCCGACAGCGTCGTGACCTTGTGCGAGGGATGGGGAGTCCTGTCGGCCAAAAACTCGAAATACAGCGTCTGGCAGAAGGAGATGGACTTCCCGGGCATCGTCAAGAAAATCGTCAACGACCAGGACGGACTTTTCGGAGCTCTGGTGGTCCTCAATCCGACGGTTGCGACCTTCATCAAGGAATCGGGCTACGATACGGTGGAAAAGTTTACCCAGTATTTGCTGGCGCCCGCAGAAGGGCAGGCAACCCCGGAACCGGCTTCCAAGGCAAAAACGCCGGGCATCGGGCGCCTGCAGGTAAACATCGTTGTGACGGGGGGATCGAACAACAATTACTGGAGCTATGGCGGAATGGCATGCCGCAAGAGCGTCCTGATCGACAAGTGGCGCTGATCCTCATCCGGATTCTCCCGGATTCATGGAAACCGGCAAGGCAGCCACGAGCCCGCGAGGCGTTCCTGTTCGCGCGGTTCATGGCTGCTTTTCCTTTCACTGGAAGGCGCTCTACAGCAAGGGCAGGCTCTTCGGCGGACCGGCAAAGGAATACACCTTCGCATCCGCCTCGGTGAAGTAAAACGTCACAAAGGTTTCATCATCGGCGCCTTTGGGATAGATCTGGAGAAGCATGGCCGCCTCTGAAAAAGCCTGCACCTTGGCCTCGCGGCTTTCGTCCACCGCAACCTTTCCCCGAATGCGGAGCCATGATTGATCCGCGCCCATGGCAGAAATTTCAATGTCCGGATTTGTTACCAGCTGTTTGAAAACATCCTTCGTTTTGTTCGTGCACATGTAAAGCGCGTTGTTCCTTTTCATGACAAAACCGAAGGGACGGACTCTGGCCTTGTTGCCATCGACGGTGGCGAGGTGAAAGACTCGATTGGCTTTTAGATATTCCAACGCAGTATTCATGGAAACCTCCTGGTAAGCAATTTATCAAAATGCCTTGAGCGGCGTCCCGGCAACAGTATACGGAAATAATCCAAACAGCCTGCAGACCTATTCGCCGGCATCAATGGTTTGCTGAAGTCCAGGTCTGCCGGCGGAACCGGCGGTCTCCCGGCTTTATTCTGCTGTTTCTGAAGCATACGTTTGCCGGGTCCCGAAGATCAATCCAAATTTGCATATTGCCCGATCGGCTGCGTTTCGATGACAAAACCAGCCACGGGTCCCCAGTAAGGACGGCTCTCCGGAGACTGCCTCAAAACTGCCGGCGAGGATTTCATGACAGTCGCTTTGAGACCGACTCTGGACTCCCATCCATAAATTTTAACGCTGACGACCGATAAACGCTGACTCACGCTAAAAAATCATAAATAAATATTGTTTTCTCCGCAGTTAATGGTAATTGGGCGAGGACGGTCTCTTGAGAGCAGCCCGCACTGGGGATTCGTAGCATTTTTCTGCCGCCGCAGAAATCTCCATCGGAAGCGCCTTATCGGCTTTTGCTCGCCGACCCTCACCGAACAAATCGTTTGTCAGCGCTTTTGTCAGCGTATCTCAGCGTTTCAAAATGCGGAATAATCGATGGAGCTGTCGGCGGATAGAGATGCAGCAGAGGAACGAGGGTTCAAGGAAGCAGGCTTTGGATCTGAATTACGGCTCGGCCCGTGCGCCTGAAGCGGTGGATCTCTCCGCCGGCTGCGCCCGGCTTTCCGTCGGGATATGCGACCAGCGCCCTCCCCGAAGGGATTCCATAGGCCTCCGATCCCGCGGGAAGCAACCGGGCCAATGCGCGAAGCTCCTCCCATTTGTCTTCTTCATCGTGAGTGTCGCAATAAACCTGTGCAATGCCGAGGCAGGGCAAGAGTTCCGGATCCGAATCATCATCGGAATCCCTCCACCGCACCCATTGTTTCGCCAGCATGATACTGCCTGCCGACACGCCGAAAAAAAGCTTGCCCTCCCGGTACTGATCCCGCAAAAAGCCGTCCATGCCGGTGCTCTCCAGGATCTTCATGCCCTGTTCCACATCGCCGCCGCTTATAAAAACGATCCGGCTGTCCTCGATGATGCGCGCGGCCTTTGCCGGATCCGCGCGGGCCCCGCACAGAGGAGCGAGCCGGACAGCGCCCGCGCCGGCTTTTGCCAGTTGCCGGGAGATCATGATGCGAAAGAGGGCGTTGTCCCCGGAGGCAGTACCCACATAGGCAACTGCGGGGGGCCTGGTTCCGGCCAACGACAAGGCATCGCGGATCAGGGGGTCCGGGCCGCGCTGCTGCCTGGACCGCCGGCCGCCGGCAATCAGATAGACCGGTTTACACTCAAGAGGCATTGGGACCTCTCTTCACTTCCGTGGAGGGATCTGGGTCAAAGGAGAAATGCCGCCTGGCCAGGAGAAATTTGCCCGAAGCTTCGGGTAACAGCTCGCCGACCGCTTCCGCCCTGATATCGATCCCATCCCCGAGAAGCAGGTGCAGCGCCTCGCGGGCATCCGCGAGCACGGTCGTTCCGGGGCGCGTGCCCGAAAGGACCAGGCTCATTCGGACAGTGCCGGGGGATTCCTGATCCAGGCGATAGTCATCGATTCCCTCCACCGGCGCCAGCGCCTGATCCAATTGCCCGTGGGTCACCCGCCTGCCGCCGGAAGCGAGGAAGATGCTGATGAGCCGCCCCTCTATCCCCGAAAGCGTCAAACCGAATGTCCGGCCGCACGGGCAAGGGTCCGGCGCGATACGGGCCGCGTCGCCGATTTCGAAGCGGAGCAGCGGGAACCATCGGTTGCCGAAGGTTGTTACAAGAATGCGGCCGACAGACCGCTCCTCGATGCCCTCCAGCGGGGTAATATCCACCCGGCAGAAATCGCTGTTCTGATGCAAGCGCCCATGTTCGCATTCCATGAATACATAACCCGCCTCGGTGGAACCGTAGGAACTTGCTATGGGAGACGAAAAGACTTCACGGATGGCGCGGAGATGGAGGGCGGAAGGGAACTCATACGTCAGCGTGATCAGGGCGGGCTGGAATACGGGCTTTCCTGTTCGCGAAGCCCAGCGCGCGAAACGCGCCAGCAGCGATGGATTTGCCTCAATCGCGACAGGCGAATATTCCTCCAGCTCGGCGCGCATCCTCAGCTCGTGCCCTTCCGGCCACTGCGCGGTGCTGCCGTACTCGTTGAGGAAAAGCAGTCTCCCCAGCGCCCTGCCTTCGCGCGGGATCTGCGCATCTTCGCTTCGCGGCCCTACGGACAGAGCGCTCGCGAGGATAGCTTCCCGATGGGAACGGGAAAGCACGCGCGCCGCGTGGGCATTCAGAGACCACGACGCCTGTTCGGAATCGTCCCACCAGTTCTGGTTCCAGATGTTGTTCAGGGCCTCATCGGCCGTTCCGCTGGTATGCACAAAAGTCACATCGCCCCGCGCGAGCGCCGCGTCCAGGTCCAGGCCCTGCGGGACTATGCTGTAGGGAAAGCTTCTTCGAATATCCGTCTTGGTAAGCGCGGGAAGCGCCAGGAAGCGACTGTCCAGCGGAGCGCTTTCTCCGGGATCCAGCGCCCGCCAGGCTTCATACATCGGGGTGCGGTCCAGCGCTATATGAAGAGCCTCCAGACAGCGGTTATGGTAAATCGCAAGCGCATCCTGCATATCGATCCCGATGCTCCCTAGTCCATTCCGAGGGAATTCCTGTAATTAGTTTCTGTCGCGAAACTCAGAATTTAGGCCCGGAGGGCCGGCAGGCA
>CAYYTC010000085.1:0-19112 GCA_964474425.1 uncultured Acidobacteriota bacterium
TCAATTCAGCTGGCCGCTACGCGGCCTGCATCCCATTTCCGACTTATATGTAATATCAAATATCCTATTGCCTGTCGTAAAATATGGTTTCCTCGCAAAACCCGCATTTCGCGACAGAAACTAGCTAAATCGCATTAGGGTAAACCGCCGCCTCTGGCGGCACGAAAACTCTCTGCCGTTACGGCGTGCGTTACTGATTCCGAAAGCCCCGACAGGGGCTTCGTTCCAAAGCCCAGGGTTGAGCGGCGTATTTTGCCGCTCTACCCTGGGTATCGGATTTGTGTCCCTGTCTATCCTGAAAGGATTGAGTTCGAACTCAACCCTTTCAGGGTAGACCGCTCGATGCGATCCTATTCCCAGGGTGGGCCGCAAAAAGCGCGGCCGACCCTGGGGCTTTGAGACGCTACCCCTGCCAGCCGGGTGCAGGGAGAGCCGCTGTTCACAAAAGATCTAAACTCCACTGTTGATCCGAGCAAGGATTTCGTGTTGAATCCAAAGACGTGGGCTCAGCCGGCGCCCGGACAATTCGGTTTGTCAACAGCGTACTACAACGATTACCGTTGCAGGCGCAGGCCGAGCGAAAATATGAGCCTGGGCCGGCTCTTCCAATTCAAGGAGGGGATGAGCCTTCAGCTTCGGATTGAATGGAATAACGTATTCAACCGAGTCCATAGGAGCAATCCCACTGCAACGAATGCGCTGCAGACGCAGATAAGGAATGCAGCCGGCACGCCCACCTCCGGCTTTGGATATATCAATACCCGGGCAGTCGCGAGCGCGGCACGAAACGGCCAGTTAGTGGCTCGTTTCAGCTTCTGGGAATCCCATCTTTCTTGCTTGCCCTGGGATGCCTGTTTGCTTCCCAGGGCAAGCGTCAAACCTCGGATATCGGGCAAAGCGGAAGAGATTGCCTCATGGTCGGTAGGACGCTGAGACATGTTCCGATTACGAGTCAACTCGATTACTTCAATGGCCGGGGCTGGTCATACAGCACGCCGCTCAGTATATGAACCATGGAGGTTCCAAACAAAAAAATCTCCAAATTGAGAGCATAACTTTTTTGATTCCAACGAAAGGATATAAATAATGAGTTCCGCTACTGAAAAAGAGAGGAATACGACTCGAAGGGAGTTCGTAAAGGTCACGGTCGGTGCCGCGGCCGCAGCGGCTGCAATTGGGTTGAGTGTTTCAAGTGCCCATGGAGCTCAAGCTCCGCAAGCGATAATAGGACCGAAGAATGGGAAATTTGCGAAATACGTGAAACCGATCAACTACCAGGATCCAGGATGGGGGTCTATCAGACCGCGGGCCAGAATGGACAGTGCATTTCTTGAAGGAGAGAACGTAATCATCGATGTGGGAACGGTGGTCTACGGAGGCAAGGTTGGCAAGGAACCCTATGGGGCACATGTGCATGATTTCGATCAGGTGATATATTTTTTCGGCGGCAACTGCGATGAAATGGGTGAGCTGAATGCGGAAGTCGAGCTGTGCCTGGGTGCAGAACAGGAGATACAGCAGATCAATTCCACGACTGCCGTGTATGTCCCCAAAGGAATGCCACATTTTCCGTTGACTGTGAGGAGGATGACCAAGCGGTTCTACTACATAGAGATTTCCATGACCCGCGAATACAAGGAGACTCCAGTTCCCGGAGGATCGCCAACCGAAGTCAAAGGAACGGCGTCAAAGTACAGAAGCAATCTGACGCGTCCGGCTTTTATACGGAAGGCTCCCGGCAACATGAATCCCGACAGCAAGGATGACAGCGGCGGAGCATTGGCATCAATAACCAATAAGCTCTTCCCGACCCTGATCATGTGTGAAAGCCTCGTCAAGGCGCCTTACAGATTTCCCAATCCCTCTCATGAGACGCATCCCCAATCGGAATTCATCGTCTTCATGGGGAGCGATCCCGACGATCCGACGAAACTGGGAGGCGAGGTAGAGCTTTACCTGGGGACAAAGAGCGAAGCGGAAAGGTATATAGTCACTGTTCCTATAGTTTGGGTCGTGCCTGCGATGCTTCCCCACAATCCCAACATCATCACGAAGATTGACAGGCCGTTTATTTTTACCGACATCCGCCCCTACGGCATGGGGAATATGCCCAAAGCATAGGGGAGCGGGACCCTGGATAAAGGCAAAAAAACACAGCAAACGCGCGGATTTCACGGCAGATATTGCCTTTCAGAAGGGCAGGCGCCGTATTCGCGGCTCCGAATTGGCGTGGCGGTGATTCATTAACGCTGTCCCGAGGTGCTCGCCAGTAATTTTGAGGAAGTATCTTAAGAGGCTGTCCAACGGTTGATTTTTCGCAAAATCGGCCATTGAAAAAAAAGAACTTATGGGAGTATGCGATCGATAGAGAGACCTACTCCGAGGGGTTGTGTTTTGAATGCCGGAATAAATTGTCCCGGCCAATTGCCGGACACAATCCCTTCGGGATAGATTTTTACACCGCTGCAAACCCAGGGTAGGCGGCATAAAACGCCGCCAACCCTGGGCTGTGTGAAACTGCCCCTATCGGGGCAGTAGTTTTGAGACAGTCTCTGGAGATCCGTCCTCACGAAAAACACGGGAGCCGTCCTTACGAAGATATGCGGAAGAGCTGCCTCAATGCTGAAGATTTGCAGTTAGGCGTTATTTTCTTCTTTGCCATAAGACGGTAGGACGTAATCGCCTTCCTTGACGTAATCAGGGTACTCGGGTGGAATGTATGCCGTCCAGTCGCCCACGGCATTGGGATCCAGCATCTTCTTAATCTTTCTGAGCCACAGGTCGTAATTGTCGTAAAGATGGCCCCAGTTCTGATGCACGTGGGTTACGGGCTCGATTTGCAGGCACCCGCCCCGCGAGGGGACGCCGAACCTACGGAAGCTTCCGCGCGGATCGAAAAGGCCGTTGATGAACTTCCGCGCCGCTGCCAGAGAGACAGGATCGAACGGATCATAGAGCGCAGTCGATATTCCCTGGGCTCCAATGGATAAATGCTCTTCCGGCCGCCAAGTGATGAATCGCGCCGCATTTTCCGAACCGTTGAAGAACGCCCCGCTCTGCTCATAAGCCCTCACCACTTGGCGCTCCTGAGTGGCAAGTTTCTTAAGCATGTCCGGCGACCCGTCGGGACTGGACGACGACGGCAGGAAATCGCCCGCAGTGCGCAATGCCCAGCAGCCGGTGGACCAGATGATGTCGGTGAAAGACCGTGCGAGCGCCCGGGGCTCATTGAACATCGGCAGGAATGAGCCGCCCCATTTATCCGTAATAATGCGGATGCATTTTTCCTTGTAATCCAGCTCGCGTGCCGATTTGCCTCCCACGACCAGAACCAGCGACCTCGTTACCGCCTGCGCGGCCTCCGGGCTGGCTTTCCGCATCATCGCCCACTGCTCGTCGTTGCCCTCGGCAAGCTCGGCGGTGTTCAGCATGCCGATGGAAAGCGCGAACAAAACCTCGGTGCGGCATATCTCCGCGGCGGCTTCAAGGGTTGCATCGACGGTAGGGAAGGTGGGTATGAAATTCCGGTAGCCGTTGGGCACTTGCTCGATCTGACCCTTGACCGGCGCTTCGCCGGGCTGCTTTTCATATTTCCAATCCGCAGGCCCGTACCATGGATAAAGCTTGACGCTCGCCTTGGTAATCACCCCATGGCCCCCGTTGGCTCCGGTCCTCCCCCGCAGGATGCCCCGCAGGCTGAATCCCGGTCCGTCGGCGGAGTAAAGATCGCCGCCGGTTTCTCCCGTTCCCATGCGAAGGACTTCGCCTGTCGGCAGCACCCACTCGCAGCCCAGGATGTTGCGTCCGTAACCGCTCGTGGAGACCATCGTGTGCGAGCACTCGTGATGGCAGCAGGACGAGGCGATAACGCCGGCGCTGTAACCGACGCCGATCCTGCCGGTGAACAGCCCCTGCCGGGCCGCTTCCAGCTGCAGTCGGTAGACGGAGACATAAGGCTCCACAACGGCCCGCATGTTTTTGGCATCGATTTTGAGGATGCGGTTCATTCTTCTCAGGTCGAGGAGGATTCCCTTCGAGTGGGCAAGCGAAACCGAGAGATACTCGAACCCGGACGAGAAGGCTTTGAAGAGAATGCCGTGTTTGTTGCACACCTTGACCACTTCGGAGATTTGTTCGGCATTTTCGGGCAGCACCACCGCCGCAGGACGTACCGAGTGTTTCTCGTCGAAGAAAAACATGTTGCCCCAAACCTGGTTGTAGGTCTCGAGAATCACCGGGTCCTGCGTGACATACTCCGCGCCGACAATTCCTTCAATCGCCTGATATGCCTCAGTAGGTAATTTCATGGATTCTCTCCATCAGATCTGTGCGGCTTTAGCTACCAGCTCGATGATGTCGTAGACCTCGATTGCGTCGCCGGTTTCCCTGGCGGCATCGAGGAAGCTCCTCTTGCACCACGGACAGGCGCTCACAATCGCCTTTGCGCCGACCGCATGCGCTTCCTTCAACCTTTCGGCGGCCGTCCAGACCGCAAATTCAGGATAAGCGTCAATCACGCCGCCACCCGCCCCGCAGCACCACGCATATTCCCTGATGCGGTACATCTCGACAAACTTGAGGCCGGGAATGCTTTTCAACACCTCCCGCGGCGGCTCGTAGACGCCGCCCGCGCCGCGCCGGAACTTTTTGGGCGGATCGTGGACAATCATCTGTCCCAGGACCTTTGCCTCTTTTCCCTCCCAGTGCATCCATGGTTCCCCCAGCCTCCCCAGATGACAGGGATCGTGATAGGTCGCGGTGATGGGAACATCGCCGGCTAATCGCAATTTCCCTTCCCGGATGAGGCGGGCAAGATATTGAGTGATGTGCAGTATTTCTATATCGAGTTTCTTCCCAATTTTGTCGTAGAGAACCTTGAAGCACGCATAACAGTCGGAGCAGGGAGTAACGAGCGTTTTGACTCCTGCATTCCGGAACGCCTCTGCCTGGTGCTCCGCGAACTTCACAAGCTCGCCTGCATACCCCAGTTCATAAGCCCGGCCGCCGCAGCAGGATTCGTCGACGCCCATGATGCCCACATCGACTCCTGCCCCCTGAAGAAGAGTGAGTCCCGATCGGGCCGCGGGCCACAAGGCCTCATCGAAGGAATACCTGCAGCCCGCGTGGTAGACGACCTCGGCTTTGGCGGACGTGAGAATCTTCACGTCAAGGCCCTTCGCCCAGTTGCCGCGGTCCGCCTTGTCAGCCTGCATCATGTTGTCTTCTTTGCGCAGGCCCTCGATAGCCATCATATGGGCGGGAACCAGTTCGCCCTCTTCCACGCACTTGATTCTCAGCTCCTGCATCAGCTGAAGAGGCTCGATGTCCTGCTGCACTTTGCACGAGACATCGCAGCTGCCGTCCATGTGGCACTTGTACAGAACATCGAGAAACGAGTCGGATATCCCGATCCTGTCCTTGAGCAGGGAATACGCCAGGTTGAATTTTCCGCTGGCCGCGTAAGCATGCCAGTTGTAGCGCGCCACGGCAGGGCAGCCTTCGATAAAATTCGTGTTGCTCATGTACCGGTAAGGTATCCACTTGCAGTAGGAACATCGGGTGCATCGCTGCATGTCGTGCACGTACTCTTGCCAGGCCATTCCGCCTCCTCGTTTTTCAGATCAGAAGCACAGTTTCCCCGGGTTGAGGATTTCGTTTGGATCGAAGATGCGCTTGATTTTGCGCTGCATTTCCGCGGTGCCGGCAGCCCTGCGGTATGCGGTATCTTTCCAAGCCGGATAGGGCCTGGAGAAAAAGCCTCCCATCTGCGCGATGTCTTCGCTGCCCGCACTCACCATGTTACGGACAGCTCCCGTTTCAAGGGATTTGTCCGGGTCGTAGTACAAATTGAATTCGCAATGACAGCTCGTGCCCTGAACGACAGGCTGGATATAGACGCCCATATTTGAAGCTGCAAAACCGCAGCGCCCGGCCAGCGCGGTTACGGAAGCGGCAAACGTCGGGATCCTGTCAAGCGTCGTCAGGCAGAAGATATCCTGAAAGCGGCCTTGATATTTTGTCTTCCAGTAAGGCTCGGGGGGCTCCTGCAACACGCGGTATAAGTCTTCGGCCTCTTTGCTCAGGATTTGCGTTTCCGGTTTTAAATCGAAAGATCCTGCGATCGACCTGAAATCAGCTTCCTCATAGGCGACTTTCTCCTCAGGCAGCGGCCCGTGGCCCTCGAAGGATACATAAAGCACCCACGGGGGCAGCTTTGCTTTCAATGCTTCAATCTCCGCTGCGTCCCGCCCAAGCAGGCAGGCGAGGTTGAGGCTGTTGAGGATGAACAAATGGCCTCCGAAACGGAACCTCGTGAAGCGATAGCTCAGGTCGATGAGAGGCTCTATGCCGGGCGAAGGCACAAAGAGGGCTTTATGCACTGCCGGCAGGGGACTGCACTTGAGAGTCGCCCATGTCACGATGCCGATGGTGCCCTGGGCGCCGCAAATCAGCCGCTGGAAATCAACGTGGCTGTGGCCAAAGGGGTTCATCTGGACACGGCCCATCTCCCACTGCTCCTCCACCGTGTCGGGTCCCGATGCCTCGCCGGTCCTGAAACGGTCTCCTGATCCGAACACCACTTCCATGCACAGTAATGGATCGGTGCTGTCCCAGTGGTGGCCCGGCCGGAGGATCGGCTCCCTCTCCAGCATGCTGCCGATCACCGATTTCGTGGCGCGGGGAGCCAGCGGCATGTAAGCACACAATCCGTCGCCTGCCAGTTTCGCCTGGAGTTCGCCGAAAGTGACGCCGGGCTCGATCATGGCTATTCGGTTCCGGGGATCGACCCGCACCACCCGGCGCAGTCGGCCAAGATCGATGACGACCGCCGCAGGGGAGCCGGGGACCGTATCTCCGCGGAAATGAGGGAACCCTGAACTCACGGGCACCAGCGCCGTCGAAGTCCTGTTGGCCCACTTTACGATCTCGCAAATTTCCCTGGCATCGGCAGGCTTGATCACACATCGAGGCCGTATGGCCGGAACGAAGCTCCAGTCCCTGGAATATTGTTCCAGGATCTCCGGACTATCGAGCACATTGCCGCTGCCAACAATTTGCGCAAGTTCAGCTTCAGGCATAGAAACCTCCACTCCCCTGACCTTCTGATCCTCTAAAGCCCTACACCTCGGCGCCACCCCCACCCGACAATGAACGATGAGCCAGCCTTCGGATCTCGTCGTTGAAGGCGGTGAGAACCTCTTTGAAATCACCCACGACCCCGATGTGAGAGTAGCTGAAGATTGGCGCTGATTCATCGGTGTTGATGGCCACGATCTTTTGAGACTTCATGCAGCCGGCCATGTGCTGGACCGATCCTGAGATGCCCACTGCCAAATACAGCTGCGGATTGACGCGCTTGCCGGTCAGCCCCACCTGCAGCGATCCTGGCAGCCAGCCGCTATCGACCGCGGCGCGGCTCCCTGCCACGGCGCCTCCCAGCAGGCTCGCTGTTTCCATGATCAACTCCGCGCCTTTCTTGCCGCAGAGGCCTCTTCCGCCGCTCACAACCACAGGTGCGGATGCCAGGCTCAAGGCCAAGGCAAGGCTTTCATCATAGGCCTTCTTCACAAATTTTGTCCTCACCCGGGACGGATCCAGAGCAAGATTGACCGGGAAGATCGAGCCTTTCCTGGAGTCATCGTATTCCGCCGGCGCGAAGGATCCCTGGCGAACCGATGCAATCTGGGGAAGGGAAGTCGAGAGGTAAGTCCCATGGGCTTTGCCGCCAAAAACAGGCTTCACCTGTTGCATTAGGTTTCTTTCTGAATTCATTATCAAATCAACACAATCCAGTGTAATCCAAGTTCGGAGGCGGAAGGCCAGCCGCGGGGCAAGATCAAGGCCTGTGTCGGTCTGGCCGAACAAAATGATGCGTGGCTTCAGTTGCCGGACCAGCTGCTCCATGGCCTGAAGATAAAGCTCCGGCACATAAGCTTCGAGCAATGGATCGGCGCCGGCATAGACCCTGTCAACGCCGTAGCCGTAGCCTTTTGCAATTCCATCCTGAATTTGGTTTCCGAGGTGCGCGAGATAGAGTCCCTGTTTGAGATCCCTGGCCAACTTTGCGCCGATCCCGATCAATTCCAGGGTCAATGTCGAAAGACGATCCCGTTCGAACTCTCCGAAGATCAGTACGTTTTCAGACTCCTCCATGCGTTACTCCGGCCGCTCCAAGATGCCATCCTCCATGAGCCTGTGTGCCAGGTTCCTGCCTTTTTCCTGCAGACTCTCTCCGGGGACCATATAGCGGTCAATCGCTTCCATCACCGGAATGGAGAGATCCGTCAATTCCACGATGCTCCTTAGCGCGGCTCCAACGTCCGCAGCGGTCCACCGGACTATTTCCTTCTGCTTCGCTTTGATCAGAGCAGGGAGCGTGATGTTGCGCAGTTCGCCTGCTTCGCTGCTGAAGGCTATGAGGGCGGGCATTTCCGATTCGAGAATCTCTATGCCGTCGGAAACGCACCTTTCGACCAGCACTTTGCCGTCCTGTATCTCCGCTTTTCGGGCGACGGTAATGCAGGGAAGGTCTAGATGCTCTGCAATCCCTGCCCACACAAGGCCCGCATCCCAGTCCGCCGACTGGCGTCCGGTAAAGACGAGATCCGGAAGGCCTGCCTTGCGTATCGCATCGGCCAGGATCCCGGCCGTATTGAACGGATCGAGGTTCTCGAAGCGCGCATCCTCGATGGCGATGGCCCTGTCCGCTCCTGCCGCCAGCGCCCTCTGCAACACGGCTTTGGGGAGGCTCTTGCCCAGGCTGATAGTAGTTACACTGCATTCATGTTGGTCTTTGATTTTAAGCGCGCATTCCAGAGCGTTCTCGTCGAAGGGGCTGAAGACCGGGGGGACGCCGGCGGGCGGGACAGGCTTCCGGGTTTCCCTGTCAATTTTGAATGAGGATAAGGGAGTTTCGGGATCGATCACGACCTTCATGCAGACGATGATGTGGAGCATGCCGGACCTCGATCTGCCGGTTAAAGACCCCGTATCCCGCGAATCCGGGGGAGTTTAATTAGTTTCTGTCGCGAAACTCGGGTTCTGTGAAAAAGCCAAATTTTTCAACGGTCAATAGGATATTTGATATTACATAGAAGCCGATAATTGGAGTCAGGCCGCGTAGCGGCCAGCTGAATTGAGCCAGGCCTTTTAAGGCCTGGATCTAAAGGAGTTAGGTTTTCCGTCGCGTAGCGACGGCTGAATCTCAAGCGTCGCTACGCGACGCGCTGCTCTCTGTACCATGGTTCCCGGCCTTGAAAGGCCGGGCTAAAATCATAGTGCCGCTACGCGGCACAAAACAGTTTCGCGACAGATACTAATTAAGCCTTTTTCAAAGCAAAAAGGCGCTCAGATCGCGGCGCGCCGCACTTTGGGCAGGAAGCGTCGTACCAGGCGATGTTCGCCTTGCACTTGGGACAGCTCCATCTTTCCGCCTCGAGTTTCGCCCACTCCTTGATTCCGACCTGCCGCAGGCGGCGGCAGTTTTCCAGCACCTCCGCGTGGTGCAGCATGCCGTCGTTGTTGAAATTGGTGACCTTGGAACAGGGGAACTCGGAACAATCGGGGCAGCGGGTGACATTCGGTTTGCTTTCGGCGCACTCGCGCATGCCGCACTTGCGGCAGAAGGAGGCAACCCGTCCGCCGGCAATGCAGCCGTCGCATTGCACGTCCGCCAGAGATAATTTCATATCTTTGGCGCCGAATTGCTTCAGCATGGCATCGATTCTCTGCTGGTCGTTGTCCCGCGTCGCAAGGTACATGGGGCAGGCTCCGCAATAAAGCCCGCACGGCGCGACCAGCGCTTCAGTGTTGCCCTTCTCGGCCGGCCGGGCTGTTTTCAGACAGGACAATGCGCCGACAGCGGCCATTGCCGTAATATCTTTAACGAATTTCCTTCGAGTGGTATTTTCCATAAACGCTCCTGCTCATATGCAAAACGCCACGGATGGAACGGATTATACATTCTTTTATCCGTGAAATCCGCGGCGTTTTTTATTTCTGCCGGCTTGCAAGAAGGCAAGCAGCCGTGTAATGATAAGCAGTCTGAATGTGCGCCTGTAGCTCAGCTGGACTAGAGCGTCGGTCTCCGGAACCGAAGGTCGCAGGTTCGAACCCTGCCAGGCGTACCATTTGACTCCCTCATTTCCAGTTTCTCACCGTACGATGCCTTTCCAGACGGCCGGCGTTTCCCGCTGAACATCGCCAAACCGCCCCAACCGCCGCAAGGATCGCGGCCTTAAATGCATTCGGGACCCGATTCTGAATATCCGTTATTCGCAAACCTCATGCTCTGGTAGTACCCCAAAACCTTGTCGGTTCCACGAATTTGTTTTATCTCCATTTATCGACGGAAACGCTGGTCGTATAGCGAAGATTCCCTGCCTGGAATCGGGCTTGCGTTTGCCCGCCGGCAACCACGATTGTTATGTCGGAGGGTTTGATGAACCTGGGGATAAGAGCATCATCCGGCTGCTTGAAACGGGATGCATAGGGCTCGACTCCTTTTTGGGCGCGAGGCAGATCGAAGGTGAGGACGAAGCTCGCATCTTTGTATTCCCGCACCGTCAGCACTGAAGTCCTGTAAAGCCAGTCAATGAGCTTTTCTTTTTTATCATAGCCCTGTTCTTTAAGAGCCTTCGCGATAAGCGGATCGCACACAATCAAGGCTCCGAACATACCCGTGAAACCGCTCAACACACTCGCGAACTGCTCATCGTAGCGAGGTTTTACGGAAATGCCTCCTCCCTTGGCGCCCTGCCCCGGCTGAATTCCCAGGCCAGTGAAAATGCTGAGGATGCTTTCTCCGGGCTTGTAGCCCAATTGCACGCTGAGAGGATTCCACGGGCTGTCCCCTTCATTCTCGGCGATAACAAGGTTATTGTAATTCAGATTATTCCCCTGCGAGCCGAGGTATGTTTCGCCTGCTATGCCTCCATTGGCAAGGTTTTTGGACATCAGGGTCCAGGCCCTTCCTAGGGTGGCATTCGCCTGGCTGAAGGGGCCCAGGGCTCCGACTCCATAATGCATTTTCATCTGGTCGCGGATGGGCCCGTTCACCACCACCGAATAAGCAAAAGAATTTGTCGAACTGTATAGCGAGGCAGTTCCCGTGGAAGCGAGTGCCAGGATGGCCGGAAAGTACTCGGGTTTCGCACCCGCCATAACCGCATTCACGGCTACCTGTTCTACGGTGTACTCCCATGGGTCAAAGGCGCCTCCCGCCATCCGGCCGACCACCTCTTCCGGGCGGTGGCTCGTTCCCTTGAGCATTGCGGCGACTTTTTCTTCGGTGGGAATAAGGATCGGGAGATAGTCCGTCATCCCGTTCTCCAGATAGTACCTCTGCAAATTGTCCGCAGTGTCCGGAGGGAAGAGCCTGGGATTTGCAGGCTTTGGCAGAAATCCCGTTTTTTTCTCGTCCTCATTTAAAGGCCGGGTCAGAGCTTCCACAATTTCCTGCATTACAGGCTTTGTTGTCACCGGATCCTTGCCCTCGATATCGCGGCGCATTTCCTGCGGGGTTTTGCCGAAAACGGGATGAGGAACGAACGTGAATCGATGCCAGGGCATGCCTCTTTTATAGGCATTGGTCCTGGCCAATTCTACGAAGCTCCGGGTTACAATAGGTGCAGTGGGCTTGCCGAGTTTTTCCAATTCGAGACAGTGTCCGACGACCGCCGGGGTGCAGGTGCTTCAATGCCCGATGGCCATGATGACAGCATCCCCCTTCTGCCTGATTTCCTCCCACAGCGCAGGGTCGCTTTCCGCATACGCACCCGCCTTTTGCCTGAATTCAAGTTTCACTTTCGGAAGGTTCCGGGAAAACCAGGACATCATTTCTTTCAGAAAAACATCGGCGCCGACGTAGCGCACGTCCACAAAATACACGGTTTTGCCGTCCAGAGTGCTGAGTCGCGGCGCCATGGGAACCAGCCGGATAGGCGGAGCCGTCCCTTTCGGATTCATCGCCGTGATTTTCGCCTCCTGCGCGTGCAGGGGCATAAAAGCCAATGCCAGAAGGCAGCTGATGCACAATGTTCCCGATTTCATAAGCAACCTCATCATGGATTCAGTAGAGCCGAAAGGCCGGACCGGCGCCGTTATGGCTTAGATCGCGAACATCCGACCGAAAAAGCATCATTGGCTTCAGCTCGCTGCGGCTCACAACAAATGGGACCCATCCATCTGCAGATTCGCCCGATCGCAGGGTTCGATCCAACCTTGGACGAGGCGGGACTACCTTCGCGGAACGATATTGGGTCAGACCATCTGCCGAAAGCGCGACAAACTGGTCTTCTTTCAATGTATAGCTTTGATCCCCCGGCTTCCCTCTTGCAGCAAACTCAAACCGGATCCGCGCAACAATATACTCGGATTCAGGCTCCGGTTGATAAATGGAGGGATCTTCATTTTTCAGAAGGTTCCATGCCGGATCGCCTCGCACAACCTCGACTACACATATTTTTGCGTCATAGACTTCAATGGGCATCGTATAGGCATCCCCGAACATAATGGTTGTTGCGACCTGTTCGCCTATGGGATGAGGGATCCAGGCAGTGCTCGTCTGGCCGGCATGCAGGCAGCAAAAACAAGCGCCAAGAATTATGGATACCATAATTTTCACCGAAGCATCATAAATGGTCACGGGCTGCCAGCCTACAGAAAAAGATCCGAGCCCATTCAGCCGGAGGTGTATGATTCGGCAAGATTGATCTGCAAGATGTCTCTCCCCCCCGCGCTGCCGGGAAGTCTTCAGGAGTGCACCCATGGGACGACAATAAGCGATATTTTGCATTTTGCTATTGGTATTGATTGGATCAGGCCTTCTACTCGCCGGCTCTGTATGGACTGATGCTGCGCTGTCGCCGATTGAACGAGGGAAATATCTCGCGACGATAGGAGTCCGCGGAGATAGACAAAAGAAGATCCCGATTCAGCTAAAAGATGTACTTCAATCCGAACTGGATGATGCGCGGATTGACGCTGGTGTAATTGATCTGTCCGAACGTCGATGGAGTGGATACCGCAGTGGCGGGATTTCCGAACTGCGTGTGGTTGAAGGCACTCTTGTCCAAATTAGCTTTCGGTTTCTAAGGGCCAGAGGCCCGGCAGAAAATAGCCAGGGGTGAGCGCAGCGAACCCCTGGTAGGAATTTGCAGAGGCAAGAGCCCTGAAAAGGGCGATAGAATATAGCGTTTCGCCCTTTCCAGGGCTCTTTCCCTCGCCATAGGAACCAGGGGTTCGCTCCGCTCACCCCTGGCTATTCTCTTTCCGCCCCTACCGGGGCTTGGTGCCAACCTCATCCTTGCACGGGCGCTTCACGCACCCTAAGTCGAATGCTTTCAATACGCCCTCTGTTTCTAACGGGCCAATTTGGACAGCACTGGGTTGAAGGCATTATAAAACTCGGTCCGGAACTGGATCGAATGCCGGAAATCCCGTTCTTCTGCCGGGAACCCTGGTAGCTGCCAAAAAGGAAAAACTTGTCCCTGAGGACGGGACCGCCGAGCAAGAATCCGAACTGGTTTTGATTGAGGACCGGCTTCTTGGTGGCCGACGCGGGATTATCCCGGCTATAAAAGAACGGATTGGCTTAAGGACCGTGTTGCGCAAAAACTCGAACGCGGAACCATGAATCTGGTTGGTCCCGGATTTGATGACGACATTCACATTAAAAGTGGCTACGCTCGTTCGGGGACTTCGCCCCGAACGAGAGCCCTTCCAGGGCCGGAGCTAACGGCTGTCGGTGACCTGCTTTCTGTCCATTTTATGAGCGAATCCAAAAAACCGTATCGACAATTTTATGTCGATACGCAGGCACTAAGGGCCTATCTATTAAAATATATGGAACATGTAATCCTGCATATCACCTATAATTAGTTTCTGTCGCGAAACTCAGAATTTAGGCCCGGAGGGCCGGAAGGCAATAGGCCCGGCCGTCAGGCCGGGCTTATGGGTGAATAGGAAATGAGCGCCAAAGGCGCGGCACAAATTGTTCGGGTCATTGGTTTTAGTGTCGCCCCTTCGGGGCTTTCTAATTTCCTAATCCTTACCCCGGGCTCACGCCCGGGGCTATTTTCTGCCGGCCCTCCAGGCCTGAATGTCGCATTTCGCGAAAGAGACGAATTAGCTTATACGCAATCAAGTAAGCATTAAGGAGAAAAGGAGGAAATCCCATGGGCGAAGAAAAATTTCCTGAAGGTTGGACTGTTGTCGATCATATTGTTCCCGGGGTGACCGAAGAAATGATCGATTGGTGGTGGGTAAATATGGAAAAAGGCTACGAACTATGGTGCCCTGACGAGCACAAGGGATTCAAATGGGAAGTTAAACCGCCGCTGGGCGGGCATATCGGCGCGGTGCAGATAGCTACCGAGAGTATCGATTACGGCCCGGTCATGCCTCTCCGTATCGAGTGGGTGGACCCCAACCTTGGTACCGACGAACAGAAAAAGTTTTGGACTTACGAACACCTTCTTACTGCCGCGGGGCCGACCGACCCCCGTACCGGGAAAATGCCCGTAGTGCTTTCCCACCAATGGGAGGCTATCCCCGGCGGCTGTAAAATGCGTTCCTGCATGCACGGCATTCCCGGCGGGCCTCCCCGCAATGGGCCCCCCCACGGTGCACCGCTTGGACCGTTGCCGCCGCACCCGAGCGGAAAGAAACCGACCGGCGGCGGATGGAAAACACACAACATCGCCGAAGTCAGTACATTCAAGGCTTTCCTGCCGGCCCTCTGGGGAATATGGCAGGCTGTTACCGATCCGGCTATCAACAGACAGGCTTCCCTGAAAGTAAAGAAACAGGGTTCGGAAATAATTTACGTCAAATAGGAGGTGATTCAGACCGCATCTGGATTGAGATTGGCACTTGAACCTGCCGCCGGCAGATGATCGGCATTGCACCATCGGTGTATTTATAATCTCCATCCAAAAGCTCCAACCTATTTTAAAATCAACCTTTTATAAATAAATCGGCAACGGCAGATGTCCGAAAGCCACATAAGGCAGAAAGATTCCCTTGGACGAAACGGCTCTCCGGTCTATGTCGATTTTATCAATCCGGGAAGGAGAAACAACGATTCGCAATCTCTCGAGGAGGGGCGCCGAAATGCTGGGCGAGCCTGGCAACCCGATCGACATAGAGCTGCTGAGTGTTGAGGGAAAAGTTCCGCACCCTTTTCCAGGCCGGGCGGGAGGGCAAATACGGCGGTCCTCGGGTCACAAAACCGGCCGATGACGCCCAAAAATTCACTTGACTGCTTGGTTGGGGATTTTTAGAATCCTATAATATGAGCTATCGTATAGGAAATCACGATGCACTGCAGACGGCGGTCCACACATGGGCTGCCGGGCAAAGGAAAATATGATGAACAAGAACGTATGTGTTTTGTCCGGCGTTTTGATGGTTTGTTTCCTTTTTGGCGCGGCCTATGCGGCGGCGCAGGATGTGCCCCGAATAAGCATTCAGGAACTGAAGAAGATGATGGATAATGGCAAACCGGTTACCATCGTGGATGTTCAGCCGAAGGATGTTTATAAGGAGGGCCACATCAAAGGAGCTATCTCTCTTCCGTGGAAGGCACAGATCTCGCCCGATGCGGTGTTCAGTCTGCCGAAAAACAATCCCATTGTCCTTTATTGCGACTGCGGACCGGGAGAATCGGACAGCGCGGATGTTGGATCTCAGTTGCTTCAATTGGGCCTTGAAAATGTAAAGGTATTGGCGGATCCAGCCATTAAGGGCTGGAAGGATGCGGGGTACCCGATAGAAAAGTAGGGATGCGTTGAAAGCAGTTTGGGCATGCCATCGGACCTGACGCGATTGCCTTCAAACAAACGATGTATTGGATATGGAGGGCAGAATACGAAGGATTGTGCTGGTTTTTGCCATGATGATGATCTCCATCATGGTAGTACGCGTTTCCTTTAAAGCTCCATAAGATTAAGGACGCATATGTGTGGGGAAGATAATCCCTGGGAACCCTTGCATGTTTCACAGGGTTTCAAGAAAGAAGACATTCCCTGACGGTGTTTCCCCAACCGCTATTCGCTGTCAATTCCCATGCAGACGAGCGCCCAGGGCATTGCCGATGCGCTGGGGAATAGGGAATTGAGATCATTGTCGTGCCTGCAGGTGATTCCCGATCATGCTTGGCTTCACCCTTGATTCAAAGCAAAAAAATCATGAAACGGAACTCAAAGGATCCTTCGGTGGAAGATGCAGCTCTATGGTAAGAGATGCGCCAAAGCGGCGGCTCAATTATCTCCCATGAACCGCTGATTCGTTTCTGTCACGAAACTCATGTTTTCATGCCAGGCCCTGGAGAGGCCGGCACCGCCGTAAGATGAAATCACATGGCCGGATCGCCTGCAGTGGATGCCGCCGCCCAAAAGCTGCGCCAGAATATAGAAACTCCCGAGTCCTCGAGTTGAACTCGAAGACTCAGGGAATCGGTTTTCATCTGCCGACCGAAAAATAGCTATTGGGGCGGGTCTATTTTCGATGAAGGCATCTTGGGACATCCGTTGGGGCACAAAGTTATTACGTGAACATAGCGAAGTTTCCCGTTTTCCAACCGGAACGTGTGCTCGTCAAACATACCTCTTGGTCCGCTTCCACCAAAATCCACTTGACCCACGACTGTTCCCATATCGACATCAACGATATAGCGCCGGTTAGTCATTGGGACGCCGCCACTCTTGGGAACTCCATAGGTGCAGGTAGGATTCTCAGTGGGAATCGGCCGACCCTGATCGTCTTTGGGAACCATATACCTTCCACCCTCAATTCGGACGCAGGGGATACCCCAGGGCACCTTTGAAAAGGCGGAATAATCCTGAAATATGTCGAAGTAGTCGCTCGCGACTTGGATTAGGGTCTGCCGATCCGTGCGCTTCTCAGGAGGAAGCACGTCCCAATTCTCTATGGACGAGTACTTCAGAAAGTCATCAGCGTTGAAAAGCCAGTCATTTTTATCGCTGACGAGGCTTTCAACCTCAGCAATCTTGCCATCTTCAATTTTCAGACGGGTCCCGGTGACATACTGAGGGTTGTTATTGGCGCTGATAATTTCGGTAAAGGTCTCACAGATGTCAACGTCGAGAATGCTGCGATGCAAATCAATAACCAAAGGCTTTTGCCAGATGCCTTCTCCAAACTTGATCGTCTTTCTTCTTTCGATGTACTTCGCCTGCGGTGTAAGAGGCATCAGGGATGGCTTTCCTTGCTTCAGGGCATCTATATACTTGTCGACCGCCTGCTGAAGGCTTGCCCGGGTGCATCCTTTTGCCGCAGGAGTCAAAACTGTTTCCGCCCGAACAGACATAGTGCTACAGAGTAGTGCAAATACCGCGATTGCCCGAATCATCGCTCCTCCTTGAATATGGTTTTCACGATAACATTCCTTCGGCAATTTCGGCTGCCAAAGATCGCCCTCAGGCAAAAACTCCGGCACTTCTTCCAGTTTTTTATCCAGAAATGGTGATTGCCTGCGGAAACGCAATATATCCGAATAACAAAGACTTTTCTACACTATTCGGGTGGCCGCTGCGATTCAGACAGTGGGAGGCGCCCGCCACGCCCGCCGAGGCACTTTTCCGCGCTCCATTGCGTGATTTTTCAGCAGTCGAGCATTTCTTCCTTTTCGTTAGCTGGAGGTGACGGGCAGGGATAGGATTGAGAGACACGGGGGCCAATCACCCGATACGGGAGCAGGCGAACGAGGCGAGGGGTTACGCCGGGCATACTCGAATTGAGATATCACGGAGCCCGGACTAATTTCAGCTCCTGTTCAAGATTGCGTCTCAATCTTCTGATTTTCTCGAGGATTTTCTTGCTGGCTTCGGACGAGAGTGTTAATAAGAGCTCCGCGTACTCCGAAGGGGTAAACAGAGCAAAGCGGTTGTTATGGTAGACGATAATGACCGAATCCGTCGGCATGAGTTGGTTACGAAGCCGCGGCTGGGTGTGTCGATTCAGGGCGGAACGCTTGATCCGCAATAGGAACAGCTGCATCAAACTGTAAGCGAGTGCCACAAAGATCGCCTGATTGCAGACGAGGGAGAATTTGCGCGACGTGAAATCCATCAGGTCGACGAAGCACTTGAGCTGCTTCAAAATCTGCATTACATCCCGATTGAACCATTGATGCAATTGCTCCGGCTCTGTGGCTCGGGCAAGCTTTCGCAGATAATCCTGGTCGCACGGCGTCTGCCGGTCCTAGGAGTTCTTATCGTTGAACCCGTTACAGCTCAGCGTCACATCTCCTGTTTCCGGATGCTTGGTCTTTCGCGCTACTTCGGGTCCGAAGGCGTTCAACATCCCACCGCAGCGGATCACATAAGGATATGCATGAAAGCTGTGAACTCCGTGCAGCCGCATGGATAGATTGCTGGCCATATACATCCATAAGGGCACTTCTTCTTTCTCACAAGGCGACGGATACGTTTCGGCCATCTTTCCCAGGATCTTCTTTGCGCCGATGTAACGGAAGAACTCAGTCTCGGCTACCTCGCTGACCCCATCGACAAAATCAAATTCTCCGCGGCGGAAGCACTCCAGGACATAGTTCTGATCGTATTCAAATACGACAAGATCCATGCGCTTTTAACTACGGCGTCAAAACTCGGTTGGATTCTGTAAGTGTCTAATAATCAACTGATTCCCGCTGCCATGTAAGTCGTAATTCTGCCATGCCGTGTACTCCCTCCTGCGAATTACTTGGGTTTTTCGAGCCTGTTTCAACAGAAGGAAGATAGAATCTGTCGTAGTTACGATCATAGATGCTATTTGTCTGCCGCGGATCGGCAATCCAGTACTCCCGCACGCCCGAGAGCCTGTAGGTATTCAGTTTGTCGATCATGTCTTTGCCAAAAGCTGCAGGAAATAGGATCAAAAGTTAGCTTGGTTGGCTTAAGGCGAAGCCCTGCCTATTTCTGTTTCCTTCCCGACTTTTTCTCGCATAAAATGATTTTCGCCTGATCTGCAAATTGAGTTTCTGGAGTTTTTTTCAGTTTGCATATCACTTTTTATCAGAGGCTCCGGACGACAAAAGGCAAAAAACGCGCTTGAACGACCTATAAGCTTCCAGACAAGCCGTTCGGCTT
>CAYYTC010000086.1:0-2352 GCA_964474425.1 uncultured Acidobacteriota bacterium
ACCTTCTGGATGTACATCTGGTTTAGCCAATACATGCTTATCTGGTATGCGAACATCACCGAGGAGACTGGGCACTTTATCAGGCGGCAGCACCAATACTGGATGCTTCTTTTCATATTGAATATGACTCTGAACTGGGCAGTGCCGTTCGTGGCGCTGCTGCCAAAACGCACGAAGCGCACCGGAAGCCTTCTCGCCAAAATAGCCGCCGTAGTCCTGATAGGACGCTGGCTTGATTTGTACCTGATGATTCAACCGGCCGCCGGCGGAACGAATCCTCAATTTGGATTGTGGGAAGCCGCTGCAATGGTGGGCGCATTTTCGCTCTTCATCCTGGTTTTTGCTCGGGCAGTGAGAAGGGCGCCTCTTGTGCCATTGGCAGATCCGTTCCTTACCGAGAGTCTGCATTACCACAATTGATTCGATGAAGATTCACGAGGAAACTCCATTTTGGTGGACCTTATGCATGAGAAAGGAAGTAGGGAGGAGTTTATGCGGGACAGCGACGATCTGCTTCAGCACGTAAAACTTGCCGTGCGCACACCCGGCCGTACGTGGCCTACGGAGGGCTTTGTTCTGGTACCGCCAAGTCAAGGCGTTCATGAGCAACTCACCCGCGCTGTGGAGGCACTTGGAATTGTGGCAAATACCAAAGGGTGGATTGCTTCTTCCGAGGGGAGGAATGTCGATATACAGGCAACACTTATGGAGAACGGGCTCATAGGCGAAGTCATCATCCGATATGGGCCTCCGGGCCACGCCGTGCACCACGGGGGCTGATGCCGGGAACAACACGAAATCCATGGAATGACTTCTCTTCCGCTTCAAGATAAGGAGGCTTCGATGAACTCTGAGGTTAAATTGAAACGTGTATACGATCAGGAATCGCCTGACGATGGAAGCCGGTTTCTCGTCGAACGCCTTTGGCCTCGAGGTATCAGGAAGGCTGCCTTGCATTACGACGACTGGCTCAAGGACGTTGGGCCGAGTACGGAGTTGCGCAAGTGGTTTGGGCATGATCCCGAGAAGTGGGACGAGTTCCGCCGCAAGTATTTCGCAGAACTTGATGCGAATGTCTCCGCGTGGCAGCCGATAATTGCAGCAGCTCAAAAGGGCGTGGTCACACTGCTGTACAGCTCACATGACGAAGAGCACAACAATGCTGCTGCTTTGAGAGAATACCTGAAGCGGAAACTTCGAAAAACTATTAGGCCGAAACATCAGCCGGATGTGTGACAACGGACCGATAGGAGATGAAGCTCAAAAAGGACGCGGGAAATCTCTTGTTTCACGCAGAGGCTCCAAACTGCGCTTCCAGTCACCTCCCTGCCTGAGCGCGCCCCCGGTCGGATATGGAATTTCCTCCGGCATTGACTTGCGATCCGAAGAGATCCGAGGCGTGGAGGATGAGCTCGTTTGTGAAAGTCAGTAGGCCAGCAGTCGCCCGAGCGCCGAGCGCAAGTCTAAGACGGAGGGGAGCACGGCAGCCTCCAGTGTTGGCGCGGAAGGAACAAAGCAATCCCGTGCCGCAACACGGATTACCGGGGAATCAAGCGCATCGAGGCAGTTTTCCGCAATGCATGCAGCTATTTCTGCGCCAAAACCCATGGTTATTGAATCCTCATGAACAACCAAAACTCGATTCGTTTTTCTGACACTCGAATAGACCAACTCGTGATCCCATGGAATTATTGAGCGCAAATCAATGATCTCCAGCGAAACGCTGCTGCCTTCACTTTCGAGTTGTCGTACTAGCTCCAGAGCAAGGTAAACGGTGCTTCCCCAGGTTACGATTGTCGCGTCATTCCCATCCCTTCGCACGCGCCCCTTTCCCAGCGGAACCAAGTATTCCGCATCGGGCTCCAGCGTCTTTGATTGAATCCTTCGGTAAAGACCTTTATGTTCCAGAAACAGGACGGGATCATCGCAGCGAATGGCTGCCTTGATAAGACCCTTCGCGTCTTCTGCTGTGCTTGGAAACACGATTCGCCATCCCGGTATGTGGGCATAGAAAGCCTCAACGCAGGCTGAGTGAAAAGGGCCGCCCTTGATATAGCCGCCGACGGCGATCCGCGCGACTATAGGCGCTGACCATTGGTTGCTGCTGCGCCAGCGGATAGTTGCGATTTCGTTGCGGATCTGCATAAAAGCCGGCCAGGAGTAATCGCCGAACTGTATCTCAATTACGGGCTTATAGCCCGCAATGGCCATGCCCTGGGCTACGCCCACAATGCTTGCTTCCGCGAGCGGAGAGTTGGTGATGCGGTCGGGATGCGCGGTGCTCAACCCGCGGGTGACACCGAAAACTCCTCCCTTGGGATCGGCGATATCCTCTCCCCACATCACAATCTT
>CAYYTC010000086.1:2452-5741 GCA_964474425.1 uncultured Acidobacteriota bacterium
ATGTGATGCTTGAGCAGGTAGCGCTCGCTCAGCAGCAGAGGATCCTGTTCGCGCATCTGTTCGAGTTCCAGTTCACTGCGATATTTCCGCTGATCATCCGAGGAAGAGTGAGGATCCATTCTTATCACGCGGCCCTCAACCAGTGCCGGGCCATAACCGTCCCGGATTCGCTCGATCAGGGGCAGAACGATCTGGTAAATGGGCTCGAACCGGGTACCATCCAGATCATAGGTCGGCATTCCAAAACCGCGGGCAATCCGGTGAATCTCAGACACTGTTTGCTGCTCCTGGGGCACACTGATTGCATAACCGTTGTTCTGGATTACAAAAAGAATGGGCAGCCTTTCGCGGGCGGCCCAGTTGAGCGCTTCGAAGAATTCCCCCTCGCTTGTAGCGCCTTCTCCGGAAGAGACATAGACCACCTCATCGCCTCCGTTCATCCTGACAGCTTTTGCCATGCCTACAGCCGGCAGGAACTGCGTACCGGTACAGGCCGTCATGGAGACGAGATGCAGCTTCCGTGACGAGAAATGCTCGGGCATGTTTCGCCCCCCGGCGCTGGGGTCGTCCTTCCTGGACAGCATGTGCAGAAAGATGTCTTTGACGGACATCCCGAGACCGAGTGCAAGCGCTTTCTCCCGATAATAGCTAAAGAACCAGTCATGTCCTGGTTTCAGTAGCATTGTCATCGCTATCTGCAGCTTTGCGTGACCGCGAGAGGAGGCATGGAACGAACACTTCCCCTGCCGAGTGAAGATTTTCATTCGTTCTTCGATGAAAAAAACCGTAACAAGTTTGCGGTGCAGCTCCAAAACCAGTTTATCCGGAACGATGCGGTCTCCGATCTCGGTTTTCAACATAGTTCAACTCAATGACGCGCTATGCCGCGCCGAGGTCATTGGTAGCTAATCTGGCAGCTGCTCTCGCACGAATCATGCGCCTTGAACCCGGAATCGAATTTGAAACGGAGCTTGCGAGATTCCAGAACGGCGCAAGATTGAGATCTCTGTACGTACGCTCGATGGATTCGCGCGTCCCCCAATCGTTCCAGTAGACATCGGCTACCTCCAGCATGATCAGGTGCTGAGGTATCCGGGCAAGAATCCGAGTTGAGAAATTCCAGGGATCAATGGCCCGGTACAGCTCGCCGGCTTTTCGGGGCGATTCCCGCAATTCGGATAATTTATTGAACTCGTGCGGAACGAGGACGTTTAACAGGTCCAGCATTCGGCTAAGCTTGAAGACCATCACGAAGGTGTTCCAAAGTCCCCCGCGCGAGATAATATCGCGCGCATCAGGAAGACTGGGTTTTTCCACGAAGGCTTTTACATAAAAGGCTCTTTCCATCGGTCCTATCGGGCCGTTAGGCAGAATGTATCCGTATCCGGTTTCCGGTTGGTCTGGGACAATACCGAGAACCGCAATTTTATCGGGCATGCGGGCTACGGTGTTGACCGCGCGCAACGTGTGAGAGACGAAGGTCCGGTCATTGTCGATAAAGTGATCCGTCGGGAACACTGCAACGATGGCGTCCGGATGGGCCCGCTCAAGATGCAACAGAGCAAAAATCATTCCAGGGCCGGTATCTCGATTTTGCGGCTGCACAAAGATATTGGAAATCGGGAGTATATCCAGTTGCTCCATCGCCAGGTCTCCGTGGTTCTCATTGACGATGACGTTGATTCGATCGGGAGGAGCGAACAGCTGCGTCCGGGCAAGGGTTGCCTCAAGCAGGGAGGAATTGTTTAGCAGGCGGCAATATTGCTTGGGAATTGGAATTCCCGCAATCTCTGTTGTTAGCTCCTGCAGTCTTGTTCCATCGCCGCCAGCCATAAGTAAAGCCACGCGATTCGATGGAGCGTTTTCATTCAATACGGCGATATCACTGTCCCGATTCATCATGATTCACTTGCCTGAAGAGCTGTTTTAAGAAAGAACTGATGAATTGTAACCGTTGACATACTGGACAGAAATACGTAGAACTACGCAAATGATTTCGATAAAACACCTGTCGCAATGCAAACTTTCTTTTCCCTAGTTGATAAATTCAGGCTTTACATTCAGGTCTTCAGAGCAATTGGCGCGCAAAAAACGGCCCGATCATTTTCCGCTATCCTTATCTACCTCAATTCCCTATATCCAATGATGGGTTTCCTGCCACACCGCGTATTCCGCCTCAGTCGTGTCTGGCACTACCGGCACCGCAAGATTATCGGGAAGCCAATGGACCGGAAAGTGAAGAGTGACCGGTGCAGGCGACGTTTGATGCCAGCAAATATCTTGTTGTTGTCAAACAGCATATAATCGATATCCTGCAAAAAATATTCCGAAGCAGGTTGCGTCATGGATTCGTCCCCGTGAGCCTGGGGTTGTGCCAGCCACCGTCTGTCGCAATGAGCACGTCAGCCTCTTTGGGTCCCCAACTGTGGCGTTTGTAAGAGCAAGATTGAGAGTGGTTCTTAAGGACTGGATCGACTACCGCCCAAGCAGCCTCGACCGCATCCTCACGCGTGAAGAGCGCTCTATCGCCAAGCATGGCGTCGCCCAAAAGCCGCTCGTAGGGCGCTTTCTCTCCCTGAAATTCTTCAGTCAGGTAGAGCTCTCGCTGGTCGCCAACAAACTCCTCACCTGTCCGCTTGACGCGTGCTGCGAGAGCGATGGCGGATGCGGGGGAAAGGCGGAAGCGCAAATAATTGGACCGACCCGCACCCGGCGCCGAGTCGGCAAAAAGCCTCTGCGGCGGTCGCTTCAACTCTACCAGGACCTCGGCAGCAGTTTCGGCCAGGTATTTCCCGGAGCGCAGATACCACGGCACCCCCTCCCAGCGCCATGAATCGATAAAAAGCCGCAGGGCGCAGAAAGTCTCGACATCGGAATTTTTCGCTACGCCCGCCTCCTTCCGGTAACCGGAATATTGGCCGCGCACCAAGTCGTTGGACTTAAGGGGGCGCATTGCCTGAAAGACCTTGGCCTTTTCGCTGTGCACGGCTCCAAAGCCTCGATAGGCAGGTGGCTCCATGGCGAGCAGCGCGACGATCTGGAAAAGGTGGTTCTGGATCACATCGCGCAGGCAGCCGGTGGTTTCGTAAAACGCCCCGCGGTTCCCCACGCCAAAACCCTCGGACAAAGTTATTTGGATACTGGCCACATAGTTGCGATTCCAAATCGGCTCCAAAAAAGTATTGGCAAAACGGAAATAGAGGATATTCATGATTGCCTCTTTTCCGAGAAAGTGGTCGATACGGAAGATCGAATCTTCCGGGAATACCGACTGCGCGATGCGATTGAG
>CAYYTC010000086.1:5841-19027 GCA_964474425.1 uncultured Acidobacteriota bacterium
GGAATTGTCGCGCGCCATCTACCCCCGGATCATCGTGAGAAGCATTTTGAATCGCTGTCGCGCATTCACAGAATGTGGCACATTGGCCGGAATGAGGACCGTCTCACCACACTTGGGATTGACTACCTGCCCTCCGATGACAACTTCACTTTCGCCATCGAGAATCTGCACGTAGGCGTCGTATGGGGCGGTGTGCTCGTTAAGCCCCTGTCCAGTGTCGAACGCGAACAGGGTGATGGAGCCAACCGGTTTCTGCACCAGCGCGCGACTCACGATGGAACCAGCCGCGTACTGAACATGTTCGGCAAGGCAAATCGCTTTTGCCGGGGACATAGCCTCTTCTTTTTTGTTCATTTCCTGGTCCTTTCCGCTTTTAGCTTATTCCAACCTTTTGGGCCTGCAATGGTGTCCTCATTATTTTAAAGCCGTTTTTACTTCTTCAAGATCTTTGCCGGCCTGACTCATGATCTTTGTCGCGTACTCGAAATTGTGCGCACTGCGGGAATGATCGTTTGTAAGTGCAAAAAGATTGCTCCTTGCGGTGTTCAGTTTCGCTTTCAAATCGGCAGTCAGAAGATCAGGCTTATCCTTCAGGGCGGCTCCGATGGTTTTCATGTCAGCCTGCAGTGCGTCCATGTTTTTTGAGTACGAAGCCTGCCATTCCTGCAGATGAGCGGCACGGTCTTTCTTATTTTTGTCTTTATGGCATGCCGTGCAGCTGTCGGCGCGTTTCTCGGCCAGATCCGGATCATCCGGCCGGATGACCTTCATCAGGTGATTCCCTTCAGTCATGTGGCATTTAATACAACCGATTCCGGAGTGGGGGCTTTTGGTTTCCTCGATGCCCTTAGCGGCATTCCCTTTGAGCATGGCTTCCTGGGTATGGCAGGAGGCGCAAAGCCTTTCAGGATCCATAACCAATTGGCGAGGGTATTCACTGTTATGGGCATCATGGCAAGCGACGCACGTAAGAGTATTGAGGCTCTCTTTTCTGGTGATGTCAATCTTCTTGCTCTGCAGCTTAGCGGCGAAGCCCTCGGCGGAGTGACAGCCGTAGCAGTCCGCCGCAGCGCGCTCATTTTTAATAATCAGTCCGAGAGCCTTGCTGTGAACGGAGGCTCCCCACATGTTGTAGTTTCGCAGGTGGTTTGCATTAATGCTGGAATCCGGTGGAATCTTGTTCGGATCAACCGGGGTCAGCTGGATTCCCGGTATTTGGGAGAGCTTCATGCCAGGTCGAAAACCGACAACCCATTTGGTCCCGTCGGCCATTAATTTTCCGCCGGTCTGTACATCATTACCGCCGTGGCATTGTCCGCAAATATCTGCATCCTTGCTGGAAACTATTTTGCTGACATCGCCTTTACCTAAAGCATGATCTCGACCCGGACCATGGCACGCCTCGCAGCCGATTCCAGCTTCGCCCCAGGTAAGGTTTGGTGTGTTCATGTTGGTCGTATGACAACCTGCGCAGGAAGTTGACCAATCCAGGCTGAAGCTGGAAGGGCTGTAGGTTTTATCTGCTTTGTTATAAATGACGCCCAGTGTCTTGTAATGCTCAGTCGCAGGATCCCGCGCAAGGAAGAAGGAATCAGCCACCATATAAGCGGCCTTCCTGAGCTCTGCTTGGAGGCTTGCCGGAGCCTTGGCAATGTCGAGAGGCAGATTGGTCGAGTTGGTGATTGGCACGACCATCCGAGCATGGCTGGAGGATTTCCAGATGCTGTATTTCTCGGCGTGGCAAGCCAGGCAAGCTTGCGAAGTGATGTATTCCGGAATCTCAGTCTTTTCCGCGGCGGCAACCAGAGTCCCGGCGGTGATCTGCGTTGCGAATGTAAGCACAAGCATCGCTTTCTGAATCATTTGATTCTTCATTTCGTTTGAGCTTCCTTGTCTTTCAAATTTTTCAAGCATTCCCCTGCCCATTGTTCGCTCAGGCGATAGCCTCGATGATCACGGAATCATCTACCCGTGAGCTCTTTCACCGAAGGCGTCGGCAGCTTCATATCTTTTACCTGTTCCTATCCCCACCGGCTGGAGCGACAGCACCGCCTGAGATATTCATCCATTGAAGCTTTGCGTCTACACGGCGCACTGCAAAATTCAGGTCAAATCTCATTAACCGGCACGTATGAAGGAATCGCCTTCCGCCACCTGTCGGTTGCGGAGCTACTGCATCAGACATGGTAAACCTCTTTCAGATGATGCAGCATTTCGTGATAGGCTTCATGCTTGCCCAGTCCGACCCGATCAAGCTCGATCTTCTCGAATCGCGCAACAACTTCGCAGGCAGTGTCATCGGGCAGCATCCGATCAGCTAGGGGAAAAAGCACGGTGTTTTCTTTGTCGATATGAGCCCGGAGCAAATTTCTGTATTCGATCGCGGTCTTCCGGATGCCATCCGATGCCTTTTCATCGCCGCGGCGCAGGCCCGCTGAAGCATTCGACATCTCGCGGACCAGCCTTCGTCCAGCTTCGTGCTCAGCGAGCATTATGCCGATCGGGCCGCCTTCTCTTTTCACTCCATGCTTTTCAAGTTCGGGGAAGAGGGCATCCTCCTCCTTAGCGTGGTGACACCGGTCAACAAAGCCTCCAAAGAAATCGAGGAGCTGATTGAGGTGCTCGGGGGCATCCGTGTCTCTTGCGGCAATTCCCTTCTCGATTCTTTCAAGAATATTCAGCGCAACAAGCACCGCGTTGTGCTCGGCGATTAATACTTCCGTAGGTTTCACTTCCGTCTCCTTTCCTTAATTGAGTGCAGCGTTCTCTGCTGAGCAAAATGTCACGCTCTGGAGAATTGGACAGTATCCTTGTTTCTACTTAAAGTGCTCAACTTCTCAATGAGCTGCAAGTTTTCGTCAATTACTCCCTGCCAAACGTGATCGACCATCCAGACCTCATCAAGCGGTTTTGAACGTGGTGCCTTTCGACCCGATGGAATCGAGCAGCTCCTTCCAGGCTTTTACGAAGGATTCAGTACCTTCGCGCTGCAGATCGGCGGCCAGGCAGTTATGGTCGACACCGACATTGGCAAACTTGTCTATCATCATTCCGGCATCTCCTCCGTCAGATGGCAAGAGCTCTCCCAATACTCCATGGTCAGCGAATGCAAGTAATGTAGCATCGGGAATCGTGTTGATGGTAAATGGCGCGGCAAGCGCATTAATGTAAAGAACATCGGAGGCCTTGGGATCTTTGGTGCCTGTGCTCGCCCAGAGCAGGCGTTGGGGTCGTGCCCCGGCATTTGCCAATCGCAGCCAGCGATGCGAATCCAGCAGTTGGCGATAAGCCTTGTAGGTCTGCTTGGCGACGGCGATTCCGAGATTGTTTCTCAACTCATCGGGGACTTTTCCCATCGTCGCCTTGTCCCAGCGGCTGACGAACAGCGAAGCCACGGAGCTGACATCGGGATTCAGCCCGGCGGTGATGCGCCGCTCGATGCCACGCATGTACGCCTCGGCGGCCGCGACATACTGTGGGCTGGAGAACAGGAGTGTCACGTTGATCGGCACGCCCGCGAAGATCGCCTCCTCGATGGCGAGAAGGCCCTCATTGGTGCCCGGAATCTTGATGAAGAGATTGGGCCGTTCTGCGCGAGCGTGGAGACTCTTGGCTGCGGCGAGAGTGGCTGATGTGTCGTGTGCCAGCAGTGGCGAGACCTCCAGGGACACCCAACCGTCCACGCCATTCGTTTTGTCATAGATCGGCCGAAACAGATCGGCAGCCTGCCTGAGGTCTTCCAACGCCAGTTCGAAGAACAGAGCCTCACCCGACTTGCCTTCCTTCAATTTCTGGTGGATGGCGTTGTCATAGTCATGACTGTTCTTGATGGCATGATCGAAAATCGTGGGGTTCGAAGTGAGCCCCGTAACCGAGAACTCCTGGATGTAATAGCGGAGTGTGTTGTTGGCCAGCAGGCCACGGGTGATGTTGTCGAGCCAAAGACTCTGGCCCATTTCGTGCAGTTCTTGTGTCGCTCTCATAATCTCTCTCCTGTACAGCGCTCTGCATTCAGCATCATTCGACGACAATCCGCCAATTCCTGCCTTCCCACTTTTGAGGGTCTTTCCAATAACATGTAAACTCGATTACCGACTCACCGCGCAAATCACTCGTTGGAAGATCTGCAAACCGTAAATTCAGCGCGCCGATGTTGCTCGTCTCTACTTTGTTGGTGCGGGCCCATTGATCTGCCGACCAGATAACAGTCGCATCCGCCGCAACGATAATCCGTAGGATTTTACCCCGCCGCATTCGGCGGACGGGATGGCGGAAGCTCCAGATTTCATGTCGAACCGGCACTGGATTGACTACATAGCGCTGGAATGCGGGTTCCACTCGATCAAAACCGATTCCATCGCAACGACTGCGCACGAGCGTTAAATATTCGGCATGCGACCAGCATAACGGCATTGCCGCGCCTGTGGGTCGACCCCGTTTCATGCTCCCGCCCGGCAGGTCGTCGGCGTCCCAAAGCTGCTCGCTGATCATTCCGCCTTCGTTGGCAAACCTTTCCATCGCCGTGATGAACTTAATCGGATCGCGTCCGGCAGCGAGTTCGAAATGGCCGCGCTCCCCTGTCAAAATCGGCCACGAGCGGCCGACACCCAACCCTTCGTAAGCCTTTCCGTCATGTCTTTGCCCATAGCCATCGTGATTGTAGCGGCGCCAACAGGGACCTTGCGGCAGCTCACGTTTGAGAACACAATCGATGACTTCAATCGAGTCGCGCACGATGGGATCGTGCGCATCGCGGATACCGAATCTCACAAGATGAAGGAAATCACCGCCGACAATGGTTCGTGCGGGGTGAAGGCCTGCGCCATTGGCCAGCTGGATCATGGTTGTGTTTGGATCGGCATGTGGATCCGGTTTTTGTGGATCCGTTGGATTAATCCGGATGTAGTGACGATGATAGCCTTCAACCAACTCGCCCTGCGTCGTGACCGTCCATTCTTCAAGGTGCGCGGCAAGCCAGTCGGCGTATGTCAGAATAAAATCCGCCGTGCCCGGTTCATCGTGGTTTTTGGCGAATTCTGCAGCACAGACCAGGCTGGCGATGACGGTCGCTAGCGTCGAAGGCGAGTAACCGGCGTTTTCCTCCCAGCGTTCCTGCGCCGTCACCGGCCCGTGCAGTATAAGGTACGCTGCCGCGCGTAGAATCATGATGTATGGATCGAACAACCCCAACATGACACCCTCGCCGCGCAGACGCCATGCCAGCAGGATCGGGGCGGCAATTTCATCGAGTTGGGAGCCGCACCAGTAGGCAGTGCCGTCAATCCAGCTATTCTGTGGAAAGCTGCCGTCGAGCTGCTGCGTGGACGCGAGCCAGACCAATGCGCGCAGCGGCGTCCCGGTCTGGCCTGCTGCAAGCAGTGCGGTCGCGCTCTGCACCAGGTCGCGGGTCCAGACCAGGTGATAGCCGCCGACATCATTGTCGCACTTGACTTCGCCCCATGGAATGCTCATCGATGCAACCAGCGCACCCTGATAAATTTTATCCTCATGCGCCAGGAGGACGCAGCGACTCAACCGATACACTGCGCCGCCGTCAGACGTATGATCCGTGAGGTTTGATGCCGGATCAGCTACGGTGCGCTGCCATTGATGTACATAGGTCTGGCGATGCAACTCAAACGGGACTGCGAGCGATTGCATCAACTTGGTTGCCGTGCTTTGAAAACTCCCGCCAATTGCAATCGCGATCAAGAATTCACCGGCTCCCAGAAGATTGATTTCACCGGTCAGCGCAATATTCCCTTCCGTTGCCGTGGTGAATTCCCAATCCATTTTGAGATTGTCCATGAGATCCTGCCAACCGTCGCTTGCGCCGACGTAGCCAATCGATCGGCGGGAAAAGCCGGTGCTGCAGCCCATGATTAAGTGAACGCCACTACGTTCTGCACAGAGAAGTTGGAGGCCGCTGACCTCAGCACACCTGCCTGAGTTGCCGGCGCCATATCGTGCAATATGCGGAGCCAGGAGCGCATACAGATGCAACTTGGCGCGCAGCGATTCATCGAACACATCCACTTTAGTATGCACAAGGAGCACCGAGCGATGCGGATCTGTTAGCACATGCTTGGTCAGCCGGTAACGCCCATCGCGATCCGAGTTTGTCAGACAATAAAAAAGGCAGTTGCGCTCCGGGCATTCAATCCGGTGATCCAGGTTACGCTTCTCCTCGTGGCAAAAGCTTTCACCATCGCTGATGAGAAATTGGAAATCGCGGGTGTTCGGCTGATCGACATGCGGGTAGTAAATTTCATTGACGATTCCGTGGCTGACCGTGAACCAGAGCCGGCAGCCTGTGTGATAGGCGGTACCCAGTCCTTCCTTGGCGCTGGATGTCCAGCGGGGCTCAATTCCGGGAGCGCCAAATGCGACTGATTGCCCAGATAAAATCATAGCGTAGCGCATCCATGCTTTTTGTGAACGAATCCAGCCAAAGGCGCATGCCCAGCTTGCGCATTGCAGAGTATGAACTACCGATTCTACTTCAGCATCACCTTGGCTCCTTATCATTAACGATACACCAAAGATACACCCACGTGAAATTCCGGGATGAGCAACAGTGACCAGAAGTGTGAGCAACCCTGAACGGACCGGTGCATCCACAGGGTATTAGCATCACAATGTATAATCGCGTGACTGTGAATCTCAGACTTCCATTTGGACGCGAATATTGGCCGTGAGGTGACGCACGGTTATGGGAGCATCTTCGAGCAGTTATGATATATATTTGGTAAGGCCGATTATCTTGCCGCGCTGCCTTAGTTGACGGGAGTCCAGGCTTGGATCATGTCGGCAATCAGGTAGATATTCAGATTCGGGGTTGGGCCCGCGATTCCTATGGAGGGAGCGATGCTTCATGACCATGAGTTCAATGAACAGACGCTTGACGCCACGCTGGGTTTGCGGCGACGGGAAATTTCCGACCAGCAGAGGCTGAAGTTTGAGGGGTACGCAGCGGAGATATTCGCGGCGCTCGGCATGAACATGGACACGCCTGCAACTGCAGACACACCTCGTCGTTTCATCCAGGCCCTCTATGATGCCACAGAAGGGTATGAGGGAGATCCAAAACTGATCAAGGTTTTTACTACGGAATGCAGGGGCGGGTCGGACTGCCGCCTGAGCCAGGTTATTGAAGGCCCCATCCAATTCGTTGCTCTATGTGAGCATCACGCCCTGCCGTTCTATGGCCAGGCCTATGTCGGCTACATTGCACACGAGCACATCATCGGAATTTCAAAGTTGACCCGTCTTGTGCGGTTGTTCGCGCGACGATTTGCCGTACAGGAACGGATCGGCCAGCAGATTGCGGACACACTCAATACCATGATGCAACCTCACGGCGTCGCGGTGTACCTGGAAGCTCGACACCTCTGTGTGGAGATGAGGGGCGTCCGGGAAATGTCTCCCAAGACCCGCACCACGTTCTGGCGCGGGGAATATGACGGAAACCCAAGTCTTCGCGAAGAGTTTCTTGCGGCTTGCGGTCTGAGAAGATGAACAACACAGGAGGATCCAGCTATGGTGGAAAATGCATGTGATTACCTGATTGTGGGCGCAGGATTGGCTGGTGCGGCAGCCATTGAAGGGATCCGGGAACTGGACAGCAACGGCTCCATTACAATGATCGGGACGGAACACCATCTTCCCTATAATCGACCACCCCTGTCAAAGAAGCTGTGGTTCGGCAAAACCAAAGTCAAGGATATCTTTGTTCACGATCAGACCTTTTATGATCAGAATGGGGTGTCCTTCCTCCCGGGCAGGCGCGTTGTATCATTGGATGCAAAAGGCTTGACGGTCACAGATGACAAGGGGCAAAGCTGCCGGTTCAAAAAACTGCTGCTGGCGACAGGCGGCGCGTCGCAGAATTTACCTATTCCCGGCGGGGAAATGGACGGAGTCTGCTACTTCCGGTCCCTGGACGACTACCAGCAGATCAGACGACTGGCGGATAAAGGCAGATCTGCCGTCATCATCGGCGGGGGATTCATCGGCTCGGAAATGGCCGCCGCGCTCCAAACCAACAAATTGAATGTCACCATGATCTACCCTTCAACGCACCTGTGCGACCGCGTGTTGCCCAAAGATCTGGGATTGGCGATGGAGCAGATCTACCAGGATCGGGGAATCAGGATTCTAAAGGGCCAAAAACCCACTTCTGTCGACCGGAAGGGATCCGCGTTCCTGGTCCGGACCAGCGGCGGCGAGCAGATTGAATCGGACATCCTGATCGTTGGCATCGGCATTAAACCCGCCGTTGAACTGGCTGAAGGAGCGGGATTGGACACAGGCAACGGAATAATTGTCGATGAATTCCTGCAAACCTCTCATCCGAGTATCTACGCCGCCGGCGATAATGCCCGGTTTCCCTACCAGGCGCTTGGGCAGCAGATGCGTGTCGAGCACTGGGATAATGCCCTTAATCAGGGCAAACATGCTGGAAGGAATATGGCCGGTGCGCACGAAGCATTCACCTATATGCCATATTTCTTCTCCGACCTTTTCGAGTTTGGATATGAGGCAGTCGGTGAGGTGGACACCCAAATGGAGATCGCTGTGGATTGGCGGAAGCAAAACCACACGGGAGTCCTGTATTATCTGCGGGATAATAAAATTCGCGGCGTCATGATGTGCAATGTCTGGGATAAAGTGGAAGCGGCGCGCCAACTGATTCTGCGCGCGGCCGGGGCTGCCGAGCGCCTGCCCTAAGAATCAGAATGCTCGTTGACTTAAAGCGGACGCCGATGATCTCGTGATGCGCACACCCTGAATCGGATATCCTATTTCCGGGATGGAGAGTCTCAATCGAAGGCGAGGCAATGATCTGATGAGCGGAGAGAACCTGCAAGGCAAGACAGCGCTGGTTACCGGCGCGGCAAAACGCATCGGCCGAGAGATCGCTCTAGCCCTTGCTCGTGCCGGTGTCAATGTAGCTGTTCACTTCAGACAGTCCGAAAAACAGGCGGAGACACTCCGCTTAAAGCTGGCTTCACACGGAGTGTCGGCTTGGCTCGTCGAGGAGGATTTTAGCGATATCGCAGCCGCCCAGCGATTGATCCCGGAAGTCCTGGCAACCGCCGGCTCCCTCGATATACTCGTAAACAGCGCGTCGCTGTTTCTCCCGGACGCCATTCAAGACCTTGAATTTGCAAGCCTAATGGAACACATTCAAGTAAACGCGTGGGCGCCCTTTGTGCTTAGCCGCGAGTTCGCCCGTCACGTAGATCGAGGCAAGATTGTCAATCTGCTTGATTCGCGGATTGTGGGGGACGATCCCTCTCACGTTGGCTACATTCTCAGCAAGCAGGTGCTCGCCCGACTTATGAGGATGACGGCGCTTGAATTTGCCCCCCGGATAACCGTGAATGGCGTGGCTCCCGGATTGATTTTGCCTCCCGCCGGCAAAGATGAAGGATATTTGAATGAGCTGGCCCAAAGGATTCCCCTCAAACGGCACGGGGAGCCGGCCGATATTACCGATGCGGTTATGTATCTACTCAAAAGCAGCTTTCTGACCGGCCAGGTGATTTTCGTGGATGGAGGCCGGCATCTCATGGAGCAAAACCATGGACCGGATTATCATCACTGACATTCGTGCTCGCTGTATCGTGGGCATCAATGAAGACGAGCGTACTGAAAAACAGGATGTAACTATCAACCTATCCATTTACGCGGACCTGCGGAAGCCGGGGCGGTCGGACAAGTTTGAAGATGCCATTGACTACCGGGCTATCAAAAAGCGAGTGCTCAACCTTGTTGAGAACTCAAAATACTTCCTTCTTGAAGCGCTTACGGAGGCAGTGGCGGATGTCTGTCTCGAAACACCTGGTGTAACCGAAGTCCATGTACGGGTAGACAAGCCATCCGCGTTGCGCTTCGCGAGGAGCGTAGGCATTGAGATATCTCGGCTCAAAGAGGTGGAATGAAGGCGCGCGCATTCATAGCTGTGGGATCCAACATCAGCCCTGAGGAGAATGTGCGTGCTGCTCTTCTCCTCCTGGCCCGGCAGGAACAGATTGTTGCTGTTTCCACAGTTTATCGAACGGAACCGGAAGACCGGCCCGATCAACCGGATTTTTACAATTGCGTTGTCGAAATCAAGACGGAGAAGACTCCTGATGAGTTGAAATATCAGGTCCTCCGGCGCATCGAGGGTGCCCTGGGAAGGCTGCGAGCCTCAGACAAGTCCGCGCCCCGCGTCATCGATCTCGATTTGATCCTCTACGACGACCTGGTGCTCAATACGGACCGCCTCGTCCTCCCCGACCCCGAAATATCCTCCAGATCATTCCTTGCCGCATGTTTAAGCGAACTGGCACCCGACTTAATTTTGCCAGGAACCAATTCACGGATTGCAGATTTGTCTGCGCGTCTCTCTCCAGACAATATGCACCCGCTGGAAGGTTATACGGGTCGAGTAAGAAGTGACCTGCATTTATCAGAGCGCGTCAGTTGATGAAGTCGGGCGCTCTTCCCTGCAGGCTGCATCAAGAGCGGATTGTAGCATTGAGGGTTCGGAAAGCCCTGTTCCTCCGGAGCTTTCTTCAAGACAGAGGGTTGGAGTTTGCATTCTGTTGATCGCAACAAATTATCTATCCCGCCTGGGTACTTTCGGAAAGCTCTTCGGCAAACTGTTCCAGCCGGCGATGCTCATCCCGGCCCACACGCGCTTCAACCTGCTCAAACCGCCGGCACAGACTCAGCTGTTCCTCCGCACTCAGGACTTTGTTAGTCAACGGGAATAAAAGATAATCCTCTTTCCAGATGTGGTTTGGATACAGTTCTGCAATTCCTCTCAGGCACTTGACCACCGTCTCTTTGGCAGCGGGAACACCGCTTTGGCAGGCCTTTGTCGCTTCGGCCAATTCTTTAACAAGCATCCGACCCCGCGTGTGCTCGGCCGTTAGCGCACCCATCGGGCAGCCCTGCGTTGGGACACCCTTATTTGCCAAAGCCGGGAATAGTAGTTCCTCTTCTTTGCCGTGATGACATTGGTCGGCGAAGGTACGCATGAATTCGACTACTCCTTGAAGCGTTTCCATATCCACATTCTTGCCCACCTCAAGCTGGTCGGCTAGTATCGGAACTGAGCCGACCACTTTAGCGATAATGAGATGCTCGTCCTCAAGTATTCTGGTCGGGCTGTTGACCGTCATGGTTGTTTTCTCCTCTCGGTTATTGAGTCCAGGTACGTCAATGCCGTTCTGTTCGTTATTGCACCAGTGCCGATGTCAACAACAATAGTATCACAGGGCTGAGGATGCAGCCTGATTCCCAGCGGAAGATCCAGAGCTAATGCGTTATTTGTTTTAGCTCTATTGCAGTGCCTTCTCGGCAGTCATTAAAGCGAGGCTGTGCTGCGGAATCGCATTACTCAACCACGAGTAAGGCCAGAATCTGCCTTCGACTTAATATCGTCGATCGAGAGGATAGACAAAATGAACTGCTTCATAGGATGAGTACCTTCGATGTACGCCATTATTAGTTAAATGCTCCCGCAAAGGAGACGGCGCTGAGTCCCTAACAGATTGCCCGAACGAGTTGATTGCCTCCAAGAATCTATTGACTATTTATAAGTGTTCACGCTTGATGATTATCAGCAAATGCATTTGTCATACGTGAAGCAAATATCGATGGAGTTCTTGAATGTCATACTTCCATATGAGAGTATTTAGGAACTTATATATCCTTGGTCAAGATACTAGCGGAATTAGCGGTAAATAGCATGCTCAGAATTATAGTCAGGATTTTCCAGCTATATGTTTTGGGATTCTTTCTTTTTCTCCTCTGTAGCCTATTTTCAGGACAGGAAAAGGGTGCGTTTTGGTTTGTGCTCATTGCGGTTACGCTGCTCATCCTGACTGTCATTGGCAAAATCGCCCAGAGGTCTTCGCGCTAGTCAGTTCTTATAGAATCCTGATTGGATACCAACAGCTACTTCTTTTATAGCTCTATCTCCATTGCAGGTTCATTTACCCTTATACTTGGAGTACGGTCATGAACATCGGCGCTGGACGCATTCTGTTCGATTGCTAATTGCTGATTATTGATATGAGCAAGAGCCTGATCTAGTGATTTGTGATGTTCGAGGGCGATCAAGAGGTTGGCGGCTTTGTGAGCGTCACTCGCAGCTCGAAAGATTTCGTGCTTGTCGCTGCGAAGTGAGGCCAGCCAAGATCCAACATACGCGGCGTGGCTATCGGGATTGTGGGGGATGCCGCGCTCGGCCATCAGGAAGACGCTGGCGAGTTCCGCGCGAAGCTCTTCCTTGGCATACTCGACGTCTCCAAATCCGTGGCTATTATTGAGTGTTTCGCGGTTGAGGCGCTGTGGTGCGCCTGTCCAGTGAGCGGTCTCATGAAGTGCCGTCCCGTAATAGTTCGCGGCGGAGTCGAACGCGGCCCGCGGCGGAAGATGGATGGTGTCGGTCATACGATTGTAGAAGGCTCGGTCAGGCTGGTCATGAAGGATTTTAGCACCACTGTTCTGGAGGATTGCCTCAGCTCCCTGGACAATCTCCCATTCCTGGCGCATCCGGGGCGCATAAGCAGGGATTCCATCTATTTGGTTTCCATTGAAGACGGTATAAACGCGATAAAGGAATCGGTCTCTGGAGGATTCCGGATTGCTGTCCTTTGATTCCTCCGGCTCTTCTGCATGGTTTTTAGGGAATTGCCAGAATTCAATCTGAGTTCCCTTCTCACCTTTTCTCACCTGCCAGCCGTTTTCCTGCGCCTGGCGGTATGTTATCCAGCGCGGATCCTCGAAGCTATTGCGCATTCCGGTAACCATTAAGTGAAGTGCGTTGCCGCCCCGATACAGTTTTCCAGTGGTTGGATTCAGCGGCATTTCAAAAGCTCCTGCTTGCCACGGCTTTTGCCACGGAGCTACTCCCTTTTCGAGAGCAGCGATAATGTTGTCCGTGATTTCCTGACGAAGGTCTCGCTTTATTGATGAAGTCTTAGAATTCATTGGGGATCCCTCCATTCAGAATCAGATTCCGGAATTTCGGTTTCAAAGCCGGATCCTTCGAGCGCTTCCCCGCCAATTTCATCGAGCACCTCTGGACTGATATCCTTTTCGGGCATTCTGGCGTTCCTTTCTCTTAAAGGGTTTTATCAAAGAGCATCGACTGTAATCCAAAATCGCGTGGAACAAACTCCTC
>CAYYTC010000087.1:0-18991 GCA_964474425.1 uncultured Acidobacteriota bacterium
CTCCGGCGCGTTACCTCCACTTGTCGACCGAAGCACTGGAGACATAGCTGAAGTCTCCCGCAACCCAGAAGGCATTCGTGCCTCCTCCCACCACAATGATCTCGATCGGGGAACGCGGAGGGCTGTCTGGTGGCTTGCTTTGAGATTGAGATTTCGCAGCCATAGACCTCCGGAGGAATGGCGAAACGGGCAAGGACGCAATCTCCCCCAATTTCAGATAGGACGCATAAGGTTCGACCCCCGATTTTGCCTGTTTCAGCTGATCTTCTCCCCGAGCCCAGTAATGCCAGGCCGGCGTCGTGGCATTTTGAGCGAGCCATTCGGCCAGTTTTTCTTTTGTGTCAAACCTATCCTTCAGGTCTCTGGCGACCACGGGATCCAGCAGGAGAGTAGCCGATCCATTGCCTCCGGTCCCGCTCGTGAAAAAGTTTTGCAGCTGCCACTTCATGATGTCGTTGTGCGGCAGGCTTATGTAGCCGCCATAGTTGCTGATGCTCCAGCCCGTGAAGGTGCTCACGACGCTGTCGTTCCGTTTGAAACCCTTTTGTACGTGGAGAGGGCTCCACCCGGTGGGCAAGTCGTCTTCCGTTTCGGGAAAGCACAGATTGTTGTAGTTGAGGTTGCTGCCCTGGCTGCCCAAATAGGTCTCGCCGGGAACTCCTCCTCCGCCCAAGTTCTTGGATATTAATGTCCAGGCCCTTCCAATCGTGGCATTAGCCTGATTGAAAGGTCCCATGGCTCCAATGCCTGTGTTCATATTGATCTGCTGGATGATCGGCCCGTTCAGCACCACCATTCGGGCAAAAGACGTCGTAGATGTGAAAAGCGAGGTCACTCCCGTTGAGGCCAGGGCAAGGATAACCGGGAAATATTCGGGCTTTGCCCCCGCCATCACCGCGTTGGCCGCAACCATTTCGACGGTGTATTCCCACGCTTCGTGCGGAGGTGACGGACGCATCGTGCCTACGGTCTCATCCGCCTTGTGACTGGTGGCTTTGAGCATTTCGGAAACCTTGTCTTCTGTCGGAAGCACAATGGGAAGTCCGTCCGTCCACATATTTTCATGGAACATCTTTTCCAGGTTGGCCGCAGTATCAGGGGGCAGCATTCTCGGCCGCGGATCTCTTGTAAGAAATCCCTTCTTGATGTCGTCCTCGGACAGCGGGCGCGTCAAGGCCGCCACAAGTTCATCGACAACGGGCTTTCCGGTCAGCGGATCGTTGCCCAGCAAGTATCTACGGCAAATGTCGGCTGCTTTGCCTGCAACGGGATGTGGAACAAATGTGAAGCGCATGTTCGGCACTCCCTTCTTCCATGAATTGGTCCGGACAAGGTCCTGAAACCTTTCGGTAATGATGGGGGCGCTGGGCACACCCAACTTCTCAACCGAGATGCAATGGCCGGCGACCGCCGGCGAGCAGGTGCTTCAATGCCCGACGGCCATAACCATGCCGTGGCCTTTTTCCTTGATTTCGGCCCAAAGCTTGGGATCATCATCAAAGTAGCTGCCGATTTTGTCCCGGAATATCCAGTTTGTTTTTGGATATCTTTCCTTGAGCACATTGTAGACTTCCTGCACGAATGGCTTTGTCAACGGATACTTGGTATCCACCACGTAGATCGTCTTCCCATCCAATGTATTGAGGCGGGGAGCCATGGGTATCAAGCGTATCGAGGGCTGAACGCCTCGCGGATTCAGCACCGTGATCTTTGTAATATCCGCGGCCCAAAGCGATTCCGACAAAAGGGCCGTCACCCAAAAGATCCCTGTCAGCAAACAACTTGCTCTGTTTTTCATAAGCTGCCCTCTCCTGATATATAGATCCTGCTGCGACGTATGGATCCATCGCTGAGCGTTATTGTGCGCCGGTCCCTATTCACACACATCGGGAATAGCTCCATCAACAGAAAATTGTCGATCCCCTGGAGTACGGCAGCCTTCTGCCGCCTTTTCCAGAATATAATTCGCAGGCCGGCCGCACAGAACCGATCCGTGTCTGCAGAGCGGCCGATATGCCTCTAAACACAGCGGCCGGAAGACTCCGGAGTTTCCTCGCATGAGGTCCGACGTTGCCAGGCTCTCGATGGCAAGGGGCCGCTCCTCTACGCCTGGGGTTTTTCCGCAGCGGCGATTTCTCCCGCGATGCGGCCGAAGGCAATCGCCTCCAACACTTAAAGGTCGCGGCACTGGCCAAGGCCGACTGGCGGCATGAAGGATATCTGTATAGAGCGGATCTCTCTCCACGGATTCCCGGCTGTGTCTGGTATAAGGCAATATATTTAGGTAAAAGCGCCCGGTCTGGAGATTTCCCACGACGCGACAACTATAGCATAGTTTTGTGGGCCGGGTACCCTCTATGTCACATATTTGTGACATATTTTCTTGACAACTCGCTGACAAATCGAATAGCTTAAAATCAGTATAAAAGCGGTGCGTACATCTCAAGCAAGCGGACACCGCCGCAGATGAGATTGTCAAACAACAACAGATGTATATTGAAGTCCGATAACGCCCTTGCCGTTCCTAGCATTGTTTCCTGAGAAGGGCCGACCGTCACCGGCGCCAATCTGAGCGAGCTCCAAGAGCCGGCGATAGGTTGAGTGGGATGCAATGGCCAAAGAGGTCGCGAGGGATCCATGTCCGGTGCATGTCTCTGTGCGCCCAAATAATTGCATGCGATAGGAGGTACACCCGATGCGTTCAGGTGCATGTTTGATTGCAGTTGCTTGTCTAATCCTCGCAGCAGCCCCGGTTTCGGCTCAAAGCGACCGTGGCACCATAACCGGGACCGTTGCGGACCCGGCCGGCGCCATGATCCCGAAAGCCCAGATTGAAGCCAAAAACACACAAACGGGGGCCGTTTATCAGACGGTCACTTCGATGACAGGCAATTACACTCTGGCCCAACTGCCGGTGGGAATTTATCAACTCACGGCGACACAGGCCGGATTCAAGCAGTATTCACGGACCGGAATCACGGTCATGGTTGCGCAGACTCTGCGCATTGATATCGCAATGGAGGTCGGCAGCATCAGCGAAACGGTTTCGGTAAGCGCCGATGCGCCGCTGCTGAAGACAGAAAGCGGCGAACTCAGCCATAACGTCACCGGCACACGCGCGGATAACCTGCCCCTTATGGGATTTTCCGCTATCATTCGAGATCCCTATGCCGTGATGGCGCTGCTTCCGGGCACGCTCTACACGAACAGATCCTGGTTTCGCGTCAATGGCGCCCCTTCCGCCTCGATGAGCGTCCGGGTTGACGGAATGGAGGCCACAAACGGAATGCTGCAGCAGAGCACGGGGATGAGCCAGCAAAGCTCGGCCGCAATTGAGGAATATGCGATTCAGACCAGCAATTATGCCGCCGAGTTCGGACAGGCCGGCGGCGGCTATTTCAACATCACCATGAAATCCGGCACCAACTCCTACCACGGAAGCGCATACGACTACTGGTCCAATGAAGCGCTAAACGCAAGTAATCCTTGGACACACCTTAAGAACCGCGCACGCAGGAACAACTATGGTTTCACCTTCGGCGGGCCGGTCTACATCCCGAAGCTTTACGACGGCCACGATAAGACGTTCTTCTTTTTCAGCTTCGAGCAGTACCGTGAGGTGACCAAGTACAACACCATCTATACGATGCCCACTCTCGCCTATCGCAGCGGCGATTTCCGTGAAGCTTTGACCGGGAAAAAACTCGCCACGGATCCTCTGGGCCGCGACATCATGGAAGGCACGATATACGATCCTCAGACCGAGCGCCTCGTTGACGGACTGCGCGTTCGAGACCCGTTCCCCAATAACACAATTCCGCAGGACCGGTTCGATCCTGTTGCTGTCAAGATCCAAGATCTGATTCCGAAACCGACGACTCCGGATCTTATTACAAACAACTATCTGAACCCTTGGGACAGCCCCAACATTCGAACCATTCCCGCCGTCAAAATCAACCACAACCTGAGCAACCGCACCAAGGTGTCGTTCTTCTGGTCATCAACCAATAACCTGAACAGGAACGCGCCCGGGCCTCCGGGGGGAGACGGCATTGATTCTCCGGTCTCCACTCAAAGGACTACGGACCAGAGGTCCTATATAGCGCAGGCGGCCTTCGATTATACCGTCACGCCGACCATGGTGCTTCATTTGGCTGCCGGTGTCCAGAATCTGCAGTTCCTGGATGACGCATACGATACCAACTTTGACCAACTCAAAGAACTCGGTCTTCCGGGAGCTCTGTCCACCTTTTTCCCATTCATTTCGGGGCTCTCGGCGTCTCGCGGCGGCATGTCGGCGCGAGCGATCAGCATGCCCACAGGCAACATGGGCCCCTATCAGCAAACCAAATCGGTTATGTTCAAACCTTCCGGAAGCGCCAGCCTTACATGGGTGAAGAGTAACCACACCTTGAAGTTCGGCGCGGAACTCCGCCAGGAGAAATATCCCACCACATTATGGGCTCCTTCCTACGGTCAATATAATTTCAGCGTCGAGCAGACCGGCCTTCCCTCCACACTGGGGCAGAATTTGGCGGGCGGCACCGTTGGATTCCCCTATGCGAGTTTTCTCCTGGGGCTAGTTGCAAACGGCAACAGCGGGGTTCCCAGCGACCCCCGGTTGGCAAAATCCGCATGGTCGGCATATGCTCAGGATACCTGGAAGGTGACCCGCCGGTTTACGCTCGACTACGGACTCAGATGGGATTACCAGGATTACTTCAAAGATCCGCACGGCCGGATCGCGAGTTTCTCGCCCACAACCCCGAATCCATCCGCGGGCGGCCTGTTGGGAGCCGTGATTTATGAAGGCTCCGGACCGGGTAAATGCAACTGTGACTTCGCGCAGGTATACCCCTATGCATTCGGTCCCCGGTTGGGAGCCGCTTATCAGATAACGCCCAAAACCGTCCTGCGTATGGGAATTGGCATCTCTTACGGCCAAACAGCCAACGAGAATCAAGCAACGTGGAAAGTTGGCTCCAGCAACCCGTATTACTCGCCCCAATACGGCGATCCGGCGGGTTTGTTGCGCAACGGCATGCCCACTCCGATGCCATGGCCTAACTTGGATCCCGGTTTGTACCCTCTCCCAGGCACGCTCAGCGCGCCCCCGGTCGCAATCGATCACAACGCCGGCCGGCCGCCGAGGCAGATCCAATGGAGCATTGGCATTCAGCACGAGATCTTAAGGAACCTGGTCGTGGAAATTTCCTATGTCGGCAACCGCGGCGCCTGGTGGGAAGCCAACGACCTGATCAATGTCAATGCATTGTCAGCCGAGCGGATTGCCTCTTTTGGGCTCAACGTCACCAACAAGGATGACTGGGATCTGCTGACCTCTCCGATGAATTCGGCGCTGGCGGCGCAACGCGGATTCAACATACCGCCCTATGAGGGCTTTCCGATGTCGTCTACCGTAGCCCAGTCGTTGCGCCCGTTTCCGCAGTTTGCAGGCACGTCCAACAGTTCGCCTGCGATCAAATATATGTGGGCGCCCCTTGGCAGAACCTGGTATGACTCCTTGCAGGCAAAGGTTACCAAACGCTATTCTCATGGGCTTGATTTCACTGCTGCTTTTACCTGGCAGAAAGAGCTGACCATGGCTTCGGAGCAGCAGGGGAACGCTATGGGATCAAGCGGCGCATCGATAAACAATGTTTTCGACCGGCACGTGAACAAGTACCTTTCCATGCTCTCTCGGCCCCTTACTTTTGTGATTGCGGCGAATTACACCGTGCCGACATGGCGGGATACCAACAAGATTGCGTCCTGGATACTCCGGGATTGGACGATCGGCGCAGCCTTGCAGTACGCAAGCGGCATGCCGATTAAGGCTCCGATTGCACAAAATCGGCTCGACACGGCGCTCTACCAGCAGACGTTCGCCAACCGGGTGCCGGGAGAGGATCTCTTCACCAAGGATCTCAACAGCCATTCCGTCGACCCGAACCAGGACTTTGTTCTGAATCCGAAGGCCTGGGTCGATCCTCCTCTCGGGCAATTCGGCACCGGTGCTGCATTTTACAACGACTACAGGAATCGGCGCTCGCCCAATGAAAGCATGAGTCTTGGGCGCAGCTTCCCGATCAAGGAGGGAGTTTCGCTCAATATACGGGGGGATTTCTCATACATTTTCAACCGCATCGATTTCAGCAGCCCCACATCGACGAACGCGAAAGCCACGCAAACCAGAGATAAGACTACCGGTCAGCCGAATGGCGGTTTCGGATACATCAATACCAGAACTGGCGGCTCCCCTCGACGGGGGATGATAGTCGCCCGGATCGAGTTTTAGGGTGCGCCCTGGAATTCGAGAGCTGTTTTGAGAGGCGAAGCTCCATAAATCCATGGAGCTTCGCCTCCCAGCGCAAGAAATTCGATCGATGCTCTGGCGAACAAAGCCAGAGCATTTGGAAACCAATAAACCGGATGGTTCGGGGCCTGGCCGGGACTTCTGGTATATCGCTTTTCTTCAGCTTTTGACTAGGAGGAAACTGCGAACGCGAAGGGCCGGCAGACGGTGGATCTGAATGCTACAACGAAGCCCACCGTTTGCCTGCCATCGGGAATCTGCAGTTGGGGACCGGACAATCGTTGCAGTTGCAGAGACGGAGATCCGGAAGCCTGGCGCCTTTCGACTGTTCAACGAAATCCAGCGCTTTCTTTACCTCATCCGCCTTCCCTTTCAAAATGAGCGTGATCGCCCCTTCCGCGCCTCCCAAGCCGCCCGATGCGATAGGTATTGCCGAAGCGCCGCTCAGTATCTGGATTGCCCGCACTTCGTCGACCGTGACGCCTGAGGGACAAGGAAAAAGCCCCACAGGCATTCCCATACCCGACTCATAGCGGGTGAACTTTGCCTCTTTCGCCGCTTCCTTCACCGGGATAGGAATGAGCTTTTCCAGTCCGGCCGGATAGATGATGGTAAAGTTTCTTTTCTTTCTCGCGGCCTGGATATATCCCATCGATCCCTCAAGACCGAAGAGAATGCCGACATTGCCTTCCGGATCCAGCGCATTGACGCCTTTGACGTAGACGTCGGAGGCTGTCATTCGATAGAGCAGGCTGGAAAGCTTCTCTTCGCCTCCCAATTGTCCCTTTTCTATCACCCATGTTCCCTGAAGATCGCCGGGATCGGCTTTCTCTTCGCGGGGAGTCAACCCGATGCCGAGGGCCATTGCCATTTCCACACACATTCCCCTTGGAGTGACCACGCCGCATACCCAGTAATTAGTCTTCGGTTTGGATCCGATGATTTCTTCCACGATGAAGTAGGTGCTGCTGCTGGGATGGAGTGCGACGATCCCTTTCTTTACTGCCTGCTGCACGGCTTCCAACCTGGCCACAGCCTTGGCGATTAGTTTTTTTGATTCTGCTGGAGTAAGGACGATTTGAGCGAGCATAGATTCCCCGTTAGTTGTATGGGTTATCGGGAGAAGAATTTCACAATCCGGCTAAAGGTTACAGGGGCTGTCATTTCAATCCTGTGACGCTCGATTTCCAGACTTCGCCTCCGCGGCCCAGCTGTTTGCCGAATTGATAGTGCCCCACCGTTTTACCGATCATGAGGATTGCCTCCTCCAGGTCGACAGCCGCCGGAATGCAGCACAAATCAGTCAGAGGTTGTGTTTATTGTAGCGAAATTGGATTTGATAGAGAAACAGGAATTGCAGCCGGATTCAGGAGCCGTCGAGGTCCTCCATACACTGTTTGGAGTGCAGCAGAGCAGGCCTACTTCATTGTTTGCGAACTTATTCACGCGGCTGCAAAAGGCAAAAAAGCTACCGAAGCGCAAGGTCATAGAAGGGGCCGAATGGTCCGAAGCAGCCATAGGGAATCGGGGCGCCCGGCCGGGCACCCCTGCACAATCGGGCGTCCGCTACTTCTTCATCTTCTTGATGTGATCCGTGATAGCTTTGGCCTGTTCTTCCTTCAGGTCGCTGATCGGATCCGCGTGGATTGTCTTATCTTTTTCCCCCTTCATGAGCAGGGCGATGATTTTCTCTGCCGTCAACGAAGTTCCCTTTAGCGCGGGCAGGCCGCCATCAGGATTGCCTTCTCCCTGGGCGCCGTGGCACATGGAACATCCGCTTTCATAAAGAGCCGCCCCATCCTCTGCGGCCCACAACCATATCGGGGCTGCGGCAAAAAGCACAACCGCGGTCAGAATGCAAATGCCTTTCATATTTTTCACTCCTTGAACTGAACACGAATTTAAACCCCCTCGGTGTCCCGGAACGCTCCAGGCGAATATTTGGCTTCGGGAGCTTCGTTCAGAGTCCATCATTTATGCCTTAGGCCGGGGTTTCGCGCAATGAGTTTTTTTGAGCCAGGCCGGAGGATCGGGACAAATATCTGGACGCAAGACCGGCAAGGGGCTATGATCTCCCGCACCCGCGGTTTTTCAAGCTCGAGTTTAAACGTCTATGCCGGATATCGATCCGCATATCCGGAAACCGCAAGGATGCTGAGCCATGCTTGTCCGTCTGGTGATGCCCGCTGTTCTGCTTGCCGTATGTGTTGTAGTTCACGCGCTTGCGATGACGGTGATCCTGCGCCGCCTGAGCCGAATTGTTAGGCCGAAGATCCTTCACTTCTGGCGTGCCGTCTGGATCCTGATACTGGTTGCCGCAGGCATGCTATCGGCTCATCTGTCGGAAATCGCCAGCTGGGCATCTGTTTTGACCTGGTGGAAGATTTTCCCCGATTTCAGGACATCCTTCTATTTCAGCGCCGTCACATACACCACTGTCGGCTACGGCGACCTCGTTCTGCCCGATCAGTGGCGTATCTTCGCGGCAGCGGAGGCATTGACGGGAATACTGATGTGCGGCTGGTCTACAGGCGTCCTCTTTGCTGTCGTTAGCAGGATGTATATCGCTCCGCTGTCAGAAACAACGGGGGCTGAAAAAATCGGCAGATGATGAACGGTTTGTGCCTGGCCAAGCCTTTGAGGGTTTGGCAGCGGCCTTGCAGTATCCCGGTCTCCAAGTGCCGAAATACCGCAGGATCCCATTGCTTTGGGCAGCCTTGAGTGTTGCATGCCGAACTGTACGGAGAGATAATACAGCTACTTGTTGATCCAATCCTCGAACCGGACAGAGGACGGCTTTATAAAGGCTGACCACGGGGGTGCTCCATGAAAGCCACAAAAACAGCATTCCTCTCCCCAGGTATTCTTGCCATTTGCTTCACCATGTTGATGGCTGCTCTCTCTTTTGCCCAGATTGCCGGCGATCCTGCAAGGTCTGCGGCAAAAAAGCCGGAACAAACGCCGCAGGCTTCAGCCGGAAAGGATGTTGTCATCGGCTACCTCGAGAGCAGGAACAGGACCGTCACCATACTCCGGAGTTCGCAGGGGACGGTCTACACGGTAAAAACCAAAGACGGCAAAACCCTGGCGAAGAAGCTCAAAGATAAGGATCTGCAAGCCAAATACCCGGACTTGTATGACCAAATCAAGAACGGTCTCGCCGGCAACGATGCGACACTCAGGCCAATATCGAAGCAGCCCCGGCGATAACGTTTTGGCAATGCGGTTCCAATTGCGATCCTGCAGCAAAATTCACGGGCGCGACTATGAGCGCAGGCTCTGCTGTTTCAGCCGATGGGGTCCGGATTGCCTATGATATCAGCGGGACCGGATCGCCCATCCTGCTGCTGCATGGCGGCCTTCAGAGCCGGAAGGTCTGGCATGACGCCGGCTACGTGGACCGGCTCAGGCACGACTTCATGGTGATTACGGTCGACATCCGGGGCAACGGCGAGAGTGACAAGCCTTTGGCGGCGTCCGATTACGCCATTGAGAAACACTGCCGGGATGTCCTGGCAGTGGCGGATGCATGCCGCGTCGAGCAGTTTGCACTTTGGGGATATTCCCTGGGCGGGAATATCGCTCGCTACCTGGCCGCGCAATCACCCCGTGTCACCAGTTTCATCATGATAGGCATCAGCTTTGGTTTGGGTGCGTCGGGCGATTTCCGCAAGCTCACAATCAGTTCCCGCGACCACTGGCTGCCCATTCTGCAAGCTCAGCGGGATGGAACGCTGAACCCTGCATCTCTTTCCCCGCAGGACCGGGAGCAACTGCTGAGCCGCAATATGCCGCTGATTGTCGCTCAGGCAGGCAGCATGCTGGAATGGGGCAGGATTGAACCGGGCGACATCCGTTGCCCGACGCTCTGGCTGGCCGGCTCGGACAATGATGCAGCCATGGCCGGAATCGCGGAATACGGAGCGCTGCTCGAGGGATCCAATGTTCAGGTACAGGTTGTGGAGGGGCTTGACCATACGCAGGAACTGACCTCAATCGACAAGGTATTGCCTCTGATGCTTGAATTTGCCAAAGTCCATCCGCCAGGCCATAGCCCTGACTTACCCTGAAAAAACGCTGACCGACGCTGACCCTTAATAGTTTATCCAGCTGCATTTGCACTCATCCATACCCATAAGAGAAACATTCTGGAATTATAACTTGACAACCCCGATCGTTTTAGTGAACAATTAAGCCATTCGAATTCATAAAATACTTTGCAGGACAAGATGAGGAGGAATGAGCGAAGGAAGCAACAGACACCGTTTGGCAACTTTGGCGCTGCACGCAGGACAGGAACCGGATCCGGCGACAATGGCCTGCGCCGTTCCCATCTACGCAACCAGCAGCTATGTTTTCCAAAGCCCCGAGTGTATTGCGGAGGAAAAATGGTTTCCCAGAAATGCCAGTATGCGATTCGAGCGGTGTTTGAACTGGCCCGAAGGTACGGCGAGGGCCCGATCAGGATCGGTGACATTGCGGACACTCAGGCGATCCCTTTGCGATTCCTTGAAGTCATCCTGGGCCAGCTAAGACAGGCGGGATTCGTCCGGTCGCGGCGCGGAGCGGCGGGAGGATATTTTATGGCCCGGCCGCCCGCCCAGTTAACGGTTGGAGAGATTGTGCAATTTGTCGAGGGCCCGCTGGTTCCGGTTGAATGCATGACCGGCATGTCTGCCAGGGAGTGCGCTCTTTCCGGCAACTGTGTTTTCATTGACGTGTGGAAGCGCGCGGCAAAAGCGGTTTCGGATGTGTATGACCGGACCAGTTTCCAGGACCTGGTCCATGATGAGGCCGGGAGGCAGAAAGCTACGGCTCTTACATACTCGATCTAGAGGCGGGGAAGCCCGCTTTTCGGTTGAGCGTCGGATTGTGGAGGTTGATTGCGATTTTGGGAGGAATGCGAATCAGGAGAAGAATATGGCAAAAATATACGAGGACAACTCGCTTTCCATCGGCAACACCCCGCTTGTCAAACTGAACCGTATCCCCGCGGGCTTGCCCGCCGTTGTGGTGGCAAAAATTGAAGGACGCAATCCAGCCTATTCGGTCAAATGCCGGATCGGGGCATCCATGATCTGGGCGGCGGAACGCGAGGGGATCCTGAAGCCCGGTCTCAGCGGCGTAACCATTGTAGAACCCACAAGCGGCAATACGGGCATAGCCCTGGCATTCGTCGCAGCATCCCGGGGCTATCCGCTGGTGCTGACGATGCCGGAAACGATGTCGCTGGAAAGGAGGCGGATGCTGAAGGCGTTCGGAGCAGACGTGATCCTGACGGAGGGCGCCAGGGGGATGTCGGGAGCCATTGCCAGGGCCGAAGAACTTGTCGCTTCGGATCCGAAGAAATACTGGATGCCGCAGCAGTTTAAGAATCCCGCCAATCCGGAGATCCATTATCAGACTACGGGACCGGAGATCTGGAATGATACGGACGGCCGCATCGACATTTTGGTCGCGGGAGTGGGAACAGGAGGAACCATCACGGGTGTTAGCCGCTATATTGAACGGGCAATGCACAAATCCATTTGGAGTGTCGCGGTTGAACCCTCCGAATCAGCTGTACTTACAGCCGTCATCCACGGAGAGAGTCCGAAGCCAGGACCGCACAAGATACAGGGCATAGGCGCCGGCTTTAAACCGGAGGTCCTTGATCTCGGCATCGTGGACGAGGTGCAGAGAGTGACCAGCGACGAGGCGATTGAAATGACCCATCGCCTTCACAAAGAAGAGGGCATTACGGCGGGTATTTCTTCCGGTGCAGCGACGGTAGCTGCCGTGAAGGTTGCCGCGCGGCCCGAAAATAAGGGCAAACTGGTCGTCGTGATACTGCCCGATTCCGCGGACAGGTATCATTCGTCAATACTATTTCAGAACATGCCTGTCTGAGGATCCCGCATGATGCCGGCCTGCGGGAGGACCTAAAGGTTCTGCAGCGGCGGTATGAACGGGAAAACCTACATAAAAACACGAGCCCTTCCCGGGTTCGGAGGTCACCCAGATCCGGCCCCCGTTGTTTTTCACAAGCTGAAACGAGATCGATAGTCCCAGGCCGGTGCCCTCACGTTTCGTTGTGAAGAATGGGTCAAAAATGTGGTCCAGCTGTGCAGGCTCGATCCCCGGACCACTGTCCTGGATAGACAAAATCGATTCGCTGGACTCCTGGGAATCCCGGATTGCAATGATCCCTCCTTCGTGCAAGGCCTGGATCGCATTTATCAAAATATTAAGCAGTACCTGCTTCACCTGTTCGGGGTCCACTAAGATCGGTCTTCTGGGGGAACCAACCTGATCGACAATCTCAATCCTCTTCCGTACAGCCCGATCGGCACACAGCCTTCTGGCGGCATCAACAATTTCCCGCCATTCCGTGGGCAGCTGCCTGGGTGGAGCTGGTTTTGAAAACTGCAGTATTTCACTCGTCAGTTTTTCCAGCCTGGACACCTCCTTCTTTGCGATTTGAGCAAACTCCGATTTTGGATCCTCCGCCGGCAGGTCTTGCGCGAGTATTTCGACTGCTCCCTGGATGGACCCCAGGGGGTTACGAATCTCGTGAGCAATGCCCGCGGAAAGCTGCCCCAGGGAAGCCAATCGATCCGAGTGCCGCAATTGATCGAAGGTTTCATTCAACTTTTTATATGCTGCCTTGAGTTCAGAACCGGCATTTTCCAGCTGCTCACGCGTTTTACGCTGAACCTGCGACAAAAATCCCACGAGAGTCGCTATGATGAGATACATCGCGATCTCGGCATACTGGTTAAACGCATAGTCGGGGTTGTGCGACCAATCGTGCCAGATGTGAATGAGGTAAAGGACCGTCAAACAAACAGCAGTGACCACGCCGCCCCAGATCTCAAACCAGAAACTGGCCAGAACGATAGGGATGTAGTAGCTTCGTTGATAAATCTGATGAAGATACAAGTGTTCCGTGCCGGTTGAGAAATGCAGAATGGTGATGATCAAAACCAAGGCAGCAACAATCCCGGCCTTAAGACTCGCGTGCGCCGGGCTTTTCGATACGTCGGAATTCATTGCTGTTCCGTTTGCATGGGTTCTGTGGCTGCGGCATCATTGTCCTCTTCCTCGGGCGGGAGTGTTGCCGCATCTGAAGGCAGGTCCTTGTAAGGTCCGAGGCGATACCGCTGCATCCGATAAATGAGCACGTTCCGGGAGATATGCAGGAAATCGGCTGCCCGGGTCTGATTCCATGAATTCCGCTCGAGAGCCGTAATAACCAGCTCTTTTTCAAGTTCTGCCATCGAGACCCCTTCCGGCGGAACGCTGAGCAAGGCTTTTCCGACGGTCAGCCGGGGCCGGAGTATTTCATCCGGCAGATCCTCCAGACGGGCGACGCTCTCTTGAGAAAACACAATCAATCTTTCAACCGCATTCTCCAGTTCCCGGACATTCCCGGGCCAGGAGTACATTTCCAGCCTGCGCAGGATGTCGTTGCCGATGGGAACCGGAGGTTTTCCCAATCGCCTGCTTATGCTTTCCGAAAACAAGCGAACCAGGAGAGGGATATCTTCCCTGCGGTCGCGCAGCGGAGGAAGGTGCAAAGTGGCTACGCTCAACCTGTAATATAAATCCTGCCGGAATTGACCCTCTGCGCTCATCTGCCGGAGATCCCGGTTTGTGGCCGCAATAATTCGAACATCAATTTTGCGGGGGCTGGTTTCACCGATTACGTCGATTTCATTCTCTTGCACGACTCGCAGCACCTTAGCCTGGAGCTGCGCAGGAAGCTCGCCGATTTCATCCAGAAAGACCGTGCCCCCGTCCGCCGCCTCGAATTTGCCCGGCTTGTTCGCGATGGCGCCTGTAAAAGCTCCCTTGCGATATCCGAAAAGCTCGGATTCGAGCAGCGTGTCCGGAATTGCGCTGCAGTTGATTACGAGGAACGGCATCCCTTTTCGCGAACTGTTGAAGTGAATCGCTTTGGCCAGAATTTCCTTGCCCGTCCCGCTTTCACCTGTGATCAGGACGGTGGTGTCCACAAGCGCAAGCCTTGTCGCTTGATCGATAATCCGCTGCATCGCTTTCGTGTGGCCCACGACCCCTTCAAATCTGAATGCCGTGGACACGGCTTCGCGCAAATTGCGGTTTTCTGTTATCAGTCCGGCGAATTTAAGCGCTTGATCCAGCGTGTGGAGCAGCGCGTCCCGGTTTACGGGCTTTGTCACATAATGGAATGCCCCGGCCTTCATGGCATCCACGGCAGAATCGATCGTACCATAAGCCGTAATGACAATGACCGGGGTGTCGGGAGATTGCTGCTTGATAGTTTTCAGAAGTTCATTCCCCGAAAGCTCAGGCATGTCCAGGTCCGTCAATACCGCATGACAGCGATTTTGTGAAAAAATCTCGAGGGCTTTCCTCCCATCTTCGGCTTTCAGGACGACATAACCGGCCTGCTTCAGCTGATATTCCAGAACCCGGCGAAAGCTGGAGTCGTCGTCGGCAATAAGTATTGTAGGGGCTGTCATATTTCCAATCCCTCAACTGTTAATAATAAACCCGGTGGTTCATGCTGTCGCTCTTTTTAGCCAAAGCACCAGGTCTCAGGTCCCGGGCTTTTTGGCGTCAAGCCGCAACCTTGTACCCGGGACCTGCGGTCTCAGTGAAATTGTCAAGCAGGACGTTGCCGCGATTCACTTTCCGCTGACCAGGCGCCGGTTGATTTTTTCCCAGATAAAATCATATTCCGACGGTGTAATCCGCCGCTTAAGGTCAAAGACGTAGTTTTTTTCCTCTCCGTATTCCCCACCCGTTTTCTGGAGCGCTCCGATGCGGAGCTGGAACGGGCCCGTGCTGCCGATATCCATCAGCTCGTCGTAGCGCCAGACGCGCGAATCCCTGGAATCCTGGGATCGATACACTACGTATTCTTCCCCAAACTCCAGGACGCCCTGAGAGTCGTTCAGAAACAGCCGGTGGCGCGCGGGGATGGAAAAGCGCGGATTATGCCGCTCGGGCAAAATGGCGGAAACGAGAGGACGAGACAGCTTCTTTTCGATCTCCCTTCGAAACGGATCGCTCAACGTTCCGGACAGCAGCTTGAAGTTGAAAAGATGATCGGCGCCGAGGTCGATTTTCCTGGCGTCATAGGTAAGGATCGAGATCCGGCCGGGAGCAATCGCCGCCTGCTGGATGTCTTCGTATTTCCAAAGCTGCGAGTGTTCCTTCTTCGCCGCGATAAACTCGACCGTGCTTTCCCCGAACACCAGCTTACCCTTGCAGCCGCGCCAGAAATGGTCATGTTCAACCTGAAAAGTCTCTCCCCATACATTCCCTGCAAGGAGAAAGAAGCAGGCAAGCAGAGTACCCGTCCATCGTTTCATAGCAATGCTCCTCTCGGAGAAGTGAGGGCCTGATGCTTCACATCAGAATGCCATTTCCAGAGGTAATAAATGGCCGGATAGACCAGCAACTCCATCGCAAATGATGTGGTCAGGCCGCCCACCATGGGGGCGACCACCCTTTTCATCATGTCAGAGCCGGCGCCGACCGACCCCATGATGGGCATCAAACCCATAAATGCGGCCGACACAGTCATCATTTTCGGACGAACCCGTTTGACGGCGCCATGGATGATTGCCTCGATCAGTTCCGCTTTGTTTCTCAGCTGCCCTTTTCGCTTCGCATCCTCATAGGACAGATCCAGGAACAGAAGCATAAAAACGCCTGTCTCGGCATCGAGTCCCATCAGCGCAATCATGCCGACCCAGGCGGCAATCGATATGTTGTAGTTGAGGATCCACATCATCCAGACAGCACCGATCAGGGAAAATGGTACGGCGAGCATGACAATGGATGACTTCATGACCGACTTGGTGTTCATATACAGAAGGGCGAAGATGAGAAACAGCGTAATGGGAACAACAATCTTGAGACGTTCTCTAACCCGAAGCATGTTTTCATACTGGCCGCTCCAGACCAGGGAATAACCGACCGGAAGCGGGAGCTTTTCCCGCACGACTTCCTTTGCATGCTCGACGTATCCGCCAATGTCGTTCGAGGCAAGGTCCACGAAAACGTAACCGGCGAGCATGCCGTTCTCGTTGCGAATCATGGACGGCCCGCTGACGCGCTTGATATCGGCGATTTGGGAGATCGGGATTTGAGCTCCTGATGGAGTCGACACCAGAACCTGGCTCAAACGCTCAATGTTGTCCCTCAATTCTCTGGGATAGCGCACGTTGACCGGATATCTTGCGCGCCCTTCGATGGTTGTTGTTACGTTTTCACCGCCGATGGCCGACATGATCACGTTTTGAGCGTCGGCCACCGACAAGCCATACCGGGCCAATTCGCTGCGCTTCAGGTCAAAATCGACGAAATAACCACCGGCTACCCGCTCAGCATATACAGAGCGTGTACCCGGAACATCCTTCATAACTGCCTCAAGATGGACGCCGATCTTCTCTATCTCTTTCAGGTCGGGGCCAAAAATCTTGATGCCGATCGGGGTCCTTACGCCCGTTGTCAACATATCGATGCGGGCCCGGATCGGCATGGTCCAGGCATTGGTAATGCCCGGAATCCGGACCTTTGCATCCATTTCAGCGATCAATTCATCCCACGAAATCCGGTCCGGCCAGATTCGCCTGAAAACCATATTCTTTAGCCATTCGGGAGACCACCTCGAGTACCACTGCGTCCTATGCCGCCACTCTGATTTGGGTTTCAGGAGGATCGTCGTTTCCATCATCGAGAACGGCGCCGGATCGGTGGAGGTTTCTGCGCGCCCTGCTTTGCCAAATACTCTTTCCACTTCGGGAATGCTCTTGATCAGCTGGTCCTGGAGCTGCAATACGCGCTGGGCTTCGGCGACTGAGATTCCGGGAAGAGTTGTCGGCATGTAAAGGATCGTGCCTTCGTTCAGCGGAGGCATAAACTCACTGCCCAGCCGGAAATAGACTGGAACCGTGGTCGAGACGAGAACCAGCGCAATCGCGATTGTTGTTTTGGGATGGCGAAGAACCCATCGTGCAGGGGGCTCGTAAATCCGGAAGAGGATGCGGCTGATAGGATGCTTCTCCTCCTTATAATATTTTCCCACGAGCAGCTGGTTCGTAATCCAGGCCAACGGTTTTGGCCGGAATTGAAAATAATCCATCCTGGCAAAAAGCATGCGCATCGCCGGATCGAGCGTGATGGCAAGGATGGCTGCGATGGCCATAGCGAAATTTTTGGTGAAGGCGAGCGGCTTGAAGAGTCGGCCTTCCTGGTCAACCAGCGTGAAAATCGGAAGGAAGGCTATGGCGATGACCAGAAGCGAGAAAAAAACCGAGGGACCCACTTCTTTGAGAGCCTGGAGCCGGACTTCGTGAAAATCACCCTGGCGCCCGCCCTCCGTCCAAAGCTCCAGTTTCTTATAGGCATTTTCGACCTCGACAATTGCTCCGTCGACCAAAACGCCAATAGAAATGGCAATCCCGGCCAGCGACATGATGTTGGAGTTGAGCCCCATCATGCGCATGGGAATGAATGAGAGAAGCACGGCAACCGGGATGGTCACAATCGGGATCAGCGCCGACGGGATGTGCCAGAGGAAAACCAGGATCACAGCGCTGACAATGATCATTTCCACAATCAGCTCATGCTTCAGCGTGTTGATCGAGGCTTCGATCAGCTCGGATCGGTCGTAGGTATTAATGACCCTTACACCCTCTGGAAGGGAAGGCTCAAGTTCCGCAAGCTTCGCCTTTACCCGTTTAATGACTTTGTCGGCATTCTCACTGTGGCGCATGACAATGATGCCGCCAACGGCATCGCCCATGCCATCCAGGTCGGCCACGCCGCGCCTGATCTCCGGGCCTCGCTCAATCCGGGCGACATTACGAAGCAGAACCGGGGTGCCCCGATTATCGGTTTTTAAAACAACCTGTTCGAGGTCGCCTTCGGACTTTAAGTAACCACGCCCGCGAACCATATACTCCCTGCCGGAAAACTCGATCAGGCGGCCTCCGGATTCAACGTTGGCGTTGCGCACGGCATTGGCCACCTCCGTGACGGAGATGTTGTAGGCATTCAGTTTTTCATGGTCGACCGTGACCTGGTACTGATTCTGAAAACCTCCGATGGTAGCGACCTCCGCCACGCCGGGAACGGACTGCAGGGCATAGCGGAGGTTCCAGTCCTGGAATGATCTCAAATCGGCGAGGCTGTGCGTGCCGCTTTCATCCACGAGCGCATACTGGTATACCCAACCGACGCCGGTTGCGTCGGGCCCGATCTCGGTCCTCACCTCGGGAGGCAGGGCTGGAATCACCTTGCTGAGATACTCGAGCACGCGGCTTCGCGCCCAATAGATATCCGTTCCGTCCTCAAAGATTATGTAGACATAGGAAAAGCCGAAATCCGAATAGCCGCGTATGGCTTTGACTTTTGGCGCCCCGAGCAGGGCGGTCGTGATCGGGTAGGTCACCTGATCCTCGATGATATCCGGAGACCGGTCCCAACGGGAGTAAACGATGACCTGTATATCCGAGAGGTCGGGGATAGCGTCAACCGGTTGATTGTACAGACTCCATATGCCAATTGCCACGACCGCAGCCGCGAACACCAGCACCACGAACTTCTGCCGGGCGCACCAGTCAATGATTTTTTCTATCATAATTACATTGGTAAACCCCGGCTCTGCCGGGGGACTCAAAGAGTTTGACAGCTCCG
>CAYYTC010000088.1:0-18834 GCA_964474425.1 uncultured Acidobacteriota bacterium
TTCGCGGCGGACGTGTCAAGGACCTCCCCGGGGTTCGGTACCATGTGGTGCGGGGAACATTGGATTCTGTCGGAGTGCAGGATCGGAAAAATTCCCGCTCGAAATATGGTGCCAAGCGGCCTAAAAGCTAATCACTTCTTCATATCTATTGTTCACGGGTGAGCGATTCGCGCCCGCCGAGAATCTGCAAAGGCGCCTGCCAGAAGCCGAAAAGATTCGCTCTCGGGGGAGCATCCTCACCCAATAAAGTTAATGAGTACCAGCAGGGCTTTGGGAGATCTTTAGTATGCCGAGGCGAAGAGAAGTACCGAAACGAGAGACGCTGCCGGATCCGGCTTATGGAAGTACGCTCATCACCAAGTTCATCAACTGCATGATGGTTCAGGGTAAGAAGAGCGTCGCGGAAGGAGCCTTCTACGGCAGTCTCGATTTGGTCAAAGATCGAGCCAAAGAGGACCCTGTCAAAGTTTTCAAAAAGGCCCTCGAAAATGTAAAGCCGATCCTGGAGGTGAAATCCCGGCGTGTGGGCGGTGCGACCTATCAGGTTCCGATAGAGGTGCCGCAGGACCGGAGGACTTCACTTGCGATTCGTTGGATTATCTCCAACGCGCGAGCGCGTGGCGAAAAAACCATGCGGGAGAAGCTTGCGGCCGAGATACTGGATGCATCCAATAGCCGGGGCGGGGCCATCAAGAAAAAAGAAGATACGCATCGCATGGCGGAAGCCAACAAGGCTTTCGCGCATTACCGTTGGTAGTGAGGTTTTTCCGTGAGTCGCTCTGTGCCCCTGGAACAAATTCGCAACATTGGCATCATGGCCCATATCGATGCCGGCAAGACCACGACCACAGAGCGAATTCTCTACTATACGGGCATTACGCACAAGCTGGGCGAAGTGCACGAAGGCACTGCGACCATGGATTGGATGGAGCAGGAGCAGGAGCGGGGAATCACCATAACCTCTGCGGCCACAACCTGTTACTGGGAGAATCACCGGATCAACATCATCGATACTCCCGGCCATGTCGATTTTACGGCCGAAGTCGAGCGAAGCCTTCGCGTATTGGATGGAGCGGTTGCCCTTTTCGGATCTGTCGAGGGAGTGGAACCGCAGTCGGAAACCGTTTGGCGCCAGGCTGATAAATACCGGGTTCCGCGCATCGGATTCGTGAACAAGATGGATCGCCCCGGGGCTGATTTCTCGCGCGTGCTGCAGATGATGCGCACGCGATTGAATACCGTTCCCGTGGCTGTTCAGATCCCGCTGGGCAGCGAGGATGAGTTCCGCGGAGTGATTGATCTTATCACTCAAAAAGCCATAGCGTTTCGGGAGGAAACGCTGGGGTCCGATTTCGAGGTCGAGGAGGTTCCCGAGGAATACCGGGAGGAATCCCTCAGGTATCGCGACATGATGATCGAGGCTGCCTCGGAAGTCGATGATCAGCTGCTTGAAAAGTACCTGAACGCGAGCGAGATCTCCGAAGACGAGATCCGGGCTGCCCTGCGTAAAGGAACGATCGGGCTGAATTTTGTTCCTGTGTTGTGCGGGTCGGCTTTTAAAAACAAAGGGATCCAGCAGCTGCTGGACGCCATTGTCGCCTTTCTCCCTTCTCCGGTGGATGTTCCTCCGGTTACGGGCGTAACGCAAAACGGCAGCGAGCCGCCGGTTCGAAGGCCGTCCGACGATGAACCTTTCGCGGGATTGGTTTTTAAAATTATGACGGACCCGTTTGTCGGGCATCTGGCCTTCTTCCGCGTTTATTCCGGCCAGCTCAAATCCGGCACCGGCGTATACAACTCAACCCGGGAGTCGTCGGAACGGATCGGCCGTTTGCTGAAAATGCACGCCAATAAGCGCGAGGAGATCAAGGAGGTTTGCGCCGGCGACATCGCGGCGGCAGTGGGCTTGAAGAATGTGAACACCGGCGACACGATCTGCAACAAACAAAACCCGATCGTGCTCGAAGCGATAGAATTTCCGGCGCCCGTGATTTCGGTTGCGATTGAGCCCAAGACCAAGACCGATCAGGAAAAGCTGGGCCTATCGCTCGACAAGCTGATCCGCGAGGACCCGACGTTCCGCGTTCACACGGACCCGGATACGGGGCAGACCATCCTCTCGGGAATGGGCGAGCTTCACCTGGAGATCCTGGTGGACCGGATGGTCCGGGAATTCGGGGTAGCCGCCAATATCGGCAAGCCTCAGGTTTCATACCGCGAGACCATTCGCCGGCATGCCGAGGCAGAAGGGAGATTTGTCAGGCAGACAGGCGGCCGGGGACAATACGGTCATGTGAAGATCAACCTCGATCCGCAACCGGCCGGAACCGGGTTCGAGTTTCTCAGCGAGATAGTCGGCGGGTCAATACCGCGCGAGTATATCGCCCCGGTAGAAGAAGGCGTCCGGCAGGCCCTGGAAACAGGGGTTCTTGCAGGTTTTGAGATGGTGGACGTGAAGGTGACTCTGACAGACGGCTCCTACCACGAGGTGGACTCTTCGGAAATGGCCTTCAAAATCGCCGGTTCCATGGCGCTGAAGGAAGCCGCCAAGCGCGCGAAACCTGTACTTCTGGAACCGATGATGAGAGTCGAAGTCGTGGTGCCTGAAGAATTTATGGGAAGCGTTACAGGCGATTTGCATGCACGCAGGGGGCGGGTGGAGGCAACGGAGGCGCGCCTCGGTTCGACCATCATTCAATGCAAGGTCCCGCTTTCGGAAATGTTCGGTTACTCGACCGACCTGCGTTCCATGACGCAGGGTCGGGCAACCTACTCCATGCATTTTTCTCACTACGAGGAAGCGCCCAAGGCAGTCAGTGAAGAAGTGATCTCGAAGATCCGTGGAAAGTCGTCGGGTTTTTAGGTTGGGAGGGAAATATGGCCAAGGAGAAATTTGATCGTAGCAAGCCGCACGTAAACATAGGGACGATAGGGCATATAGATCATGGCAAGACGACCTTGACATCGGCAATCACGATGGTGCTGCACAAGAAGGACCCGAAGATTGCGGTTCGCTCATTCGACTCGATCGACAACGCGCCGGAAGAGAAGGAGAGAGGGATCACGATTGCGACGGCGCACGTGGAGTATTCGACGGGGAAGCGGCACTATGCGCACGTGGATTGTCCGGGGCACGCGGATTACATCAAGAACATGATCACGGGGGCGGCGCAGATGGACGGGGCGATACTGGTGGTATCGGCGGCGGACGGGCCGATGCCGCAGACGCGGGAGCACATATTGCTGGCGCGGCAGGTAGGGGTGCCGTACATCGTGGTGTTCATGAACAAGGTGGACATGGTGGACGATCCGGAGCTGCTGGATCTGGTGGAGCTGGAAGTGAGGGAGCTGCTGACGTTCTACGAATTTCCGGGGGACGACATTCCGGTGGTGCGGGGGAGTGCGTTGAAGGCGATGCAGGGGGACGTGGAGTCGGAGAACCAGATTCTGGCGTTGATGGAGGCGGTGGACAGTTACGTACCGATACCGCAGCGGGAAGTGGAGAAGCCGTTTTTGATGCCGGTGGAAGACATATTCACGATTTCGGGACGGGGGACGGTGGCGACTGGGAGAGTGGAGCGCGGGAAGATCCGGGTAGGAGAGGAAGCGGAGATCGTGGGGATCCGGCCGACGGTGAAGCGAGTGGTGACCGGGGTGGAGATGTTCCGGAAGCTGTTGGACGAAGGGATGGCGGGAGACAACGTCGGGCTGCTGCTGCGGGGAACGGACAAGAACGAGGTGGAGCGGGGGCAGGTGATTGCGGCTCCGGGGAGCATCACGCCGCACACGCATTTCAAGGCGCAGGCGTACATATTGACGAAGGAAGAGGGAGGGCGGCACACGCCGTTTTTCAACGGGTACCGGCCGCAGTTTTACTTCCGGACGACGGACGTGACGGGAGTGGCGGAGTTGCCGGAAGGGACGGAGATGGTGATGCCGGGAGACAACGTGAACCTGACCATCAAGCTGATCACGCCGATCGCGATGGAGAAGGGTTTGCGGTTTGCAATCCGCGAAGGCGGCCGGACAGTGGGCGCCGGCACCATTTCGGAAATTCTGGAATAACCGGGGCGGCCATGCGAGACATCATTACTTTGGAATGCACCAAGTGCAAGAACCGCAACTACACGTCCACGAAGAACAAGAAAACGACGACGGAGCGGTTGGAGCTCAAGAAATTCTGTAATCATTGCCGCGCTCATACTCCGCACAAGGAAACACGCTGAGCGAGCGCTCCCGATAGGGGAAAGGGATATGTACAGGCCAGTAGCTCGAATGGTAGAGCGGCGGTCTCCAAAACCGCATGTTGGGGGTTCGAGTCCCTCCTGGCCTGCCAGTTTAGTATTCCCGGCCGCGAATGCCGAGGCTGCCTGCAGGACGTTTGCGGAGCTAAGCGAATGAAAGATTTTTGGGACAAATTGCGGAAATGGTTCGTCGGGATCATTGATTTTGTCAAGGATACGCGAAAAGAACTCAATAATGTATCGTGGCCGGGGCGGAAGGAAGTGACCGGAACAACCCTGGTGGTGATTGCGGCGGTGTTTTTCTTCGGATTCTACCTATTTGCAGCAGATATTATCGTGCAGTTCGGCATGAACCTGTTTTTCCGTGCGTTTTCGGCACAACTCTGAAGCGGGAATATGGATAGTTCGAAGAAATGGTACATCATTCACACGTACTCGGGATATGAGCGCAAAGTTGCGGAAAGCCTCATGAACCGCATCGAAGCGTATGACCTGGGAGAGTGCATCGGGCAGATCCTGATACCCACGGAGGACGTGGTCGAGACAAAAAGCGGGAAGAAGATTGTTACGACCAAGCTGACGTTCCCAGGCTATATCCTCGTTGAAATGGATATGACGGACAAGGCCTGGCACATCGTGCGCGGCACTCCCAAGGTTACGGGTTTTATCAGTACCGGCAAAAAACCCACTCCTCTGACGGAGGAGGAGATCAATGAGGTGGTCAACAGGGTTTCGGTGACGGCCGAACAGCCCAAGCCGAAATTCACGTTTGACCGCGGCGATTCGGTGAAGATCACGGACGGGCCTTTCAAGGACTTCACGGGGACCGTGGAAGATGTCAACCCTGACAGGAATACCTTGAAAGTGATGCTCACCATCCTGGGAAGGGCAACCCCGGTGGAACTGGAAACCGAGCAGGTGGAAAAGACATAGGCAGGAAGCCGGCGGCCGGAACGCCGCTCCCCATGGAGTTTTTCGATGGCAAAAAAGATAGTGGCAAACGTCAAACTGCAGGTGGCGGCTGGAAAAGCGACACCGGCGCCCCCGGTTGGTTCGGCCCTGGGTCCCCACGGCTTGAACATCATGGATTTCTGCAAGGCATTCAATGCCAAGACCGCCAAGCAGGAGGGGTTGATTATCCCGGTCGTTGTGACCGTTTACGCGGATCGGACGTATTCGTTCGTCACCAAAACCCCCCCGGCTGCCGTGCTCCTGAAGAAGGCGGCCAATATCGCAAAGGGCTCCGGCGAGCCCAATAAAAACAAGGTCGGCAAGGTCAGCATGAAGGACGTGCGGGAAATCGCCCAGCTGAAGATGCCCGACCTCAACGCTTCGGACATAGACGCTGCCGTCAAAATTGTACTGGGCACTGCCCGCAGCATGGGAGTTGAAGTCGAAGGGTAGTTCAGGGCCGGGCTCCTGCGGAGCCGGCCTGTTATTTACGAGGTGGGATGCAATGCCTAAAGCGGGGAAAAATTACACGAAGGCCGCCGCTGCCCGTGAGAGGAAGCTTTACAGTCTCGATGAGGCGGTGCCGCTTCTCAAGAAGATCGCCTATGCCAAGTTTGACGAGACGGTCGAGATATCGATGAAACTGGGAGTCGATCCGAAGCATGCGGACCAGATGGTGCGCGGGACGGTCGTACTGCCCAACGGACTGGGCAAAAGCAAGCGGGTCGTCGCGATCGCTTCCGGCGAAAAGGTCAAAGAGGCCCGCGACGCCGGGGCCGACGAAGTGGGCGGCGACGATGTCGTGGAGAGGATAGCCGGCGGCTGGCTGGATTTCGACGCCGTGGTTGCGACGCCCGACATGATGCGCAGTGTCGGCAAACTGGGAAAGGTGCTGGGCCCTCGCGGCCTCATGCCCAACCCCAAGACGGGAACCGTGACCTTCGAAGTGGCGAAAGCTGTCCGGGAGATCAAGGCCGGCAAGGTTGAGTTCCGCGTCGACAAGACCGGGATTATTCATGCGCCGTGCGGGAAAATCCGGTTTGAAGAGAAGAACCTGTATGAAAACGCCAGGGCCCTGATCGAGGCTGTCCTCAGGGCCAAACCTGCAAGCAGCAAGGGTAAATACGTAAGGAGCATTTCCATTTCTTCTACCATGAGTCCCGGAATCTGGGTGGATGAAGCGTCCATCGAGACTCATGCTTAATGATGCCTGGCTCCCGTCTGGCGTGGGAAAACGTCCCATCGGCCAGAACGACTTTTGACGCCGGGCCCGGTGCCCATAAGGTCTTTTCTCATGAATAAAGCAGAAAAACAACAGACAGTGGATTCCCTGGGCGAGCAGTTCCGCTCGATCAACAGCGCCTTTCTGATCAACTACCGCGGCCTGAAGGTGGTGGATGCGACGGAATTGCGCCGTAAGATAAGGGAAATTGATGGATGTTACGTCGTGGTGAAAAACACCCTGGCGCTTCGGGCCGCCAAGGAAACCAAACTGGAGCAGCTGACGCCCTATTTTGAAGGGCCGACCGCCGTGGCTTACCACCGCAAAGATGTCGTGGGACTGGCCAAGCTTCTGACTGAGATCAGCAAAAGCAACCCGAACTTCGCGTTCAAGGCTGCGCTGGTCGAGGGCAAGGTTGTTCCTGCGAGCGAAATACAGGCGATTGCCTCGATGCCTTCGAGAGAGGTGATGCTGAGCAAGCTGGTCTTCCTCCTCAAAGCGCCTTTGCAGAGACTTCATACGGTTCTGACGGCTCCGGTACGGAATCTGAGCCTGGTTCTGAAACAGGTTCAAAAATAGGAGCCGGGCAAGTTCGGCAATTCATCTCTATCAAATCCTATAGGAGTTCAAGATGGCGATTACAAAGAACGAAGTTTTGGAATGGATCGACCAGGCCACGATGCTGGAGATTTCGGACCTGGTCAAGAGCCTCGAAGATAAATACGGCATCAGCGCGGCGGCCGCCATGCCGATGATGGTGGGTGGCGCTGCCGCAGGCGCAGCCGAGGCGAAGCCTGCGGCGGAAGAAAAGACCGAATTCAACGTGATTCTGAGCGCTGTCGGCGAAAAAAAGATCAACGTGATCAAAGCGGTCCGCGAAGTGACCAGCCTGGGCCTGAAGGAAGCCAAGGACCTGGTCGAGGGCGCTCCCAAGCCGATCAAGGAAGCCGTTTCCAAGGAAGAAGCCGAGACCATCAAGAAGAAGTTCGAGGAAGCCGGCGCTACCGTGGAGATCAAGTAACGCAACTCGCGCTTGTGGGCGGCACGGGGATTTTGCAGGATACGCCGCGCGCCCGATCCTTCATCGTCGTCCAGGCCCGCCGGCTCCGGCGGGCCTCTCGAAATTGCACGCCCCAATAGGAGGTCACAGTGCACAGGCCTTCAGATTCGGGGAAACAGAGAGTAAAAATTTTACGCTCTCAGGCGGACAAGGGCCGGGGTGTGCCTTTTGCCTTTTATCCCCTGAAATGGGCTCCCCCCCAAAGGCACGTCGAAACCTAATTGAGCTTTTCGAGGTAAACTTCTCAATGACCAATATCAGCACTTCGAATGTGTATCGGGATCGTATGGATTTTGCCAAGATCCACACCAGTATCCCTATTCCGAATTTGATCGAGGTTCAGAGAAAATCGTACCATCGCTTTCTGCAGATGGACGTTCCTCCGTCGGAACGCGAGGATGTGGGACTCCAGGCCGTTTTCAACTCGGTGTTCCCCATCAACGATTTTCGCGGCACTTCCTCTCTGGAATTCGTGGAATACTCGATCGGGAACTGGCAGTGTAAGTGCGGAAACCTTAAGGGACTGGACTACCTGAAAGCTGCCTGCGCGGAATGCGGCAAGGCGATCGTCAACAGCCCCTATAATCCGGAAAGCGGCAATTGCAGACACTGTGGCGCGAAAAACGAAATTGAAAATCCGCGATGCGAATTCTGCGGCGGCACGGTTGAACTGAACGTCAAATACACCGTGGAGGAATGCCAGGAAAGAGGCATGACCTTTGCCGTTCCCCTGAAAGTCACCGTGCGCCTGGTCGTGTGGGACAAGGATGCCGAAACCGAGGGCAAGAGCGTCCGCGATATCAAGGAGCAGGAGGTCTATTTCGGCGATATCCCGTTGATGACGGAAAACGGGACCTTTATCGTAAACGGCACGGAGCGGGTCATCGTCAGCCAGCTGCATCGATCCCCCGGCGTGTTTTTCGAATCCAACCCGGGGCGCACGTTCATCCTGGCCAAGATCATTCCCTACCGGGGATCCTGGGTCGAATTTGAATTCGACCAGAAGAACATTTTATACGTCCGCATCGATCGCAAGCGGAAGTTCCTGGCCACCACATTTCTGCGGGCCCTGGGGCTCAGCAGCGACGCCGATATCCTCCGGACTTTCTACGAGCCTATAGCCATCCGCTGGGAGGAGAAGGAACTCTACCGGACCTTGGGGCGGGATCTCATCGGATCCAAGGCCAGCGACGACATCAAGGATCCCAAGGGCAAGGGAGTCCTCGTCCCAAAGGGCAAAAAGATCGTCGAAGGATTGTACAACCAACTCGTGAAGGCCGGCGTGAAAGAGATCCGGACCGAGTTCGAGGCTCTGGCCGGCGCCCTGTGCATCTCGGAAGTGATCAACCACGAAACGGGAGAAATCCTTACGGAGTCCAACACTGAGGTGACTCCCCGAATCCTGACGGTCCTGAGCGAGTCCGGAATAGACTCGCTGGAGGTGTTCTTCCCCGAACGGGAAGACACGGGAACCACGATCTCTCAGACCCTCAACAAGGACCACATAAAGTCCCAGGCCGACGCGCTCATCGAAATCTACCGGAAACAGCGGCCGGGCGATCCGCCGACCCTGGAGACTGCGACCGCCTTGTTTGAAGGCATGTTCTATGACCCGCGCAAGTACGATTTCTCCAAGGTTGGGCGGCTTAAGTTCAACATCAAGCTGGGTTTGAACACTTCGCTGGAGCAGCGCACGCTGACTGCGGAGGACTTTTACGCCGTCATCAGATACGCCCTCAAGCTCGTCAGGAATATCGGGAGCGTGGATGATATCGACCACCTGGGCAACCGCAGAGTGCGCGCCGTCGGCGAACTGCTCGAGAACCAATTCCGCATCGGTCTGGTCCGCATGGAGCGCGCCATCAAGGAGAAGATGTCCGTACACCAGGAAATGACGACCGCCATGCCGCATGACCTGATCAACGCCAAGCCGGTCATGGCCTCCATCAGGGAATTTTTCGGGAGCAGCCAGCTCTCGCAGTTCATGGACCAAACCAATCCGCTCTCGGAGATTACGCACAAACGCCGGCTCTCGGCTCTCGGCCCGGGAGGGTTGAGCCGTGAGCGGGCGGGATTCGAGGTCCGGGACGTGCATCCCACCCACTACGGGCGCATATGCCCCATCGAGACTCCGGAAGGACCGAACATCGGTCTGATTTCGTCGCTGAGCTGCTACGCGCGGATCAACGAATACGGCTTCATCGAGTCTCCCTATCGCAAAGTCAAAGACGGAAGGGCCCTGGAATTCGTTCACATCGTTTTCCCGGGCGATACCCATTTCAAGGTGGGCGAACGGGTCGAGAAGGATCTGGTGGAAAAGGAAAACCGCCGCTTCGATGCTGCCGAGAAGCGTCCGGCGCAGTTCGATCCCTTTTCCTTTTACCAGACCGCGTGGGAAGCAGAGGAATATACCATCGCCCAGGCCAACGTCGAACTGGACGAGCGTGGTGAAATGCTGCAGGACCGCGTCAACGCGCGCAAGGGAGGCAACTTCGTGCTTGTCCCGAAGGAAGATGTCCAATACATCGATGTTTCGCCCAAGCAGCTGGTGAGCGTGGCGGCCAGCCTGATTCCGTTCCTCGAGCATGACGACGCAAACCGCGCTCTCATGGGATCGAACATGCAGCGCCAGGCGGTTCCCCTCCTGCACGCTGAGGCGCCCTACATCGGGACCGGAATGGAATATCTCACCGCCAAGGATTCCGGCGCAGTGGCCATCTGCAAGCGCACCGGCGTGGTCGACAGCGTGGACTCGACGCGCATCATCGTCCGAGTCGAGGGAGACAGCGAAAACGGCAAGTCCGCCGCCCGCGACGCGGGCGTGGACATCTACACCCTTACCAAGTTCAAGCGCTCGAATCAGAACACCTGCATCAATCAAATGCCCCTTGTCCGGAAAGGGAATCCCGTAATGCGCGGACAGGTCCTGGCGGACGGCCCGTGTACGGACAAGGGCGAACTGGCTCTCGGCCGCAATGTCCTGGTCGCGTTCATGCCCTGGCGCGGCTACAACTTCGAGGATGCCATCCTGGTCAGCGAGAAGCTGGTCAAAGAGGACAGCTACACGTCCATCCATATCGAGGAGCTGGAGATCGAGGCCCGGGACACCAAACTGGGGCCCGAGGAAATCACGCGGGACATCCCCAATGTCAGCGATGCCAGCCTGCGCGACCTGGACGAGAGCGGGATTATCCGGATCGGCGCCAAGGTGCGGCCCGGAGACGTTCTGGTCGGCAAAGTGACCCCCAAGGGCGAGACCCAGCTGTCGCCGGAGGAAAAGCTGCTCCGGGCAATTTTCGGCGAAAAGGCGGGAGAGGTCCGGGACGCTTCCCTGGTGACACCCCCCGGCATCGAGGGCACGATTGTCGATGTCAAAATCTTTTCGCGCAAGGGTGTTCCGAAGGACGAACGCGCCAAGCAGATCGAGAAGGAACAGGTCGACAAGATGGAGAAGGATCTCAATGACGAGATCCGCATTATCAAGGAGGAGCGGAACAAGCGCCTCATCGATATCTTCAGCGGCGAAGTGTTGCCCGACGATATCCTCAGCCGGTCCGGGGAAGTGCTCATCAAAAAGAAGACCAAGCTGACGCGTTCCGTGCTTCAGGAACTCAGTTCGACCGAACTGAACAAGATTAAGAATGATTTCAAGGCCGAAAAGGAGGGGAAGGTTTACGAGAGCGTCAAGAAGCTCGACGAAAAAACCGAGAAGCAGGTCCAGATACTGAAAAACCTCCACGAAGAGCAGCTCCAGAAACTGCGCCGCGGAGACGAGCTTCCCCCCGGCGTGATCAAAATGGTCAAAGTCTACGTGGCCATGAAACGCAAGCTGTCGGTCGGCGACAAGATGGCCGGGCGCCATGGGAACAAGGGCGTGATCGCGCGCATATTGCCGGAAGAGGATATGCCCTACCTGCCGGACGGCACCGCGATCGAGATCGTTCTGAATCCTCTCGGCGTGCCTTCCCGCATGAACGTGGGGCAGATCCTGGAGACGCACCTCGGATGGGCCGCGAAAGCCCTGGGGCTCTATTTTTCAACGCCGGTATTCGACGGGGCTTCGGAGTCGGAGATCAAACAGATGCTGAAACGGGCGGAGCTGCCCGAGAGCGGGAAAATCGACCTCTTCGACGGGATGACGGGCGAGCGGTTCGATCAAAAGGTGACGGTCGGATACATTTACATCCTGAAGCTGTCCCACCTCGTGGATGACAAGATTCATGCGCGGAGCATCGGTCCGTACTCTCTCATCACCCAGCAGCCTTTGGGCGGGAAAGCGCAGTTCGGCGGCCAGAGGTTCGGGGAGATGGAAGTCTGGGCCCTGGAAGCCTACGGCGCGGCCAACATCCTCCAGGAACTGCTGACGGCAAAGTCCGATGACATACAGGGCCGCACCAAAATTTATGAAGCCATCGTCAAAGGGGAATCCCATTTCACGCCGGGAATTCCCGAGTCCTTCAACGTTCTGATACGCGAGCTGCAGAGCCTCTGTCTCGATGTGGAGTTGATTCAGAAACAGAAGGCGCGCCGCGCCGATCCAGTCGCCGAATGACGAATTACGAATGACGAAGTTCGAATGGACATCCTTCGAAATTCGTAATTCGAACCCAGCCTTCAGCTGGAACAAAACGTTGAATTTGGATTAAACGAATTGCGGGATTAAACCTCATAGGATGGGGGGGGGCAATTGAGAAGTTTTAAAGATGTGATGGAAAAATCGGATTTGAGCACGGACTTCGACAGCATTCGGATCAGCCTGGCATCGCCGGAGAAGATACGAGCCTGGTCGCGCGGGGAGGTTACCAAGCCCGAGACCATCAACTACCGTACCTTCAAGCCTGAAAAGGACGGGCTTTTCTGCGCCCGGATTTTTGGCCCTGTCACGGACTGGGAATGCCTGTGCGGCAAATACAAACGCATGAAATACCGCGGAGTCGTCTGCGACAAATGCGGTGTGGAAGTGACCCTTTCCAAGGTGCGGCGTGAAAGGCTGGGCCATATCGAGCTGGCTTCTCCGTGTTCCCACGTCTGGTTCTTCAAGGGATTGCCCAGCCGCATCGGCCACCTTCTCGATATCAGCCTCCGGGACCTCGAGCGAGTGCTCTATTTCGAGGCTTACGTCGTGGTCGATGCCGGGGATGCTCCGGTCAAGGCCGGGGAACTCCTCAACGAGGAAAAATACCGCGCGCTGATACAGGAGTACCCGGGCAAATTCAGGGCCATGATGGGCGCGGAGGCGATCAAGGAGCTTTTGAAGCAGGTGGACATCGAGGAGATCGCCGATGAGCTCCGGGCATCCATGAAAACGGAAACCTCGCAGCTGAAGCGGATCAAGTATGCCAAGCGTCTGAAAGTTGTGGACGCGTTCCGCAAATCGGGCAACAAGCCCGAGTGGATGATCCTGGACGTTATCCCGGTCATTCCTCCGGAACTCCGGCCCCTGGTCCCCCTGGACGGCGGACGCTTTGCCACATCGGATCTCAACGACCTCTATCGGCGCGTGATCAACCGGAACAACCGCCTGAAAAAGCTGATGGAGCTCCGCGCGCCGGAGGTCATCATCCGGAACGAGAAGAGGATGCTTCAGGAAGCGGTCGACGCGATGTTCGACAACGGGCGGCGCGGACGCATCCTGCGCGGCGCGAACAACCGTCCGCTGAAATCGCTCAGCGACACCCTCAAAGGAAAATCCGGTCGATTCCGCCAGAACCTCCTGGGCAAGCGCGTGGACTATTCCGGCCGCTCCGTCATTGTGGTTGGCCCCGAGCTGAAGCTGCACCAGTGCGGTTTGCCCAAAAAGATGGCCCTGGAGCTTTTCAAGCCGTTCATTTACAACCGGCTTGAGAAGGAAGGGCATGCGGCGACCATCAAAGGCGCCAAAGAGATGGTGGAGCGCCAGGAATCCGTGGTCTGGGACATCCTCGAAGAGGTGATCAAGGACCACCCGGTGCTGCTGAACCGCGCTCCCACGCTGCACCGCCTCGGGATCCAGGCCTTTGAGCCGGTGCTGGTGGAAGGCAAAGCCATCAAGATCCCGCCCCTGGTCTGCGCGGCTTTCAACGCGGACTTCGACGGCGACCAGATGGCCGTTCACATTCCGTTGTCTCCGGAAGCTCAGATCGAGGCTTCGGTGCTCATGCTGAGCAGCCACAATATCCTATCCCCCGCCAACGGCCAGCCGATCGCCATCCCCAGCCAGGATATCGTCCTGGGGTGCTACTACCTCACCAAGGCCAAAAAGGGCACAAAGGGCGAGGGGCGTGTGTTCGGCTCCTACGATGAGGCGATGTTCGCCCTCGACAACAGCATGGTCGAACGGCTCACCCCCATCCGCTACCGGTTCACCGGCGCCCTTATGGACCTGACCACCCAGTACGACGACCAGGCGGTGATGCGGGCGGACATCCGGGACGTGAATCACGAATTCGTCAACACAACGATCGGACGCCTGATTTTTAATTCGATACTTCCCAAAGGCATGCCCTTCATCAACGGCTTGATGAAAAAGAAAGGGCTGCAGCAGCTGGTCAACTACTGCTACCTGAATTTCGGCCTCGAAACCACGGTGCAGATGCTCGACGACCTGAAAAACCTCGGCTTCCTGCACGCAACCATGGCCGGGATCTCCATCGGAATCGACGATCTGATCGTGCCGGACAACAAAGGCGATCTGGTTGATGACGCCCGCGAAAGCGTCATCGAGGTGGAAAAGCAATACCAGGACGGCGCCATCACCGATGGCGAACGCTACAACAAGATCATCGATATCTGGTCCGATGTGACCGAAAAAGTATCCGATGAAATGTTCCGCAAGATGGCGCAGCAGGATGAGGGCGGGTATGAATTCAACCCGATTTACATCATGGCGGACTCCGGAGCCCGCGGAAGTAAACAGCAGATCCGGCAGCTCGCCGGAATGCGCGGCCTGATGGCGAAACCTTCGGGCGAAATCATCGAAACCCCGATCACGGCCAATTTCCGCGAAGGCCTGGATGTGTTGCAGTACTTCATCTCGACCCACGGCGCCCGCAAAGGTCTCGCCGACACGGCGCTTAAAACGGCCGATTCGGGTTACCTGACCCGGCGCCTCGTGGATGTCGCGCAGGATGTGATCGTTTCGACATTCGACTGCAATACCCTGGACGGTATTTATGTGACTTCCATCATCGAAGGCGGAGAGATCATCGAGCCGCTGCGCGACCGTATCGTTGGGCGCGTGTCGCTCGAAAATATCAAAGACCCGCTGACGGGAGAAACCATACTGGGCGTGAATGAAGAAATCACGGAAACCCTGGCCTCCGACATTCAGGCGGCAGGCATCGAGCGGGTCAAGATCCGTTCCGTTTTGACCTGCAAAGCCAAACGGGGCGTGTGCATTAAATGTTACGGGCGCAACCTCGCGACCGGGCAGATGGTGGACCTCGGCGAAGCCACGGGCGTGATCGCCGCCCAGTCCATCGGCGAACCCGGCACGCAGCTGACCATGCGGACGTTCCATATCGGGGGTACGGCAAGCCGGACCCACGAACAGTCAACCGAGGAGTCCAAGAACGAAGGGATCGTCAAGTTCCTGAATATCCAGCACGTGACCAACAGGGATGGAAACCTGGTGGTCATGAACCGGAACGGGACGCTGATAATCGCCGACGAAGCGGGACGCGAGAAGGAACGGTATTCCGTGGCCTACGGAGCCATCCTTAAAGTCAAGGAAGGCCAGAAAATCAAACCCGGCCAGGTGCTGGTGGAGTGGGATCCGTATTCTTTCGCCATCCTCACGGAATTCGGCGGAACGGTCGTCTTCAAGGACATCCACGACGGCATCACGGTCAAGGAAGAACGCGATGAAAACACGGGCCTCGTGCGCCAGGTCATCACCGAGTCGCCCGATGAGAAATACCAGCCCCAGATCAGCATAAAGAATGACAAAGGGAAGGTCGTCAAGAGCTACCTGCTCCCGTCGAAGGCCCACCTCTGGGTGGACAATTCGGAAGAGGTTTATCCGGGCAGCATCCTTGCCAAGATCCCCCGCGAGACCCGCAAGACCAAGGACATCACGGGCGGTCTGCCGCGCATCGTTGAGCTCTTCGAAGCGCGCAAGCCGAAAGAAACCGCGGTGATCACCGAGATCGACGGCCAGGTCAAATATGCAGGGCTGGTGCGCGGCCAGCGCAAGATCGAGGTGCATCACGAGAGCGGCATCGTCAAGGAATACCTCCTCCCGCGGGGCGTCCACATCAACGTTCAGGAAGGCGAATACGTCCGCGCCGGTGAAGCGCTGATGGACGGGCCGCGCAACCCGCACGATATTCTGCGCGTGCTGGGCGAGAAGGAACTGCAGAGCTACCTGGTTAACGAGATTCAGGAGGTCTATCGTCTGCAGGGCGTCAACATCAACGACAAACATATTGAGGTGATTGTCCGCCAGATGATGCGCTGGATCAAAGTCGAGGAGGTCGGCGATACCGAGTTCCTGCTCGAAGAGCAGGTGGACAAGTTCCGGTTCTACGAAGAGAATGAACGGGTGGAAACCTCAGGCGGGGCTCCGGCCAAAGGGCGGCCTTTGCTTCTGGGCATCACCAAGGCGTCGCTGTCCACCGACAGCTTCATTTCGGCCGCCTCATTCCAGGAAACCACGCGCGTGCTCACTGAAGCCGCGATCAGCGGCAAGGTCGACTACCTGCGCGGGCTCAAGGAAAACGTGATCATGGGACGGCTCATCCCCGCCGGCACGGGCATGGAGTATTACCATAACATCAAACTCACCGAGGAAATGGTTCCCATGGAAGCGCCGGAGGCGGAGGGTGGAGGCGAGGCTAACGCCGACCTCATGTCCGGTGCGATCGATTCGGACGCCGTCAAATCCAAGCAGGTCGACCTGGGCTAAAACCCAGGCAGCCTCAGCCACGGATTTCACGGATTTTTCGAATGCATGCCTGGTTCGGAAAATCCGCGAAATCCGTGGCTGTTTTTTGGGGGGACGGTGTGAGCTTTCAGACCGGAACTGTTGTGGCGACCCCGCCCCGACGGCGGAATCGCATCCAGACGCAGAGGATCCCGGCCGCAGGAATTGTGGACAGGGTGATCGCCATCCCGAGATAAAAAGTCCAGGGAACAAACCGGAATTCCACCGTGTGGCTGCCTGGCGGGACCTGCACTGCCCGAAAAGCGAAATTGGCACGGAGTATTTCCGCCTTCCGCCCGTCCACCGTTGCCTTCCATCCCGGATAGAAGCTGTCGAGAAGGACCAGATAGCCGGCAGAATCTGCATTTACCCGGCACAACACCCTGTTGTTTTCGTAGCGCGCGACCTGCGCCCGTCCGGTCGATTGGGATGCAACCGGCAGCGGATCTTCCGCTGATTCCAGAATCAAGGAATGGCCCAGCCCTTGTTTGGCCTCAACCATCCGGTTCCCGGCTTCCTCTGCAGAAGCGGCCCGAATGACATGAGTGCCGAAATAGGCGCGGGGCAGTGCGTCCTTCAGCCGGTACAGTCGATAATCCAGGTCGCTGTGCGTGTCGAAGCGGCGCAGTAGTTCGACCCGCGGATCCCGCAGTTCTCCCACGCACATGACCATCCCGGAATTAAGATTTCCGAGCAAGGACAGCCTGCCCTTTGGCGGCAATTCAAGGCAGCGCTGGTGCAGCCAACGGCTTTCACGCGTGCTGAGCTGGTCGATGTCCCTGTTGATGGAATATTGAATGCCGTTGCCAATGCCGCCCAGCGTCTGCCCGCTTCTTCGATAAAAAAGTGTCCTCCAGGCCAGCGACCGGTTGGGGGCGTGAAGCACGAAGTCCGTGGGTTGAGGCGTCAGGATATCCGGCGAAACCGCCCGGGACAGATGATGGGAAGTCTCCTCGAGGATGCATCGGTCGGTCTCCGAAACAAAATCTATATCGGCGTTGGAGATAAGCGGCGCAAGACCGAGGTTTGGAGGGATAAGCTCAAGGGGTATGAGGAACGCAAATATCGCTCCCAGCGCCGCGAATTTCCCGATGCGCTGGCATCCCAGCACCAGCAGGCCACTCAAGAGCATGAAAGCCCCGGCGGCCCAGATGGAATGGCACAGGCTCGCTGCAATTGCCGGGAAATTCTTGGTCCCGGCGAGATGGGGCATGGTGGAAGACTGGAGAATGCTTTCCAGAGGCGCTCGATTCAGGTTCCAATAGAAAGCCAGCCCTGCTGCCAGAACCCCCATCATCATCCACGCAATGCAGGCCTTTTTGATTGCGGAATTGCGTTTCCTCTCAGGCGCCGGATTTATCGCCGCTTCAAGGCCCAATGAGGCAAGCAAAGAGACAAGAAGGCTGACGAGCAGGAAATATTTGGAGGGATATCTCCCCAGGCTGAAAAGCGGCACATGTTCGTAAAGCCACGGATAGACCGGCGTGAACTTGCCGAGTCCTAGGACAATCCCGATGCCGGAAAAGGCCAGCAGCGCCACTCTCAGCTTTTTCCGGTTTGAAAAGAAGGAAAGGCTGAAAAGAAACAGGGTGACGCAGCCCAAAAAGAAGGAAACCAGGTATCCGGTTTTCGACTCGTGATATCCCTCTCCCCAGTAGTTGGAAGCATCAATGGTGAATGGATAGCCGAAAAGATTCGGAACAATCGTGTTCAGGAGGTCTGCAGGGTGGGCGGACCATCCGGCTGCCTGCTCCAGCCCGATACCGCCCCCCCGGGCGGAAAGCGGAAGCAGTTCGAGAGTCGGCAGTATCTGGATGGCTGCGAGCCCAACGGCGAGCAGGGTGCCGGCGGCCAAAATGCTGAGGATGATACGAAACGCCCTCGCCCGATTCTCCTGTTCCCATGCCCAGTGCGCAGCCAGCGCGGCCAGCAGCAGGAGGCTGCATTGAAAAACCAGGGGCTCAAACGCGATCACCTGAAGAGCAAGCAGAATCCCCAGGACGATGGTGCGGCGCAATGCATGCTTTTGAAGTGCTCCGCAAAAAGCCCACCCCAGCCACGGCATCAGGGCCACCGCGGGAACGATGTTGTACAGGTTCAGGAAGGACAGAACGACTCCGGAAAATTCATAGGAAAGAGCGCCGGCGAGAGCCGCGACCCACTGTATTCCCAGGCGGCGCGCAAGGAAGAAAAATCCGAGCCCTCCGGCGATGGGATGGAGGATGAAGTGGAGCTTGAAGGCGTAATTGAACGGAAGGATCAGGTGCAGAAGGTTTGTCGGGTAAAAGGCCATGTAGTTCGGGTTCGCCAGCATAGGCTGCCCGAGGTAAATGTTGGGATTCCAAAGCGGGAATTCCCCCTGCGCGTAGCTGTCGATGAGCACTTTGCGCAACGGGTAATGAAAATTGAGGATGTCGCGGTAATAGAAGCTTTTGGACGAGAAAAGCGCATCCGC
>CAYYTC010000089.1:0-15760 GCA_964474425.1 uncultured Acidobacteriota bacterium
AAACACGACTACGGGCATCCAGCAAAAGCTTGAATGCTTAACTTAGTGACATTCGTGACTGTCCCCCATCGTAGTTTTTTATTGATTTTCACCTAATCTTCACCTATTTTTATCTTATGATCCTCGTAGGGACAAGCGGATTCCAATACCGCGAGTGGACGCCGGTATTTTACCCCAAAAGCCTTGATCCGGCCTGCTGGCTGGGCTATTACGGCCGCCAGTTCGGCTGTTGCGAACTTGGCCTTACCTACTACAGAATTCCGGAAGTCATTACTATTCAAGAGATTATCGAGCAAACCCGGGGAAGCGTTCAGTTCATTTTTCGCACTCCCTACCGGCTCTCGGAGGAGCACCCGGATAACCCTGAGCTGGCAAGGCGGTTTTGCGCGGCCCTGTGGCCATTGAAGGATGCGGGTCAATTGGCCGGGGTCCTGGCCCAGTTCCCTCCCGAATTCGGGTTTATGCGCGACAATTTCGAACGGTTGGGTCTGATGCGGGATTCCCTCGAAGGTATTCCGCTGATCGCAGAGTTCGGCTGCACGGACTGGCTTTCGCCAAGGGCAGCCAGGCATCTGGCCTCCGCTCGCATCGCGCTTGCCTGCGTGGATGGCGGAACAGGCCTGAAAGAAAGGACTTTTTTTTGCGCGACTACGGGTCTGGCCTACGTACGTTTCCAGGGGCGGAACCGGTCCCGGTGGGTTAAAGGCGACGGGTCTGCTCAGCACGATTACCTTTACAGCAAGGCTGAGCTTGCGGCTGTGGTCCCGGAAATTCGCCGGCTGGAACAGGAGAGCGAGAAAGTCCTCGTTTTCATGGGCAATCACTGGCGGGGCCAGGCCGTGGTCAACGCCCGCATGTTGCTGGAACTACTAAAAGGAATTACGAATGACGAATTACGAATGAAGAATGAAAAACTGGGCTGAGGTTTCAATTCGTCATTCGTCATTCGTAATTTGGGGTATGGAACGGCAGATCATATATGTGACGGTTACGGACTTTCCTGTGGCCGTGGAGCGGGTCATACACCCTGAGCTGCGCAGCCGGCCGGTGGTGGTGGCCCCTCTGGGTGCGGCCCGTTCCATAGTGACGGCGTTGTCTTTGGAAGCGCGGGGTGCGGGCATTCGCGCGGGAATGGCTCTCTCGAAGGCCACACGGTATTGCAGGAATATCGCCGTGCTGCCGCCGAACGAGCAGCTTTATCTTCGGGCGTCGCGCGCGATTTTTAGGGTTCTGGAAGGCTATTCGCCCATCATCGAGCCTTCGGGCCATGGGCATGCATACCTGGACATTACGGGGACCGGCCGGCTATTCGGCCCGCCGCGGGATACCGCGTGGAGGGCCCAGAAAGAAATCCGGCAACAGCTTCATCTGGACACTTCACTCGGGGTTGCTTCCAACAAAATGGTGAGCAAGATCGCCTCGGATGTGACTCAACCGTCCGGTTTGCAGGATGTCCCCAGTGGAAACGAGCCTTCTTTTCTGTCCCCCCTGCCGGTGCGTCTGCTGCCCGGCGTCGGTCCCCAAATCGAGGGACAACTCGAAGATCTCAATATTCGCCTGATCCGTGATATTGCGGCGATGAGGCAGGAGCACCTGGCCCTGGCGTTCGGCCGTCTTGGATTTATGCTCCACCAGCACGCCCTCGGAATCGACAGCACACCGGTGCATCCGAAGCGCTCCGTGCCTGCCTTGGAACATGGCAAAGTGCTGCCCGAAGACAGCAACGACTATGAATTGCTTAAAAAAGAGCTTTTGGACCTGTGTGAACACGCAGGCAGGCAATTGCGCGATACGAAACAGTGCGCAGGCAGGATGGGGTTGCGCATACGGTACGCCGATTACGCAGAGGACGGCCGCACCCTCAAGGTTGCACCGCCACTGCAGTCGTCGGCGATCCTCTATGCGCGTGCCCTGCCGGTCCTCGATTCGATTCTGAAGCGGCGCACGCGAGTGCGCAGCATGCACCTGGAGCTGACGGATCTCTCTTCCGGATCGGTTCAGCTGGAACTTTTCGCGAACCCCGGGCCTGAACGCCGCCTGAAACTGGAATTCGCCCTCGACGCCCTGCGCCGCCGCTACGGCGACTCCGTAGTTGTCGGCGGTTAGTGGTCAACGGTTAGAAACATTGAAATTGCGTTCTTTCAGCTTTTTATTCTAACCGCTAACCGCTAACCGCTAATCGCTAACCGCTAATAACTGTTATGTTTATTCATTTGCATGTTCATTCGAATTACTCGTTCTGCCGCGGAGCCAGCAAAATCGAGGACCTGGTGGACGCGGCCCTGGCTCGCGGCATGTCCGCGATGGCCCTGACGGATATCAATGGCGTCTACGGCCTGATCTGGTTCCTGCAGTATGCTGCAGAGCGCGGTTTGCGGCCGATCGTCGGTTCGGAACTGCGGACGCAAACGGAACGGGCAACCCTGCTTGTGCGCAACCGGCAAGGGTACGAGACTCTTTGCCGGATCATATCGCGGCGCCTCATGGAGCCGGATTTTTGCCTGAGCAAAACTCTTATAGAGGGATGCGACAACCTGTTTGTCCTCAGCGATCGGATCCCGCTGTTGGAAGCTCTTGCCCGGCAGAACGGAACTTCCGGTCTTTACGTGGAACTGAACGATCCCGGCGCCGAACCGCCGCTGCTCGATTTTTCGCGCACGAGTGGAATTCCGCCGGTGGCGACCAACGACGTATATTTTGCGGATCCCTCGGATTACGTGATGCACCGCCTGTTGCGCGCTATCGATCTGAACACGAGTCTGTCACGCATCCCGCCGGGGGAACTGATGAGTGACGATCATTGGCTGAAACCCGCGGATGCGATGGCGCGCCGATATCCGCATGTCGAAAGAGCTCTGGAAAACACACAGCGCATTGCGGAGCAGTGCGCCCCGGACCTGAACGTCGGCCGGCTCGTGTTTCCCTCTGCGGACATCGGCGGATCGGATCCCTTTGAGTACTTGAAGGAGGAATGCTATCGCGGCGCCGAGCGCCGCTATGGCGAGTTGTCGGACTCCGTGCGGAAGCGCCTGGAACATGAACTGAAGATCATCCGGGACAAAGGTTTCGCCCCCTATTTTTTGATTGTGCGGGATATCGTGCGGCAGTCGGCGCGCACCTGCGGCCGCGGGTCGGCGGCTGCGAGCCTGGTTTCGTACTGCCTCGGGATCACGCATGTCGAGCCTATCACCCACAACCTTTTTTTCGAGCGCTTTCTCAACGAAGGCCGCGCGGACCCGCCCGATATCGACATCGATTTCCCCTGGGATGAGCGCGACGGCGTTTTCGACTACGTTTTTCGCAAGTACGGCACATCCAGGGCCGCCATGATATCCAACCATGTGGGATTTCGCACGCGCGCCGCCACAAGGGAAGTGGCTAAAGTGTACGGCCTCCCCGAACTGGAGATCAAGGCGGTGACGCAGCGCATGGGCGTGTACTGGTCGATTCGCCACCTGGAGGATTCCATCCGGAATGATCCCGTCTATAGGGACATGGAGCTGAAGGAACCCTGGCCCGAGATTGTGCGCCTGGCGGCAAAACTTGAGGGCTATCCCCGCCACATGTCCGTGCACTGCGGCGGGATTGTCATTGTTCCCGACAGGATCGACCGGTACGTGCCGGTGGAGCCCGCACCCAAAGGCGTCCCGATCATTCAGTGGGAGAAAGACCAGGCCGAAGACGCCGGTCTGATAAAAATCGATCTTTTGGGAAACAGGTCCCTGGCCGTGATACGGGATGCCCTGGCTGCCGTCAGGGAAAATGGCGGCATGGAAATTGATTATGATCAATGGGATCCCACCACGGACCGCAAAACGCAGGACCTCATTCGCAGGGGCGATACGGTGGGCGTGTTCTATGTGGAATCTCCGTCGATGCGGCAGTTACAGCAGAAGTGCCGGACCGGGGATTTCGACCATCTGGTCATCCACAGTTCGATCATACGTCCGGCAGCCAACAAATATATCCGCGAATATGTGCGTCGGCTGAGGGGAGGCTCCTACCGGTCGCTGCACCCTGTTTTGGACGAAGTCTTGAGTGAAACGTACGGGATCATGGTGTACCAGGAAGACGTTTCACGAATTGCCATGGCCATGGCGGGATTCAGCGCTTCGGATGCGGACCTGCTGCGGAAGATCCTTTCGAAGAAACGCGCAGGCAAAAAGCTCGAGGACTACAGGGACATGTTTTATGCCGGCGCCGCGGCCCGGGGTGCGCCGCGCGGCGTCATCGACGAAATCTGGGAGATGATCCTGAGTTTTTCGGGCTACTCGTTCTGCAAGCCGCACTCGGCCTCCTATGCCCTGGTTTCGTACAAGTCCTGCTATTTGCGCGCCCATTACCCCGCCGAATTCATTGCGGCGGTGCTCACCAACCAGGGCGGTTATTACTCGCCGTTCGCCTATGTTTCGGAAGCCCGCCGGATGGGGCTGCGCGTGCTTCTGCCGGACATCAACGAGAGCCGCAAGGAGTACTGGGGCCGTGATAAAACCATCCGGGTCGGGTTGATGCAGCTGAAAGGCCTTCATGAAGCGGCCCTTCAGGCAATTCTGGAAGAACGCAGGAGAAGGCCCTTTGCGTCCCTGGAGGATTTCCTCTGCCGTGTGGAACTGGATCCGGCGGATGTCAAGATCCTGATCAAGGCCGGTGCCATGGACGGCATTTCCGGCGGCGCGACGCGGCCCGAGATGATCTGGCAAGCCCTGGCGTGGCACGCGGCGCGCGCATCGCGCCCTTCCGTGGAGCGTTCTCTATTTCAGGATGTGCCGTCGGTCGCCCCTCCTCCGACGCCGCAGTACAGTCCTCGCACGGTCCTGGAACATGAACTGGAGACCCTGGATTTCCTGATCAGCCGCCATCCGTTGTCGCTCTATTCCGCGCAGCTTTCAAAAATGAAGTATGTCCGCGGCGCAGATCTGCCCAGGCATGTCGGGAAGCGGGTGACTACCGTGGGCTGGTGGGTAACCGGGAAGGTTGTCACGACCCGTGAAGACGAGCCGATGGAGTTCATCAGCTTCGAAGACACCAGCGCTCTTTATGAAACGACCTTTTTCCCGCAGACCTATGCGCGTTTTTGCCACATGCTGAATCGCTCCCGCCCTTATGTGTTGAGTGGTGTGGTCGAAGAAGATTTCGGCGCTGTTACCCTGACCGTGGACTCCGCCCGCCTTTTGTAGATTCGAGATTCGGTTTGAGAAAAAATGCGGCGATCCTCCTCCTGATTGATGGATCAGGCAGGGTGCCTCTCTCAAAACGCCGTTACTCCTCGCCGAAGCGAATTCCTTGCGCTAAGGGGAGATCGTTCGACCAGTTGACGGTATTTGTCTGGCGGCGCATATAGGCCTTCCATGCATCGGAACCCGACTCGCGGCCGCCCCCGGTCTCCTTCTCTCCACCGAAAGCCCCGCCGATTTCAGCGCCGGACGTTCCGATGTTGACGTTGGCTATGCCGCAGTCTGAGCCGCGGGGCGAGAGAAACTCCTCGGCCTTCTGCAGGCTGCCTGTAAAAATTGCGCTGGAGAGACCCTGGGGTACCTGGTTGTGAAGGCTCAAAGCTTCTTCAAAACTCCCGTACTCGAGCATGTACAGGATTGGCGCGAAAGTCTCCTTTTTCACAATATCCGTTTGTGAAGGCATTTGCAGGATGGTGGGCTCCACAAATAGCGGACCCAGATCAGGCCGGCGCCGCGCGCCGAAAAGCACCCGGCCGCCGTCCGCTTTCGCCTGCGCGATCGCGCGGAACATGTCGTCGACAGCCTCCGACGTAATCAGGGGGCCCATCAGGACAGACGGATCCAGCGGATCCCCGATTTTCACCTGGCTGTATGCCCGCACCAGCCTTTGTATCAGCTCCCCTGAAATGCTTTTGTGAACAATGACGCGCCTCGTGGATGTACAGCGCTGCCCGGCCGTTCCAACGGCGCCGAACAGGATCGCGCGTGTCGCCAGATCAAGGTTCGCCTCCTCGGTCACCAGGACTGCATTGTTGCCTCCGAGTTCCAGGATTGCTCGGCCAAAGCGGCGCGCGACTCCTTCCGAAACATGTTGCCCGACGCGCGTGGAGCCGGTGAAGGATATCAGCGGGAAATTGTGATCATGAATCATCTGGTCCCCAATGCTGTTGCCATGGCCGATAAGCAGGCTGAAAATTCCGTTTAGATTGTGATCCGCCATGACCTGGTTGGCGATATGCTGCACGGCGATCGCGCAGAGAGGAGTTGTACCTGCAGGTTTCCAAACCACCGGGTCGCCGCAAACCGCTGCAATGGCGCTGTTCCATGCCCAGACGGCAACCGGGAAATTAAAAGCGGTTATCACGCCGACGACTCCCAGGGGATGCCATTGCTCCATCATCCGGTGCCCCGGTCGCTCGGAGGCAATCGTCAGCCCGTAAAGCTGGCGGGACAGCCCAACTGCAAAATCGCATATGTCGATCATTTCCTGGACTTCGCCCTGTCCCTCTACCCGGATTTTGCCCATTTCGAGGCTTACCAGTTCCCCCAGCGGTTCTTTCAGCTGCCGCACTGCATTTCCAAGGTCGTGAACAATTTCTCCGCGTTTGGGAGCGGGAACCATGCGCCATGCACCGAAAGCCTTTGCAGCCTGAGAAACGACGCGTTCGTATGCTTCACGGCCGGCCTGAATCACTTTCGCGATAGGCTCGCCGGTAGCAGGGCAATAAGAGACGGTCTCGCGGCCCTCAGTGTCGGAGATCCATCCCCCTGGCCCAAAACAGGCTCCAGGATTTATCTCCTTGATGGATAGCTTATTCAGCAGACCTGCCGATTTTGAAGTTGCCATGGATTCCTCCCACCTTTTTTTATGGTGGCACCAACATGCCCGGGGGCTGCCATCGGCTGCTTTATGGCATAAGCCGGTGAAGATTTTGATCTCGATCCGCACATCTCGCAGAAAACGGGCTCTACTCCACGCGACACGATATGCCTCAAGTGCATGAAAGGCCCTTCCCGAAAGCGTAACGTATTGGAGATAATAAAACAAATGGACCGCTTTGTGTGGTTTACTATGCACTACGCCTGTGTGCAACAACCATTGGGAGGTTTCTATGAACGGCACCATTCTTTTAAAATGTATTCTGGCAGCCGCGTTTGTTTCCGTTTTTGTTTTGTCTGCCTACGCGCAAAACAGATTTCAGTCGGATGTCTATAAAACCTCCGGCGGTGACCTGAAGATCACCTTTGTCGGCCATGGCACCCTCATGTTGCAATATGGCGGCAAGGTGATCCATGTGGATCCGGTCTCAATGTACGCCGATTATGCGGCGCTTCCCAAAGCGGACATGATCCTGGTGACGCACGAGCACGGCGACCACCTGGACGCCAAGGCCATCCAGGCCCTCAGCACGCCTCAAACAGCGCTCATCCTGAATCCGGGTTCTGCCAAAGGCTTTCCCAATGCCTCGGCCATGAAAAACGGCGACACAAAAAATATCGCGGGGATCCGGATAGAGGCCGTGCCTGCCTACAATCTCGAAAAACCATTCCACCCCAAGGGCAACGGAAATGGCTATATCCTGACATTGGGCGACAAGAGAGTTTTCATCGCAGGGGACACCGAAAATATCCCGGAAATAAAGGCCCTGCAAAATATCGATATTGCCTTCCTGCCCATGAACCAGCCCTATACGATGACTCCGGCCCAGGTTGCCGATGTGGCAGCGGCCATGAAACCCAAAGTGCTCTATCCTTATCATTTCAGCGACACCGACACCGGCGCTCTTGTCAACCTGCTGAAGAGCAACAAGGAAATTGAAGTGCGGATACGGGATCTGAAGTAGCGTCGGTTGCGTTGGTGCCGGAACCGAGGCAGGATGGATCGCGGCTGTGTTACTTTACCCATCCAAACCGCAATTGCGGTTCCGGGAGCATTGGGATTGAGGAGTTTTGAGGTCAGCATTCCGGAACGCAAGGCTCCAAAGCCTGAAGAATCCCGATCGGAGGAATTATGCGATATACGCAACTTTTGGTGCCATGTCTGCTGTTGGTTTTTGCTCTGTCATGTTCAAAGGAGTCACGCATGAGCAATTCGCAAACCGGGAGCAGGGAATCCCTGTCTGAACCCGCCAGCCCTCCTGCGTGGATCAAAGCGGCCTCAGAAAAGCTCGAATCTGAACTCTGCGCCCGGTATGGTGATTCCCTTCGATCTCGCATCCGGCGCGGCTTGAAGCAAGTTTCAGTCTTCTGGCGGGATTCCGACGGGAACCAGCAGGCTTTTGATGAGTTTATCAAAATCAGCTTTGCGGGCGATCAGGCTTCGCTGGACACGATGTTCGGCCGATTCGAGCGGCTGCTGGAGCAGGCTTTGGGTCACACGACGGAAATCAGCCGGGAATTCCGGCAGCAGGCGGACCTCGACGCGGGGCCCGTTGAATTTTACGACGAAATTTTTGGCGGATACGATCCTTCCGCGCACCTGATCGACGACTTTTTTGACAACAAGCTGGCGTTCGTGGCTCTCTTGAATTTTCCCTTGACGACGCTGGATGAGCGTTTGGCGGACGGCGATAAATGGAGCCGTCGGCAGTGGGCTGAAACGCGGCTTGCCGAGTTCTTTTCGAAACGGATTCCCGCAAAAGTGAATCTGGCTATCGCAAGGGCGGATGCCGAGGCAGGCCAGTACATTTCCGAGTACAACATTTGGATGCACCACCTGCTGGATACCCAGGGCCGCCGCCCTTTTCCCGCCGGGATGCGCCTTTTGTCGCACTGGAACCTGCGCGATGAAATCAAGGCGGATTACGGCGACCCGAAGGATGGGCTCGCCAAGCAGCGCATGATTGCGGACGTGATGGAGCGCATCGTAACGCAGACCATCCCGGCCGCTGTCATAAACAATCCGCAGTTGGACTGGCAGCCCGCAACCAACGAGGTTCGGCCGGCTGCGGAAAAGGATTCCGACTTTACGCCGGGAGACAAGGGGGCGACGAATGCGCCGGAGGCCGGCGCTCGCTACCTCCGCTGGCTCGAGGTTTTTCGGGCTCACAAGCTTGCGGATCCCCATTCGCCGACTGCGCCCAGCCTGATTGCGCGGCGCTTCAATGAGGACCGGCAGCTGCCGGAGGAGCGCGTGCGGAAAATGTTCGAACAGGTTCTTGCCTCACCGCTGGCGCCCCGAGTGGGCGCGCTTATAGAGAAACGTCTGGGCCGGCCGCTGGAGCCCTTTGACATCTGGTATAACGGGTTCCGGCCCAATGTCAAATACAGCGCAGCAGAATTGGATATGCTGACGGCTCAAAGATATCCCACGGCGCAGGCCTTCGAGAAGGATATTTCCCGCCTGCTGGAAAAGCTCGGTTTTGCCCCGGAACGCGCGAAATTCGCAGCCGACAACATTGCGGTTGATCCTGCGCGCGGATCCGGGCACGCCATGGGCGCCGCGATGCGCCAGGCTAAAGCCCATTTGCGCACACGGATTGAAAAAGGCGGGATGAATTATAAGGGTTTCAACATCGCGGTCCACGAGCTGGGGCACAATGTCGAGCAGACCTTTTCGCTCAACGCCATGGATTACTACACGCTGAACGGCGTTCCGAATACGGCCTTTACCGAGGCGCTGGCTTTTGTATTCCAGGCGCGCGATCTCGAACTGCTCGGGTTGCAGCCGCCCGATCCGCAGTCGGAAGCCCTGAAAGCTTTGAACGACTTCTGGGCGACCTACGAGATCTGCGGAGTCAGCCTGGTGGATATGCGAGCGTGGCACTGGATGTACGAGCATCCGGATGCTACGCCCGGACAGCTGCGCGACGCCGTTGTACAAATCTCCAAGGATGTCTGGAACCAGTTCTGCGCCCCGGTTTTCCGGAAGAAAGATGTTGTGCTGCTCGGCATCTACTCCCACATGATCGATTCATATCTGTACCTGCCCGATTACCCGATCGGGCACATGATTGCGTTCCAGCTGGAGGAACACATGAAGAAGGCGGGCAAGGTCGGGCCCGAGTTCGAGCGTGTCGCACGCCAGGGACGCATTGGGCCTGATTTGTGGATGAAGGGCGCAACCGGATCGCCGGTCGGCCCGGAAGCCCTTCTGGCTGCGGCGGGGCAAGCCCTGGGCCTTGTAAAGGATTAAGGGCCAGCTGTAAGTACATTCGAAAGCGTTCCCGATGAGCCGATAATTGGCCGATTGGGCGTCATAAATCAGGGCGGACGCTGCCGGCTCGGAAAGTCCAGTATGTCTTGCTATTGCTTGACTTTCTCGTTTCCCGGTTGTTTATTTATGGCACAAATCTATTCTGGCCAGGAGGTTGCAGTGAGAATGAGATGCCTGATTCTTGTAATGGCCGCCACCGTGGCAGTCTTGTCGGGTAGCGGCTGCAGCACGGAACCTAAATCCAAAACCGCCCCGGCCGTGACTGTCGATCCTGCAAGTCTGAAGCTGTTTCAGCCGTTGCCTGAATCTGTGCCCTCAAGCACGAATCAGGCTACGGAAGCGAAAATAGCTTTGGGAAGGATGCTTTACTACGAACCCCGCCTTTCCAAAGGCCAGGACATATCATGCAATTCCTGTCATTTGCTCGACAAATATGGAGTAGATAATCAGCCGACTTCAGACGGCCACAAGGGGCAGAAAGGAGACCGCAACGCGCCAACTGTATATAACGCTGCAGGCCACTTCGTACAGTTCTGGGACGGCCGTGCGCGCGATGTTGAGGAGCAGGCCAAAGGCCCTGTCATGAATCCGGTCGAGATGGCCATGCCTTCGGAAAGGAAGGTAGTTGCCGTCCTTAAATCCATGCCAGAATATGTCGACGCATTCAAAAAGGCTTTTCCGGAAGATAGGGATCCCGTCAGCGTTGAAAACATGGCTCTGGCGATCGGGGTGTTTGAGCGCGAACTCATCACGCCCTCCCGATGGGATCAGTTTTTGCGGGGAGATGCGCAGGCGCTAACTGATGCGGAAAAAGCCGGTTTTAACACGTTCGTGGAAGCAGGATGCCAGATCTGCCACGCGGGGGCTTACCTTGGCGGGCATCAGTATCAGGAACTCGGCGCTGCAAAGCCCTACCCGGACACTTCTGACCCCGGCCGCGAGAAGGTCACGAAAAATGAAGCCGACCGCATGGTGTTTAAAGTCCCAAGTTTGCGTAACATCGCGGAGACCAAACCCTATTTCCATAACGGCAAGGTCGAGACATTGGAGCAGGCGGTCTCGAGGATGGGCGAATATCAGCTCGGTAAAAGCCTCACCGAAGAACAAATCGGCTCCATCGTTACATGGCTGAAGACACTAACCGGCAATATCCCGGCTGAATATATCAAGCCGCCGGTTCTGCCGAAAAGCACAAGCAATACGCCGAAACCGGAGCTGTAACGGGCAAAGGTACTTCCGCAATCCCTGAATTGGCAATTTGCCGGCGATGCACTGCCGCGCAACAGGGTGGATCGATCCAGCACTCATCACCTTGCCTCCGGTTGCGAGCGGTATGGCGGCCAATTTCTGGTGGGCATGGCTGGTCTGCTTCCTTGTGACTATCCTGGTGAGTGCGTTCACCCGTAAGAAGCCCAAAGCCTAACTGGCGGGCCTGGTAGAAGGGCTTATAGCCGAAAATTGGCTGGAGACGGTTCCCTTTGTCAGAACGCCGGAGTTTTACGGTTTGGTATCCATCATCATTTCCGTTGCGCCAAATATTTGTTTCTGGTAGATCGATGAAATCCACGGGGTATTTTGTCGGATTGCTGCTTGCGGTCATGGGCGCCATAATTACATTTGCCGCCGTCCGGTCCCTGGTCCATCCGCCGGGGGATCCGAAAATTCTTTCATATCTGCACCCGGATTTCTGGTGGGGGATGTTCATGCTGGTTTTCGGACTGACATTCGCGCTCTTTAACCGTCGCGACGTGGTTCGCGGGTGTCTTCTTTAGCGGATTTTGAGTCGATGAGGCATGGAGAGGAGCCGGTTTGATATCCGGGACTCGAGGGTTCGAAAAAAATCTCCGTTGCTGAATTCCCTTTGCACCGAGAAACTCGGTATAGAAAGAGAGGCATCGAATGATTGTCGGGATACCGAGAGAAAGCTCGAACGAGGAGCACCGCGTTGCCCTGACTCCGGCTGGAGCGCACTCGCTGTCCGAGGCGGGACACACGGTCATCGTTCAATCCGACGCAGGCGCAGGTTGCGGATTCACCAATGAATCCTACCGGGAAGCCGGTGCTGCGATAGCCTTCTCAGCCGAGGAGGTGTTTGCCCGGGCGGACCTGCTTGTAAAAGTCATGCCCCCGACTCTGCAGGAGTGTCATTGGATCGGCGAGAGCAAATACATCATCAGCGCGGTGCACCTGGGCTCGGCCAATCCCGAAGTCCATAGTGCGCTGAGGGCCCAGCGCGCAATTGCGGTGGGGCTGGAGCTGATCGAGGAGGAGGATCACCACCTGCCGGTCGTGAAGGCCATGAGCGAGATCGCCGGCACGCTGATTCCCCAGATCGCGGGACGGTTCCTGGAAACGACGCACGGCGGCCGCGGCGTCATGCTGGGCGGCGTGCCCGGGATCCCCGCTGCCCGTGTCGTCATATTGGGCGCCGGCACGGCGGGGTCCGCGGCGGCGCGCGTATTTGCCGGCTACGGCGCAAGCGTGACCGTGATGGACGATGACCTGAAGAGGCTTCGCTTCATCGATACCTATCTGCACAAGGCTGTGAATACTGTTCTGGCAACCCCGTACGACATAGGGCGTTTTGTCACTTCGGCCGACGTTGTGCTGGGCGCCGTCATGGTGCACGGACGCAAGGCGCCGCACGTCGTCACGGAATCCATGGTCCGCAAAATGCGGCCCGGCAGTGTCATTATTGATATGTCGATCGATCAGGGGGGCTGCGTGGAGACCAGCCGGCCGACCACGCTATCGGATCCCGTATTCATCAAAAACGGCGTCACGCATTACTGTGTGCCCAACATCCCCTCTTCGGTGGCGCGCACGGGATCGCATGCGCTGAACAACGTCCTCCTCCCGTTTGTGGAAGATATTTCGGAAAACCTGAGCGCCTCATACAGGAGTAACCTGGCTTTAAGAAGGGGTGTGTATCTGTTCTCCGGCCATTGCACGCACCAGGGGCTCGCAAGCCTGCTCGGATGGGAATACTGCAGCCTGGATCTGCTTTTAGCCCAGTCGGGGAGTAAGGATTGACAATGTCTGCCTCGATACCTGGATTTGATGGGAAGAATGCCTCCGGCCGGTCCGCGACCTGGCTGGAAAAATATGTGAGCAAACGCCGCACGGCCGAGGAGGCCGTCAAGGTTATACGCAGCGGGGATTGCGTGTATATACACCCTGGGTGTGCGGAACCCGAGCAGCTTGTCCGGGCAATGGTCGCCCGGGCGGACAAACTGCGTAAGGTGAAGGTGATCCACATATTGACCCGCGGCATTGCGGATTACGTGCTTCCCGAAATGGGGGAGAGTTTCCGACATGTGGCCCTTTTTTCAGGGGCGAATGTCCGGGAGGCCATCAATGAAGGGCGCGCTGATTTTGTCCCCATTTTCCTGAGCGAGATCGAATCGCTTTTCAGCACCGGCGCCCTGCCCATCGATGTAGCCCTCATCCACGTCTCGCCCCCGGACGCGCACGGATTTTGCAGTTTTGGAGTAGGCGTGGACACCACCAAGACGGCGGCGGAATGCGCCCGCATCGTGATTGCGCAAATCAATCCCAAGATGCCGCGGGCCCTCGGCGATTCCTTCATCCATCTGAACAAGATCCATTATGTGGTCGAAGTGGCGGACGATCTCGTCGAATTTCCGATGGGCAACGTGCCCGACATTGCGATGCGCATCGGGCGGTACATCGCGGACCTGATTGAGGACGGATCGACGCTGCAGCTCGGAATCGGTGAAATCCCCGACGCCGTCCTGAGTTACCTTACGGAAAAAAAACATCTCGGCATCCATTCCGAGATGGTAAGCGACGGCGTCATCGACCTGATTGAGGCGGGAATTATCACTAATGAAAAAAAGACGCTGCATGTCGGGAAGACGCTGATCGGCTTCGTACTGGGAACGCGGCGCCTTTTTGATTTCATCAACAATAACCCGATTTTCGAATTTCACCCCTCCCAGTACATCAACGATCCCTTCATCATCAGCCGCAACGACAAGCAGGTGGCGATCAATTCGGCTATCGAGGTGGATTTTACCGGGCAGGTCTGCTCGGATTCCATCGGATACAGCTTCTACAGCGGAATAGGCGGCCAGGTGGATTTCGTGCGAGGTTCCGCGCGCAGCAAAGGCGGAAAGCCCATCATCGCGCTGCGCTCAACGGCGCTCAACGATACCGTCAGCCGGATAGTCCCACACCTCAAGGAAGGAGCGGGAGTGGTGACTTCCCGAGGCGACGTGCACTATGTGGTGACGGAGTTTGGAGTAGCTTATCTGCATGGGAAAACGGTTCGGGAACGCGCGCAATCCCTTATCAGCATCGCGCATCCGAAATTCAGGGAGGAACTGGAGTATTCGGCGCGGAAGCGAAACCTGCTGTGAAGACCTGCTCTCAAGACAACAAAAGACAACAAAAGCAACCACGGATTCGCGTAAAAGGTTTTTGCGAATCCGTGGTTGCCGGAGATGACCGTGGCCCTTGGACAGGTTATTTCAGGTCCTGCTGAGCTCTTTCAACAATTCTGTTCACGCCGGTCAGCGAACCCCTGTGGCTGGACGCATAGAGCTGATCCAGATACTTTTTCGCGGCAGCGGACGTGGACCCCTTGATCAGGTAAGCCTTGGCAAAATTCAGCATGGCCGCATCCAGCTTGTTCTGCTGCCAATAGGACATTCCCAGGTAATAGTATGCGATCTCGTTCCTTTTGAAATATTTGACCGCGCTGTCCAGGTTTTTTATAGCTTCCGCGTAGCTCTTTTTCTCGTAAGCGGAAGCTCCCAGGGCCCCGTATGCCGTAGCGTAAAGGGTGCTCTGAGTGGATTTCCAGGTCGCTTCATCCGTGCCTTCAGGCTTTTTGGCGGTCGGCAGCGCCTTCAGTATCAATCTTGAATATTTCACCGCCTGAGTCATGTTCTGGGCCGCGAGCGCTCTCCGGGTCAGATCCCCAAGTATTTCCACATTCTCGGGATCGGATGCCAGGACTCTTTCCCCCCACTGGTTGAACTTGGCGTCGTTCCCCAGTTGCGCGTACGCTTTCGCAATCGCCAGGGCGAGTTGCGGATTGGGCCTGGCCGCATAGGCCTTCTCACCGAATGTGGCAAATCCCTTGGTGTTTCCGGTTTGGGAATAGGCCGCCGCAAGCGCCGAGACCGTATAGGTATCCTCCGGAGCCACATTATAAAACTTATCGCCCAGGGCGATCACCTGAGACCACTTCTTGTCCTGCTGCAGGTCGACAATGATCTTCTGGAATTCGGCCGTCACGTTCGGCCGGTAACTGCTCTTGGGTTTTTCCCGGAGGAACTTGACAATCATGTCCGTCTTTTTTGCGAAGTCTTTTTCAGCTTGAATATCCTGTAATGCTTTGTACTCCTCTTCGGTGGGTTCCTGTGCACGCACGATGCTCGATGTGAACATCAGACTCGCGGCAAACAGAACGCTAAGGAGCGTCTTCGAAATGTAAGAAACCGAGGGGCAGCTCATATCATGATCTCCTTGTTAAAAGAGGGAATGCCGCACAGGCCTTTCCTCCGCCACATGATGCTGGCGTTTTTATATCAAAAGCACTCATTAAACACAACAAATGAATGGAGGTTACTGTTGTGAATCCAGGCTCCATTTCGCTATGCTTCTCATCATGACATTCAAA
>CAYYTC010000089.1:15860-18551 GCA_964474425.1 uncultured Acidobacteriota bacterium
ATGACATTCAAATTAATTCCTCTGGAAGAGATCGATTTTTCGGATGAAAGTTTCAGGATTAGCGAAGAACTTGATTCCGCCGCCATTTTGGATTCATTGCGTGCGGTCGGGCAGCTGAACCCTGTATGCCTTTTGGACCGGGAGCCCCAAAAGGTCATCGTGTGCGGTTTCCGGCGTCTCCGAGCCCTGAAACTGCTTGGTAGCGAGGCTTTCGCGAGAATTCTTGCCGAAAATGAGAGCAATCCCATCCAGGCCTTCAATCTGGCTCTGTGGGACAACCTTTCGCACCGGCGCCTGCATATTCTTGAAAAGGCCCGCGCGCTGCTCAAGCTGAAACAAGTCTGCGGCCTGCCGGAGCAGAAGATTGCGGAGCTTTATCTCCCGCTTATGGATCTGGCGCCCCGGGAAAGCGTGTTGCTTTCCTGCCTGTCGCTCAACAACCTTCATCCCAACCTCCGCCGGTGTCTCCTCGATGGACGGCTGACCCAGGGGAGTGTGGAATATCTTGCCGGAACACCCTGGGCTATTCAGGCAGAAATGGCTTCGCTGATGGATCAAACAAGGCTGAGCGCCAGTATGCAAAGGAAGGTCCTGAGCCTGCTGGAAGAATTGGCCGCGATGGGAAAGGTCCCGTTGACCGGCCCGCTTCAAGATGCCGAAATTCATGCCGCCTTGAACGATCCTCACTGGTCCGCATTTCAAAAAGGAGAAAAGCTGTATGAGGCGCTTTACCGGCTGCGGAATCCGAGACTTGCTCGGGCGTCGGAGCATTTCATGGCTCGGAAGGAATCTCTGGGATTGCCCGCCGCCATTCAAATAAGCGCGGATCCTTATTTTGAAACGCCCGGCCTGCACGTCGAATTCGATGCAAGCACTCCAGACCGATTTCGCGATCTGGCGGCTGCGCTTCAAACCGCCTCGCAGAAGCCGGCGCTGGAGGAGCTTTTTGACGTCCGCTGACGGCCCCGTGAGATCGTGCGGTACTGCTCGTGCTTCCGGCAATTGTCGGCTGACTGCAAGACTTGATGGCAGAGGGTAGGGCGAAGCTTGGTGTATGTAATAAACAAATTATCTGAGCCCTATGATCCTTTGATATTCTGATCCTTTGATCCTTTAGGACTATGATGCCCTATATTCCCAAACAGATTCTGGTTCAGGAGCAATCCTGGCAGGACCGTGCCACTCACGAAATCCTGGAGAGGCTGCCGGGGATTCCGACGCACACCATTAAAAATACGGATAGCCGAATGGCCAATCCGGCCGGCACGGCCGGCCCGCAAACGTATGCCAAAGACACCCTTGTTTTAATGCGGTTCGCCGGTGATTTCGTAAAAGACTGCCAGGGGAGCGGGGCGGAAATCTGCTGCAACTACAAGATTGTAAGCTACGCCTGGAATTGCCCAATGGAGTGTACCTACTGCATCCTCCAGTGCTATTTGAACAACAATGGAATGGTTGTTTGCACCAATATTGAGGAGTTGCTGACGGAGGTGCGGGCGACGCTTGAACGTTCGCCGGAGCGCAGCCTTAGAATCGGGACCGGAGAGCTCACCGATTCGCTGGCCCTGGATCCCATCACGCGGTATTCGCGGCAAATCGTGCCGCTTTTCGCACCACACTCGAACGCCATTCTCGAGCTGAAAACCAAGTCCGACCAGATCGGGAACCTGAAAGATCTGGACCATCGCGGCCGCACGGTTGTCTCATGGTCGATGAATTCCAGGCGCATCTGCTCCACGGAGGAGCTTGGGGCTCCACCTTTTGACTCGCGTCTGGCTGCCGCGGTTCAATGCCAGGAATGGGGCTACAGACTTGGATTCCATTTCGATCCCGTCATTTTTTATGATGAATGGGAGACCGGTTACAGGGAGGCCGTAAGAGATATATTTCAAGCCGTCGATCCGGGCAGAGTCGCCTGGATAAGCCTGGGGGCCCTCCGTTTCACGCCGCACCTGCGGGAGCTTGTTCGAAAGCGGTTCCCGAAATCCAGGATCCCTTACGGGGAGTTCATCCCGGGCCATCACGGGAAGCTCCGGTACTTCCGACCCATCCGGGAGGAAATGTACAGACAGATACGGTCGTGGATACGCGAGCAGGCGCCGCAAGTTTTCGTCTATCTCTGCATGGAAAGCGGAGCGGTCTGGGAACGGAGTTTCGGCGAGCGCCCCCGCAGTGCCGCCCATCTCAACCAGTTGTTAGCGGTTAGTGGTTAGCGGTTAGTTGGCTTGTCAGTGATCTGGAAAGGCCGTTAATCAAGCGACCTACTTCTGATGTCATGCCAAGCAGCTGGGCCGCCTGCTCTTGTACACAGTAACCCAATTTTGTGGCAATCATGACTTGGGTCTCAATTTCCTTTAATGACCCCTGGGCGATGGACAAATAATGCCGGAATTCTGCTCTGGAATTTCTACCCTGCCCCTCGGCAATATTTGATGGTACGGAAATCCCCGCCCTCCTGAGCTGTGAGGTAATTCCATATCTTTCTTCATTAGGAAATTGAGAGGTTGCCCTATAAATTGCCAGAGCTAGGTCAAATGCTTTTTTCCATGCAATCAAATTGCAATAGTTGCCCGATGGCAAAAGCCCCCGCATGTTTGTATTAATGAATGCCGGCCATTTTGAGCCAACAAAACTGTTAACCACTAACCACTAACCACTAACCACTAACCACTAACCACTAACCACTAACCA
>CAYYTC010000090.1:0-18200 GCA_964474425.1 uncultured Acidobacteriota bacterium
TTGATCTGGTTTTGTGTGTCCATGCCACCAGTATGGGCGGCAAGAAAAGCTTTGTCCAGCATTATTTACGGGGCAGGGGCAGGCCTACCCTGGGTAGAGGTGCAAGGTGATGTCTACCCCGAAGGGGTTGTGTCCGGACTCAACCCCTTCGGGGTAGGAATGATCCATGTCTCGATCTCCAGGGTTGACCGCAAAAAGCGCGGTCAACCCTTATAGGGCTCTGGGACGTAACGCCTTCGGCGTAGAATGCGGCAAGCAAACCGTAGCCGGCGGGCTGCCTGAACCTAATCTCATCCGGAAATAAAAGCAGCCTGCCCACAGTGTCGAGTGTGTCCCGCAGTCAGGCTCGGCCGAAGCATGCTTATTCGCCCGTGTTGGCGGGCGGGACTTGCCGGAGCCGGAGCTTTTCCCCCATTGCGCTCAATTGCTCCCTATATAACCTTCTGAGCGAGGTAAAGTAGGGATGGTATCGTCCGGTTTTATAGTCCGGGAAGGTCCAGGGGAATGATCTCCATTCATTTCTCTCGAAATGCAGCGTGACCTCGGCAAAAATTCCGCCTGAGATCAGGATCCGGTGATAGAAGTTTTTGGTCGAAGCCAGAACGATTTTGGACTGCTCCAGGTATCCGGGATCCAGGTTTATGGGGCGCGGCGGACGGGGGTACTGCGACGAAAAGACCGATTCGAGGTCGTTGGTCCGGATCTTTATTCCCGCGATGGCGGACGGCTCGATCAGCTTTGAAAAGCTGAGGAAATACCGGTGGATCGGGCTTCCCATGGCCTCGTTATAGTATGGGGTCCAATCGAAAAGAGCCGGTTCGCTCCGTGAATCCACCGCTCCGAATTGCTCCACGAGACGGTCCTCGGCCTGCGGCACGATTTCCGGGAGGGAAGTGAGGATGCCGACAAAAAGCTTGACCGGGAGCGGTTTGCGGATGGTTGCCATGATCGCCTATTTTTGATACCGGGTTGGATCCGGAATGCCCGCTTCCTCGAATCCTGCACGCCGCAGGATGCACGAATCGCAGGCGCCGCAAGCCAATCCTTCCGGAGAAGGATCGTAGCAGCTGTGCGTCAGGGATAAATCCACGCCCGCCTCAAATCCCGCTCGGATGATTTGCGCCTTACTCATATTAAGCAGCGGGGCATGGATCCGATACCTGGCACCACCCTCGACTCCAGCCTTGGTCGCAAGATTAGCGAGGCTTTCAAAAGCGGCGAGAAATTCAGGGCGGCAGTCCGGATATCCGGAATAATCAACAGCGTTAACTCCGATAAAAATGTCCTGTGCTTCGAGCGCTTCGCACCAGCCCAGGGCGAAGCTCAGGAAAATCGTGTTGCGCGCAGGGACATAGGTGACGGGAATCTGGGCGTGATCCCGGATCGCCTGCCTGTTTTTAGGGACATCGATATCGGAGGTCAAAGCCGAGCCTCCAAACGTCCTGAGATCAATGGCGGCGACCGTGTGATGTGCGATGCCGAGCGATTTCACGACACGCCGGGCGGCTTCGAGTTCGCATCGATGACGCTGGCCGTAGTCAAAGGTCAGGGCGTAAATATCGAAGCCTTGCTCCGCGCCGATGGCCATTGCGGTGCTGGAATCCAGTCCGCCGCTGGCAAGTGCAACCGCTCGTTTCATATTCCCTGTCTCCGACTCAGCTCCCCTGCCAGGGCGGCCGGAAAGCCTGATGCCGGCAACCCAAATTTTCACAAACAGGCGGCTATCAATCTGCCCTATATGACGACTACGAGTTCCCAAACTGCTTCGGGAGAGCCATTTTCACATTTTGGGCTTCCGTCTGATAGAATAATTTATTTTTGGAGAAAAGATGCTTCAAATCAAGGGGCTCGGGAAAGCGTTCCGCGGTGAATGGCTGTTCCGCTCGCTGGATTTTCAGATCAACGAGCGCGACCGGATCGGCCTCGTCGGAGACAACGGCACCGGTAAATCCACTCTCATGAAAATGATTGCGGGCCTCGCGCCGTCGGACGAGGGAGAGGTGATCGGCGCGCGGGACCTTACTTTCGGATACCTTCCCCAGGATGGCCTTTTTCTGCACGGTCGTGCGCTACTGGATGAGGCGCTGTCGGTCTTCAAGTCTTTGACGGAGCTGGAGCTCGAGATCCGTCAGCTGGAACATGAAATGGCCGAGATGGAGCACGCGGGGCCGGAATATGAGCAGAGACTGGAGCGGTATTCCGTCATTTCGCAGCAGTTCCGCCTGAGGGAAGGCTACTCGATTGAGGCCAAGGCGGGATCAGTCCTGCTTGGCCTGGGCTTCACCCAGGAGGACCTCAAGCGTCCCTGCGAGGATTTCAGCGGAGGATGGCAGATGCGCATAGCCCTTGCAAAACTCCTTTTGCAGCAGCCGAGCCTTCTGCTGCTGGATGAGCCGACAAACCATCTGGACCTCGAAGCGCGGAACTGGCTTGAAGGGTATCTTCAGACATACCCTCACGCCCTGGTGCTGGTTTCCCATGACCGGTACTTCCTGGACTCTGCCGTTCAGCGGATCCTCGAGATCAGGAACCGGGCGGTTCACTTCTACAAGGGGAATTACGCCGAGTTTCTGCGGCAGCGCGAGGAGCGTCTGGTTCAGCGGATGGCGGAATACGAGGCGCAACAGAGGGAAATCGCCCGCATCAAGGCTTTTGCCGACAAGTTTCGCTACAAAGCCACGAAGGCCGCTCAGGTCCAGAGCCGCCTCAAAGAGCTCGAACGCATGGAGCGGATCGAGATCCCGCCCGAGTCCAAGCCGATCCGTTTGCGCTTCCCTGAAGGCCCGCGAACAGGGCGCATCGTCCTCGAGCTGTCCAATGTCACAGCGGGCTACGGCAGTACCGTCGTTTTTCGTGATCTCAACTATATCCTAGAAAAAGGCGAACGCGTGGCCCTGGTAGGACCCAATGGGGTGGGCAAATCAACCATGATGAAAATCCTGGCCGGCCGCTTGCCTTTACTTGAGGGAGCGCGCAAAGAGGGGCACAACGCGATGGTCTCGTATTTTTCCCAGGACCAGGACGACCTGCTCGCCTCGAACCGGACGGTCTGGGATGAAGTCTATGCGGTCGCACCCAACCACATTGTGCCGCAGCTGCGCACATTGCTCGGCTGCTTTCTATTTTCGGGGGATGCGGTTGAAAAACCAGTCTCCGTGCTGAGCGGGGGAGAACGAAGCCGGCTGGTGCTGTGCAAACTTCTGCTGTCGCCGGCCAATTGTCTTCTCCTGGACGAGCCGACCAACCACCTGGATATCCGGTCGAAGGACATCCTGATGGATTCCTTGCGGGACTACGAGGGCACCATGGTCTTCGTAAGCCATGACAGGTATTTCCTCGATGGGTTGGCGACCAAAGTCCTGGAAATCGGCGATCAGAAGGCCGTTCCTTATTTGGGCAATTATGAGGATTATCTGCTCAAGAAGGCGGAAATGGAAAAGGATCGGGCGGCCAGGGACCCGGTGCCCGGACAGGAAGCTGTTCCGTCCGGAGATGGCGGCATGGGAATCCAGCTTGAAGCAAGGAAAAAGAGAGTTAATCCCTTTAAAATCCGGCAAAAACAGGAGCAGATTGAACGGCTGGAGGGACAGATCCAGTCTCACGAAACAAGAATCGCCGTTTTGACCCAATTGCTGTCAACCGAGGAGCTCTATCGGGACCACCAGTTGTTCCGCGCCACGATGGAGGAACACGATCGTCTGCAGGCCGAACTCAATCAATACATGGAGCAGTGGGAAACGCTGCACTCCGAAATGGAAGCCCTGCAAAGCTGAAACGTATCATTCGTGAAAATGGCATCCGGCTGCACGGGCTCGTTTTATAGATGAATGGGAAATCTCCCGGCATTTCTGAGGGGCTTCCATATTTTAGCAGCTCCTGAATCGGCAACGCCGGCATACGCTGAATAAACCGCTGTCATATTTTCACCGACGCCTAAGCTGTATTTCTTAACGGATTCTTGCTGAATCGGCACATTCTGGATTTTGACATCCTGTCGCAGGTCTCAGGTCGGAGGTCGCCATGTGCGACCTGCAACCTTGGGACGATACACCCGGGCTGAAAATTCGGATCGATGGAAGTATTCGACCCGGGACTAAATATGTGGTATTCTAATATTTCATCGGCCTTGGGTAGTCCACAACCAATCGTCGTGCAACTCATCGAGAAGGGCAGCGGAACTCCATTTCCGGGATATAATCCTTCGAAATGAGCTCAATTTAGAATTCAAAAGTCCCGGACGTTCGTTTTTTTGCCGGATGAATGGATCTGTAAAGGTCCGGTGCCCGGAATGGGCGGGACTGAAAATGTCTGATTTCAGCGCCGGGTGATTTCAGATGCCTTATTCACAGCCGGCTGCTGAATTCATCGAGGGGGCCAATGTCGAGAAAATATCGTCAAGCCGGCTATTTGGATGCCGACCGCGAGAAGAAGCCAAAACCTCCTCCGCGCCCGAAAGGGCCCGGGGGACGGGTTGAAACGAAATTCCACCTGATTACGCGCTGCAATAACTGCGCCTCAGAGATCCAGGTCATGGATCAGATTCGCGTTACGGACAAGTGCAAGAACTGCGACACGGATCTGCATACGTGCAGGAACTGTCTCAATTTTGACCCTTCGGCGCGCAATGAATGCACCAAACCCGTCGAGATGCGCGTTAGCAACAAAAGCGCGAACAATTTCTGTCCCTTTTTTGAGCCGAAGGTCCTTGTAGAAAAGCAGGGGAGCGGAGCTGCGCCTCCCAAAGTTGTGGACAGCCATCGTCAAGCCTTTCTAGACCTCTTCAAGAAATAGCAGGCATCTCCGAACGGGGGCGAAAGCAATCGCATCTTTGATGCTATCGGGCACAGCTATGCCACACAGGCTCGAAAACCCAACAATCCTGACGGCCGAATCGCGGTCTGCTTACAGCTGCGACGTGCAGTGCGGGCAGCGCTTGGCAGGGATGGGTATCGCCGAAGCACAGAACGGGCAGTCTTTGGTATTGGGCGGCGACGCCGCCGGCTCACGTTTGAGCTTATTCACCTGCCGGATCAGCAGGAAGATTGCGAAGGCCACGATGAGAAAGTCGATGATCGTATTGAAGAAAACGCCATAGTTCAAGGTGGCGGCGCCGGCGGCTTTTGCAGCTGCTATTGTGGGATAATCACCGCCCGACAGGTTGAGGAACAGGTTGCTGAAGTCCATTTTGCCAAGCAACAATCCCAAGGGCGGCATCAGGATATCGGAAACAAAAGAAGTAATGATCTTGCCGAAAGCGGCGCCGATGATGATGCCGATCGCCATATCCAGCACATTTCCCTTCATTGCGAACTCTTTAAATTCCTTTAGCATTGTGCCCTCCTTGTCTGGAAACCCGCTTCAGTCTACTATGTATCATTCCAAGAAGCCAGCAGTAAGAAATAAGAAGTAAGAATTCGGAATCCGGGTGCATGGGATCTCCGCGGATTTACCGGACCCTGACGGAGAGGCTTCAGGCTTCATTCTCCCGCCCATTGGACGGGGCTGCCCGATTGGCTTCCTCCAACTCCTTCCGGTATCTTTTCAGGAAATAGTCGATCGTTTCGACGCGAAGCTTAATGGAGCCGGTCGGTTTGTTTTCGTCGATGTCCTTGAAGGCGAAATAGGGAGTGCCGGATGTCTCGATAATCTTCTCTATGGTCGAATAAATGGGGGCGTCGTGACCGCATTTGAAATTGGATAGCTCGACGGCAATGAGGTTGGGGTGACGTGCCGTAAACTTCGCCGCCCAAAGCTTGTTGGCGCTGTTGGCGGAAAAAGTGTGCTTCCATACATCGCTCACGTCCAGCGCATGAGCGATAATCCCCTCGCGGACCTCCGCTCCGAAAAGGCGCTCGAGCAGGTCCCGGTCCAGCGGGAGTGTCGCCTGTGAAAAGACCGGATAGCCGCGTTTCTGAAGCTCCTCCGGTATGCCCTGGTTGACGCCGGGATCATGGTGATAGGGGCGTCCCAGAAGAACGATCCCTACTCCTCCCTCCTTCTCCAGGCGATCGATGATCTCGCGCGCCTTTCGCCGTATTTCCGATTCATAGCAATCGAGAGCCTCGTAGCCGGCGCGGACGGCGCCGGCATTCTCCGGCTTGGAAATCCTCAGGATGGATGCCCATTCGGCGAACATCTGCCGGGCGAACAGGTCCGGCTTTGAAAGATCCAGCAGCGGGTCCAGATAGAGGACGCCGTTTTGCGCGAAAAGGTCGGTCTCCTTGGTGAAGGCGGCGCGAACGACTTCCGGAGTCAGCGCTGTTGTGGGACACGCGTTGCTGGCCCGGATATTGACCAGGGGGGAGCGCAGGACGTCGAACATCGGGAAGAAAATGCAGTCGATGGGTTTGCGCTTGTGCTTTTCGAATAAAAGGTTGTGTATGTGCGCCAGGGCAAGTTTTGAAGGGTAACACGGATCGATGGAGCCGCGCTTGGATCCCGCCCGGAACATTTCTTCGCCGGTGAAATCCGAGTACACGATATTCGCCGGCTGGATGCCGAGGGTTTCGAAATAGCCGTTGAACAGCGGTGCAAAGGAGTACATTCCGAGCACTCGCGGGATGCCTAGGCGGAACCGCTCGCGCTTCTCCATCAGCCGCCGCTTTCGCAATCCCCATTTCCCGGCACCTTGAGATTTCTGCGGGGCGCGCACTTTCCAGACTTCCCGCCCCGCATATTCCAGAAGGTTCGGGTTCGCCTCCCTGGCCGCGTCCAGGCCGGACTGAATGGCCTTCATGGCTCCCAGGTCTTCCACGGCGCCCTTTTCGCAGGTGGCGATAATGAGCCGCCTGTGTCCGTTGCCGGAGCGGGCTGCGACGCCGCTCCGGTCGCCGTCCGTATCGATATCGATGAACGTACGGAGGCAATGGTTCTTGCAGAAACGGCAGCGCGTCTCCTCCCCGACGGTCGTCTTGTATCGGATGTTCCGGACCGCATCCAGGCCTATGAAAGTGGTCTTCCTGCCCTGCTGCCACAGTGTCATGGCTTCAAAAGCGGCGCCAATGGCTCCGGCTTCCCCGGCATGCTTGTGGACGATGATCTCGGGCGTTTTGCCTGAGCCGGCGAAGCGCTGCTTGATAAAATCCACCTGGGCTTTGACTGCGGCGAGGTTGTTTTGCGTGCCTCCCTGCAGAATGAATCGCGTCCCCAGCTCCGGCAGGTTGGGAATTTTGGCGATATAGAGCCAGACATTCTTGGGCAGCACGGCCGCAAGGCCGGCCAGGATTTCGTTCGGCTTCCAACCCTGGCCCTGGAAACTGGCGATGTCCGCCTGCAGAAACACCGCGCATCCGAAAGGGAAAACGGGCATCTCACGGGCGGTGAATGCGACATCGGCGAACTGCTCCACCTTGAATCCGAATCCCTCGGAGATCGCCTGCAGAAAATAGCCGTTTCCGGCCGAGCATTGGGTGTTGAGCTTGAAGTCTTTGACGCGGCCGTCCTTCAGGATCATCAGCTTGATGTCCTGACCGCCCACGTCCACGATGGCGTCCGGAGTGTCGTAATAGTGCAAAGCGGATTTTGTGTGCGCGACCGTTTCGACGAGGGCGACATCCGCGCAGACGACGTCCCGCAGCGTATCTTTGGCATAGCCCGTAGTGGCAGCGCCCAGCACCTCGATCCGGGCGCCCTGCATCTCAACCTGTCCGCGCAGCTTCTCGAGGATCTCGATGGTGTCCTCAATGGGGTTTCCCTTGGACAGCTGATACGCCCTGGCCAGGACTTCGCCTTCCAGGGACAGCAGCACCGCTTTGGTGGACGTGGACCCGCCGTCCACTCCGATGAAGCCCCGCGCCGTATCTCCCGGGTTGAATTTGGGCGGCACGAAGGGCGGAGGCGCATAGTTTTTTAGGAAGGTTTCCACCTCTTCCGGGGACCCTGCAAGCGCGGGCACGCCTTGCCCGCCTTTGCTGCGGCCTTCCGCGCGGCCCAGGTACAGGTTTTCAAGCTGTGAAAATCCGCGGTACACGCCGACGGCGGCATCTTCATCCTTGCCGAACTCCGCGGCGCCCATGGCGCTGAAGTACTCGGCATCCGGCGGCGCGTAAATCAGATCCGCCGGCGTTTTGCCTTCGGGAACCTGTACGCCCCGTTCGGACCACATCAACGCTATGTTGCGCTGCCATGCTTCGCGCATCCCCGGGATGAAGGCATTGGGGCCGCCCAAAAGCAGGACGTGCGGAAGCAACGTGTGACCGCGGGCCAGGACCTTGAGATTCTGAAGGACGAAAGCTTCGAACAGGGAAGCCATGCATTCGTCGGCCGGAATGCCCTGTTTCTGCAGGCTGTTGATGTCGGTTTCGGCGAACACTCCGCATTTGCCCGCCACCGAATGCAGACGGATGCCGTCGTAGCGAAGCCGGCAAATCTCCTGGAGAGGGATCCCGAGCTTCTTGCTTATCTTGTCGATCACCGCTCCCGTGCCGCCGGCGCACTTGTCGTTCATCGAGGGGAATTTCTTGATGCGGCCGGTTTCAGGATCCTTTTGCAGGATTACGATCTTTGCGTCCTGCCCGCCGATTTCGACGAAGGAAGCGGCTTCCGGGCAGCGCCTTTCCACCATGAGAGATGCCGCGAGGACTTCCTGGACATACTTCGCACCGATCAGATCCGCCAGCGTAATTCCTCCGGACCCGGTCATGAAAACCCGGCAGTTGTCCGGCGCCATTCCGGTTTCGCGCTCCATGCGCCGTAGAAAATCAAGCAGCACCTCGATCTGACGGGTGTCATGACGGCGGTACTCTTTCCACAGCACGGCATCTGTTTCCGCATCCGAGACGACGGCCTTGACCGTTGTGGAGCCTACATCAATGCCTACACGAAATTTGGGTGCAGTCACGAATTTCACCAATCCCTGGATTTGAGGTTCGAAACCGCAGATTCGAAATTGAGGTTTGACCCGTATTTGTTCGCTAATTTCGAATCTCGAATTTCGAATCTCGCATCCAAAACTATGATTCGAAAACTCTGCGCCCGGCCATCAAGTCGTTGACATGAAGGACGAAGTTGGCCGCGACTCCGGCTACCCCCGGGCGATGCGGGACCCGATACAGCGGTCTGCTCAGGTCGGAATTACGGGCGGCAAAAGCTCGGATATCTCCCAGCGATCTTCCCGTGCTTGCCAGTGCTTCCTGGAATTCTGCTTTTGCCTTCGCTTTGGCTTCTCCCAGCGCCATCTGAACACGGCTCAGGGCGTTGATCTCCCCTTCGCCGGAAGTCTCGATCGGGAGGTAGATCATATCCTTGAACCTGCTGATGACGGCGGACTGGATCCCGTCGGACTGGGAGGAGGGAAGGCATCCGAAGGGCTTCAGGCTCAGCACCATGTGGCAAAGCTTGTTCGTATGGTAATAGATGTTTTTGCCGACCTCGAGATAGCCTTCGCCGCCGCGTGCCAGCGGCTTGTAGAAGGGATTCGCCAGCCGGGCAAGCTTCTCCTGCGGCACCAGCCTGTGTCCTGTTTCCCCGAGCGATTTTATGACCTGGTAGTACAAGCCGGAGTACAGGCGTTCGCCCAGCAGGAGCAGCGCGCGCTTTTTTTGAAAAGCAAGCTCGTTGCGCCAGCGCTGACGGACGTCCCAGCGCGCAGGCTCCCTGCATTGCGAGTCCATCCCGCGCCGCGGGTATATCTGCATGCGCGCATGCGCCAGAAGGTAAGAGATCCAGGTCCCTATGGCCTCGGGCTGGACCTGCGCCCCCTCGCGCTCCAGGAAATCGAACATGCGGTAGTTCCCGCCGCTTTCCGTGGTCTGGGCCCAGAATTCGCCGATAATTTTTACCGATGGCTTCAGTTTCAGGCGGTCCACCTCTATGCCGTCGATGCGCTTGCGGCATCTTTCCAGAACTGCCAGAAGCTCGCTGCCGCGCAAGTGCAGCCTCATTTTGTAAAGGAAGCTGAGCAAGCCCCGCAGAAAATTCCTCTCGGCCAGCTGACCCGTAACCCACGGGGGTGTGACGGCAGAAAGTTCGGGAGCCTTGTATTCGCGCAGGTGGTCGCAGATGTCCCGAACGCAGAGATCCATGACCCGGTCGGTCTCGCCGGGATTGACCTCGTAGGCCCGTATCCCATAGGTCAAATCGTTGAGAACATCGCCCAGGAAAAGGACCTTGAGCATCCCCAGTCCGAAATCGATGGTGTACTTCAGGCCCGGGGCTTCCGTCTTCTGCCGGATGCCCTCATCCTGCTGAAACCGCAGAACGCGAAAACCGTCGTAGCCGGCGTTCTGCAGGGCCAGCCGGTATTCGGCGGCGTACATGCCGAACCTGCACGGACCACAGGAACCGGCCGTGAAGTAGAGATAATTGTCGACTATTTCCTGCCGCGAAAGCCCGTCGGCTTCCAGGCCTCTGAGATATTGGATCAAGGCTCCCGACGTGAAGTAGGCCGGGCTGCATTGCCCGTTGTTGCCGAATTCCTTGCCGAGATGAAATGCCGTCTGATCGGGGACGGGAAGAAGCTCGCAGCGGTATCCGCTTCCCTGGAAAACAGCCCGGATGAACTCTTCGTGCTTCCGGGTGAGGCCGCCAACAAGTATTGTGACATTATCGCGCTCTTCGGCGGTGAAGGGCCTTTCACCGGGTCGCCGGTACTGAGTCCTCCTCTCAATTCCCGAACGCGCTCGCTCCATGGATTCTTCCTGATTCAAAGATGCTCCGTATAAAAAAATTTTCAATCCTAATTTATAACATTACGGTAAGCACATCTGCAAAATCGAAATTCGTTTGCAGGAAGGCGCAGAACGGGATGTGTTTGTTGCGGGTTCAGAAAATCCGTTGCTTCCGCAGCCAAAGCCGGAACACCGGCAGGAATCTTTCTCGAAGGCATCCGGAAGAAGATCCCCTGCCGGCGGCGCGTTTCCGGTTGCATGGATCGGGGCTCAAGGGAACACGCCCCGGGACGCCGTGCTGCCAATAACCGCGAAATCCGGTCAGATTTTCAGGGCAAAATCCAGCGATATGTCCATTACCGGGGCGCTGTGCGTTATCCACCCGATGGAAATCAGGTCGACTCCCGTGGCGGCGATGGCGGTTACAGTCTCAGCCGTAACGCCCCCGGAGGCCTCTGTGAGGGCCCTTTTTCGGGTCAGCCGCACTGCCTCGGCCATGATTTCAACCGGCATGTTGTCGAGGAGCACTGCGTCGACCCCCTCTTTCAGAGCTGCATCGAGCTGTTCCAGGGTATCGACTTCCACTTCGACCTTTACCATGTGGCCGGCGCGGCGGCGAACCCTCTGAATGGATTCCACCACTCCGCCTGCGGCCAGCAGATGGTTGTCCTTGATCAGAATGGCGTCGTCCAGTCCGAAACGGTGATTCGAGCCGCCGCCTGCCCGTACGGCGTATTTCTCGAGGAACCGTAGGCCCGGGGTCGTTTTGCGCGTGCAAACCACGCGGGCAGGGTAGGGAGACGCCAGGGCGACAATATCGCGCGTCGCAGTGGCTATGCCCGAAAGATGCATAAGAAAATTCAAAGCGGTTCGTTCGGCGGAAAGAATGGGGCGGGCGGCGCCCTGAATGACGGCAATTATGTCTCCCGCTCCCGCATCCTCACCGTCGGCAAGGCGTATTTCGTAACTCAGGGCGGGATCGAGGCAATGAAAAGCGCGGCCGGCCACCTCCACTCCCGCAATACGGCCCGGCTCGCGCGCCACGATCATCGCGGCGGCGGTATCCTCGGGAAGGACGATTGCGTCCGTGGTCGTGTCCCCGGCGCCGCCCAGGTCCTCCAGGAGGGCGCGGCGCACGGATTCGTCGTAAAGCAGCGGGTAGAGGGGCAGAAGCGGTTCGATTTTGTTGTTTTTGTTGTTATTGGGCATTTTTTCGAAGAGGTTGCGGCGCCGGATCGAGCATTCGCCGCACGGCAAGCTGCGCACGCTCAGCAACACGAGGATCCACATCCACGACATATTTGAGGTTCTGCAGCGAATCGAGGATTTTGGGCAACGTGATCCGCTTCATGTGCGGGCAATGGTTGCAGGGACGAACAAATTCAATCTCAGGAAATTCCACGGCGACATTATCGCTCATGGAGCATTCGGTGACCATCAAAACCCGCTGCGGTTTGCTGCGACCGATTTCCCGGCTCATGCCGGCCGTGGATCCCACAAAATCGGCTTCCGCCAGCACATCCGGTGGGCACTCGGGATGCGCGAGAATGAATAGGCCGCTGAATTTGCTCCGATAGGCCCGGAGCTCCGCCGCCGTGAACTTTTCATGGACCTCGCAGTGGCCCTTCCAGAGGATGATTTCCACCCCGGTCTTCCCGGCGACATACCGCCCCAGGTACTCGTCGGGCAGGAAAATGACCCGGTCCGAGCCCAGGGATTCGACAACCTCGACCGCATTCGCGGATGTGCAGCAGATGTCGGATTCGGCCTTGACGGCCGCAGACGTGTTGATATAGGTCACGACCGGAACTCCGGGGTATTGACGGCGAAGGAGCCGCACGTCCTCGGCCGTGACGGAGGACGCCAGCGAGCACCCGGCTTCCAGGTCGGGGATCAGCACTATTTTGGACGGATTCAGCAGTTTGGCGGTCTCCGCCATGAAGTGCACTCCGCACATCACGATCACGTCCGCATCGGTTTTCGCAGCCTCGCGCGCCAGGGCAAGAGAGTCGCCGGTCAGGTCCGCGATTCCATGGTAAATTTCCGGGGTCTGGTAGGTGTGGGCCAGTATTACCGCCCTGCGCGCGGCCTTGAGTTTTCGTATAGCGGCCAGATACGGAGCGTGGGCTGCCCACTCGCTTTCCGGGATGACGTTCCGCAGGCGAGTGCCGATGGACGCTGTTTCTTCAACGGTTTCCGGAGCGCCGGCAGGCGCCTCCCCGGTGCCTTTCGGAGTATGATTCACTAAATGGTCCCCCTCCCCTCATTATACTCATAATGAGCATATGGGGGCGCAAAAAAACTGGCCCGCCCCCGCCGGCCAACCCTCTTATACTAAACGTGAGTATAACTGCTGTCAATACCAGAAATTGCGCGTCTGCGACCGCTTCAGGATGCGCCGGGCGTATGCGCGGGTTTTCGGGAAGTCCACGAAAGAGAGGTAGTGGCGTTCCGGGGACACTCCTTCGGGCGGGGACGCGGAGAGGGATTTTCGCAGCCAGTTGTCCGCCCGCGATTCGCCGGCGTTATAGCGCAACAGTGCGAAAAGCGCCGGCTGCGGCGAGTCCCGGTAATGATCCAGGGATTTCCGGAGATACCAGCATCCGATCTCAACATTGAGTTCGGGTTCCAGGAGGCGCGCCTGCTCGAATGCGGGGAAGCCCTTCGTGGCGGTATAATCGGCAGCGGCCGCCGCCGTTATCTGCATGAGTCCCTGTTCCCCGGCCGATCCTCTGATATCGGGCCGGAACCAGCTCTCCTCGAAGATCAGCGCTTTCACCAGGTAGAAGTCCACTCCGTTGCGCGCGGCCGCCCGCCGGATAAGGGCGTCGTAACGGGAGGTGTGGTGTTCGATCCAGGCCGTTCCCGCCGCCACGATAAGAAAGAGGACTCCCAGTGCGGCAACTGTTGAGCGCGTTCTCCAGCCTCGCCATCCGAGCATGCCCATCAGAGTACCTGCCCGATGTGTTCAGGGAAACACGCAGCGCGCGATGAAAACTCAGGGAATTCTGCGGCTCTGCCCTGCCGTTTGCGGGTCAACATTCGCATATCCAATATTTCCGCTCCGGGTCCCGTTCGGAATGCCGGAGCCAAGGCAGGCGTCGGCGTCGGTCCAACCGATACCGCTGCGCCGGCGGAGCCGGCGGCCCTCCCAACCGGATCGCCACGGGAGGTTGCCCGGGCGCCGCCCATACCGGCCGCGCAGGCTTCCTGCGGGGTCAGAGCTTTTCGAGAAGAGCTTTTTTCTTCTCCTCGAATTCAGCGGAGGTGATGATGTTTCGGTCCCGCAGCGCGGCCAGGTCCTCCAGTAGCTGGGGTATATTGGCCGGCGGAGCTGTATACACGGGAGCAGCCTCGGTCTGATACAGTTCCCTCTGGCGCACAATACTGTTTTTAAATTCGATGGGGCCGGAAAGGAAATTAAATACCGTCGTTCCCTTTTCACTCGCCGTTTCCAGTCCGACATCCCCGTACTTCAACAGCCTGCCCATGAAGCTTTGCCGATGGAACACGTTGTTTATCTTGTCCAGGGTCGCGTCAAATGAGGAGATGCTGAACACACCCTCCTGCTTGACCACACGCCGGCTCGTCAGGATATACTCCCTCCGGCGCCAGGTCATAAACTCCCAGAGAAAATACACCAGAGGCACGATGTAAAGGGCTAAAACCCATGGCTGGAACATAACCGCCAGCGCGATAAGAATCGCCAGCGCCATAAGGTTCAGCAAAACCGCCCAGAACAACACCAGCGGATGCTGGTGCGCAAGGACTACAAGCTTTTCTCCCGGCAGCAGCTGTCTTTTTGTGAAGGACATGTAGAAACCTCAGTACGGTGCCTCATCCCGGTGTAATAACTGTTTCAGGAAAAGACCCGGAAGCCGCGTAGCCTCGCCCGGCCCCCGGATCCAGTATGAGCTATTTTTCGCGGGATTTTTTCTTGCGCCAGTTGTCCCAATAGGCTTTCATCCTCTGCGATCGCCGCATCCGTTCTTCTTTCGAAAAGCGGGCCTGTTTTTTTGCCGCAGGCGCCTGATTCCCCGCGGCCCGGGCCACGAGCGGCGCTTTCCTGGCGGGTTTTCCGCGAAGCTCACGGTTTATTTCCGCGATCTCCGCGTCGATCTGCTTTTTCCTGATTTCCAGGGATTCCAGGGCCAATTCCAATATTCTATAACGATCACTGGGCATTGAAATATATCCTTTCCTGTGCACGGGGCACGTTCCTGCAAAAGCACTCTTTATACATACAGCATGAAAACAATCCCATATTATAGTATGCAAACCGCAAAATACTTCGCATAAAAAGCCGCTAAACGTTCGCCGACGCCGGCCGATATGAAGTGAAGCATCGCACATAAATGCTTCTGGAGGGGAAATCAGTCTTCCTCTCCTTTCTGTATGCGCGGGACGTCAAGGCCAGGCGGAGAAGCGCTCGGTTGGATAAACACGGGTGAGGGGACCGCCTGAACCGGCAGCGCCCCGCGCGCCACATACATACCCTGGAAAAGAGCGTCATTCCCGGCCCCTGTAACCGGGCAAATACCTTCGCAAAAGCAGCCAGAAATAGGTGGTTATGGCGCCGGCCACAAACATCACGATCACATTGCCCTCGAGCGTCGGCGCATACATGCGATAGCGGTAATAGGCACAGATGGCGCCCATGAGGAAACTCAGGGCTGCGAGAAAAGCGGCCACCGCTCCGTCCGGTGCGGTTTTGCTCTTGAAGCGCTCCCAGGCCAGGCAGACAAGGTAGGACGCGGAACTTGCCGCAATGGCCGGCAGCAGCCAGACATCCATAGAAAAGATCATCGACTCCTCCGCCGATCCTTTTAAGTGTACCACCGGGGTAAATCGGTGTGAAATCGCCGGCGGCGCGGTCCCGGTGAGCGAGCCTTTTCGGGGTGTTGGCCGGGCCCTGCCGGATGCTATAATTCCATCAATCCACGGCAAGACGGTTCGGGGTATCCAGCCCCAATGCGCTTTCCTTATAGGGATCGCCCGGCTTCCGGATCCGGCTTGCACGGGACGTGAGGCTCTGTGCGTCGGGTTGGGTTGAAATCGTGATTGACGGAGCGCTACACTTAAAGGAGGTCAAGGTGCGACATGGGGCTTAGCCTTGGCAGATTGTTGACTGCTCTCCTGGCTCATCCATGTTTTTGTTTTTTCATGATTCTGGGAGGATGCTCCACGAACTGGCACCCGGTAGTCCCAAAAGGGCCGCCCGAAGCTTCCGCGCCCCGGGCCGCCGATTTCGGCAGCCTCCGCGAGCGCATGGTCCGCGAGCAGCTTCAGGCACGCGATATCACGGATGCCCGCGTGCTTGCGGCCATGCTCAAGGTGCCCCGGCATGAATTCGTTCCCCCTGAATTCAGGGATTCCGCATATAGCGACAACGCACTCCCGCTAAAACTGGGACAGACTATCTCGCAGCCTTACATTGTCGCGTATATGACCCAGGCGCTCGAGCTGAGCGGGACGGAGCGCGTCCTGGAAATAGGCACCGGCTCGGGTTACCAGGCGGCGGTCCTCGCGGAAATAGTCCCCGAAGTCTATTCCGTCGAAATCCTTCCCGAACTGAGCGAATATGCGGACGCGGTTTTGACCGGGCTGGGCTACCGGAACATTCATATACGGACGGGCGACGGGTATATGGGATGGCCCGAGCAGGCGCCGTTTGACCGGATTATTGTTACGGCGGCGCCCGAAACTGTCCCTCAGCCCCTGATCGATCAGCTCAAGGTGGGGGGCCGCATGATTGTCCCCGTCGGTTTTCTGGAGCAGGATCTGGTGATATTCGAGAAGCAAAAATCCGGCGTTGCCCGCCGTTCCACTATCCCCGTCCGGTTCGTCCCCATGACCGGCAAAATCCGGGAAAAGACTCCCGATCGATAGTTCGCCCGCAGATAATTTTTCCGCCGGAGCGCATGAAACCGCGCTGAATCCTTCAGCACGGCCAACCGCGTTCGAGGAGGCATGGAGCCTCGGAACTTCTTCGGGCCAAACCTCGAATTCATCAAACCGTTTCCTGGTTCAGCATCTGCTCCTTCATCTGCCACAGTTTGTGCGACAAACCTACCTTGTATTCGTGGGGATTGTGCAGCCTTTTGTAGCTTTCGTGTAGCTGTGCGAGCTGTTCTTTTCGATGGCTGCGGATCCGCTCGATCGACGGGAAGTCATAGACGATTTTCCCGCGTTCCACAACCGCTCTCAGCAGTTCGGCCCGAGTTCCGGAATTGAGCCTTTTGCGGCGCAAGGGATTGTTGGGATCCACGATGAGAATCTCGCGGGCGTTCAGATCCTCGGATTCATCGGCCAGGGCATCCGCGTCCATCAATCCGTCGCCGTTGTAAAACCGGATGATTTTCTTGTTTCCAGGATTGGTCATCTTTTCAGGGTTGGCGCTCAGTTTAATCTTCGGCCGTCCGTTGTGCTCCACCATTTTATAGATCCCGCCCAGGGCTCCGCCGCCGGCGCCCGATCCGGTCACCAGGTTCGTGCCGACTCCCCAGATGTCTACCTTGCCGCCTTGTGAGATAATATCGGATATGATGTATTCGTCGAGTTCGTTGGAGGCCACGATTTTGACGTAATGCAGACCCTCCCGGTCGAGCATCTCCCGGGCCTTCTGGCTCAGGAAAGCCAGATCCCCGCTGTCGATGCGTATGCCGACCAGCTTGTGCCCCTGCTGCTCGAGTTCTCTGCCGACCCGTATGGCGTTGGGGACGCCGCTTTTGAGAGTGTCGTAGGTGTCCACGAGCAGAATGCATTCGTCCGGAAATGATCTCGCATAGGCGCGAAAAGATTCGATCTCGGAGCTGTAGGACTGGATCCAGCTGTGTGCATGGGTGCCTTTGGCCGGCATGTTCAGCGTTGCGGACCCCAATACGTTCGATGTGCCGTCGGCTCCCCCGATAAATGCAGCCCTGCAGGCGCTCAAGGCTCCATCCGGCCCCTGGGCGCGACGCAAGCCGAATTCAATGACAGCGCCGTGATTGGCCGCCTCCCAGATTCGGGAGGCTTTGGTGGCCACCAGCGTTTGAAAATTGATGTGGCATAGCAGGATTGTCTCCACCAGCTGGCAATCGATGAGGTGTCCGCTGACCTGCAATAGGGGCTCATTGGGAAAAACCACCGTCCCCTCGGGTATCGCCCGTATGCTGCCGCCGAATCTGTAAAGGGACAGGTAGTTCAGAAACCTTTCCGTGAACGTGGGCGAGCCGGATGCAGACTTGAGCGAGCGCAGAAAACAGATATCCTCTTCGCTGAAGCTTGCATCCAGGACGGCGCGAACCGCATCTTCGAGGCCCGCAGCGATGCCGAAGCCTCCATTGAAGGGATTGTGCCGGTAATAAAGGTCAAAGGCCGCAGTGTCTGAAGCCTTCCCCTGCTCCAGATAACCGGCAGCCATCGTCAACTCATACAGATCCGTCAGCAGCGCCCGTGTAACCATCCTTGTCCTCTTTTAGCGGTTAGTGGTTAGTGGTTAGCGGTTAGCAGTTAGAAAATAAATTATAGGTAGCCATCTTGTTAACCACTAACCGCTAACCACTAACCGCTAACCACTAACCACTAACCACTAACCACTAACCACTAACC
>CAYYTC010000091.1:0-17640 GCA_964474425.1 uncultured Acidobacteriota bacterium
AGGAGTTGACGCTCTACACGGTTCAACAGGCAAAAACCATCGCCCACAAAGACGCGGAGATCTCCAGTCTCGACGCCCGCCTCGCGGCGCTGGAACAGATAGTGGGTAAGCTCGTGAAGCCGTAAATATCTCCGGCGTGATTTTGAGCCCGCTACCCCGCATTGCACATTGATTTTGCGGGAACGGCTTACAGTCCGCCCCCTGCCTGGAATGGATAGAGTCTATATCTATGACTTCTTTTCGTTTTGCAAAGATGCTTTTCTTCCCTTTTAGAATCAAGCACTTTGGCGCTTATATTTGGAGGCTGAGCGCTGAAAGCTGACAGCTGAAAGCGCGCGGCCATCGCCAGTGTCGAGTATATGGTTGCGGCCCCGGGCCGCGCTAGGATGCATTGGCTGCCGTTTTAACTTAAAGCCCACCTATCCGCCCACAGCAATATCTACCTAAATGCCCCGACTCATTAGCTCGACCGCCAATGGATCTATGGGTTATGTGATAGAAGAATCGTGGAATATGGGCTGAAAAAATTGCGGTTGTGCATATGTTGATTGGGTCCCTGGAATCGGGCCCTACCCTGGCAAGGGCTCGAACCTCCCTGGGGGGGGTGTTGACCGTGCCCGTGACTTTGCCCATGGCAGCCAAAAACTCCCCTATTTCACCCTACTCCACCCAACTTTGTGTATCGGGAATCTATTTGATAAATCAAGCATTTACAGCATTTTGGGGGAGTGGCAGTTCGGACTTAAAATCCTGGGCCCCGCAAGGGGCGTGTGGGTTCGATTCCCATCCCCGGCATTAAGAATCAACAACTTACAAAAATCCAATTTCCAGCCTCCCGAATCAAGCTTTGCAGGATGGCAACATCAATTAATCCTGTTACCGATTTCTTGCCGGCCCCGATATGCCCGATTGTCCCTGGCTGCAGTTTTAGAAATTCATTCAGACGCCTAATCCATTGATCCATCAATTGACGCCTATGGACAAGCACAAGTGTATTTGCCTTCCTTTGGCCAACGAGCCAGGCTCCAATGACCGTTTTCCCAAATGCAGTTGGAGCCACCAACACACCAGTCTCATGTTTCAGAAGCGCCTCTGCAGCGCTCGTCTGCAATTCACTGAGATTCCCATGAAATTGAGCCTCGACGCTCTTGCCTTGGTTGCGCTTATCATCAAGATCTGTCGCAACTCCCAAGCTCTGCAGAATTTCCCGCAGCTCTTCCAGACAACCGCGAGGCAGGGCTATATAATCGGGTAACTCTTCAGCACAGCAGATTATCCTCGGTTTCCCATAGGTCGATAACCGCATTGCCTGAGCCCGCTGAAATTCCGGGTTTGGGAATGCGGCCAGACGTATGAGTCGGTTATGCAAGGTCGGCGTAAGCCCCTGTTTGGGAATGTACAATCGGTCGGCCAGAACCAAATCAACGTTGTCAGGCAATGGACCTTCTATTTTCAATTCTTTCCAGTCGCGGAAACTCTTCTTTTCCCACGGAGCCTCATCCTTCAGCTCCGCAAAAGAGGAATGAGGCCCCAATTCTTGACGTGAAACAGATAGCGTGCGGACAAGCTGCTCAAGATCGATAAGCGCAACCCGGTTTACCGAACTCAAATAAGACCATTGATCAGGGTAGGGAATGAGATTCTCGTCAAGAAACACCGTGTTACCTTTAGTTCTCGCCTTGCGTTGGAGGGGCAGGGCGATCAGATTCCCGAATCCTCTTTCCGGCATCGTATCCTGGTTAGGAAAGAACCGATCGTACGATGTCAGGCTGATCTCTGGTCTCCGTTCCATGGTCTCGGTTAGCAGGAGAGATCCAAGACTGCGCGCCAATCTGGCCGGGACCTGCTCCGAAAAGAAAACCCAGATGTGTGCGCCGTTTCCGGAGCGCGATCTTTCCAGGCATGCAGGAACACCGTGCAATGCGCAAGTTTCCCGGAAGGCTTGAGCGTCCTTTTGCCAGGTGGACCTGTCAAAATCCACTGCCAGGAACCAGAGCATGTTTCATCCAGGAGAATGGGATAGATGCCGATCGTGAAGTCCTTGCCTTCTCGATCAGCGGGATCTCTTCCCATCAGATGTTTTTGGATCACAGATTCTGATAATGAAACAAACTGGCGGTGCTCACAGCGGCCGCATTTGATCTGTGGCTTCCGGCAGATTCCTGCCCGCCACTCATTACTGCAGGCAGGCTGATAGCCACCACGCGAACCGGGTCGTCGGGACCCACATCCAGAACCAGGACGACTCCGCGCGGGCTATGCGCGTAAAGAAGCGCCCTATATGGGCAGTTCGTGAAATTTGTCCCCTGGAGTTGAGCCGGCGCGGAGATTCGTGCCGCGCACTTCTCCGGCTTGTAAGGCTGTTTCAATCCGCGATATAGCCGCATCGTGATCCTCCCGTCATAGTTGCTTCGATTACCGCGAATGCGCTTTGCCGGCCGCCTTCCCAGGGCGCAGCAGGCGATAGATCTCGGCTGCGCGCTCCGTGGCAAAGCTGGGCGATTCCATGCGCTCAAGCAGGCGCCATGCGACCCTGGCGCTTGTCTTGCGCTCCTCATCGCGCCGGCGCCGTGTTTCGTCAATTTCGCCCATGAGCGCTCCGAACTTGGGATTGGCGGTCAGAGCCCCGAAGAAGCGCCTCGCCCGCTACGCGCTCCATCTCTCGAAGGGGCTCCCAGAAGCTGCCGGCTTCCCTCATATCTTCGATGGCTCTGTAAACGGCATCGGCGCGTTGCTCCAGTGGTGAAGTCATGTACACAGCAACGACATATTGCGCGGCGCAATCGGATGCGTCCATTCCGAGCATCTCTTCGAACATTTCGTCCTGGCCAAGATCGATCTCTCCCTCGGAAAGGGGAAGCAGCAGCGCGTGAAATATCTGGGATGCGGCGTGATAATCTCTGCGGAGAAAAGCATTGCTGCCTTGCCGGAGATAATTGTCCACCTCTGAGGGATCGGCGGAGCCAACCCGTTTGGCGGCTTTTGCAAAAGCCAGCGCCTCCGCGACGGCTTCATCGGTCGGACCGGCAGGCTTCCACCCCGTCTTGCCCGCGGCAGCCCGTTCGATAATCGCATTGTTAAGCCGGGCAAGCGTTTTATCGTCAAGACGGGGAATGATGTCGCGGATCAAATGGCGCAGATCCTCTGCATCAAGAGAGGCCAGGGCCTCGTCGATGTTCGACGAACCGGAGCAGGATGGAATAACTTTTTGTCGTTTCATCGGACCACCTCCATGGACGTCTTCCCAACGCAACGGATACCTGGGACAAATAATTTCATAGGGTACTCTCTATGGGCGGGATCCCGATTACCCTCAGCATGGAAATTTGGAAAGCGTTTCCTCGAGTATGTTTGTTATCTCTTCCAGATTGAGCATGATTGAGCTGGAAGCTCCGCCCTGAATACACAAATTGCGAATGATCAGAACGAGAGGGGGCATCCGGTTAAGATTTCGGACCGTTTCCCAGCTCATCGCTTCGTCCGTGTGAAACAGGACGCGATCCCAATTTTCGAAGCCGCGCATCACAATTCCTCCCTGCCCCAAATTCCTGCAGGGGGAGACATAAAAACAGTTTAGAGAAACAGCGAAGAAACTCGCCCGGATCGAACTGATGACGGAACTCGACGACAGGGCACTTTCGATGCTGTGCTAGCCGTGGTAGGAATATCTGGAGGCCACCGAGCAGGTGAGAAAGACCGGCATACTGGTCAAGTCACCGAATGGGCTTCCCGTTCTGAATCCATATCTGATAGTCGCCAATCAGGCGCTGAAAAACGTCCGGTCTCTTTTTGCCTAGTTCGGATTGACACCAGGTTCGCGCAGCAGGCTATCTGCTGCTGGCGAAGCGGGAGATTGCGAAGAGAACGAGTGGTTTGATCTTCTCAATGATTGATGGATACGAAGATCTGGAGGAGATTTCAGGTTAGAAGTGCGGCAGGCAGTGGTCATTGCCAAAAAGCTTATGCCTTATTTGCTCTTTCTTTTTTTCGCTCAGGGAGCCGTCGTGCCTTATTGCGTTATATTTTCCCATTTTATCCAGAAACTCGTCCTTTGTTTCCCGGATTGTTTTCTGCAAAATCTCGAAGTCCGCAGTATCCACTATTCTCCGGTCGGCAAGAAAACCATAATAGCTTTGCAGAGATTCCCACACCTCTTCCATCATTTCGCGATCCACATCGCCATGCTTGAAGATGAATTTATGCATGATTGGCCGGTAATTCTCGGACATGACTGCGATGTCCTCATTCAGGAAATACGCGCTGGAATCGATCTCTGATACGAAATTGAAAAACGTGCGCAGAGTCGTCAACAGATCCGAAAGCCGTGATAGATCCTTGCCTCCTTTATGAAGCGCGGCCTGGGCGAATGCTTCGATTCGGCAGGCATTGAAGTCTTCACAAAGCTCCGTTGCCTGATCGTCCTCCTGATCGATCAATCTCTCGATCTCCGCACGATCCAAAGGGCGTTCAAGATAATTCCAATACGTGCCTCCATGCTTGCGGAGGTATTGAAGAATCGTCAAGTTGCCGGACGCCACCGGATCCTTCGGTTTAATGAGGAGCGCTTTCTTAAGGGCAACGTTCGCGTCGTCCAAATCCCCTCTCATCAAGTGATACCAGCCTTTATTCGCCCAAAACCCATAATCTTTCGGTGCCAATTTTATTGCTTCCTGGATATGAAGCAGTGCAGCATCAAGGTTTCCGAGCCGCGCTTCGGCATGAGCGAGAGAGTCCAGCAAATCCGCACCCAAAGACTGACGATCGGCCAGCATCAGCAGCAGGCGCCGGCTGATGTCAAATCGCCAGATTTTTTCAAGATTTTCTAGGATGCCGTCCATGTTCTCCGCATGATGCTTGGGATCCGCAAGGTCCATCATCAGGCAAAATCCCTTGTCGATCATCTGCTTGGCGCTCCTCGACCTTTTGCGGCACAGGAGCCGAATCCCAAGTTCAATATGCGCCGGATAATATTGAGGACAGTGCCGAGCTATGTTCCGTAATCGACTCACAATCTGATCCTGGGATAGGGGCTCCCTGAAAAAGGGCGCGAGAATATCCGCGTGCAGTGCGCTGTATTCCCACTCTGCGGCATCCCAAGCTTTGGATTCAGTAACTTTCATCATTATTCTCAGTTCACGGAAGGATCGCCGGTTTCCGGCGAGCCGATATTTTTATTCATGCAGCATTTTTTGAATTTGCGTCCCGATCCGCAGGGACAGGGATCGTTTCGTCCAGGCTGAGGGGTCGAGCGCACTGGCATCGGGATAGACTCCCAAAGCGTTTCCCCCACCATTTTGCATTGTACTTCGCGCCGCCGTAGAAGCGATCCCGCATCATGGCGGTGTTCAAACAGTTTCCATAACTCCTTGATTAAATCTTCGGGCGCGCCGCGCTCAGCGGACATTTCTATAATATGAATGCCGACAGGTCCGCTGATATCGAGATATACCCAACCGACGCCGGCGCCGGAATCATCCGCGTCGTCGAAGAAAACAATTCGCGCCTCGTGGCAATCACAATTGGGGTCGGGGCAAAAATAGATGCAGGTCCAGTACCGTCTGCCGCTTAACAGGAATTCATCCTCGCGGACGCCATCGAACAGGTCGCCAAAAGCGGCAAGGTGTCCTGCTTCCACGTAATTGAGATCAATGTCTTCGCTCCGCTGTTCAACAGCTGAGCCGTTTAATCGCGCTCGGAAACGATACAGCACATCAAGCAGTTCGCCGTTTATTTCAGAAGCCAGCCATTCCATCAAGGCGGGATCGGATTCATCCGGAAAATCCGGATCGTTCACAATTTCGCCGGAATTGGGATCTACCGCGGTGCTCAGCATCCATTCCGACATAAGATCATCTGTCACCAAACCCTCCGGCGATTTCACATGAACTCCGCCGTCATCCCAACATATTTCACCCGCTCGTTCATCAACGATGAGTCCGTTGATGTATACGAGTTCGCAAGTACATTCCGGATTAGGACACATGGACAGAATGCAAGCGAGCCCCTGGCGGCTTTCCGGACTGATTCCATCACGCCAGAAGACAATGATTCCTTCCTCGCTGAGTTGGCGAGAAGCGGTTGGTATCAAGTTCATGGATATGGTTTTATCCGGCATTTTGAATGCTCATATTACTACAACAGGATTAAATCTTTAAATACACATCCACACAAACCAGATAACAGCTCCTATGATCCTCGCTGTCTTTCAGCTTGTCCGTTCAGCTTTTCTGACCTATGATTCCCCATTCTTGCTGCGGCCTGAATATTAAATTGGTTGAAAAATATGAAGCCATCAAAAGATACGAACAAAAGACAACTGCTGGCCACGATGACCGACGAACCGTTCCAGCCGGTGCGTCTCTATTATTCAATCCCGGATAGCTCTTTCGTAATCAAAAAACTTCAATCCCTGAAATGTATGGTCGAAGTGCCCCATGAACAATGCTGGCAGTGGCTGTTTCAGGCGGAATCCGCATCGCTTCGATTCCCCGGCAGCTACAATGATGTGCCGAAAGAAAAACGCCCAATTATCCTCGGCAGAATAAGCTTTCGCAATAATGGTGGGATGGTACTGCAGACAAACTCCATCTCACGGGCGATCGAGGGAGCGAAGTTTTTTAGACCTCGCTTGGGGCCCAAGGTCGTTGCAATAAGGGTCCGCTTGGTTAATCGCTGTTTCGCCGCCGACGAAGGCGACATGAGCGCTTTGATGAAAACTCTCGACAAGGACGTTACCGTAATTGATCCGCGCGAAGCTGAAGAAGAGTTCAAGCGCGATTTCGATGGAGTGCGAACGGTGGAGGATTATAATCATGCCGCGCATGTGAGTATGGAGCGGAAACTGAAGAATCGGGAAGATGTGCCGATGGTCGAGGATTTCCCGCTTGCCCCGGAAGAAGAAACTCCCAACTTTCGGGACCTGACTATCACACTTCAATTACGCGGTATTCGCGCACTGGAACATTGGAAAGGCAATACACACATGACACTGGCTGCGGTTATTGTGCGCATGGTGGAGCAGAACGAGCAATTTCGCAACAAATAGAAAGGCAACTGTTTGCCGCCGCTCCCACAAGGAAACAGCAATGCAAAATGAAATCCCATCCGAATAGCAGGGATGGTGGCGGATCATTGAAACCTCGCAGTGGGTGAATGACGATCTTGATATCCTGGGCACTGCCTTGATATCGCTGACAGGCTATGCTGACCGACTCCGAATGTTCACGCTGCTGGCCTGCGTCAACTGCGAACCTACAAAATCGGGTGTATTATTCACCTGGAAAGGCGCCTGGGAATTCGATCCGATGTCGGGCTCCGGGCGGGTGACGTTGGGAAAGGATGGCCGCCTCAGGGGAGTTATCAGGATCAAGGATGGAGATTCGAGCACATTCATCGCCGTGCGGTCGACGGGGCCTGCCCAACCGATCGCGGATCCCCAAGCTATCGGGATAAATGGCGGAAATGCTGGCAGGCATGCAATCACTCTTGTCCAAATTAGCTTTCGATTTCCAAGGGCCGGAGGCCCGGCAAATAATAGCCAGGGGTGAGCGCATCGAACCCCTGGTAGGAATTGGCAATAGAAAGAGCCCTGGAAGGGCCTGATAGCATATAGTCTTTTGCCCTTCCCAGGGCTCTTTTCTTCGCCATAGGAACCAGGGATTCGCTCCGCTCATCCCTGGCTATTCTCTTTCCGCCCCTACCGGGGCTTGGTGCCAACCTCGTCCTTGCAGGGGCACTTCATGAGCCACAAGTTGAATGCTTTCAATGAGCCCTCTGCTTCCAATGGGCCAATTTGGACAGTACTGGCATGAAAATCACCGTGTGCCACTATCCACCGGGAGCATCAAAATGGAATCCGATTGAACATCACCTGTTTTCATATATCAGCAACAACTGGGCTGGATTCGAACTGCTAAGATAACGGCGATATCGGAAGCTGACAGCCGCTGCTCGCCTTAATATCCAGGAGCTGCCAAATGTTTTCGGGCTCTATTCGGTCCGTAGCCTGTTGATGGTCTGAATGACTGACCTGAAATATACCGATGATCTCGGCATAGGACAGCGGCGCATAATCCTGGACGGCAATTCGAAATCTGGATTCTAAGGATCCCGTTTATTCAAAAAATCATGGGACTTCATTTTCCCGCGGAGGTGGAGAGATTCCCAACCAGGGCTTTTCCCGCCATTTGCTCCGCATCCTCCATTCCCAGAGTGAGCAATATTAACCAGAGATGTGAGCAATATTGACCAAATATTCGGATTCCGCAGGCATAGCATTAAAAGTGGAACGGAGTGAGCGTTGGATCTTGTCGCATGTGGAGAAGGCCAACTCGATGAAGGAGCTTCTCCCGTCATTGGACCGGATCGCGAGGAGCGGCCGGCCCCTAAAAGTCGTTCCGGAAGATGGCGAAGGAGAGGCGGCTAAGGTCGTGGATGAGAAAGATGGAAATGGTTGGATGGCGCGGCTTCTGCGGCAGAAAGATCGCATCCGGCGAGTTGCAGGGATGCGGGAAGACGGTATGATTGCGTGGAAAAACTACCTGGCATGTTTTTGGGGAGCGGCCGCATTTTACTCTCTATGGCATGGAATTGCTTACAACTCTGCTAATGCGTTGCTGCTCTTTGCTGCGCTCACTTCCTCGCTGTTCGTCTTTCTCTGTTGGATAATCGATCGGGCTGCCCTGGAACGACGAATCAAGCGGCTCGAAGCCCGTTCCGAGATTGCGGCCGAAAAGCGTGCCGTGATGCAGACCGATCTAACGGATGTTGAGCATAAATTGGATCAGGTCGAAATAAGAATTGCGTGCACAGAGAAAATCAAAGCGCCGGCTTAAAACTTGGGGACTAAATTCCAGAAAGAATTTATGACAAGCGAAGGCTTCGAGAATTCTCGGAAGGGGGCTGTCCGCGTGCACAAGCGTGCTGTCGGCGTTGCATGGATACAGGAGAAAAGGTTGAGGGTTGGTTTTTGTTAAGCTTACCGATGCCGGGGGGAATGGAACATCTTTCCTATTTGACACTCGATACACTCAAGCATCGAAAGAGCAACGCGCATCTGATCGACCAGGACGATAGGGTAAGGCTTATTAAAAGACTTCCACCTATTGCCCCATTCCGAGATGCTGATTGTGGTCACAGACGAGAAATAGGAACGGGTTTCGGTTGGATTAAGACAGGAAAGACGCCAATGATTTTTCCTCTGTTGATGTATCTTGGAAAGATTTCCAGGCCGGAGTATTCAGAGTACGGGTTTAAAATAGAAAATGAAGACAGGAGCGTCAGGCTGCTCATATTGACCATATTGAACTCTGTCTTTCTCACGAGACAGTTGATGGTTCAGGAAGCACCCGATCTCTGCTATCAAAAAGTTTTGGCCGATCTCAGAAGCGAGACCGCCAATCAGATGTACGATCTTGTCCGGGTTACCGGATCAGATATTGCACAATATCGCGCTCTCCATCCCAACCTGAGGCGAAAATCGTTTAAAAAACCATCGGAATAGCGAACGGACACCCGATTATCCATAATTTATATTGATATAGTGGAGAGTGAGAAATCGTGGGGAATGCGAGGCTTCGCTCTAGCCTTCAGGCCGCGACGAGTCTCGTTCAAACTCAATTATGGAGATTCTTGTGAAGATTGATACACGGACTATCGGGGATATTCACTTTCTGGATTGCATCGGCAAGATCACTCTGGGCCAAGGAACGATGGCAGTTCGAAATGCCGTTCTCGATATCCTGAAGATCGGTGCTAGAAAGGTCGTCCTAAATCTGGCAGAGGTAAATTATATCGACAGCTCGGGAGTTGGTGAGCTGGTGCACAGTTACAATACAGTTGTTGATCAGGGGGGGCAGCTAAAACTCCAGTGCCTGACAAAGAAGGTCAAGGAGGTTCTGGAAATCACCAGGCTTCTAACGGTGTTTCAGGATTACGATAGCGAGACGGCGACTATTGCCAGCTTTGCGTAATAGGGGAAAGCCTGCCGGAAAGAGCTCCCTTCCGGTGGGGCGGTTTTGACCGGAGGTGCGGGCACTTCCGAACAATATAAAGCAGACCAGTTCGATGGCAGCCTTCATCGGAGTATTGGGCTCAAAAGGAGGACAACCATGTCAGGAAGTCATGGCGACAAAGCCAGATTTGATCGGGAACGCATGAAAAGGAATCTCCGCCAAAAACGCACCCGTGAGTTGCGGAAGAAGCTATTGCTGGAAAGCAAAGGGGCACGAGCCGCAAGCGCCGAGTCCCAATAAAGGGAGAACGGTATGATGTGGTTCGGGCGGAGCCGGCCGGACGCGTCGGTGCGGCTGATCTCTCCGGTTGAATGCACCCTGCAAATCGCAATGGAAGGCTTTGAATCAGGTAGCGCACAAATGTGTCAAATTATGCTTTGGTACGGCGTGACAAGGGAAGTCCAACGAACGAGCGTTCTGTCAAGATTCTTTCCTTTCGAGTCCACCCTTCGCTGCAAGGGAACAGCGCCATGAATATCCTCCTCGTATATCCCCAGGTTCCGGAAACGTTCTGGAGCTTTAAGCATGCATTAAGGTTTGTTTCAAAAAAAGCCGGCGAACCGCCCTTGGGACTTTTGACTGTGGCTGCCATAATCCCCGCCGAATGGCAGAAAACGCTGGTTGATCTCAATGTCCGTGCGCTCAAAGACAGCGAGATAGGCCGGGCAGACTACGTGTTTCTGAGTGCAATGTCCATTCAGGAGGCGTCTGCACGAGCTGTCATAGAGCGATGCAACAGACTTGGGACAAAGGTCGTTGCCGGCGGCCCTCTGTTTACCGCACGGCATGATGAATTCGAGGGTGTGGACCACTTTGTGCTGAATGAGGCTGAAATCACGCTCCCGCTCTTTCTTGAGGATCTGGCCCACTCGCGCGCGCGACGTCTCTACAGCACAACGCAGTGGGCAGACGTCACAACAACACCGGCCCCACTCTGGGAGCTCATAGACCTATGCCACTACGCGAGTATGAACATTCAATACTCGCGGGGCTGTCCCTACGACTGCGAGTTCTGCGATATCACCGTGCTTTACGGGCGCGTGCCGCGTACAAAAACCATTGAGCAAATCATCAAGGAAATGGAACAGCTGCTCCGGCTCGGATGGCGCGGACATGTGTTCTTCGTCGATGACAACTTCATCGGGAACAAAGGCAAACTCAAGGAGCAGATTCTTCCTGGTCTCATCGAGTGGATGGCCCGCCACGACCATCCGTTTTCTCTCTCCACGGAGGCATCCCTCAACATGTCTGATGACGAGGAGCTGATGCACCTGATGGTGCGGGCAGGATTTGAAACTGTTTTTGTGGGTATCGAGAGCCCCAACGAAAGTAGCCTGCTCGAGTGCCGGAAGATACCCAACAGGAACCGTGATTTGCTCGGTTCTGTCCATGCCATTCAGCGTTCCGGGCTTCAGGTCTACGGCGGATTCATCCTGGGATTTGACAATGACCCGCCGTCAATTTTTGATACACTCATAGCATTCATACGTGAAAGCGGTATTGTCACCGCCATGGTCGGGATCCTGAATGCCCCTCGCGGAACCCGGCTTCATCGGCGATTAGTCAACGAGGGAAGATTGCTGAGTTCCGGCACCGGCAACAATACGGACTTCTCCCTGAATTTCATCCCCAGGATGAACCCTGAGGCTCTCCTGGAGGGGTACAAAAAAGTTGTTGGGACAATCTACTCCCCAAAGGAATACTATGCGCGTGTTCTTGAATTCCTGAGAACCTACAAACCGCTCCATAGGAGGAGGGCGCGGGTCCGTACAAACCACCTTGTAGCGCTTTCCAAGTCCATTGTATTTTTGGGATTCGTCGGTAAGGAAAGATTCTACTTTTGGAAGGTTTTTTTCTGGTCGCTGTTTTGCCGTACTGAGCTTTTCCCGATGGCAATCACCTACGCAATCTACGGCTTTCATTTCCGAAAAATTTTTGAAAAGTCGCCTTAGTACTTGTGTTCGTAAATACGGTGGCGCCACCGTATTTACGAACACGAGTACTAAATTCCATGAGATATCCAACCGCGGATTTTCACGGATACTACCCCCTTGATCTGTGAAATTTTTTAAACACTGCAGCTATATTTACTTAGCCGCGGCTGATGCTATTATCAAAGATTACCTGCCACATCGATCAACGCTCGCAGAAACCCTTATCCGTTTGATTGCTATGTCAATTTGATCTAAAATGAATGGGTCCTTGCTGAGCGTTTCAAAAGCCAAGTGAAACCGCATTTCGATGCCGCGAACTCGTGAGCCAGCAAGACGTACCGCCCACAAATAGTCGGCCCTTATGCTACGGCTCAGCTTAAACAAGCAGCCGGAGGCTATTATGTCGGATAAGAAGAGCCAGCCTGTTGATTGGGAAGCCGTCTTTACGGGCGTCTTCCGCGGGAAGACCATTATAGAATATGGAACGAACCGCAACATCTTCCGGCAAGGACAGCCTGCGGATTCCTTGTTCTACCTCCGGCGAGGCAAGGTGAAGCTCTCGGTTATGTCCCAACAGGGCAAAGAAGCGATTGTCGCCATTCTGGGCGCTGGCGAATTTTTCGGCGAGGGATGCCTCGCGGGTCAACCATCGCGTATGGCAACGGCTATCGCCATGACAGATTGCACTCTCGACAAGATCGAGAAGTCCCTGATGGCGCGTATCCTCCACGAACAGCATGACGTCTCGGAATTGTTTGTCACGCATTTGTTGTCACGCAATATCCGATACGAAGCGGATCTTGTCGACCAGCTTTTCAACTCGAGCGAGAAGCGACTGGCTCGCATTCTTTTAATGCTTGCTCAGTTTGGCAAAGAAAGCAGAGCCGAGACCGTGGTCCCCAGAGTAAATCAGGATACCTTGGCGCAAATGGTCGGAACAACGCGATCGCGCGTCAGTCATTTCATGAACAAGTTCAGGAAGCTTGGCTTCATCGATTACGACGATAGTGGATTGACGGTCCATAGTGGCCTCCTCAGCATAGTCCTGCACGAATAGAATCGATTTTGAATCCTCGATAATATCCACAAGCCCCTCAATTGATGGGAATGAGCAAATCTGACCGGATACATGAGCAACATCGAACAGACATGCGGATTGCACCAGGAGTATATAAACTGTGTTTTGCGCAGCAATCCGAATCTGATGAGACACCGATGCCCGCGGGATCTTACGGAGGTTGACATGACAAATGGCAAAAGCCGGCCTATCCCTTGGGAGGCCTTGCTTGCTGCAATCTTCAACAGGAAAACCCCTATAACCTGCGGGAAGAGCCGCAACATCTTCCAACAGGGACAACCTGCGGATTCCCTGTTCTACCTCAGGCGAGGCAGGGTGAAACTCACGGCTATTTCCAAACAAGGAAAGGAAGCAATCATCGCCGTTCTGGGCGCCGGGGAATTCTTCGGCGAGGGATGCCTCGCAAGTCAACCATCGCGCACAGCAACCGCTGTCGCCTTGACAGATTGCACTCTCCACAAGATTGATAAGTCTCTGATGGCGCGAACGCTCCACGAACAGCACGACATTTCGGAGCTGTTTGTCCAGCATCTGCTTTCACGCAGAAGCCAATACCAGGAAACTCTCGTTGACCATCTTCTCAACTCTAGCGAGAGCCGTCTGGCTCAAATCCTATTGCTGCTCGCTCACTATGGCAAGGAAAGCAGAGCCGAAACTATACTTCCCAGAGTCAGTCAGGATAGCCTGGCGCAAATGGTCGGCACGACCCGATCGCAAATTAGTCGCCTTTTGCAGAAGTTCGGGAACCTTGGCTTGATCGACCACGACCGCAGCGGATTGACGGTCCATAGTGGCCTCCTTGGCATAGTCTTGCACAAATAGAATCGATGTCGAATCCTCCGCAATTCTCCAAGATGAACCCGGCTCAGCCGGAGGGGCGGAAAGGGAGATTGCCCATTCCGGAAGCGCAGAGCATTACAAACGTATGATTTACGGGAATACACAAAAGGAAGGCTTGAACCGGATAGCAATGGTCCGCGGACCTATGCCATCGATTATTGGCGTTCACCGAGCAGGATGACCATTTCAGTCACATGATTACGCGGATGTCGGCCCGCGAGCCGGTCCTTCCTGATGGTTCATCGGTCGAATTTGCCAAATACATCCAGGATGAGCAATTTTGAACATAAGCGTGAGCAGAACTGCGCTGACACCGGCTTGCTGCCAGGGTATGTATAAGATGAATTCCTATCTCTGAGTGAATGGACGCCATGCGACTCTATCTGATCAATCCATCCAACCCCCTGGTAAGCATCACCAAAGTCAAGGAAAGCCTATGGAACCGTTACCGGGTGTGGAAGCCGCTCAGCCTTATGGTTCTCGAAGGCTGGGTGCAGAGGTGTCTTCATCGGCTTTGAATCCCCCTCTCCGGAAGGTCTCCTGGAGCTCGGCAAGAAATTCAACCTTTTGAAGGGCCGCGATATCCGCGCCTCCGTCCGGCGCATACAACGACACAACATAATGATCGTGGGATCCTTTATCATCGGCTTGGACGTGGACCAATCGGGCATCGGAGAACGTATCGCCGACATGGCCAGCCATTACGGCCTGGACAATCTCAATGCTCTGTTTCTAACGCCCCTTCCCGGTACGCGCTTGTGGGATCAGATGAAGGCGGACGGTCGCATCGCACTCAATACTTACCCGGGCGACTGGAAGTACTACACGCTGACCTATCCTGTGGTTCAATATACAAATCTGTCTCTGGACGCTGTCATCCATGAGATGATGTCCTGCAATCGGGGATTCTATCCCGTGCCGCGCATTCTACGGAGGCTATGCAGCAACTTGTGGCCAATCTCTCGTACCGGAGCAATATCCGTGTGGACTGCAAGGCATACGCAGATTTTAGGAGTCAGCGCGTCAATTGCATCAAGGAGTAGTCATTGCCTGTCATTGGAATGCGTCATAACGACAAGGATTAAGCCCCGGGCGTTTTTTTGCTTCTTCGACTTCATTTTGAAAAGTGCTGTCGGACTCTTGCGGCAGGCATCGGGACTGGAAAACAAAACAGCGCAGACAACAATTGCTGTGTCCGGGCAAAGCGAAAACAGCATCGAAGGTTTTGGGATCGAGCGGATCGATCCGCTCTGGGAGCGATCCCAATGAGCGTCTCTGGTTGCGGTCCGCGATTTTGAGAGTTTGTTGCCAAATAGGGGGGATCAACTTGAAGGCAAGCCGGACGGTAATGGGAAACTTGCGGCATTTCAGTGCGAGCCTCCGCAGTAATGGCCCGGGAAAGACGTATGGCGATAACGAGCCGCCGCTGCGATCAGAGCTATTCAGCCGAGCCCAGATGAAGCAGCACGGCGTGACTCTGGCCGGCTCCCATAAGTTGAGTATGGGACGCGCTTCAGACCGGCTTCTGACAAGGCTGGCCGAGAATGAAGAAGTACTCATTGGCATCCGCAACCTTCTCGCGGATGCCGTTAAAGCGAAGCGCAGGATTACACCGGCCGGGGAGTGGCTGCTCGATAACTTTTATCTGATCGAGGAGCAGATTCACACGGCCAAGAGACACTTGCCAAAAGGTTATAGCAGGGAACTACCCCGCTTGCTGAGCAATCCATCTCATCTTCCGCGGGTGTATGACATTGCACTGGAGACGATTTCGCACAGTGATGGACGCGTGGATCCCGAAGCGCTCAGCAGCTTCGTGGCAAGCTATCAGACCGTCACCCCGTTGAAGTTGGGCGAATTGTGGGCCATCCCGATCATGCTGCGTCTTGCGTTGATTGAAAATCTCCGGCGTGTCGGAGCCCGGATAGCCGCCGACAAGGCCGACCAGAATCGCGCCGACCATTGGGCCGACGAGATGATTAAGATTTCCGACAAAGATCCGAAGAACCTGATTTTGGTGGTCGCGGATATGGCGCGATCGAATCCTCCGGCGTCGAGCTCGTTTGTTGCGGAATTTGCGCGCCGGCTACAGGGACAGAGTACCGCTCTGGCGTTGCCGCTTACCTGGATTGAGCAGCGTCTCTCCGAGTCTGGCGGGACGATCGAAAAATCAGTTCAATCTGAGAACCAGCAACAGGCTGCCGATCAGGTTTCCATAAGCAACAGTATCGGCAGTCTCCGATTTCTAAGCGCGATGGATTGGCGAGAGTTCGTCGAGACCATGAGCGTCGTCGAGCAGACCTTGCGTTCCGATCCCGGTGAAATCTACGGCAAGATGGATTTTGCCACCCGTGATAGATACCGTCACGTGGTTGAGAGGATAGCGAGGCGCAGCAAACTATCCGAAGGCGAGGTCGCGCGCAAATCGATCCAATTAGCCTGCGAGCGCGCGGCTCAGAAAGGCCGCAATGACCGGGAGGCCCATGTTGGATTTTACCTGATCGATAGAGGCTTGCCGGAGTTCGAACGAATGGCAGAGGCGCGCCAATCTATCCGGGCGGCTTTGCAGCGAAAGAGCCGCCGGCTTCCGTTGCTCCTCTATCTGGGCGCCATCACCTTGATCACGGTGATTATTGCCGGAGGATTACTGGTGGAGGCGAATAGCGACGGATTGCCTGTTTTTCTACTCGTCCTGATTGGCGTCCCTTTGCTGCTGTGCGGAAGTCATCTGGCGGTTACGCTTGCAAACTGGCTGGCGGGATTGCTGTCAACGCCGGACTTGCTGCCGCGCATGGATTTCTCCACAGGAATTCCGCCGGAATCACGCACGCTGGTTGTGATCCCGACTAGACTCTCAAGTGTCCAAAACATCGAGGATCTGGTTGAGGCGCTCGAGGTTCGTTTTCTGGCAAATCGAGACGACAACCTGCATTTCGGCCTATTGACGGATTTCCCTGACGCGCAGAAAGAAACGCTTCCGGAGGACGAGCTGCTGCTGCGGCTCGCCCGGAAGCGAATTGAGGAGTTGAACCAAAAATACAGGAATGCAAAAGGCAGCGCTTTTTTCCTCTTTCATCGCCCGCGCCGATGGAATCCCGGAGAAAAGATTTGGATGGGGTACGAGCGCAAACGAGGGAAGCTTGCACAGTTAAATTCGCTTCTGCGCGGAGGCGCTGAGGATCATTTTTCGGAGGTGATCGGCGCAACTGAAGTCTTATCGAACGTGAAGTATGTAATCACGCTTGATACCGACACGCAACTCCCGCGCGATTCGGCCTGTCAGCTTGTTGGAGCCATGGCGCACCCGCTGAATCGTGCGCGGTACGATGAAGATAAGCAGCGCATTGGTGATGGATATGGCATCCTTCAGCCGCGTGTGGCATCAAGTCTTCCGGGTTCGAACCGATCGCGCTATGCGAAGCTGTTCGGGAGTGAGCCCGGCATCGACCCATACACACGCGCCGTCTCCGATGTTTATCAGGACCTCTTTCATGAAGGCTCGTTCATCGGCAAGGGGATCTATGATGTTGATGCATTCGAGCAGTCGCTCAAGGGGCGATTGCCAGAAAACCGGATTCTCAGCCACGACCTACTGGAAGGGTGCTACGCACGCTCGGGATTGTTGAGTGATGTACCGTTGTATGAGGAGTATCCATGCGACTACAGCGCGGATGTAGATCGTCGGCACCGCTGGATTCGCGGAGATTGGCAAATTGCACGATGGCTGCTGCCGCGCGTTCCCGGCCTCGGCGGGCGCCGGCAGAAGAATCCGCTC
>CAYYTC010000092.1:0-17313 GCA_964474425.1 uncultured Acidobacteriota bacterium
CTAGGTGGATGCAGAGGCTTGCTCAAATGCGGCCGAAATGCATTGCACCCCAATTTGCTGCAAGTAATACATTCCGGTGGAGCCCGGATGAGCATTTATGTTTCCAAAGCAGCATTGCACATCCGGGGGGCCGGATAAGCCTCGGCAGCAGGAAAGCTATGAGAAATATGGAATATCGGCCATTTTCCTAGGGATTCCCGATATCCGTATGGATTTAAACACGGCTACGGTTTCCTGCATATTTGTTCAAAATGATATCCGGGATGAGCCCCGCAACCCCGAGGCCGGCAATCAGGGGACTGCACTAATATACGTACCCGGATCAAGCAAAAGGGATCTCTTTCGGCAAGTTCGAGAATAAAGCCGGAATGCAAGGTGACAAGAACTGCATGATCTCTTTTGATGACGTTCGGGTGCCGAAGAAATTTCGCGCTGCCGGACCGGGAAACGATGCACAGCTGCTTCATAACAATGTCCTGTGGGCGCGAATTTAAGCCGGGGCACTGGCCGTGGGAAATGCTCAGGGCGCGTTTGAAGCAGTCCCGAAATATACAGGGCAGAGAATTGTCGCGGATAGACCAATCCGTCAACACTCCATAGGTGCCGGGATACTGGCGTATATGGCGATCGGCATTGAGACGGCCAGAACCTACTACCTGGCGGCTGCCTATATGTGCGACCATCCGGAAATCTACGGCCCGCCGGTCTCGGATGGCATGCTCTCGAGAGCAAGCATCGCCAAAGTATATGCCGCCGATGTCGCAGTGATGGTTACCAATAAAGCCATGGAACTGATGGGTTCCTGCGGCTACGTCAGGGATTATATTGACAGCCCGGAGACGGGGCAGGATATGGAAAACGGCGAATATTTTTATCGGGGCCTGCTGAAGATGGCAAAGAGATGCCAGGTTATCGTCGCAACAAACAGCCTGATCTTCATGAGACATGGGAACCGGATCGACCTGGGACAGGAATCTCTTTCGCGTCTCGTGAAAGCTACCAGGGAATTGGCTGCCGGTTTTGACGGCTTTTGACAGAACATGTTTCTGTCGCATGCGAAAACAATGAGTGAAGGGATAATGCAATGACTTCCGAAGACCAACGCTCGCTCGAACAGGTCTATCGCAGTGCTGTAAGCGGGCTTTATGCCAGGTTGAGAAGCAACTACGATTTCATATATCGCCGATTCGGCAACGACGGCCTCAAGCTGATCGAAGAAATGAGCCGGGAGTACGGACACACGGTCGCGGAGAGGGCAAAAGCCAGACTCTCCAATAACGACCTGGATTCGGTAGGGGGATATCTGCTTAGGATTTTCGATACGGTTGCGCGCGGACGCGGCATCATCTCAACGGCTGAAAGGGATAGAAACAGAATTGTCATCAAGGTGGACCGCTGTCCTCTCGATTTCGACAAGCCGGAGATGTGTCTCGCGCACACCACCATGGAAAAAACGGTTGTTGAGGAGCTTAATCCCGAATTAGTTTACCGGATCGGCAAGTCCATTCCTGCGGGAGACAGCTTTTGCGAGCATATCATCGAAATAAAAAATGATATCTGAAGTCGGGCTAATCCCGCTTGTGGGACAGGAAATGGGCGCAATCGAACTTTTCCGGATCAGTTTTTACCCTTTTAATTTCCTTGGCGTATGGGTCCAATTCGCTGAGGTCTTGGGAACCGCCGTGCCGCTCGCGAAGAAGTCTGATCCGCTCTTCAAGAGGCCCGTAGTAATCATTCCACCAAGGCTTTCCTGGTGTAAAGGAGAAAACGTTTCCGAAGGCCCTGGATGTCAAGCTGCCGCTCGATCTCCCGATGGACGTCGTAGCTCATGGCGTTTTTATACTCGCCCAACATATGAATAGCAACAGTTGGTCGTGGCTGGCGGTCTATAGCATGAGCATTTCGGGACTGCAGCAGATTAAGCTTGAAGTCGATCGGAAATTGGAAAAATCAATAATGCCAGTAATCAGCTTCAAACTGCGGGGCGAGAACATGATCGGAAGAAGCTGGAAAATTCTGAACATCCTGTTCCTGCTGATCTTTCTATTGCTCTCAACCTGCATAGGGCTCTTACACACCGAAAATCCCTTAGGCTACGACCCCTTATGCCCAGCCTGCAGGTTCCAGCATTCAACGCTGGCGACCGCGCAGATAGATGTCGTTCAACTGCCTACAGCGGTTGTCCTGGAGACTGTGCAGACGCCGCTCTCACGATCCTTGCAGCCCGCGCCCCACCGCTAGCTTAATCCTGACGCCTGCAGAGTCTTATAGCGTTCTTTTTTCCCCGTACCCTTCCATCTCCGGCTCAAGGAGGGGTGCTTCCGTCGTTGAGTGTTGTTGGGATTAACCTAAAGCTTTATAGCACAATATATTATAGCCGGTTTTGACCTCACCGATTCTGACCTCGCGTTAAAACGAACATAAGTGCTTTGTTCAGAATTGGATAAAGACAAACCGCCAACAGCAGATTGCGGAAGCGCCGCCCATGGAGTGGGAATTGGACGGCCAGAAGTACCTCCACGAACGCGCCATCAGCACCCAGCAGACCGCCGCTTCCTTTGTGACTCAGTCTCGCTCCTGGCTGCCGGACCCCATCGGCGGAATCATCTGGTTCGGCATGGACGACTCCTACAGCAGCGTATACGTCCCGTTTTATTGCGGTATAAGGAAGATTCCCCGGGCGTGGGGGGAAGAGTCGGGTAGCTTTGACGAATTCAGCTGGGACAGCGCTTTCTGGATTTTTAACTGGGTGGCGAACACCGCCTACGGTCGCTACAGCGACATGATTGTGGACATTCAAACCGTGCAGCAGGAATTCGAGGGCAAGTTCCTGGCCGAACAGGCGGAGGCGGAAGCCAATGCGGTCAAGCTGCATGGGCCAGTCCCCTGCGCAGGCCCGGGAGTATCTGACGCGTTACAGCGCCGGGCAAGCCGATTTGGTCCTGGCGCGCTGGAAAAAACTGGGCGAATTCCTTTTATGGAAGTATCTGGACGGCAACCTGCACACGGAAAAGGGCTTGGGTGCCGGGCGCGGCCACCCGCGATACCCCGACGCATGGTATCGCCGCATCGTTCAGGAAAAGAGCGAGGCCATCAAGATGCCCAAGGAGGATGCCGCTCATTAATCCTTTTGGGAGAGCCCGGTTTCCGGGATCCGGCAGGGGCGCGCCGCTGCAGTTGCGCTTTCCGATTTTCATCCATGATAATCCGTGGCGTTTTGTTTTCTCCTTGTTGACAATCGGTGCGCAATCACTCAGGACGTTCTGTATAATACTATTGCGCCCTGCCGGGCCCCGAGATGCCTTGCGGCAATCGCACATTTCACCTTCAGGAGAAAGAAAATTTCCCTCTTTCCCTCCGAGAGGCTCTCGAGGTTGCCCTGGCCTTTGCTCACAACGACATCCGCCGTCCTGTATAGATCCAGGAACTCGCGCGCGCATCTTTTCAGGATGGTTCCGGGGGCGTCGCAGCCGGATGAAACGATCCGGGCAGTCCTGCTGATCCCGCTGTTTTCGGCATCCTCAGCAGTCGCATCGTTTATGATCGGCACATCCCTGACGGCGTAGACCGTATCTTTTTGCATGGTTTCCATAAGAAGCCTGTCGAAAACCGTCTCCCCGGCGTTGTCTCCCAAAAAGAGCACAGTCCGCGCTTTTTCAAGGCTCCGTTTAAAAGATTCATAGTGGTCGATCGCCGGCTCCGTCTTTAATGCGTCCCGCATCTCCTCTTCCAGGTCGAACCGCTGGTGGGCGCCGAAATCGATTACATTGCCGGCCATGGCAATCCGGGCCGCCATCCGCAGGGGCTCTTCGGACTCCAGAACGGCGGATTTCATTTTGGGGTAAAGCTCAAGCGCCCTCCTGATGCTGCTTTCCTTAAGCGCTTTAAAAGGATCAGGGACGCCGGTTATATCCCGGACAGCTCCGTAGACCAACCTTGCCGTTTCCGGAGGCGGGCTTTCCAGCGGAATGTCCGGGACGATTGCCGCGACCCTGTCCAGTACCCGCTTGATTGTTCTTTCATCATTTGCGGCAGCCCGGGCGGCAAAAAGAGCCTGCTTAAAAAAACACGGTATGCATTCCAGATAGGTTTTCATCGTCTCGGATCATCTCTTTTATTGAACTGTCCATAATACAGTGATGGTTCTCTTTTCGCAGCCTTTGAAAATGAAAGGCGGAAGTGCGAAGCCCGACGGGCACACACGGGCGAACCGCCGCTAATTGAAGCCAAAAGGGCTCAGGCTTGCTATTGGACGGGCCATGCCTCCCGTTTCGGGGACAGCCTGTTAAATGGGAATTCATGCATGAATTCCCTCACCGCCCATTTTCCTGAACGTGCTTCGGCGTGTTCGCCCACATCAGGCCGGCGGCAAAAGCCGTGCCGAGCGACAGGCCCAGCCATGCAAAAAGGTAGTTGCTCCAGGTGTCGAAGATCAGGCCTGCCAGCGGCGGTCCGACCAGTCCGCCGGTTGCCGCCGCGCCGAGGATAAGGCCAAAGAGACGCCCGAAAGAGTCGCGCCCGAAATTCTCCCGAAGAATCGCCGCGCGCAGGACCATCGACCCGCCGTAGCCGACCGGAAACAAGCCGAGAAAGAGGAACAGGACCCATCGTTTATCCACAAAACAGAGGGCGAGCAGGCCGAGGCTGGTCAGGCCGTAGGTTGCCGCAAGAATCAGCCGTTTATTGAAATGATCGGCCAGCCAACCCAAACCGAACCGGCCCGCGATGCTCAGCACGGAAATGGAACCTGCGACAAGACCGGCTGCGGTACGGGAAAAATTCAGAGAGCTCAGGTAAGGCATGATGTGGGTGAAGACTGCGGCTGCCGCCGTCATTCGGACCATTTCCGAAATGGCCAGACCGACGAAAACCGGGTTTTTGATAACGCTGCGAAGGCGGGATTCCGGTCTTCCGGCCGGCGCCAGGGACGCCCGGGCATGAACGGATTCATCCTCCGGTTCGCGTCCATCGGGGTGCATGCCGCAGGATTCCGGCGTGTTGCGGACAAGCATGGACAAGGGAATTCCGATGATCAACATCCCCGCTCCCATGACGACCATGGCGGACCTCCATCCATAGGCGTCGATGAGCCAGACAATTACGGGAAGAAGAAGACCGCTCGCTCCAAAACCCGAAGTCATGATCCCGGTAGCTTTTCCGATGTCCCGATGGAACCAGTTGGCGATGCCCTTCATCAGAACAAGGCTTGAACAGCCTCCGCCGCCGAAGCCGATCAGGATGTAGCTCAGGTAAAACATCCAGAGCGACTGCGTGAAGCTGAGGCAGATCAATCCGGCGCCGACGATAGTCACGCCGCAGAGAAGCATCAAACGCGAACCGAAGCGGTCGACCAGGAAGCCGGCCAGGGGCGCGAGGATGCTCATCTCGATTCCCCGGAAGCTCGACGCAAAGGAGAGTTGCGTGTAACTCCAGCCGAACTCCTTGATCAGCGGCTCAAAAAAGGCAGTGAACCCATAGAAGATGATGGAGCCGGCGTAGAAACTGATGAAGAAGCCGGAAAAAACGATCCACCAGCCGTAGAAGATATTTCTGGAACCGAACCGGCCCCGCTCCCGTCCTTCGCCGCCCATCCCGGCAATTTTAGAGCAGATCTTTCCGATATTGAACCGGTGTTGTCGAAATAAGGGCCCGCGCAACAATAAATTTACATTTTGGCGCGAGCGCCGGGCGGGCAGATGCAAGGCGCCGCGACGCAGGCAATGCGGGACATCGTCGAGGAGCGGCAATGCCGCAGATTCCGGCATCAAAGGTTGGGATTTTCCTTTAAGGGACTCCTGCGATAGAATCCCGAACCATGCAGAGCCATGATCATATATTGGAGTTTCGTGTATACATGGAAGATACCGATGCGCAGGGCATCGTGTACCATGCCAACTATCTCCGATTTTTCGAGCGCGGCCGGAGCGAGCTGTTCGAATCGATTGGGATCCCGATGGCCGAAATCGCGCGGCCGGAATGCAGGCTCGTCGTTTACGAGATCCGTATGAAATTCCGCCGGCCCGCGATCCTGGGGGAAACAATCCAGGTGGCGACCTCCATGCTGCGCGCATCGGAATACAGGCTTACTTTCCAGCAGCAGGTCAGGCGCAGCGGGGAAACCGAGCCCCTGGTGAGCGGCGAAGTGGATATCGTCGCCATTGACCAGGGTGGAAACTTAAAGGAGTTGCCCGCGTATCTCAGTCACATCTGAGCAGGAGAAGCGAACGAAGCGAAACTGTGAGACTGCGGAGCGCAGGTTCTTCCGAAAAACCCGGGGGACTCTATCAAGCGGATGAAGATTGCCGACAGATTTCTGCTTTTATAGCCGTCATCCCGTGCTTAAGAGGAGCGCCGCCCACAGTTTCTATACAGAACGTCCTAAGTGATTGCACGTTGATTGCCAACAAGGAGCAAACAAAACGCCACGGATTATCACAGATTTGGATTCATTAAATCCGTGAAAATCTATGATAATCCGTGGCGTTTTTTTTGGCGGATAATGCGGCGCCATTTATGTCGCTGTGTATAACTGCTCCGGACCATCAGTATATATACATCATCCATCGGGCGGCGCCCCGGACTTCATGTTCTGCCTTTAAGCCTTTGTCAGGCTGCTGCTTTCTTCATCGGATGCGAAAGCGGTTTTGCCCCGTCAACAGGCTACGGGTTTACCGTTTGGCCCGCGGCCGGTTTTACGCCCCGCTCTACACAGCTTCCGTCGCGCCGCACCAAACCCCGGCCGCGGCCCTGCTTTGTTCCCTGGCCGCTGCCGTAGCGCATGCCCTGAGCTCGTCCGCGCTTAAACCCATACCCCTGCCCGTTGCGCGGGCCATTGCCGAGGCCGTCGCGAAGCCCCTGGCCCTGACCACTGCCGTCGCGGGGACCTTCTCCAGGCGCGGCACCTGGCGCCGGGGATTGCGCAGCCGCTGCCGGACCGACAGCCAACATCCCGAAAACCAAAACCGCCGCAGCCGCAATACCTAGTGTTTTTCTGAACATATGCCCTCCTTCCTGATCTGTGCCACCGGTGCCTTGCCGGTGCGCCCTGCGATGCGGCCCACCATGAACCGCGTGCGCTCATAAAGAGTGCAATATTCGTGCCAACATATTTTAGCCCATTCTGCATGAATTACGGATCGCGGAACTGCAGATTCTGCACAACAGCCCGAGAATCATGCAAAAATTGCGCTCAGAAAGACAGGAATGTCTCTCTCGTTGGACAACTCTTCAGGCCGCTGGGGATGGACGGGTTTTCCCCAACAGGCAAAACTGCGCGGATTCATGGCTGCAGATCAGGATTTACAGCCGACGTTCTCTGCCTGGACTTCGCGTCTTCGGCTCCAGCCGTAGGCGATTGCATCCTGCGGGCAGACGTTCAGGCATCGAGCGCAGCTGTAACAATCGGCCGCGAACAACTTGCCGGCTACGCGGTCCTTTGCAGCCTCCAGAGGACACACCTTCACACATGCACCGCACTGGTTGCATCGAGCCGCGTCAATTCGGACGCGTGCAAGGCTGAGCCTCTCTATCACCCATGAGGCGAAACCAAAGGGGCAGACAAACTGGCAGAAAGGCCGGTACATCAAGAGGGACAAGCCCAGAGCAACGATGATTGTGACCGTGATCGTTACAGCGTCGAAATCAAGATCGAACAGGTTGAACGCATTTATGGAATGGTATAAGACAAATCCCTCCCTGCCGCCAACAATGCCGAACAACAGCAGCAAGGTTGCCGCGAACAGGATCGCGCGTATTCCATTCGTTGCCAGGAACGGGATCTTCTTTTGCTTGATGCGCTTCAGCACCGGAAGAGTATAAATCAGCTCCTGCAGGGCGCCGAATGGGCAAGCCCAGCCGCATATCAGTTTGTTTCCCACCACGGCCAGCACGAGAAAAAAGGCCAAGGCGATCAACTGTTGTGCGACGGAAGGATAAAGCCCGACCATGGCTTTGAATACCTTGACAATCGCCTCCATCGGATTTGGCGATTTGCCCAGCCAGAAGCCGAAGACCGCACCGGCCAGCAACAGGACAATTATGTAGGGGCTGCGCGGATACCAGATGCGCCGTTGGCTGCTCGGCGAACCATCCGGCCGCCCCAGCCGCCAAAGGAAGACAAGCCCCCACAGGACCATTACGGCGAAGATATAAAAGCGGAATCCCGAGGGGCGATGGCTCGCAAGATGAGCGGCTGCGTGATCCAGACTCTCTTGAGTAACCCCGAGTCCCGCAAGCGGCTTGCCCTTCGGCGCTTCGATCGGCAATCCCAGTTCGCGGGCCAAAGCTTTATTGGTAACGCCAAGTTCCGGTGCGATGTCGCGGATGCTCATCGCAGTCGTGAATGTAGTAGCAGGCACTGCATCCTGTGCGGGTTCCAAAGCCCAGCCGACGGCTGCAACCAGGATTCCAAGTAGCAACATTCCGGTCAGCCAAATCCATTGCGCCTTCGACAAAGCCTTGAGGTAGGTCATTCCCGCCGCCGTTTCCTGGTAACTGAACGTTTTTCGACCCTGATAATCCATCAAATATGCGGGATTCAGCAGGCTGAAATCTTAGCAGATGCGTTTCCCGGGTGAAAGCTGAAAGCCGAGACGGCAGCCGTTCCTCCGGGAGCAACCGTCGACCGGCTATTCCGCCTCTACGCCCGCAGGCTTGCATCGATTGCCGCAGCAGCGTACACTACGCCGAAAACTGCTTTATTTTATGGGAGTTGTCCATGAATTCGCTGTGGCTAATGCTGTTTGCCATCGCCATCTTCGCCTTGGGATACCGTTTTTATTCCGCATTCCTTGCAGCCAAGGTCCTCACGGTGGACCCCTCGCGCGTCACGCCGGCCATAGCCAATAACAATGGCCGCGATTTCGTCCCGACGAACCGGATTATTGTGTTCGGCCACCACTTTGCCGCCATTGCCGGCGCCGGCCCTTTGATCGGGCCAGTCCTCGCCGCGCAGTTCGGCTTTCTGCCGGGAGCCCTGTGGATCGTCTTGGGTGCAGTTCTGGCAGGCGCCGTTCACGATCTTGTCATTCTTTTCGCTTCAGTCCGTCACGGCGGGGAGGCTCTGCATAACATTGCCGGCCGCTACATGGGGAAACTTGCTTCCATCACCACCGCCGCGGCTACGCTCTTTATCATGGTTACCGCGCTGGCAGGACTGGCTATCGCGGTAGTGAATTCCATGGCGGAAAGCGCCTGGGGGACATTTACCATTGCGTGGACCATTCCCGTGGCCCTTTTCATCGGATGGTATATGAAAGGATTGCGCCCGGAGAAGATCATCGAAGCTTCCATCATTGGTGTCGCGCTGGTTATTTTCGGCGTGCTCTTCGGGCATGTGGTCCAGCAGTCCGACTTTGCTTCCTGGTTCGTTTTTTCCAAATCGCAGCTGTCCGTCATGCTTGCCCTGTATGGTTTTGCCGCTTCGGTCCTTCCGGTGTGGCTTCTGCTTGCGCCGCGCGACTATCTTTCGACTTACATGAAAATCGGCACCATCCTGCTCCTGGCCATAGGGATTTTCGTGGCTCATCCGACGCTCAAGATGCCTGCACTGACCCATTGGATCTACGGGGGCGGACCAGTCGTGCCCGGATCCCTCTGGCCCTATCTGTTCATCACGATCGCCTGCGGCGCCATCTCCGGGTTCCATTCCCTGATCGGGTCGGGGACTACGCCCAAGATGGTCAAGAGCGAGGCGGACCTTCGATTCATCGGCTACGGCGCCATGATCACCGAGGGGTTTGTTTCCATCATGGCCCTCATTGCCGCTGCGGTGCTAGAACCCGGAGACTATTACGCCATCAACGCGCCTGCCGAAGCCTTTGCCCGGCTTGGAATCAACCCTGTTCAACTCAAGGAGTTGGGAGTGATGGTAGGCGAGGAGATCGCGCACCGGACGGGAGGCGCCGTATCGCTGGCGGTGGGCATGGCCTCCATTTTCTCCTCCATACCCGGACTCAAATCGCTGATGTCCTACTGGTACCACTTCGCCATCATGTTTGAAGCTTTGTTTATCCTGACGACCATTGATGCGGGCACCCGGGTGGGACGCTACATTCTGCAGGAGTCCATAGGCGCCGTGGTCCCGAAATTCAAGGACATTTCATGGTGGCCGGGCGTGATCTTCACCTCCACGATCATCTGTGTCGCGTGGGGATACCTCCTGTACCACGGAAGCGTGGCGACCATCTGGCCGATGTTTGGAGTCGCCAATCAGCTGCTCGCCGTCGCCGCCCTGGTCATCGGCACCACTTTCCTCCTCCGGCGGTCGCGCAAGAGGATTTACGCGCTGACCACGTTCCTTCCTTTCTGCTTTATGTTCGCTGTGACTTTCACCGCCGGCATCAAGAACATAGTGAATATCTACTGGCCGCAAAATACACTCCCGGGGAACATCAATTCAGGCCTGACGCTGATTATGCTGGTCCTGGTGACACTCATCACCCTGGAAGGCTTTCGCAACTGGTTGGCCATCCTCCGGGGGCGCCCCCTGCGCGCGATCAACGGGCCGGCCAGCCCGCCATCCGAAGAGCAGCGCCAGGTCATCGGCCAACTGGATTGAGGGCTCCGCCGATATCCCCCAATTTTCCAATGCCCCGGAGAGGCCGAAAGAGCGGATACAGGTTGGCAGCCGGCGGCAGCCTAAGGAGGGCCTATGCATCCGGCCGCATGGGCGCACGACAATTTTCAAAATCCTTTATTCGGGAAGACATACTCCAAATGAAAAAACAGTCTCCTTCATGATTATGGCTTTGGTAATTATCGGCTCCTGCGCCGGGAACATCCGCAACAACTGCAGCCAGGACATTCAAGATGCCAGGGGGAAAATGAAACCATGGGGAATGCGAGCCCGGCAAACAGGCAAGTACCGGAATGACTTTCTGGAAGCCGGCTATAGTCAGAAAGACATCGACGCCAAACTGGCCAAAGCTTATTACGACATATTTGAAGGGCCGGGACGTTTCAGTGAAAAAGAACTTGTCAGCCGGGCCACTGGAACGATTATTGCATATCTCTATTAGGGAAGATGAGGCGCGCTACCGGAACCTCAATGCCCGCGATCTGATCGCTGAAAAGGGAAAAGATCGGCGAGTAGCCATCGTCGGGCATTTCCCGTTTGTCCCGGATTTGAAGAATGGAGTGCGAGAGCTCTGGGTTATAGAGAAAAATCCTGTCGAAGGGGATCTCGCCGAGGCTGAGGCTGAGGAGTGCATTCCTAAGGCTTACGTTATAGGCCTTACGGGTACCCCGCCGCCTCCAACCACACGATCGGGCCATTGCTGAAGCTGCGCCCTCAGGAAGCATTCGTCGTAATACTTGGAGACAGCGAGCAGGCTCTGTATGAAGGAAAATCGAAAACCGCAATGGTGAAATTCCGTGCGGGCCGAGAGCCTCGCTGGTCCTGAGGTTTCCGGGTTTCGGTGTCTGATGCGAGGAAATGAGTCATGGCGAAATCATGGAATGAATTCGAGAAACTCATCAAAGCCAGGATGAGAGAAAAGTATTCCGAAGCTGCCTTCGAACACGGCATGAATCCGAGGAACTTGGGAGAAATCGAGGATGCCAATGGTTTTGGCCGGATCATCGGCCCATGCGGCGATACCATGTCCATTTGGCTTAAGATCGAAAACGATGGCATCGCAGATGCCGGCTTTCTAACCGATGGTTGCGGCACAAGCCTCGCCTCGGGCAGCATGGTCACAGAGTTGGCCCTGGGCAAAAGCCTGGAGGAGGCGCATAAGATCAGCCAACAGGATGTTCTCGATGCGTTGGGTGGCCTCCCTGAAGAAGGCGAACACTGCGCGCTGCTGGCAGCGAACACACTAAAGGAAGCAATAAAAGACTATCGGGAGCGGAGAAAAAACAACCCTCCTCTGCCGGTAGAAGGTTAGAAGAAAAACTATCTGCCTCCGCGTCAGGAATTCTGTGGGGAATCGGGCTAATGATCACAGACATTAGCGCCGGTCTCCAAACGCCCATCGAGAAAGTTTTTGACAATGACATCGGGGTCACCGCCAGTTGCTCCCACCACCACCTGGATATCATGCTGATTAAACAGGCTCTGGGCGCGGGAACCCATTCCACCAGCAATAATGAGTGTGGCTCCCTGTTCATGAAGCCATTTGGGGAACGTGCCCGGTTCATGCGGAGGAGCGGCGATCTCCTGTTTTTGGCGGATGCTCTTCCCATCCTCTCCTACGTCAAAGATCGCAAAACGCTCGCAATGTCCGAAATGTGAAGACATTACGCCGCCGGTGACCGGGATGGCAATTCTAGTCTTCAAGCTGCTTTTTATGACAATTGCCGGAGACTCCACAGGGCGAAGCTCCGGTTCCAAAAGTCTTCGGACGATACGGCCGAATGCGGTTGCTGTTTTGGAATGCGGGTGCGCCTGGACCATAGGAATCCCACTGTCTCCGGAGTGAACCACCTCGGGCTCGATGGGAATGGAGCCCAGATAGGGAACTCCCATTTCTTCGGCCATGATTTTGCCGCCGTCGGCTCCAAAAATATGGACCTGCCTGCCGCAGTCGGGGCAGGTGAAACCGCTCATGTTTTCCACGACGCCAAGCACGGGGAGGTTCACCTGACGGCAGAAGACGACACAGCGTCGGACATCCTGCACGGACACCTCTTGAGGCGTGGTTACCACAATGGCGCCATCCGCCTTCTCCACAAGTTCGGCCACGGCCAGCGGCTCATCCCCCGTTCCAGGCGGAGAATCGATGACCAGATAATCCAGGTCTCCCCACTCCACATCCTTTAAGAATTGCTTGATCAGGCCATACTTCCTGGGTCCGCGCCATATAACCGCGTCGTCCCTCTGACGGAGCAGGAAACCGACCGACATGACCCGGATCGTCCCTGTCTGGAAGCCGACCTTAACCGGGAACAGGGTGTTTTCCCCGCCGGAAATGGGAGTGCCTTCCAGATGCAACAATTTTGGAACGCTCGGCCCATGAATATCAACGTCGAGCAACCCGACCTGTTTCCCTGCCATAGCGAGTGCTGCGGCAAGATTCACCGCAACGGTGCTTTTACCCACACCGCCTTTCCCGGAGAGCACCAGGATCTTGTGCTTGATGGTGCCCATTCTTGATTGGAGTTCCTGCCGGGCGATGAAATCTTCTTCCCGCTCCCCTGGCCGTTTCCGAAGCGACTCGCTTTTGGATTCACTGCTTGAATTGGATGAATTTTCTGTAATCATATCACGCTCCTCGCTGAATCTCACGCAATCTTCGTGCCAAAGCGCCATACAAGCTGAGAACGGCTGCATTTCAGGAAACAATCCATAGTCCATAGTGGGCGGATTGCTTCGAGTTTCATGCAGTCGCAAATCCACCATGCGGCGCCCCGGGACTGGGAACGGGCGTTTCTATCGGCCGGGAAGGGCGGTGTCAATGGCGCTGAACTGCAGTTGACAAACGCAAAATTTTAATGGAATATGTTAGTCTAATCTAACAATGGGTGGAAGGAAATGGCAGCGGAACGTAGCGCCAGCATGGAGGATTATCTGGAAGCGGTGGAAATGCTGCGGTCGAAAGGCGGCGCTGTCCGGGTTAAGGAGATCAGCACGCTGCTGGGCGTGAAAATGCCCAGTGTGACGGCGGCCATGAAACGGCTCTCGGAGGAGAAGCTCGTCATCCATGAGAAATACGGGCGGGTCAAACTTACGGCTGCCGGGAAGAAAGCAGCGAGGGAGGTGTTCCGGCGTCATCAGGTGCTGAGGCGCTTTTTCATTGAGGTCCTCGACATGGATCCCGAAGTAGCCGCCGCGGATGCATGCCGCATAGAGCATGCCATCAGCTCAAACGCGTTGGAGCGGCTGGCAAAGCTTCTAAGCTTCGTGGAGTCATGCCCGCACGACGGGTTCCTATGGCTCAGAAATTATCGCAGCTATTCGAGGCATGGGAAACTGTCCGGCCGTTTGGTCAAGGATTCGGAGCGTGCCGTTTCATCGGGCGGCTGCAGGGAATCAAATCCGGAAAAAATTGAGGAAGAATGCTGAACTGAGAGCGGGGCTTCTTTCTCCGGAATGGGATTGGTAGAAGGCGAAGGAGAGAATGCATGAAGCAGGCAAAAGTGGTAACTGCCGCACAGATGACTGAAGGACAGAGCGGAGTAGTGGTGAGGGTGGAAGGGGGACACAACCTTCTAAACCGCCTGGAGGCTCTCGGCATACGGCCGGGGAAGCGGATACGAAAGATCAGCTCCGCCTTTCTCCGTGGCCCCTCGGTCATCGAGGTGGATGGGTGTGATATAGCAGTTGGATTCGGGATGGCAAACTGCATTTATGCGAGGACGGAATAATTTTCCCTTACTATGAAGATATTACTTGTCGGAAACCCCAACGTGGGGAAGAGCGTCGTGTTTTCGCGCCTTACCGGGGTGCACGTCATCTCCTCCAACTATCCGGGTACGACCGTCGGATACACTCAAGGGTCCATGAAGCTCGGCCGCGAGCAGGTGGACGTGATCGACGTCCCTGGAACGTATACTCTGGATCCGACTTGCGAAGCGGAAAGAGTTGCCCAGGAGATGCTCTCGGGGGGCGATGTGGCCATCAATGTTGTGGATGCCACGCACCTTGAAAGAAATCTATATCTGACTCTCCAGCTCCTGGAGCGGAATATTCCCCTGGTCGTGGCGCTGAATGTTTGGGATGAAACCGGCCACCGGGGGATCAGGATCGATCTGGCAAAACTGTCAGAGTTGTTAAGAGTTCCCGTTGTTCCGACAGTCGCAGTGACCGGCGAGGGGATGAAGCAGCTGGTCGAGGCCATACCTCAGGCCAGATCCCCGCGGCATCCATCGCGAACTGGAGAAGAGCGGTGGCAGGCGGTTGGCGGCATCATCAGCCAAGTGCAGCAGATACGGCATCATCATCACACCTGGATGGAGCGTATGGCGGACGCCAGCATCCGTCCCCTGTCCGGAGCTGTCATTGCCATTGCGGTTTTGGCTGGAATATTCTTAGGTGTCCGGTTTTTGAGCGAGACCATCATCGACCGTGTCATGGACCCCCTTTTCAACGGGCTCTGGGCGCCTGTCGTGCTGCGTCTCAGCAACCTGATGGGCGGCAGCGGCCTTCTCCACAACATCCTCGTGGGCCATCGGAGCGGCGATGCGATCAGCTTTATCGAATCGTTCGGCTTGATTACCAGCGGGCTGTACGTCCCCTTTGCCATGGTTTTTCCCTATATCCTTTCCTTTTATCTGGCACTCGGCCTTTTGGAGGACTCGGGCTATTTGCCCCGGCTGGCGGTCATGGTGGATACATTGATGCACCGTCTGGGGCTGCACGGGTATGCAATCATACCCACGATGCTGGGCCTCGGATGCAATGTGCCCGGCATTATGGCAACGCGAATACTGGAGAGCCCGAGAGAGCGGTTCATTGCAGCAACCCTGATTTCCATCGCTGTTCCGTGCGCCTCGCTGCAAGCTATGATTTTCGGCCTCGTGGGGGAGCGGGGCGGCAGGTACGTGATTCTTGTATATTCGACCCTGTTGGCGGTCTGGCTGGTGCTCGGATTTACCCTGCGCCGGGCAGTGAAGGGTTTCACTCCGGAGCTGCTGATCGAAATCCCTCCGTACAGAATCCCATCGTGGCCTGCCGTGACGCGCAAGCTTTGGGCCAGAATCCGGGGTTTCATCATGGAAGCCCTTCCCATTGTGCTGGGGGCGATCCTGGTCGTGAATATACTGTACTCGTTTGGATTATTGGAAGCGATTGCGGATGCTTCGGCGCCGGTGGTGACAACATTGCTTGGCCTGCCGAAGGAATCCGTCATGGCCCTGGTTGTCGGCTTTCTTCGCAAGGATGTCGCTTTGGGAATGATGGCTCCTTTGGATCTGACGGCGGGACAGCTTGTGGTGGGAAGCGTTGTGCTTTCCATGTTCTTCCCCTGTATTGCGACTTTTACCGTCCTGCTGAGAGAGATTGGTGTTTACGGATTGATAAAATCCACGGGCATCATGGTGGTTGCATCGTTGGCGACAGGCGCAATTTTAAACCTCATACTGAATTGAAGGCGCTGTGCCTGATTTCGGTGCGGTTGCAGGTCCTCGTCAGCGTCCCTCCAGGCAGAGTCCTGAATACGGGACACACTTGAGACTGTGGGCAAGCTGCTTTGATTTCCAGATGAGATTAGGTTCAGGCAGCCTGCCGGCTACGCGTGCCACATTCTACGCCGAAGGCGTTACGTCCCAGAGCCCAGAGGGTTGACCTGATGCCATAAGCGCGGCCAGAGGAGGTGGCTTTCATGCAGATTATCCTGTCCGTGTTGAGTCATGCTTTACTGATTACGGGGTTCGTGGCCATTATCATGCTGGTCATCGAGTACCTGAATGTGATCAGCCAGGGAGCTTGGCAGGAGCGTTTGGCCAGGCACCTTTTCGGCCAGTATCTGCTGGCGGCGTTTCTGGGAACCACCCCGGGTTGTTTGGGGGCGTTTGCCGTGGTGACCATGTATGCGCACCGCCGCATGACTCTGGGGAGCGTGGTTGCCGCGAAGATCGCCACCTCCGGCGACGAGTCCTTTGTATAATCCGTGCAGATTTTTCGACTGCCTTTTATCCCGATTTATCCCTCAGCCTGAAAGTACAGTAGCGATTCTGCGTTTGAGGTAGGTGCAAGCACGCTCATAGATTTCTGTGATGGCTGTAGACTCCGGGGGTAGCGCTTCGCGGATCGATTCGAGATATTTCTTCTCCCGCACAATTCGAAATGTCCTGGGGAAATTTATGTCGTAAATCCAACCGATCTGGAGCAATTTGAAATCCTGCAGCGTCCGGAGATCGGCCATGGAAACGAGCCGTCCCTCCATCAAGGCTTCATAGACAGGCTCCGAAATTTGATCCGCATCCGGTAAATCCAATTCGAGGGATCGGTTCCGGTTGTTCTCTGCCTCCCGGTAATACCCCGTAACCACGCGCCAGATATCAATTTTATCCGCATCTCTCAACAGCTTAAGGAAAAGGAGGCAGCGCTCAGATTCTCCTCGCGGTAGTGAGGCATGGTTATGGCACTCAACGGATCGCAGTATGATACGGGCATCGTCAGGCTCGAAACCGTGCAAAATCCGGCTGTCTTGAATGATGCGTACGCTAAGAAGAGCGTGATTTTCCGATTTATGGTCGGCGAAGGTCCCGTAGCGGCTGTATTGTTCGAATCGGCCGATGTCATGAAGCAATCCCGTAACTTCAGCGATGCAAAGATCCTTCTCGGATAAACAAAGGCTTTCCCCAATATCCCGAATCACCCTGCAAACTCTCCATGTATGCTCCGCTTTAAGATCCAAGTTTCCTTGGATG
>CAYYTC010000093.1:0-17173 GCA_964474425.1 uncultured Acidobacteriota bacterium
CCATGAATACCTCCCTGAAGCTGAGTCGTTTGGAGACCAATCCGGCCTGCATGGCCGGTGTCCGGACCTCCCGTCCGAATTTCAGCGCCCTGTGAGGCCTGACGAAATTGTAATGGCAGCGAAGCAACTCGAGATGATCTTCGAGACGTTCCTTCCATCGTGCCTGACATATCGTCCGCCGACAAAGATACGCCGAGCCCTGTCGGATCGTCAGATTCAGCCGTTCGATAAAGGAGGTGTTCAGCTTCGAGGAATCCTCGGAGTCGCGCAATGCCTGTTCGAATCGCCAGGCGGCGCCGATCACGGCTCTTCGCTCAACTTTGATAACACAATCGTTCCTGCGGGTTTTAATGACCTGGCCATACAAACACGCTAGCCCAAAGACACGGCGGACAACTTCGCATAAAAAGCAAATCCGTCCGTGGCAATTAGAGGGACACGCACCAGATTGGATCGACTGGAGATATCTCGAAAGAGGGTAAGTGTGTTTCGATAGCTTCGTCTTCCAACGACTGTTGAAGGCCAAAACCCGGTGGTTCTATCGACGCGTGACTCTGCTATCTGCATGGGTCGACCTTGACAAGGTTCTTTTCCTTGACATTATTCTTGCATTATACAATAGTTGTATTATGCAATATTAATAGGAATGGAGCAGCCATGGAGAGCAAGGTTATTGATCAGTTTCGGGCGAAACTCCGAGAGATAGAGCGCGCCGTCTGGATGCAGACAAAAAGTGAGGCTCTTTGCTGCGGAGTCACGATGCCTCAGTGCCATGCCATCTTGGAGATCGGTAAGGCCGGAGAATTGAATTTGAAGGATCTGGCCGCCCGCCTTGGACTAGACAACAGCACTCTAAGCCGCACCGTCGAGAGCCTTGTCCAGGACGCACTTGCCGACAGAAGTCCGAGCAAGGAGGACAGGCGCGCAACTGTCATTCGACTGAACGAAAAAGGACGTTCAGCCCTTGACCGCATCAATTCAACCTGGAACCAGATTTGCCGGGATATGTTCCGAAGTATTCCTCGCGAGAAACATCAACAACTGATTGAATCCGTGTCGATTGTGGCGGAGTTATTGACCGGTTGCTGCGGTGGCCAATGTTCGACCAGCGAGCCCGACGCCAAAAGAAAACCCGAATTAAGGAGAGCAATAAAATGAATTCGACCGATTTGGATGTGAAACAGATAGTCAAAGAAAAGTATGGGCAGGCAGCCACACAGGCACAGTCCGGGACACGCAGTTGCTGCGGACCCTCGTCGAGTTGCTGCAGCGGCAGCTCAGTAGATCCGATTGTGAAAGACCTCTACAGCCTGGACGAAATGGCCGAGCTTCCTGAGAAGGCAGTTTTGGCTTCGCTTGGATGTGGTAATCCGACTGCTCTCGCAGAGCTAAGCCCTGGCGAAACTGTACTGGATCTTGGATCAGGTGGTGGGATTGATGTTTTGCTTTCGGCAAAGCGTGTGGGGCCGGAAGGAAAAGCATACGGACTCGACATGACGGACGAGATGCTCTCTTTGGCGCGAGAAAACCAGCTCAAGGCAGGTGTGAAGAATGTCGAATTCCTGAAGGGGGAAATCGAAAATATTCCCCTGCCGGACAATTCGGTGGATGTGATTATCTCTAATTGCATTATTAATCTTTCGGCGGACAAGGACAGTGTGCTGCAGGAAGCTTTCCGGGTTCTGAAGCCTGGCGGCCGCTTCGCTGTCTCAGATGTTGTTGTGCTGGGAGATATCCCGGCAGATATCAGGAAGGATGTTGAGCTTTGGGCTGGCTGCGTTGCCGGCGCATTGCATCAGGATGAGTATCGTTCGAAGCTTGCAAAAGCAGGCTTCGAGAAAATGGATGTCGAGCCAACTCGCATTTATCAGGGGCAGGATGTCAGGGATCTTCTATCCGGGACTAATCTGGACGCGGAGTCCATCATTGTTCAGGTTGACGGCAAGTTCGCCAGCGCTTTCGTTCGCGCTCAAAAACCGGCGGTAGCCTGTTGTGGACCGGATTGCTGTTGCGGATAACAGTCGCACCAATGGGACAGGGTCCCAATAGTAAGAGAGGAACCTGTCCAACGCTTCTTCTCATAAAAACGTTGGCACTCATTCAGGGTTGATATTACGGTCGGCGTTTGGGGTATCTGTCCGTGAATATTAGTGGACCCTGATTTAACAGATTCGGATTCAGTTGGACATTTCTATAGGGACCGTGACGCGGACTGTGGTTCCCTTCTGGGGCGTTGATTCTATTTTGAGAGTTCCCCCCAACGAAGTGATCCTTTCATTCATATCGATAAGACCCAGGCAGCGCTCAACATTTCTGCGAACCGCGGAGAGATCGAAACCGCACCCGTCATCCTCTATCAGAAGCAGGATCTGCGAATGCTGCCATAGGATGACTACGCTTGCGCAGGAAGCCGCGGCGTGGGAGATGATGTTGTTCAGTGCTTCCATGGCCACTCGGTAGAGTCCTAACTCAATCGCGGCAGGAAGACGTTTTTTCGGCTGCGGTGTATTTACGCATTGATAATCAATCACCAGCTTCTTGTGCGACGAGGCCAATTCCTAAATATGTGGCACATTCCGACGGCCGTCAACATACCCTAAATAAAATGATGGATAATCCGGGCAAACGCGAGAGCTTGGTTCAGACAGAGTTGATTTTGCGTTTGCATGTTCGACCGTTATTTGAGGCCACATGCAATGCGCAATAATTCTCCAACCCTGTACCCGGTATCTAGCTCTTCAATTTTTCATAGAGAGGCCTGAGCTTGGATTCATACATTGCCTTGATGATCGTCTCTTCTTCGCCAAGCGGCTTGACCGGGATCAAATCTGTTACTTCTTCAGGAGACAGCCCCGATTTGAACAGGGAATTCGCAGCGCCGGAAATCATCTCGGCTATGCCTTCTTGTGCTTCGGCGGAAGTCATGCCGAAGGCTTCTGCGAGTTTCCAGAGTTCCTGCCATTGGAACCATAAATATGTAGGTCCCATAGCGGTGACGATTGCGTAGGCCTCCAATTTGGTTTCCGCCACTTCCGGGCATTTGCCCAGTGCGCCCAAAAAGGACAGTGTTTCCTCTTTCTCAAGCGGGTTCATGGCTTGCGAAAAGAAAACAGGATTGTAACCTTCGCCAATGATTGAGGCCGCATTTGGGATCATGCGCACGATCCGGTCGAACCCCCCCAACCCCTGTGCAAGTTTGGCAACAGACAGTTTCGGGGCAAGCGAAACCAGAATCGAGCCCGGCCTTAATGAATCCTTGATCTCGGCAAGGCAGCCGGCGATTGCCGGAGGATGCAGCCCCAGAAAAACGAGTTCTTGAGCGGCGGCCTCGCGGTTGTTGTTGAGCGCCGTCTGGACTTCGGGAAAGCCGGTTTGTAGCTTTTTCATGATATCCATGCTGGTATCGCTGGCGACAACAATTTCGGGCATTCGCCCGGCCTTTTTGAGTCCACCCAGGATGATTCGGGCGACTCTCCCTCCTCCGATAAACCCAACACTCTTCACTTTCATAAATTCCTCCTCGTTCCGGCGCTCTCGGACTTCTATCGCTTCTTCTTCTCGAGGAATCTCCGGTACTCGATAAGCAGGGCCTGCTCATAGAGTGATTGACCCGAAGGACTATAGCTGATGTAATTCTTCTTCTCGCGCAGCCGGTCAATCATTTCGGCGATTGTGGCAGCATCCGCCGCCTTTCCCTCCCGATACAAGCCTTCCATGACATCGTCCAATCCCATCAGTCCGACCTGATCCCCGTCGGGGAAAGTAAGCTTGCGTACGCCAGGGATGGAAGGTCCACAACAGTTGCCTAGAATTAACGGCTGAGTCATTTTGCCCTCCTGGATTGAACTACATTCCAAACTATGCCGCCGCTATCTTGCTGATTCCGTAAGCCGATCGCGCAGCTTCGATTGCTTTCTGTTCAAGGCCATTGGCATCGACACTAAGTTCCCGCAAACAAACCAGAAACTCCCGGTGGCTGCGCCCTTTCCTGTAACCTGGTTCTCGCATCGGATACATCAACACTCTCTCGGCCAGATCGTAGTTGAAATCCACAAGCAGGGTGCCATGAACGATAAGGGCTTTGCGCCGCTGTGCCTGCGCATTTCCCGAAATCTTTCGCCCGCCCACAGCTACATCCGAAGTACCTTCTGTATTTCCGGTTAAACCTAGAGAATTCAGAACCGCGATAATCAGATCCGTCCCAAACCGGAAGGCTCGGCGGGGATCCAACATTCGATCCAGTGGCATAACGAATGAATAATTGAACACGCCGCCAGTTTGAAGAACGCTGCCGCCGCCCGTGGAGCGCCTGAGCACGTCGACACCGAGTGCTCGACATGCCTCTGCATTTACCGCATTCTCGATCTTTTCGCTAAATCCAACTACGACTCCCGGCGGACCTCCCCACCAGAAGCGTAGCGAAGGGCGCCTCGTTTCCGAAGTCGTTCGCACCGCCGCGTTATCGAGAGCCAAGTTTTCAGCAACAGTCGAGCCAGATAAGCAGGTGATCTCTAGACCGTTGCCGCATATAGATAGTTCATTCATCGCCTGAGCCGAAGTACTGCCGGTTTTTTGCCCTTCGATCAGCTCCTTCCGGGATTCATCATGCCCATCATAGATTTCATCATGCTCTGCATATCCATGCCGCATGACTTCATCATGTCCTGGCAGAACTGCATCCTATTCTGAGGATTTTTTCGGAATGCCTCACAAAAAGAAGGCATTATCGATCTCATGAAGAGCAGCTTGTCCTCATTCGATAAACTTTCGAATTTTTCTTTCAATTCCTCAGCGGGTGTCATGGCTTTTCCCCCATGGAGTTTGGTTTCGGAAGCCCTTAATTAAAATGAAGAGATGACGCTTACTTGCTTTCCGGTTTGCGCTCTTGGCAGAATCCACCATAAGCCTTCATGAGTGCTATGCGGTATTCCGGTTCCTCTTCCGGCAGAATTCGATGGTATATCTTGACGACATCAAGTAATTCCGCGTTTCCGCTATCATCTGCAGGAATCGCGCGCTCGAAACATTGCTGAAATATCAATTGAAGTCCGGGTATCGTGACAGTTGTTCCCTTGATGGTCACCTTGCCGCCAGGAACCGGAGCCGAACAGGCACACTCGGGCCCTTCCTTCGATTCCTCGGCCGAAATTGATGTTGTCTCGGCGAGAATCCTATCCACCTCGGCAGCAATGTGCTCAGCAATTGCCCATACGGCTTCTTTGTCCGGCTGCGATGCGCCACGCAAGGAACGACTGCAACCACTGGTTGCGGTGCCCAGAATTTCCGATATTACGACTGCGCCGCTTACCGGTCCGCTATGCTGCTCGGTTCCCCATCGGGCGCACTGTTTCGGGCAGCCGTCAACGGTGATGGTGGGATTCGTTTTTGCGAAATTGCGTTCGCCTTCGTTACCGGCGAGAAACAGCGGCAGGCAAATAGTCACGGTCTTGTCCGGTCGAAGCAATTCGAGAACACGTCGGGTTGCAAGCCGCGAAATCGTTCCTTCCGGAATCGCCTCGCCGCTGCACGAAACAATCCCCACCTTCGTCATTTCCTCACTCATTACTGCACCTTCCTTTCGCGAACTAAACGCGCCGTTTCCTCAACGACTTCCTGGGCGACATCGCGCGCGATAGCCCATCCATCCTCAGTTAGATCGGTTGCGGTACCGGGTTTTGCGCCGTGATGCTTTTTGAAAGCCTCGGTAACCTGCACCGCTTTCGCCGCGTGCCCTCCGGCCATTTCGACATTCTTCTCCGCACACGCCTTCGGACAGCCATCTATGGTGATGCAGTGCTGCGTTTTGACTGCCTCAACAGCTTCAGGATCCCTTTTGACCAGCAGTGCGAGGCACATAGTATCCGTTTCTTTGGGCGCCATCTCATCGGCCACGAGATAGGTCGCCTCGCGGCTAATCAGACCGTGCACTTTGCCAATACCGCTGCACGGTATCACGAGCACGGGTTTATCATTCGTTTGCTCACTCATCGATTCTCCTCTTTACGGCTCGGCCGCTTTACGTTTCACAGTTTTCGAATAGGCTGCCCCGTCCAGCAGCAGCTCCTTGTCTTCCTCAAGATGTTCCAGTCTCAATTCCACCAACCATCCGGCGCCATATGGGTCCGAATTCACCAGTCCCGGATTGTCAACAACTGCCGCATTCACGGCAGTGATCGTGCCGTTGACCGGCGAGATGATTTCGAATATCGCTTTGGCAGACTCCACAGATCCCAATTCACCGAACTGCTCGACTTTGATGCCCGCCTCGGGCGGTGTGAAAAAGCCGATGTCGGTAAGCCTTTGTTGCATGTAATCCGAAATCCCAACCCTTGCAGTACCATCCGCTATGCGAACCCAACAGTCATTTTCGTTGAACAGATAGTCTGCTGCAGGTATGCGGAACTCGAATTTATCATGCGTAACGGTCAGGAACTCTGTGGGAGCATCCCAATTCGCAGACGCCTCAATTGCAGCTGCCGGCACATTGAGCTCTTTGATCAGACGCTCCGCGATCGCTTGGGCCAGCGCAAGGCCGTTTGGCCCTAGCCTCAGTGATGGCTCAATCGGCAGCGCTGAACCTTTCTCCTCATCGTGAATAAGTACCTTGCGTTCAATCTTCGCCTCCGTCTGCGCAACAAGTTTGGATGCACAGCGGGTAGCGCATCCATCAACTACAATCAAAGCGCATTCACTTAGCTCCTTCCGGTACCGCGCCGGAGAACGATTCAGCAGCACGGGGCAGATAATTTCAGTGCCGGTGGTTTCTGCTGCCAAAAGGGCTATTTCGCGGGCCAGTGACCCCTCAGGCTTATCCAGACCCGTGCAGGACAAAATAGCCCGTTTCATTTGCCGGCCTCCTCATCACGAATCCGCTTTATGAGTGCGATTATCTCGGGTTTCTCTGGAAACGCAATGGCATCCGGACCGCATGTCTTGGCGCATGCCCGGCAGAAAACAACGCAGTTGTTGGGCCAGGAAACAACGAGACTGGGATGACATTCTTTGCGTTCGAAAACGTGATGAGGGCAGAAATTATCGCATTCCATGCAGAAAGTGCATTTGGCGTAATCTATTGTGGGAAACCACGGGATCTTTTCCCTTGGGACTCCCATAAAGGTTGTGTCAGACATTTTCTTCCATTCCCATTTCTTTCAGTTTTGCAGCCACTTTGGCAATCGCATCATCGGTTGACATTTCGCGGATATCGAGAGGAACCATGTCTTTCTTAACATCCAGCCCCTTTGCGGCGAAAGCGTCCCGGAACAGCTTGTACTGCATGTTGGGCGCACAGCCCGCAATGATCACCGGGCGTTTTGCCTGCAGAAAATCCGCAAGAAACCGGTCCCCGTCCTCTTCGCATATCTGAGGGTGGATAATACCGAACTGGACCGGCAATTCGACTCGGGCCCGGTTGATAAAATCCCAGATGTCCATCTTTGAAAATCCGGGGCATTTCCCCGTGCACACACACATAATCAGTCCTGGACGTTCCGTGCTCATGACTGCGCTCCTTTGCTGGTAACGAGCAGCTGTTTTATTTCATCTGTGGAAGGAACCCGCCCGGCGGCTTTTACCTGGCCATCAATAACTAAACCCGGAGTCATCAGGATCTTGAACTTGAGGATATCCTGAATCCCCGTCACCTTTTCGATCTCAGCATCCACTCCCAGTTCCTTTACGGCTTTTTCGGCATTTGACGCGAGCGCTTTGCATTTCGCGCATCCGGTTCCCAATATTTGGATTTTCATAAAAGTATTCCTCCATATTCTTCCCAGCTGCTGGGTTAATCAGTCGAAGTCACCTTTTTCGTAATGTGACCGGAGAGCGGTTCTCTGGACGCACCATCTCCCACTGCTCTTTCGCATTGGCTTCCAGCACTTCTCCGACACAATCAAAGAACCTCAAAATACATGGCATTTTGAGGCGGTAATAAACTTGCAGTCCTCTCTTTTCGTCCTGGATAACTCCTGCACTCTTGAGAACGGACAGGTGTTTCGAAACCGTAGACATGTCGGATCCGATCATATCGGTCAGCTCACAAACACAACGCTCGCCATCCGTCAGTTGCTCGAGGATAAAGAGCCGGGAAGGATGTGCGAGTGCTTTGAATACTTTGGCCCTGCTTACGAGACTCATCTGCTTTTTCGGGTTCATGAGTTCATTATATAACTATTTGGCAAAATAGCCAAGTATGCTAATGGCCGCTACCTTTTTGAAAATAAGTCTACTTAGGAATTGGCTGCTTTATCATCGGATATCCCTTCTCGTCCCAGAGGACCAGGCCGCCTTCCAGCACCTTGACGTTCTCGTTGCTATAACCTAATTGCCTCATTTCCAGCCCCATCTTTGCGCTATCTGTTCCTTCCTCGCATAAGCAGTAGATTACAATTTGCTTGTCCATCGGCAACGCCATCAGCATGAGCTGTCTATTGGTCGGATCTGCCGTGGAATCATAGGTGACGTTTATGGCGGAAGGTATGTGCCACATTTCGAACCCGTCCGCCGACTGGGTGTCGATAATTATGACTTCCGCCTTTTTTTTAAGCAGTTGAACCAGTTCTTTGGCGGGCATTCTAGGCACCTCGGGATGAGCGAGCTTTACCTCGGTTTTGCCTTTTTGAGCCCCTGCGCAGCTATCCTGCACAAATGAAGCCAGGCAAAAACCGACCAGTATCGACATTAGCATCGCCAGAGTCTTCTTCTTATCCACGTCGACTCCTTTCCTTCTACTCGATTATCTTCTGCTTGTACATTGGATAGCCTTTTTCATCCCATTTCGTCAGGCCGCCCTCTAAGACCTTTACATTCTTCCAGGTATGCCCCAAACTCTGGTTAGATTCAAATAATTCGCAGCCGCCACAAAGGATACATGGTGAAAAATCGAATGCCTGGATACGGCTGCGGAAATCAACCTAGTCGCGCTGCGTCCAGATATCTTCGACGCTCTGCTCCAGAACGTTACCCAGGCTGTGGTGTTTCAGCGAACGTTGATATTTGTGAACATAAGCTTTGTGATCGTGCAGAAGAGCAAGGCACGGACTGGCGTCTCCATCCCAGCGGAACGATACTGATCCTTTCTCTATGAAGGGACACTGATTGTTTCGCTCCGAAAAATCCGCTCCTGATATGGACAGGTAATGATCGCCGCGCAACGCACTATAAAAAGCTTCACGAGTAGTCGGACCGACATCCATTTTCGGAAAATCGAGAGACCGGAGGAGCGGTGCCGATGTGTAGATTGAATCGTATATGGCTCGTGAGTATAAGATCTCGTCCTGCATTTCAGGCGTGTAGGCTGGAAATTAGTAACCAGAAAATGTATTGCTCCCAAGTTGCAAGCCAGGCTGAGAACATTTGGGAGGTCATCGATGTTTCGCTTCATCGCCACAAATTCGACACCTAGTTGGGGCTGAAGAAGCAGTTCCAGGCCACCCAACTCATTTTGTTTTGCCCAGCGCGCCTTTCGAAATTCCTGGAGATTTGAAATTACCTCAGGCAAAGCCCCACCCAATCTTACATCTTTATAGCTTTCGGGAGTGGAACCGTCGAGTGAGACCCAAAGGACATCCAATCCGGCATCTATCAACTGTTTCGAAAGGGATTTGGTGAGAAGGGTTGCGTTGGTAATCAGTTCGACTGAGCAGCCGAGCGCTTTCATCTGGCTCACCATATCTACGATATGAGGATGAGCCAGAGGTTCTCCAAGCCCTCCGAAAAACACGCTCGGCTTGAGAGAGAAAGCCTTCAAGCCTTCGACGATCCGGGAGAAGACCTCAGATCTCATCTCTCCCATGGGCTCATGCCAGCTATGGCGTATGCATGTGACACAGTCCAAATTGCAGCGATTCGTCGGCTCGATGTACACTCTGGCCAATTGAGTTACGGGACGGCGCAGGTGGACTCCGTTTCCATTCCCTTCGAGCCGGATTTTAGTTCCGGGGACCAACCCATATTCCATCATTAGTGAATCAGGGAGAACCAGGCGCCCTGATTCATCCACAGTCGTTTCAAATCGCTTTCCTATCATTTAACTCTTTCGAAATGCCCTAAAATCCTGTAAATCCAAAAATGCTTTTAAGCAAGAGATACAAGCCAGCCGCAATGAACACAAAGGCGGTTGCCTTACGCGCCCATTTTTCCATCTGCGTCAGCTTGTCAAAAAACTTTCCAAGCGATTTCATGCCAAATGCCATCACGATGGCGAACCCGAAAACAGGCAGCGCGGTACCTAAGCCGTAGACTGAAGGCATCACGACCGCGGATTTTCCATCCACTGCCAGCGGGATCAGGCTGCCAAAAAAGAGCGCAGCCGAAAGCGGACAGAAGGTCAGGGCAAAAATCACTCCCAATATTCCAGAGCCCCAAATACCCCACCTTTCAGCCCGGGCCTGGACGGAATTGGTCACGAATGAAGTCGAAAAAGAAATCGGCAGCACATCCAGCAGGACAATACCGACAATGATCAGGATCGGCCCGATGATCTTGTGCATGTTTGATTCCAGGAAAAAAGAAACCTCGGGAAGCGAGAGCAGGCTGACGACCGCCAACACCGCGATCGCAATATAGACAAGCATCCTGCCAACCGAATAGAGGACACCGCTCCACAAGACCCTATGGGGGGATCCCAGATTTCGCGCAACGAAAGAAATAGCCGCGACATTTGTGGCCAGGGGGCACGGACTTATAGAAGTCAAAATCCCCAGCCAGAATGCCGAGAAAACATTCAGGTACCAGCTCTCCATTGACTTACCCTCGTTCCGGTTTGAAAGACATCACATGCTCGACAGGTATCCGCGGACTTCCTTGCGAACATAGTTCAGGAAAGCATCCTTGTGTCCGGTCAGTTGCCACACCATTTTCAAATTGGTCCACTTGGTCTGCTTTCCATCCACCACGTTCACCAGAACGAGCGACTTGGAAACCAACTTGTAATCCTGGATGAAGTGCCGATTTTCCGGATTTTCGTAATTCACAACTCGCATTTCCAGCTTTCCGTTTTTGATTTCATTCGGAAAGCCCTGCTCAATCGCTTCGTGAGAGTACTGCTCGATCTTTATGCAGGTGCTGCATCGGGTATTGGTATGGAAATAGTATGCGATAATTTTATGCTGTCCGGCTTTCGGCGCAGCGCCTTGCGGCGCGGCGAACGATACTATGCACCCAGCAAGAACCAGCAAAAACGCAAACTTCAAAAAGTGTGTCTTCTTGATCATGGTCACCTCTTCGTAAGAATTGGCAGTCCTATCCGGCCCGCCGGGTTCCTTGCACATATGAAGCATCGCCAAACACTGTAAATTCCTGCTCCGAAGGGTATGGATCCAAACGGCAGCTTCCATTCTTCACAGCCTCCGTGAGTCTGGCCAAATCCGCCTGCATGACCTCATCACCGGGACAGCACTTATCCAGCAATTCATAGAGAGCCTCGATCTGGGGAGTGTTGGCCGTCGCAAGCGAGTAGATAATCCTGGTTCTACTCCTGCAATCCTCAACAAGACCGGCATGCCTCAAGGCCGCAAGGTGGCGAGATGCGGTAGGCTGAGGGATCTGCAGGACAGCGTGTAGTTCGCAGACACAAATACTGCCCAACCTCAGTAAGTTCAACAAACGGAGTCTGGTCGGGTCGGATACAGCCTTGAACAATTGATCAAGTCGGTATTCTTTCATCGATTTATCCTTCTATGCGCTTATGCGAATAGATAATAATTCCAGAACAGGCTGCTTGGCAAGAGTTTTTCTCTTTCGCAATTCATGCCTGATCAGGAAAAGATGAAGTTGCCCGTAAACCAGCCGGCAAACGTTCCCAACACGGTAATCAGGAGGACGTAAACGATTGCCCTTTTGAACCCGAAGACTTTGATGATCGCCAGGATATTGGGAAGGCTCATTCCCGGCCCCGTCAATAGGAGGGCCAACGCTGGCCCTTTGCCCATTCCCAATCCCAGGAGTTTGTGGACAAAGGGAGCCTCGGTCATTGTCGCCATGTACATGATCTGACCGATCAAGGTCGCCAGAAAGGAAGCTACTACGCCCGATCCGCCCAGCCAGTTCTGAACCCATTGCTCAGGCAGGAGCTTGCCTATTACACCAACGACGAACACGCCGGCCAGCAGCAAGGGAAGGATAATCCTGACAAACCACAGCGTTTCCTTCATCCAGTTGCGAATCTCATCGAGGGGCTTTGTCTTGAACGCATAAGCCCCTATCAGGATCATCCCGATTGCCCAAACAAAGATTTTGTGTAGGTAGGGCCCTTTCTGAACGAGGTAGTTGGGGGCCAATAACGTCGCGATCACTATCAGGATGAGGATGAAATCTTTTCGGGAAACAACGTGCCCTTTACCGGATTCTGTCGCGATAACCGATTTGACTCTCATGGCCTCTTCGCGACGGAACACGAGGCTCATCGTCCAGCCGACCAGAAACGCGGTAATAATTGCGGTCACTATCCTGAGGATAACCATTTGAGTCCCCAGAATCGCGCCGGTATAAACCACGGCCAGGATATTGGTGGCTGGCGCAACCCACAGCACAATGAACGCGGCTCCAATTCCCGCACCGCTGTAATACAGACCGCCGGAAACCGGAATCACGGTGCATGAACATGCGGCGACAAAGAAACTTCCTCCGCCGGCTATGGCAAAAGCCTTCAGTTTATTTGCGGCCGCTCCCAAATAGTGAATTATGGCTTCCTTCGAAACGAAGGAAACCATAGCACCCGCGAGCAAAAAAGCAGGGATGAGACAGGTGATGATATGAAGAGCAATGTAATCTTTTAGTGCCTCTACTCCGGCGAGAAACAGTTCCATCACGTACATGCTTGCCCCCTCCTTTGGTTTGTTGAAGCAAGCCGAGAATAACACCAAAAAATGCTCCGTTACCTCCCGGCATTCCTTGTGTCATTGCAAATGATTGCAGCACTTGCATTTGTTGCTTTAGTGCAACTCGACATTCCGCTTGACTCCATTCGTTAAACCGGATATATAGATACGTTCACACTGGAGAAAAACATGAAGGAAGCAGCTCGTTTTTTTAAAGCTCTTTCCGACGAATCACGTCTGAAGATGCTGTGGCTCCTGCACAATCACCGGGAGCTGTGTGTCTGCGATGTTATGGCAGTGCTCGAAATAACTCAGTCCAAGGCTTCCCGGCACCTGGCTGCCCTTCGCAATGTTGGGATTGCAGCCGACCGGCGAGAAGGTTTGTGGGCCTATTACTCGCTTTGTCCGGTTGAGGATGAACTTGCGAGAGATCATCTGAAATTGCTCTGCAAAACCTTGGCGAACCAGCCGGCTGCCAAACCACTCCTACAAAAGTTAGATTCCTGGCTGAAGGCAAAGAACAGCGGCGAGACCTGCGTTACTACAAATGGGAATTTATCCTCGAAAAGAAAAGCAAAAGCTGGCTCCGCCTGGGCCTCTTTTGCGGGAGAGACTCGATGAGCAACCAATCCACCACTGCAATTCCGGAAACCACGAAACATACAGGAGTAGCATCCAAACTGTCATTTCTCGATCGGTATCTGACGCTCTGGATCTTTCTGGCAATGGCTGTCGGAGTCGGTGCGGGATATCTTTTCCCTGGCATTGTTCCATTCCTTAACAGGTTCAATGTGGGAACGACTTCTGTCCCGATCGCAATCGGGCTCATCCTCATGATGTACCCGCCTTTGGCCAAGGTACGGTATGAGGAAATGGGACCGGTGTTCCGCAATACAAAGGTACTAGGGCTCTCTCTCGCACAGAACTGGATTATCGGCCCCATCCTGATGTTCGTTCTGGCTGTGATCTTCCTGAGGGACAAACCCGAGTACATGGTGGGCCTGATCATGATTGGACTGGCCCGGTGTATCGCAATGGTGATTGTGTGGAATGAACTGGCGAAAGGCGATACCGAATATTGCGCAGGTCTCGTGGCATTCAATTCGATCTTCCAGGTATTCCTCTATTCTGTTTATGCATATCTCTTCATTACAGTTCTGCCCACCTGGCTCGGACTGAAGGGTGTCGCGGTCAATATTACGATCGGTGAGATCGCCAAAAGCGTTTTCATTTATCTGGGGATACCTTTCCTGGCCGGCGTCATCACACGCTACTCTCTGATCGCGGCGAAGGATAAGAAGTGGTACCACGAAAAATTCATCCCCAAGATCAGTCCGATAACCCTTATCGCCCTTCTGTTCACGATCATCGTCATGTTCTCTCTCAAGGGCGAAATGATCGTACAGCTTCCGTTCGACGTGGTCCGGATCGCTATCCCGCTGCTCATCTATTTTGTCCTGATGTTCTTTGTTTCCTTCTTCATGAGCAAGAAGGTCGGGGCGACATACGGACAATCGGCAACACTGTCTTTTACTGCTGCGTCAAACAACTTTGAACTGGCCATTGCAGTTGCCGTCGCAACATTCGGTATCCAGCACGGCGGCGCCTTTGCGGCCGTGATCGGGCCGCTTGTGGAAGTGCCGGCACTCATCGGGTTGGTTAACGTGTCGCTCTGGCTCGGGCGCAAATACTACGGACTCAAGGAAACATAAATGAAGGGCGTCCTCTTCCTGTGTGTTGCCAACTCGGCGCGCAGCCAGATGGCCGAAGGAATCGCGCGTTCCATTGCGCCTCCGGGCGTTACTATCTGGTCAGCTGGCTCACGGCCTACAAAGGTTTGCGTCGAGGCCGTTGCTGTACTCAAAGAAATCGGGATAGATATCTCCTCGCATCATTCCAAAGCGGTATCTGAAATTCCTGCCGACGAGGTCGATACAGTGATTACTTTGTGCGCCGAGGAGAAGTGTCCTGTTTTTCTTGGAAAAGCCGAGCGTCTGCATTGGGGTTTGCTGGATCCGGCTGTGGCCTCTGGGTCAGAAAAAGACCGCTTGTCTGAATTCAGAAAAACTCGTAATGAGTTACAGCGGCGGATTGAGGTCCTGCTCAAAGGGAGTAAAGATAACCACTAATCCACCCATTACTGGTTTCACCACAATTGAGACCAGGCTCCATTACAGACACTCAGTTCCATTGTTGATATGGTGTAAGAATGGGAATGTATTTCACGGCTCAAGAGAATAGTGATGCAGTCTCCGTCGGTAAGGGATGATGAAAAGATGAAACACAGAGAACCTGGCACGGCTGAGGGAAAGACAATACTGGATCGATCGGCCGATCCACTGAACAAAATCTATGTGGAGCCAACCAATCGCTGCAACCTGAGTTGCGTTACATGCATCCGCCAAACCTGGGATGAATCATTTAATGACTTAGCCTGGCCCGATTATCAAGCCTTGATTGATGGACTGATGGGTTTTCCCGAGGCAAAAACAATTGCCTTCGCTGGCTTCGGAGAACCACTATTGCATCCTCGCTTCCCGGAAATGATCAGGCTTGCCCATGAAAAAGGCTTGCGGACAGAAATGACGAGCAATGCCATGCTTCTCACCTCATCCATGGCAGAGCAGCTTGTTGATGCCGGTCTCGACCAGTTCACTGTCTCCATCGACGGCACTTCGAATGAATCCCACGGCACAGTCCGGCCAGGCGCATCCCTGGAAGAGATCACGGACAATGTGCGGAGACTATACTCATGGAGCCAAAAGAAATGCATCGCCCAACTGGATATCGAGCCCGCTTTGAAAGAAGAAATGTTCAGACGCCTGATGAATTCAGGTGGTACGCTTTATGGGCTTCTCGATATGATGAGTTACAAAGTTCCAATTGAAGGAGCCCTTGATCAAATACCGTTAGCACCGCTAAAGATCGGAATCGAATTTGTGGCGATGAAGAGTAACATTCAGGAATTGCCCGCCCTCCACAAAATTGCCAAACGCATCCGGGCGTCTTTTATACTTGTTTCGAACGTACTGCCATATACTCCCGAGCTTCAGGACGAGATTCTTTACAGCCTGGAAACCACCAGCTATGAAGGTCAGGGCGACGATCGTAATCCGCAATGGATTTTTCCCCAAATAGACCGAATCTGGGAGACGATGAACTCCGTATCAACGATTCCCGGTCAGCAGGCGAGTCTGAGTTATCTGGACATCAACCTGAATCAGCGGAACAACTACTGCCCCTTTATAAGGCCAGGAAGCTTGGCATTATCCTGTCATGGTAGCGTGAGTCCCTGCCCGCCGCTGTTGCATTCATACACTTGCTATATCAGGGACTGGAAGAAATTTTTCCGTCGCTGTGAATGGGGAAGTCTAAAGGATAAATCCTTGAAGTCGATTTGGCTGCAGCCTGATTATGCCGCCTTTCGGGAGCGGGTAAGAAGGTTTGATTTTGCGCCTTGCACAGATTGCGGTGGTTGCGAATACTCTGAAAAAAACGAAGAGGATTGCCAAGGCAATTCATTCCCCGTCTGCGGCGACTGCCTGTGGGCCAGAGGCATTCTGCGCTGCGCATAAGGGATCGTCTTGTTTTGTCGGCTCAGCTTCTCTGAATAGAGTGTCACCATACAAATCCAAAAACAACTTGCGCGCTTCTGCCCGAAAAGCAGAGCGAAGTACCTGGTTTCGTCACCTTCAGCCTTAATTGTGCGCTGCCGGATTGGAATCGTGGTATCGATTCTCCCCTCCGACAATCCGGATTGAAAGCTGGCCACCGATTCCGGCTCTATATATAGAAACTTCTATAGAGTTTCTGTAACGCCTCCCCGCAGATCAATTATCAAAACTGGCGCCGTTCCATTCTCCTGGAAATGGTTCCCTTTATGAGTCCTGGGGACAATTTCATCCGAAATCCTAAGCGTTTTCGGCAAATAGCTTCCCAACGCGGCAAGAACACGATAAGTCCTATTTATTGATTGTCGGCAATGCTATCGAGGGCTGCCGTTATCTGTTGAAATACTTTATCCTCTCAGGGGGCAGTCTGCAGCTTTTGATGAGCAGACGCACAGGAGTTTTGGTCCTGAGCGTCTGCGCATGATCGTTTTTATCTCCGCGGTAATAGCCTGCAATCTATTGAGAATATTGATAGTTCGATGAATCGCGAGTATCCGCAGTTAATGGCATCTTCCGTGGTTTTTGCGCATCAGATTTCCGAGAACACGGTAAGTTCACGGTAAGTTTCGCCAATTTGTATACTGGAGATTGAAGAGAGGAATTTCGCTAAATCATTGATTTGATTGGTGCCGAGGGCGGGAATTGAACCCGCACGCCCGTTGCCAGGCCCAGGATTTTAAGTCC
>CAYYTC010000094.1:0-16964 GCA_964474425.1 uncultured Acidobacteriota bacterium
CGGGCAAAAAGTATTAAAGCTATTAAGCTTGGATGCTTGAACAAAATCACCGTGCTTCGGGCAAGCCACTCCATTGATCTTTGCTGTCCCTTGACCTATTATATGGAGCGCGGAAAAATGCATTAACAGCCCCGCCAATCAGGAGGTTTCAATGAGTACACTGAGCCCGTCGTCCAATCTTCCGAAACAGTCCTCGTCGGAAAAGGGATTGATCCCGGAGCCTGTCAAGCTTGTCCTTATTCTGCTTTTGCTTCTCGCCGTTGTTTATCTCTACTGGGACGGCTCCCAGTACCGAAAGGCGAATCAGGCGCAGCTTGTGAAAATAAGCGAGCAATTGCAGACACTCGAAAACGCCAGCAAGATGTCTGAAGCAAACCTTTCCGGTCAGATAACGAGTTTGAAGACGGATCTCGCCGGCGCTCAGGAAGCGGTCGGCAGCACCAAGGCCGAATTGAAGAAGACGGCGGCGCAGATCCAGGCCGAGGGGCAGAAAACCAAGCGGGAATTGTCCCAGGCTTTGGCCGCAAAGGCCGATTCCGCGCAAGTGGATGCCCAGGTCCAGGCTGCAAGGAGCGAAGCCGAAAACAAGATCGGCCAGGTAAACACCGAAGTCGGCGGCGTAAAAACACAGGTTGTTGCCGTCAAAACGGATCTGGAAACCACACGGCGCGACCTGGAAGGAACACAGCGGCAGCTGGTGGATGTGCGGGACAGCCTCACCGCCGCGGTTGCAAAGAATGCCTCCGAGCTGGCCCAGCTTCGTCTTAAAGGGGAGCGCAATTACACCGAATTCACGCTTCCGAAGAAGAACGAAGTGGTCCGGGTGGAGGATATACGCCTCGTTCTGACCAAGACGGACCGCAAGAAAGGCAAATTCAACCTGAAAGTCCTGGTCGACGACAGCCAGCTCGAAAAGAAGGACCGGGTCATCAACGAACCCCTGCAGTTCCTCGTGGGCCAGAATCGCGTGCGCTACGAAGTCGTGATCAACTGGGTCGAAAAGGATAAGGCGGGCGGATACCTCAGCATCCCCAAGGACAAATCCCTCTCGGCTGAGCGGGCAAAGTAGGATCGGCATCAGGGATTCGGGATTCGAGGTCGGGGTTTCTTTGCAATCCGGAATCGGCGTCTCGAATCCCGAACCATTACTAAGTCTCCGTTCGGGCCAGTTCGCGCACAAAAAGCAGAAAAAGCTGAACGTCCTTCAGGAAGTTAAGGACAACTTTGTCGGGCCGGGCAAGGAGTGTTTTTGTTCGCGCCCTTTTCCAGAACTGCTGCAGATCGGCGCGCGAGTAGGTGACTCGCTTTGCCATGCGGAAGTTCAGGTCGCGGAACGCCAGCGCCAGCCTGGAAGGGACCCGCAATTCGGGGAAATGCATGCGGGCCCTGGCATGAGCCATCTGCAGTTCGGCCGAATGCAGATTGCGGTTGACTTCCTGCCGCAGGCGCTGGATCTCTGCCAGCAGCCGGACCTCCGCATCGGTGCGCTTGCGCGTCTGCAGCCACAATTCCTCCATCTCCAGGACCAGGGATGCCCAGCTGCGGGCAAGGCTCCGCAATTCGCGGGAGCGCCTCAAAAAGTGCCGGAAACGGGATTCAACCGCGAATCCCGGCCTCCGGTCGGTCCGGTTTTTCAGGCGGAAGAAGCCGTGTAACATCGGATGCCCGCCCTCGATCAGGGCGGAATTTTTATACCAGAGGAAATCGCAGAAAATATTCCAGTAATTTTCCGGATTGGCGCGGGCAAGCACCTCGCGCATGTAGTCGAATGAGTAAAAATTCTTCCAGGCCTCCCGATACGACGCCTCCAGCTCACCGGGAGCAAAATTCGGGTGGCGGATGGTCTCGTGGAATGAATCGTATTCATTCAGGTCCGGACTCATGGGCTCGCCGTCCTGAAGCATGCGCGCGTGGTCCTGCGATCCGGGTATCGGCGTCAGCATGAAGAAGGAAGCCTGCTCGACCCCCAGGTCGCTCTGCAGCCGCCGGACATCTTCCCTAATGGAGTCTGGCGTGTCGAAGGGGAAGCCGAAAATGTAGGCGACATGAGTGGCTATTTTCGCATTGTGCCAGGCGGATATCAGTTCCCTGTAATCCTGGACCTTGTTTTGCGTCTTCCCGGCTGCTTTCAGATTCTCCGGGTTGATGCTTTCCATCCCGATGAAGACCTGGGAACAGCCGGCGCGGGAGGCGAGGCGGACGAAGTCGGGAATTTTGTGCGACTGCGTGTCCACCTGGATCATGAACTGGATCGGAATCTTTTCTTTCTCCCGCAGGCCTGTCAGCATTTTGAAGACCTCGCGCCAGGAGGTGTTGCGCGCGAAATTATCGTCCGTGAAAAAATAGAAGAAAATTTTATGGAGGCGGTAATTCTCGCGCAGCGTCCGCTCGAGCAGTTCCGGGGAGCGAACGCGCATTTTCCTTCCCTGAACCGTGATGATCGAGCAGAAACTGCAGTTGAAGGGGCAGCCGCGGCTGCAGTCGATGGTGCCGAAGTTCGAGATGACGAACTTTTTAAGGTATTCCCGCTGGATCATAGGAATCGGCCGGGTATAAAGGTCCGGTTTTTGATCCAGGAAATCGTATACCGGCTTCAGATTTTCTTCGGCAGCGTCCCGCAGCAGGTCTCCCCAGGTCTCTTCGACCTCGCCTTTGACCACCGTGACCCCGAGGTCGATCAGTTCCTGTATTTCCGGTGAGATGCCCGGCGACAAAGCCAGCATGCCGCTGACGTGAAACCCGCCTATGAGGACCTGCAGTCCCCCCTCCCGGAATTTACGGGCAAGATCGGCCGCTCGCGGGAACTGGTTGGATTGGACCCCGGCCAGGGCCACGATTGTGCGGCGGAAGGGTAGCCGGTTGGACCGGATGATACGTTTTACCGGTATCGACTGTACGGTGTCGTCGTAAATCGCGACCCGCATATCCACATCCCTGCCCAGCAGTTCCCGTTTGGCGACATCCTGGGTCAAGCTGGAAAGGCAGGCAAGAGTGTTGCTCGGAAGAACGCCGCGAAAATGTCGTATTACGTACCCTTGATCATCATATTTGGACGGCTTTATGAGAACGACGAGGATCTGCTTTCGTTGGTGCGCCGGTGCTGTAGAGTTCTGTGTCACGATCTTTTCCCAAGTCCTGTTTCAGACGAAATATGGCGCAAGAATGGTAAGACTCGCCGAAGCCGGATTCAACATGGGAAAAGGCTCTTTTACAGACCTTTTACATACCAAAACCCAATAATTAATGCCAGTCAGGACCGGGTCTCCGGAGCCGTCCGATTAGGTTATAACCAGACATTCGCCAATCGAACCGCTCTGGAGAGCGGTTCTCACGAAAAAATACATTTTGGGACAGCGGTTCCTGAAGCCGCACAATCCGGAGTTGAGTTGATTTTCGTGAGGACGGGTCTCCAGAGAATGTCTCAAAACTACTGCCCCGATAGGGGCAGTTTCACACAGCCCAGGGTTGGCGGCGTTTTATGCCGCCTACCCTGGGTATGCAACGGTGCAAAAATCTATCCCGAAGGGATTGTGTCCGGCAATTGGCCGGGACAATTTATTCGGGGATTCAAAACACAACCCCTTCGGGGTAGGTCTCTCTATCGATTGCATACCCAGGGTAGGACGCAAAAAGCGCGTCCAACCCTGGGCTTTGAGACGCTGCCCTTGCAGGGCAGTAGATGTGTGCGCATCTCAGAATTGGCATAGCGGTAATTCATATATGCTGTTATATAGTCTCAAGATCCTCGCCACCAATTTTGAGACGGTCTCTCCAGACCCGTCCGACTAAGCGCAAACCAGTAATTCGCCCATTGGCCGGGCTTGTTTACCGCCTATTCTTCTGCGATGTAGCTGACACTGTCCTTGCGCAGGAAAAGCCTGGGACCATGAGCCGAGAGCCCGAGACTGAAGCAATACTGGTCGTAATAGCGGATATGGCCGCGCAGGCGCTCGCCGTTCTTCAATACGACCGTAACCTTGGCATGCGAATCGACCAGTGATTTGAGAAAGGTCGATTCGGATCCCGTATGCTCGGGGTGGACGAGATCTTCGGCGATTTGATGCGGTTGCCGGGGCTGACGGATTGGCTGCGTCTGACGGTGCAAGTGATGCGGAGGACGGGCGTGGCGCTGCGTATGCTGGCTTTGACCGAACCGGTCCTGATGATTTTTCCTGATATGGTGACGCCTGGGAAACATCATTTTTAATCCCTGTTTTCGTCCCCTCTGGCGACGGGCCGTTCGGGACCGGCGATCCATTCGCTCCAGGAGCCTGCGTACAGCCTGCCCATTCCGAGGCCCGCATGGGCGAGGGCAAGAAGGTTATGCGCCGCGGTAACTCCTGACCCACAATAGCAGATCACGTTTTCAACGGGAACAGATTTCAGGAGCTGCTCCAACCGCCTGCGCAGGACTTCGGGTTCGAGAAACCTGCCTTCGGGAGTCAGATTTTGTTCATAGGGCGCGGAAACCGCTCCGGGGATGTGTCCCGCCACCGGATCTATCGGCTCCACCTCACCCCGGTATCTTGGGGCGCTCCGGGCATCCAATAACAGACATCGCGAGTCGCCGAGCATTTCGAGCACCTGGCCTGAACCGACGTAACTGCCTTGGTTTTCCCGAGGCACAAACCGCTTCACAGCGCGATATTCGGGGCCGCTGCGGATTGCGAGTCCCATTTTTTCCCAGGATGCCCATCCTCCGTCAAGCACGGCTGCCGCTTCGTGTCCCAGCCATTTCAGCATCCACCACAGGCGCGCAGCCACGGATCCGCCGGAATCATCGTAGGCCACAACCTGCGTCGCCGAATCGATGCCCCATGCCGAGAGAGTTCCGACAAAGCTCGGAATTTCGGGAAGTGGGTGCCGGCCTGTCTTTCCCGGTATTTTCCCGCCGGAAAGGTCCCGGTCCAGATGCGCATAGACTGCGCCGGGTATGTGGGCTTCCAGGTAGTCGCGCTCGCCTCGCTCCGTATTATCCAGGGAAAACCGGCAGTCTAGGACTGCCCAGTCGCTGCTATTCAAATTCGGAAACAATTCGGCGGCTGATATCAAAGTGGAAAAAGGCATCTACCCTCGATCCGCTACAGTAGGTTTGAACGCCTGATTGAAACAACAGATATATTTGAACTCAAATCATAGGACGGCGGCGGGCCCGGGTCAACCAGGCATTGAAAACAACAATGAATCGGGTCTTTGGAATGGGTCATGCTAGAATTCATGCAAAGGAGAATTTTTCATGAAACGTCGCGAATTCCTGAAACAGTCCGCCGCCGGCGCTGCGGCCATCTCCGTGCTGGGACGCGCATTCCCCGGCGCTTCCAGGGCGGCCGAAAGCACGGCAAAGGTGGTTTTGATAAAAACCGAAGACCGGTCCAAAGGAATAGCGGAAGCGCTGAAGCTGGCCTCGTTCCCCTCACCGAAAGGGAAAAAAGTCCTCATCAAACCCAATTTCAACACAGCCGATCCCGCTCCGGGCTCCACGCACAACGACACGCTGCGGCAGCTGGTGCATGAGATGAAAATGCGCGGCGCAGCCGGCCTTGCGGTCGGGGACAGCTGCGGTCCCGGCAATACCAAAACCGTCATGGAGCAGAAGGGAATTCCCGCGCTGGCTCAGGAGCTCGGATTTGCGGTCCTCAATTTTGATGAGCTTCCTTCCGATGCCTGGGTTCACTTCAATCCGCCCGGGTCTCACTGGAAAAACGGCTTTGACGTGGCGAAACCTGTCGTAGATGCCGAATATCTTTTGTGGACCTGCTGCCTCAAAACCCACCAGTTCGGCGGCGTCCACAGCCTTTCTCTTAAGCTCGCGGTGGGCGTGACAAAAAAAAGCTCGAGATTTTCGGATCTGCACGCGGACATGGCCACAATAAGGCCGAAGATCGCGGAAGTGAACCACGCGTTCACGCCGCATCTGATTGTTATGGATGGCGTGGACATATTCGTCGACGGCGGGCCGATGACGGGCAAGCTTGTCCGGGCAGGCGTCATCGTTGCCGGGACGGACCGCATCGCCGTTGATGCCGTCGGGCTGGCAGTCCTCAAGCATCACGGTTCCAACGAAGCCATCATGTCCAAAAAGATCTTCGAACAGGAGCAGATGGCGCGCGCGGTTGAATTGGGGCTGGGGATCAGGACTCCCGGCCAGATCGAGATTATTGCGCCGGACGCCGGAAGCCGCGAATATGCGGGAAAGCTCAAGAATATCCTCGCTCAAGGGTAACCGCGACAGCCGGGTAATTGATTTCCGGGAGGTTGTTTTTTGTGCAAATAGCATTGGTTAATACGAACCGCGTGCAGCCGCCGGTCGCGCCGATCGCCCTGGATTACCTGGCCGAATCGCTGCACGCGGCAGGTCATACCGTTCGACTGCTCGACCTCTGCTGGGAAGAAGATGCCGCATCCGCAATAGTCCGGTTCTTCAAGGATTCCGATTTCGGCCTTGTCGGCGCGACGCTGCGCAATACCGATGACTGCGCCTTCACCGGCCGCCGGTCTTTCCTGGCCGGGTTCAGCGACATCATTAAGACCATCCGCGAAAATACGAATGCCCCGGTCGTCCTGGGCGGTGTCGGATTTTCCGTGATGCCGGAACAGATTCTTTCTCTCTCGAAGGCTGATTGCGGCGTATGGGGCGAAGGGGATTTTATACTGCCTCAGCTCGCATCGCGGCTGGAGAAGGGGGAAGAATGGCGCGACCTGCCTGGCCTGGTCTGGCGGCGGGACGCAGCATGGCAGCGCAATCCCGCTTCCTACGGATCCCTGAGAAAGCTTCCTCTGATGAGCCGAAGCTGGGTGGATAACGAGCGCTATTTCGGCCTGGGCGGGCAGGCCGGATTTGAAACCAGGCGCGGCTGTTCCGGGCAGTGCGTTTACTGTGCCGATCCTGTGGCCAAGGGCGCGCGTGTGCGTCTGCGGCCGCCCGCAGCAGTTGCCGTCGAGCTGGAAAATCTTCTCGAAAAGGGCATTGATGCGCTGCATACCTGTGACGGCGAATTCAATATCCCCGAGTGGCATGCCCTGGAAATTTGCCGGGAAATAAGGCGGCGCGGGCTTGGCGGCAAATTGCGCTGGTATGCATATTGCTCGCCCGCGCCTTTTTCGACTCAGCTTGCCCGGGCGATGCGCGACGCAGGGTGCGCGGGCATAGATTTCGGAGCCGACAACGGCAACCGGGAAATGCTGAAAAGGCTGGGGCGCGATTTCGGGCCGGAAGACATTCTCAATGTCACGCGCTGGGTCAAAGAGGAAGGGATGGCCGTCATGCTGGATCTGCTGCTGGGCTCGCCGGGCGAGACCAGCGAGAGCATCGATCAGACAGTGGAGCTGGTCAAACAGGCAAATCCCGACCGGGCGGGAATCTCTCTGGGCGTGAGAATTTATCCGGGAACGGCTCTGGCAAAGCAGATCATTTCCGAGGAGAACTCCGCCGGGCTCGTCGGCGGCAGCAATAATGCGGACCCGCTGTTTTTCCTCGAACCGCAGATCGCGCCTTTCGTGTTTGAATGGCTGAATGCCCTCATCGGGGACGACGAGCGCTTCCTGTTCTTTGATCCCTCGAGGCCGAAGCAGAACTACAATTACAACTCCAACCAGAGGCTGGTCGATGCCATCCGGGACGGGCACCGGGGCGCCTTCTGGGACATCCTCCGCAAACTATAGCGCTGACCTGCGCGGACATCAGCCGGCGCCATTCAGGAAGCGATCTATGTTCGCCCGCAGCCTGGCTGTCTCTTCAGCTGTCAGCCACGGATTGGACAGGTGCCGGATGATGTCGGCTTCCGTCAAGCCAAGGCGGAGGCCTTCCTCAACGGCGACCGCGTATCCCTCGATCTCCGTGGGGCGGTCCACGTAATGCAGGCTGTGGTCCCAGAGATTTTGCCCCTCAGCGAGCTGCCGCAAGTGAGTCAGTTCGTGGCAAAGGTCCAGGTACAAATCCACCGGATGGCCTTCGCGGTAATAGCCCTCAAAAAGCGTAATTGCGGGTATCTTGACGTCGACGTAGACGTATCCGTCCCCGGTCTTGATTTTGACCCGGGCGGAATCCAGCAGGGGCTCGAGCGGTGTCGTCGGGGTTGCAATACGCCGGACCGCGGGACTCTCCGCGATCCGCGGCAGAAGTGAAGTATAAGGGTGCATTCCGCGAGGCAGCTCTCGAACGACATGGGCGTATTCGGGTAATATAACCATCATCTTCTTTCCATCCCCATCCTCATCCCGGCTGGTTCGAAAGAACCGCATCCGGAAGGTTTTATTATGCGGTAGGGGCGCAAAATATCCAATGGCGGGAAATTGTTTCAGGCCATTGTATGCTCGATGACAATCCTTATGCCGATCGCCAGCAGGATAAACCCGCCAAAAATCTCTACGCGTTTGCCCCAACGGGAGCCGATCTGGCGCCCCAGCAGCATGCCGGCTGTGGTGAATGCGGCCGCGACGATGCCGATTACAATTGCCGGCACAACAATCGGGGATCCGATCAGGGCCAGTGTCAGGCCTACGGCGAGCGCGTCGATACTGGTCGCAACCGATAGCATTATGAGCTCCCAACCGGATGTCGGGTCACTGGACTCGCGATATCCCTCGCCGCCGTGGAGCGCTCCCCAGATCATCTTGCCTCCCACAAATGCCAGGAGGCCGAAAGCCACCCAGTGATCGAAGTCGGCGATGTATTTCTGGACCGCAAAGCCGGCGGCCCAGCCTATCGATGGCATGATCGCCTGGAACAGGCCGAAATGAAAAGCCATGCGGAACACGTGCCTTCCGGTCAGAGGATTCAGCGTCAATCCGGAAACGATGGCCACGGCAAAAGCATCCATTGCCAGGGCGACCGCTATCGCCATCAAGCTCCACCAGCCCATTAGCAATCAGCTCCATTAGTGAGGACTGATCTGGAAACCCATCCTCACCCAATCAAATTTAAATGCCGAGAAAATAGCGTCTATTTCTATTTTTTCAGCGTATGTCAGCGTTTTTCGGCGTTCGTCAGCGTTAAATTTATGGCGGATCCTCGCTGAAGCAATATAAACGCGTGACCTTCTTACCTAAGACCCTAATCGACGATCGCCTGGTAGCCGATTGTCTGAAACCGGTTCACGACGTTAAACTCCATCGGCATGAACTGCGTGAAATATAGCGCCACCATGTCTTCCTTCGGATCGATGATCACTCAGGTAGTGGCCGCGCCGCCCCAGCCGAACTGTCCGACAGATCCGATGTTGCCGTTTTGCGCCGGATCCATGAGGACCGAGACTCCCAGGCCGTATCCGGTCCCCGGCGTGCCGTTATCGGGAACCTTTGGCGGAGATACTTATTGTGAGAACGCCGGAAAGCAATGCAGCCAGAATGACAAGCAAAACGGGTTTCAAGCGGGCCGTGGTCATGGGATCTCTCCTTTTCGGTTAATGCAAAAAAACACCTTATAGGAGTTTCGCCACAGGGCACAAGCGGAAATAGATCGCGGATCAGGCTTCAAACTACTTATAGTGGGGACAGCCCTCCAGAGCCGTTCTCACTAATATTTATCTTTTACCTTTTTTTCGTGAGGACGGGTCTCCAGACCCGTCCGAAAAACGGATATCTGTTATTACGATCCGTCGGACGCCGTTGGAGTGCGGTCCTCACCAACAAAGCATATGCTCATAAACCAAAACGGCAGGACGCGTGGCGCCCTGCCGTTTCAGTTACTTCATACAGGATTGTGGCTTTCGCGGATTACTTGACAGTTTCGAACATGAAGCTGCCAACCATATAGTTCAGGTTTGTCCTCCATACTTCGACGAGATACTTGTATGGTTTTGCGTCAGTCTTGAAATTGGCTATGTAAAGCTCGTTCGCGTTATCAATCCGGTAATCCCTGGTGCCTGGGGACTGTTCATCTCCAGGACCATGAGTGAGTTTTCGTAGGGCATGAGGGTGAACATGTCGCTTACTTTCAACGTCACCGGACTGGAGGGCGTGGCGCTGTCGGCGATTTTTCTATTTGTCATCGCGCCTGAAAGATGGAAGTCGACGTCGACGCCGTGCTGCTCCAGCTCAAATACGGCAGCATCCGCCTGAAGGTTGGCTGCGTTGGTTTCCTGGGTGAACGCCATCAGGGAATCGCCCTGGATCTGGTCGCCGGCATTCAGAAGGAGTGTCCGGGTCGGATTGTGGGCGCGTTCCTGCTTAATGAGCGTTGCCAGCTGGGGGTAGCCGACGTAGGCGCCCTTTGCGAGGTTGTCATGGGAATCATTGTGATGAAGGATGGTTACCGGTGTGATGCTGCCTCAGAGGAAGCAAGATTGGCATCCTTCTGAGCACACTCATACACGCTCCTTTTGAAGTGGGGTATTTCATGCTTGCAAACAAGTACTCCGAAACACGGTGCCGCAGGATAAAAGCAATTTTCTATCCAAATTTCAAATAAGCCGTAATCTGTTGATAAAAAAGTAGATAATTAATTCTGCGATAATTGGCCAGTTCCGACTATGTAAAAATTCCTTACATAAAGGCAGAGTTTCCCTGCTTCAGTATTACGGATAAACATTTGCTGAAAAAGAAGATGACAGGGATTCAGGCGGCAATGTAAAACCAGCCGACAGGCTGTTGAGGCGGGCGCTTAAGGCTGCGGTTGATTTCGGAGCCGATATGCGCTGCGAATAGCGAAGGATCTGAATTGTCTGCGTTCGTCGGCGTTTTGTAAGCGTGCGCCCGCGTTACAAAACACCGGAGATGCCGAAATCCGGGAGTCCCGCAGCAGCAGAGCAGGGGACTCCCGAGGAGCTATTTGCCTGCCTGGATGAGCTCGAGGTCCAGGATGATCTGGACTTCATCGCCTACGACAACGCCGCCTGCATCGAGCGCCCGGTTCCACTTGACGCCGAAATCCTGCCGGTTCAGCCGGGTGGTGGCCTGCGCACCCACTCGAGTTTCCCCGCGCATGCCTTTGATGGTGGGTGTCGCTTCCACGTTGAGAGTCACTTCCTTCGTGACTCCGCGCATTGTGAGGTCGCCCACGAGATTGAACTTATTGCCGCTGACACCCTCGACGCGCTTGGATTTGAAGGTGATCGTCGGATGAGCGGCTGCGTCGAAGAAGTCCGCGCTGCGCAGGTGCTCGTCGCGCTTCTGTTCGCGTGTATTGATCGAGGCGACCTCGATGGTGGCATCGGCTTTGACAGTCGCGTAGTTCTTACCGTCGAAAATCACTTTGCCCGACATTTTGCCGAATTCGCCTTTAACGTTGCTGATCATCAGGTGTTTCACCTGGAACTGGGCGGCCGAATGCGACGGATCGATATCCCAGTTGGACTGGGCGGCTGCGGGGCGGATCGCAAAAAGCAGGGCAACAGCGAATACTGCCGGAATCGCACGATTCATTGAAATTCCTCCTGTCTGTAAAATGTCATGCCGGAGAGCCCCGTATTGCCTGGGAATGCCAGGCTGGCTCACAGGCCTATAAGACTTCGGAGCATGGTATGCAATCCCTTGCCTGCTTTTTCAGGCGTTCCTGCTGCCGGCCGGGGCGCCTATCTTCCCATATGAAGCTCCATGACCTGTTGGAATTGCCGGACGATGAAGTAAGTTTCGACTTCCACTTTGAGAAGGGCGCAGCCGGGGGTTTCCACAAAGCCGCGCAGAGACGGGTGCTTTTCCAGAAAGAGCGTCTGGAAAAGGTCTTTTTCAGGACCGGTTGCTTCTTTGACCGAGCCGGTGGCGGTGACGGCGACGGCATTTCTGAAATCATTCTCCCGGTTGGAGCGGTTGTCGATGACGAAGGCGACTTTGGGCGCCTTGATAAGGTTCTCATACTTGCGTGTGGGACGGCTTGTCGCGAACAGGAGGTATTTCAGGTCGTCCGTGGCGGCAAAAGCCACGAGGCTCCCGTAAGGTCCGCTCTGACCTTGTGTCCCAAGGACAGCGAGCAGCTGGCTGGAAAAGAGGTTTTTGAGAAGGATCTTGAGGTCGGCGTTGTCAGTCATGGAGTTGTCCTTTCCCGGGACAGGCATCCGTTGATTATATAGGCGATACTGGCATAAAGCCACGCACTCCGCAATTCCCGGTGGGAGCATGGTGTGTCAGGGCGCGGCGGGGAAACCGGGTTTGTGATGGAGTAGCAGCGATTTCCGGCAGCGCAATACATGATGGCCGGCTCTTGCTGTATAATCGCAAAAGGGCCAAATATATGTATGCAAATCCGGATAGTTCATTTTGCGCATCCTTTGATTCGTTGACCAAATTCATCAGTGCAGGCGTCTGCTTTTTCCTGATTGGCGCCACCGTTGGGACTCGCAGCGTTCTTGCGGCGTGCCTTTGCGTACTGGTCCTTGGGTTGGGCTATGCGTATTCGGCGAGAGGCTACGCCATCAAAGAGGGAGCGCTGGTTATCCGGCGCCTCATCGGCAATATTGAAATTCCTCTGGGCGACATCCGTGAGGTCAGGGCGGCGGAAGCCGAGGATCTCAAGGGCTGTATCCGTCTGTTCGGCAGCGGCGGATTTTTCGGCTACTACGGCTTGTACCGGACCTCGAAACTCGGCAAATCCAGTTGGTACGTTACTCAACGGGACCATGGCGTCGTTATCGTCACGGGTGACAGAACCCTGGTTCTCAGCCCGGATGATGTGAATGGGTTTGTTACGGCGATGCGGATAGCTATTTCGACACCGGAGGCCGGGCCGGCAGGATCGGCTGCAGGCTCTGTGCCAGCGGGCCGGCGCACAGGGCGGTTCGCAAAAGTACTTGCCATCGCGATAGCGATTCTTGCGCTTCTGCTTTCAGCGGGCGCACTGCTGTACTCTCCGGGGCCTCCGGAGTACACGTTGAACCCGGAAGGACTTTCTGTTCACGACAGGTTCTATCCGGTGACTTTGAAAGCCGGGGAAATCGATTTGGCGAGCATAAAAGCAGTAAACATAAAGACGGATCCGGACTGGCGGGTGACGACGCGCACCAACGGCTTCGCCAATTTTCATTATGCTTCGGGCTGGTATAAGGTAGCGAACGGCCAAAAAGTCCGCATGTACCGCGCCGACAGCCGGATATTGGTACTCCTTCCGCCCAAAGGAGAAGGTGCACCCGTTCTGCTCGAGGTGAATGAGCCCGACTCCTTCATCCGGGAACTGCGTCAGTCCTGGCAATAGATCGGGAGAGCGCTTCACTTTGTGGGGTTGCGCCGGCTCCGGCAATGATGGTTTCTGATTCATTGTGCATCTTTATCCGAGATGGCAAAGCAGAGCTATTTACCGCACAAGGGAATTGGCATATCTTTACGAATCCTCATCACGCTCTCCCATAAATTTGGGCGGGGAGCGGATTATGGCAGTTGAATCCTTAATGATTGAGATGGGGCCATGGCACTTATTGGGGCAAACGAACTGAAGCGGAAGATGTTCATCACAGTCGAGAACCAGCCGTATGCGGTGATTGATGTATTTTTCGCGTCACCGAGCGCGCGGGGAGCGACGACGATGGTGAGGACAAAGCTGCGCAATCTAATCACCGACGCCGTAATGGAAAAAAGCTTCAGGACCGGTGAAAAGTTCGAGGAGCCGGACATTGTTTTGACTCCCGCGTCGTTTCTGTATTCGGACGGGGAGAGCTGTCATTTCATGGATGAGGCGACCTATGAGCAGTTCGCCTTGACCGAGGATCAACTGGGAGACGACAGGCTCTATTTGAAGGACGGCATTTCGCTCCAGGTGCTCAAGTACAATGGAGGGCCGATTGCCATTCAACTGCCCCCATTCGTAGAATTGGCGGTGGCTTCGACGGAGCCGGGAGGGCGGGCCGACACGGGATCGGGCGGCGCCACCAAGCCCGCGACGCTGGAAACGGGATTGCAGGTCAGGGTTCCGCTGTTCATCAAGGAAGGGGAAATTGTGCGCGTCAGCACGCAGACCGGCGAATTCGTCTCCCGGGCCTGACGGATGGGCACGGATGGGGCTACACGGGGAAACGCCCGTATTTTTTATCTTTGAAAATCCATGATGTGATTCTGCGCGCACAATTACAGGCATCTTGACTGGGGGAAGGGGTACGTGTAGAGTTAGTCGCCGTGGGGCTGTAGCTCAGCTGGGAGAGTGCCTGACTGGCAGTCAGGAGGTCGCGAGTTCGATCCTCGCCAGCTCCACCATAAATCCTTTAAAATCAATCACTTGTAATCGCCTTCACAAATCCTATAAGCGACTCTAGCTTTTGGTTGCGCCTGGGTTGCATTTTCTGAGACTTTTTTGATGGCCTATCCGCCTACAAATACATTAATCTTTCCGCCAAAGCCGAACGATTGGGATTCCGGTGGTTTTGAATTGCGCTTCGTGGTAAGTATTAAGAGGGAGAAGAAATTGTGTCCGAAGAATTAAAAGCATTGCTTGAGGCAGCAAAGAGCAACGGAATGTCTGCAAACCAAGCTGAAGAGCAACGAATCAGCTTTGCTTATGGCAACACTCATTTTGAAAATGACCGAATTACAAAAGAGATTGTAAGTAAAGCCGCAAAGACGCTGAATGCCCACAACGCGCAGGACAGACATTCAAAGAGATAGCAAGCCAGCCTCGCATCAGCTCTTTTCGAGTCCTGATGAAAAGGCGCGATTAGAGGCGAGGAACGGCCTCCTTCAATTCGATGAGGTTTTAAAGCTCATCGACAAATCCCAAAAGGAACCATTCAAACTACGTCCCTCCACAATTCAGCACCTTCAGCGTGTGGCTATCCAGGACATTTACACATGTGCGGGAAATTATCGAACCGGCCCGGTCTGCATAAATGGAACAACCCACCAGCCTCCACCTCCGTATGAAGTATCTACTCTGGTAGAGGAAATGTGCGATTATGTCACTGACCACTGGGATCAATCCCCGATTCATCTAGCTGCTTATTGTATGTGGCGCGTCAATTGGATTCACCCATTTGCTGGCGGCAACGGTCGAACCTCGCGTGCGGTGTCCTATTTGGTTTTGTGTGCCAAGTTAGGTTACAGGATAACCGGAACTCTCACAATACCTGAGCAAATTGTAGCCAATCGGCAACCCTACTATGGAGCTTTGGATGCCGCAGATGAAGCCTGGGCGAAGGGAATAATTGATGTGAGCAAGATGGAGTCCCTTTTGTCAGATATGCTCGCAAAGCAGCTTCTATCGACATACAATGCTGCGACCGGCAAGGCGTAAAGCCTGTAAAATTTAACAAAAAGTCTCAACTGATTTTTCCAAATTTCAGCGTTCTATAGAATCGGAAACCCCTGGTGCAAGCATTGTTTATGCGAAACTGGAAGGGGAGGAGGAAGCCTATGGACGGGAGCATTCCTAAAGCAGAAGCGCAACACATGCGGGAGGTCCAGAAATCACGGAGGGGCGGCTTCAGTCTTTTCCTTCTTCTTTTAGCTTTCCTTTTATCTTTATGGGGTTGCGATAAAAAAGAAAACTTAAAGCAACAGGCCATGATGGAAGTGCGGAAGGAATGCGAAGATATTCTTTCAATGACAGCCGGGCGATTCGAAAATCAGGCTCTTGAAGCTGAATATGGCATGGGATCAGATTGGGCTTTTTCAGGAAAGCGAGTTGAGACGTTGTATGCAAAGAGTTTTTTCTTTTTGTTAGAGGTGGAAGCCACGTTTACGAATAAAACCAATAAACAATTAAAAACCATAATACGTTCAAAACATAGCTGTTCTGGTGTCCCGCCTCACCTTATGTTCATCGAAAGGCAGTATTACCTCGCAAACGATAAAACCGGCGAAGTCAAAACAACAAAAGAAGAGGTGTTGGAGGGAGGTAAACTAGTTCTCGCACCAACCAAAGAAGACGAGTTCGGTGATGTTCTATATGTGGCCATAAAGGATGATCGGCAGCTTGAAGAATTTCTCGTTAAGAAGGGCTACCTATCACCTCAAAAGCGTTCTGAGTTTAAAAGGATACAAGAAGAAAGCTCGAAAGCCGCTCTCGGTCAAGTCCTTATAGAAAAGGGCTTTTTTAAGGCAGACGAATGGGAGCGTATTAAGCAAGAGTACTTTGCACAAAAACAGAAGGACGCATTAAGCCCAGGGGAAATGGATCGTTTCCTTAAAAAATAACAGTAGGCAATTGAAAAATTCCCAGTCAATAACCCACTATTTTCTATGCTCGTTCCGTTCCATAACCTGAAAAACATCCAGCACCGGTAAACGATTCACAGCCTGCCGATTGGCCCCAGGCACAAGATGCCCGTAAACATCCACAGTAATTTTTATACTCGAATGGCCGAGCTGTTCTTTGAGGTAGGTTAGGGATTCCCCGTTCTGAATAAGCAATGACGCAAAAGTGTAACGCAGGTCGTGAAACCTGATATGGTGCAGCCCTGCTTTTTGCAGACATTTGTTGAAGTGAAGCCACCCCAAAATTGTTGACACGGGATTGAGCGGCTTTGGCTGCATGCTCAGTTTCGGGACTTGCTCCGCCGTGGATTCCTCACGAATGCGAAGAATTGTCTCTTCCTTTCCCTATTTACACAAGAAGGAACCGAATCATCGGCTTCCACTTCCCCCTCCAGACAATAGGTACAAGGACTTTTTTGACAATCCAGGGGAAGGGTATCAAAAAGTCCTCACGGTCAGAGCCTTCAAGATTGTAGAACATGAAGGGCAGTGCTAGAGGTCCCGCGCCCGCGTTCTTCTTGCCATGTTCGGCAAACCGTGCGACGAGGTTCACCTGTTCCTGCATTCCCGCGACCGCCTTAAGCTTGTCTGCGGTAAAATGCTCCTCCTCGATTCTTATATGGGGCCCCCACAACTTGTCGAATTCAGTCAGTACATCTCGAAGCTTGCCGATACCGCCAGACGATATTTCTGGAAGACACTTGTCCAGATTGACCAGAATGCGGGCTATGACCTTGTGGTCGCCCTCCAGCCGCGTGTAGGGTGCCTCCACCTTGTCCCTGAAATATGGGAAAGCCAAGTCTGATGAACGACAATTACATTGACCGGGTCTAATCACTCGAATGTTGCTAGTC
>CAYYTC010000095.1:0-16817 GCA_964474425.1 uncultured Acidobacteriota bacterium
GAAATTCGTGGCAGCTTTGTAAGGGGCATGCTAGTCTCTGGATCGCGGTTGAAGCTATTTCGGGGCGCGGAGCTGGCGGTTCCATGAACGATTTTCGAAGACTCTTTCCCTTCATACTGCCTCACCGGGGTGGACTGGTTCTTTCTCTGCTGCTCCTTCTTTTTGTCGGCATTTTTGAATCCACCACTACGACCCTGTCGATTCCGCTTTTCGATAAGGTTCTCGCCGTGGGATCGATTGAAGCCGGCTCAACCGGTCAGAAACTGAGTTTCGTTGAAAAGTACGTCTCGCTTATTCTCTCGCTGATGCCCGGCAGTGTGATCACCCAGCTCTCGCTTGCGCTTCTGATTCTGACCTTTCTCAAGGGCGTTTGCCTGTATTACTCCAATTATTCCATGAGCCATGTCGGCCAAAGCGTCGTGATGGATCTCCGCAATGAGCTTTTCCGCCACGTCCTGGGCCAATCCATGGGCTTTTTCTCCCTCAACTCGACCGGCCGTCTCATGTCGAGGATGAGCGGCGATGTGGAGCAGGTTCAGGAGGCGGTTTCAACGATCCTGGCGGAATTGTTCCGGGAGACCGTTCTGCTGGCTTCCCTGATTATCCTGGTCTTCTGCATCGACTGGAAGCTGGCACTGCTGTCCCTGCTCATCGCACCGCTGGCTCTGCTGTTAACCCTGGGCATGGGCAAACGCATACGGCACGTCAGCCGGAAAGGCCGCGAGGATGCCGCCGATCTGAACGACCAGCTCCAGCAGTCGATCACGGGCATGCGCATCATCAAAGCGTTTGGGATGGAAAAGCACGAGGAGAACGGGTTCCGGAAAACGGCAGGCACGCTGTTTCGAAGCAATATGAAAGCCGCCGCCATTCTTTTTGTCAACTCTCCTGTCATGGAGCTGCTGGGCGTGGTGGCGTTCATTCCGCTTTTGTATTATGCCCACATGCGCATCGCGGAAGGAACCCTGACGCTGGGGATGTTCGGGGGATCGCTGTTTGCCCTGTTCCGCATGTACGACCCGATCCGCAAGCTGAGCCGGATCCATGTTCAAATACAGCGGGCTCTTGCTTCAGCGTCCCGGATAGTGGAATTGCTGGATATGCACAAAGAAATCCAGGACCGGGGCAATGCCCGTGCCCTGGACGGATTTCGCGGCTCGATCGAGTTTCAAAATGTATCCTTCGATTATTTCGACCGGAATGGCGCCACTCAGGTCCTGAGGGACATCAATCTTGAGGTGAAACGGAACCAGGTGATTGCGATCGTGGGCAGCAGCGGCTCGGGTAAAACCACGCTGGTCGGACTGATACCGCGCTTTTATGACCCTACCGCCGGTGTTTTGCGGATCGACGGCACCGATATCCGCGAATACACGCAGAGTTCTCTGCGGAAACAGATCGCCATCGTGACGCAGGAGACCTTTCTGTTCAATGATACCGTCCGGAACAACATCGCTTACGGGGATGTGAACGCGCCGGAGGAGAAAATTTACGAGGCGGCGCGCGCCGCGCTGGCGGATGATTTCATCAACAGCTTTCCGATGAAGTACGACACCTTGATCGGCGAGAGGGGGCAGAGGCTTTCCGGCGGCGAACGGCAGCGTATTTCTATCGCGCGCGCCCTGCTAAAGAATGCGCCGATCCTGATTCTGGACGAAGCGACCTCCGCGCTGGATTCGGAATCCGAGAAACTCGTTCAGCAGGCTTTAAGCAATCTTATACGAGACCGCACGACCTTCGTCATTGCTCATCGCCTGTCCACCATACGCAATGCCGACCTGATCCTGGTGCTCGACCATGGCCGAATCGTGGAGTCCGGCAGCCACGACAGCCTGATGGCGAACGATGGCCCCTACCGCCGCTTTTTCCGACTTCAAACTGAGGAACGAGACCATAAGATATGAAAAATCAAAGGTTAAGCCTTGACGAACCGTTCCAAATAGAATAAGATTTTAGGTTTTAGCGTTGGAACGGAGTGAGGAATGATTCTGAGCATGACGGGGTATGGAACGGGCGCCGCTCAGAAAGAGGATACCTCTGTATCCGTGGAAATCAGGACCATAAATCACCGTTTTCTGGATCTCCATGTCCGTTTATCCAGGGAATACCTTTTCCTGGAGGGGGAAATCCAGCCGCTGATTCGAAGCGCCCTAGACCGCGGGCGGATTGAAGTCAACACAACCATACAGAGCGCCGGCTCTTCGGCGTTTGTGGTCAATTCCGGCCTTGTCAAAGGCTACCTGGAAGCGGCGGCAAAGCTCAAGGAGGAGTTCAACCTTCAGGATGCGCCGGATTTGAAGACAGTCCTCAGCCTGCCGGGAGTCATTCAGAACCGGGAATCGGTCCAGCCTGAAACCGCGGGAATCCTTTCGGAACTGATGAACCATAGCGTGCGCGCGGCGCTGGACGGCGTTTTGCGGATGCGGTGGCAGGAAGGAGAAGCTCTGCGGACGGATATGTTGAGCAACCTGGGACACATCGAGGAGAGCGCCCGGCGCATTCGCGAACTGAGCGCAAACCTGGCCGGCGAGTATCTGCTCAAACTCCGGGAAAGGCTCTCGCAGCTTTTGCCGCAGGGCGGAATCGATCCTCAGCGGCTGGCCCAGGAAGCCGCTCTAATCGCGGACAAATCCGATATCTCGGAAGAAATCGCCCGGCTGGAAAGCCATATTGAGCAGTATCGAGAGTTGGTGGACGCAAAGGAAAAAGCGGGCAAGAAGCTGGATTTCCTGCTGCAGGAACTGCAGCGCGAGGCCAATACCATACTGTCAAAATCGGGCAACCTGGATATTTCGCACCACGCGCTTGCCATCAAGGCGGATATCGAGAAGCTTCGCGAACAGGTTCAGAACGTTGAGTAATAGGAATGGCAGAGGCAACCTGATTATTGTTTCCGGACCCTCCGGCGCAGGGAAGTCCGCTTTGTCGGGAGGCGTCCTGCAATCGGTGCCCCATTTGAAATTTTCCGTGTCCTATACCACGCGGGTGCCGCGAGGGAACGAGCGTCACGGCGTGGAATATTTCTTCATCAGCAGCCAGGAATTCCAGGCCCTGATTGGCGAAGACGAGCTGCTGGAGTGGGCGGAGGTCCACAGTAACTATTACGGGACATCCCGGAGCTTTGTGGACAACATCCTAAATGCGGGCGACGATGCACTCCTGGATATCGACGTCCAAGGCGCGCAAATCATCCGACGGAAGCGCCGGGACGCCGTGGCGATATTCATCATGCCGCCCTCGTTTCAGGTGCTCCGGGAACGGCTCCAGCGCAGGAGCCTCGACGCCGGTTTCGTAATCGAACAGAGGCTCAAAAAGGCTTGCCAGGAAATCAGCCATTATAAGGATTACGATTATTTGATCATCAACGAAGGCCTCGGCGCCTCCGTGAAGGAACTCGGTTCCATCATCCTGAGCGCCCGCTGCCGGACAGCGGCCAGGATGGAGTCCGCCGGGTCGGTATTAGCCACGTTTGGAGGAATGGATGCAGAAAATCCCTGAAAAAATAGGGTCCAAGTATCGCTTCATCATTCTCGCGGCGGAGCGGGCCAAGCAACTGCAGAACAACGCGAAGCCCAAAATAAAAACCAAATCCACAAAGCCGGCGTTCATCGCGATGAAGGAACTGGAAGCTGACATGATCAGCTTCGAGATGCCGCCGCCGGTCGAGCCGCCGAGCCAAACTTAGGATGAAGGCCGTGAAAATCGCTCTGGGCGTTACGGGTTGTATTGCCGCTTACAAGTCTATCGAGGTGATGCGGGGTTTGCAGAAGGCCGGAGTATCGGTGCAGGTGGTGCTGACGCGGTCTGCCGCCGAATTTGTCACGCCTCTGACCTTCGAGTCCCTGTCCGCTCAGAACGTCATTACGGACATGTTCCAGCCGGGACAAAACCGCGACATCCATCATATCAGTGTAGCCCAGTCGAGCCAGATGCTGGCGGTGGTGCCTGCAACGGCGAACATACTCGGCAAGTTCGCGCACGGCATCGCCGACGATTTCCTCTCCACGCTGTACCTTTCCACTCCGTCGCCTGTGCTGATCGCTCCGGCCATGAACGTTGAGATGTGGCATCACCCGGCAGTCCGGGCCAATGTCGAAATCCTGAAATCGAGAGGCCATTACTTTGTCGATCCGGAACCCGGCGTTCTGGCCTGCGGAATGGAGGGGGAAGGGAAGCTGGCGGCAGTGGATGCGATCGTCCGGCGCATTCTCGATCTGCTCGAAGGGGATAAATCTCTTGAAGGCCTGAAGGTACTGGTTACAGCCGGGCCGACCGTTGAGGATATCGATCCCGTAAGGTTTCTGTCGAACCGCAGCTCAGGGAAGATGGGATACGCGGTGGCCGAGACTGCGCTGCGCAGGGGAGCGGAGGTTTACCTGGTTTCAGGCCCGACAGCCCTGACGCCTCCCGCGGGCGCGCGCATGATACAGGTCCGGTCTGCGGCGGATATGAAGGAAGCGGTGATGCGGGTATTCCCGCAGGCGGACATCGTGGTAAAGGCCGCGGCCGTCGCGGACTACCGTCCCGAAGAATCTGCGCCGCAGAAGATCAAGAAAAGCGGCGAGGACAGGGTCCTTCGTCTTACAAGGACCGAAGATATACTGGCGCTGCTGGGAATGGGGAAAAAGAGCCAGGTCCTGGTGGGATTCGCCGCGGAAACCGAACACCTGCTCGATTCGGCAAGAAAAAAGCTCGAACACAAGAACCTGGACCTGCTGGTGGCCAATGACGTCTCGGCGGGTGTTTTCGGATCCGATACGTCCACTGTACACATATTGAGCCGGTCCGCTGAAACAGTGACGCTCAGTGAGCAATCGAAGCATGCCATCGCCGGCAAAATTTTGGACATGGCCCTGGCGATCAAAAAGCAGGATGATGCGAAGCTTACGCCCTCGAAGGGAAAATCTTCCAAATGATATTCAGCTTCATGAACGTGCAACGTTCAACGTTTTTGACATGAAAAGCGGCACTGTCGTCATCATCGGGCGCCCCAATTCGGGCAAATCCACGCTCCTCAACGCATTCGTGGAACAGAAAATCTCGATCGTCTCCGAGAAGCCTCAGACAACCCGTCACCGTATCCTCGGGATCTTGAACGAGGAGCGCGGGCAAATTGTTTTTATGGACACGCCGGGAATCCACAAACCGGCTTACGGGATGAACCGGCGCATGCTGCGCACGGTGTATGACGGGCTGAGAACCGTCGACCTTGCACTTCTGGTTGTGGATGCTTCGATATCCTTCGGGCACGGGGAAAGCTTCGTCCTGGAGACTGTGAAGAAAGCCGGAACACCGACGCTGCTGCTGCTCAACAAAATAGACACGATCGTGAAATCACGGCTGCTTCCCATCATGCAGCGGTACGGAGACGCACACAATTTCCTGGAGATCATCCCCATCTCTGCCCGAACCGGTGAAAACCTGCAGTTGCTGCGGGATCAGATTTTTGCGCACCTGCCCGAGGGGGAGCCGCTTTTTGAGTCGGAGCTGATCACCGACCGCACGGAGAGATTTCTGGCGGCCGAATTTATACGGGAAAAACTTCTGGAGCGCATGCGCGAAGAGATGCCATACACTTCGGCGGTGCTCATCAGGAAGTTCGACGAAAGCCGGAGGGATGAAAAAAAACTGGTTGTTATCGAGGCGGACATACTGGTTGAAAAAAAATCCCAGCAGGGTATCATCCTGGGCGCCGGCGCCTCTCAGTTGCGCGACCTGGGGATTGCCGCGCGTCAGGAACTGGAGCAGTTGCTGGACTGCAAGGTATATCTCGGACTCCAGGTGCGCACCGCCCCGAACTGGCGCAACAACGATGCCATCCTCGACGAGTTGGAGCTTGGTACATGAGCGATAAACGTCACCTCGAAGAACAGATCCTGGGCCATCTCGAGCTTTACCGCCGCCTGGGCGTTCAATGGGTCAAGCCGCAGGAGCCGCGGAAACGGCCGTCAGCCGGCAAGCCTGTCACGCCGCCTGCCTCGGTTGCGCCTGTTCCCAAAACTGCTATCCCGCCGGTGCCTGCGCGAAAAGCGGCGATTCCGGTTGCTACCCAAAAAACAATGGCGGGCATTTCCGTCGTGGATTCAGTCACCGGGGCGGAGGAATCGCTCGAGGCCATACGGGCGGATCTGAACGATTGCCGGAGGTGCAAGCTTTGTACTACCCGCCAGAATATCGTTTTTGGATCCGGAAATCCGAATGCGGAGCTCATGTTTATAGGGGAGGCGCCGGGCGCGGACGAAGACGAGCAGGGCTTGCCGTTTGTCGGCCGGGCCGGGCAATTGCTCACCCGGATCATTGAAGCGATGGGAATGAGCAGGGAGGAAGTCTACATCTGCAATATTCTCAAATGCCGTCCTCCCGGAAACCGCAATCCGGAGCCGGATGAAATCGAAGCGTGCGAGCCGTTTCTCTTTCGCCAGATTTCCGCGGTAAAACCGAAGGTGGTTTGCGCCCTGGGGCTTTTCGGGTCCCAAACGCTCCTGCGCTCGAAAGAAGCTATCGGCAGACTTCGCGGGCGGCTGCTGGATTACCGGGGCATCAAAATGATGGCAACCTTCCATCCCGCCTATCTTTTGAGAAATCCAAACGAAAAGCGCAAAGTCTGGGAGGACGTGCAGATCATCCGCGACTATTTGCTCTCCCTGCGCGCAGGGAACAAACCCTGACTCAATTGACGATTTCCGATTGACAATTGACGATTGAAAATACTTCAAGGTTTGCCTCCAATCGTCAATCGTTAATCGTCAATCGTAAATGCTTATGTCCACCATCGTCGATGTGGCCGTACCGGTTGGAGTCCGCAAGACCTTTGCCTACGCGGTGCCGTCTGCGCTCGGACCCGTCTCGGCAGGCATGCGCGTGCTCGCTCCCTTTGGCCGCAAACTTGTGACCGGGTATGTTGTCGGAACCCTCGATCCGTCTCAGGTGGGCGGGCTGAAACTGCGCAACGTCAGGCAGCTGCTCGATACCGGGCCTGCAGTCCCCGTTTCGCTGGTGGATACGGCACTGTGGGTTGCCCGCTACTATTTTGCCCCTCCCGGCGAAGTCTTCAGGGCGCTGTTTCCGGCTGGAACAGAGGTTACGGGGGCTCGAAGGATTGCGCTCACGGCGAAGACGGCGACGCTTCTTGGCGGCGGGCTGCGGCCTCCGGGATTGCGCTCCCAGGAGAATGAACTGCTCGATATCCTCGCGCAGGCGACAGCCATGACCGCCGGGGAGCTGGCGCAACACTCGGGAATGCGCAATGCCGACCGATGGATTGAATCCCTGCTCGCCGGCGGCTGGATTCAGGCGGACGCGATGCCGGATCAGCCGAGAGTGAAAGCAAAAGAGCAACTTGGAATCCGCGCGCTCCCGGCAAGGCCGGAAGTCATCGAAGGGTTGACTCCCGGGCAGAAAAGGCTCTATTCCATGCTTGAATCCGCTCGGGATCCCGTTCTGCTCCAGGAGGCCGTGCGCGCAGCCCAAAGCAGTCTCAGCACGGCACGATCCCTGGAGCGGAAAGGCGTTGTCGCCATTGAACCGGCAAGGATCGATCGTGTCCCGGCAGATCTGGCCGAGGCTGAAGCTGCGGCGCAACTGACGCTTACATCCTTTCAGCGGGGCCTGGTGGATGAGATTCTCGAGATAATTCTGCGTCGTAAGGCCGAGCGCTGTCTGATTCACGGGGTTACGGGAAGCGGAAAAACGGAGATATACCTGCGGCTTATCGCCGAGGTCCTGAAGCGGGGGGAGACCGCATTGTTCCTCGTGCCGGAAATCGGGCTGACGCCGTTGCTCAGCCGGCTGGTCGTGTCCCGATTTCCCGGCCGCGTGTCGCTGCTGCACAGCGGCATGTCTTCGGGAGAGCGGTTCGATCAGTGGCGCAAGATTCGCGAGGGAGGGTCGGGCGTCGTAGTGGGCACGCGGTCCGCGGTTTTCGCGCCGCTGGAGAATTTGCGCCTCGTCGTTATCGACGAAGAGCAGGACGGGTCCTACAAGCAGGATGAGTCGCCGTGCTACAACGCCCGTGAAGTGGCCTGGCACCGCCTGCAGCAGACGAACGGGGTTTTGCTGATGGGCTCGGCGACGCCCTCGGTGGAGACCTATCATTCGGCTGTGGGGAAGAGCGACATCCAATATTTTTCCCTGCCGGAGCGTATCGACGCGAAGCCCCTGCCGGAAGTGACCATCGTGGATATGAGCATCGAGTTCCAGCGGCACGGCAAAAACACCGTCCTGTCGCACACGCTGGAAGAGGAGCTGCACGGCTGCATGCGGCGCGGCGAGCAGGCGATTGTTCTGCTGAACCGTCGCGGTTATTCGAGAAGCCTGCTATGCCGCAGCTGCGGGCACGTTTATGCCTGCCCGGACTGCAGCGTCAGCATGACCTACCATCAGCAGGAGAACACGCTGACCTGTCACTACTGCGGGCAGGAGCAGGAAGTGCCGTCGCTTTGCTCCAACTGCGGCGGCCCGTATATATACTATGCGGGCGTGGGCACGGAACAGCTCGAAAGCATCCTTCGCTCATTGCTGCCGGCGGCGCGCATCGCGCGCCTGGACCGGGACATATCGCGGCGGCGCGGGGTGTTGCGGACAACCCTGCTCGACTTCGCCCGGCGAAAACTGGACATACTGGTCGGGACCCAGATTCTGGCAAAAGGGCATGACTTTCCCGACGTAACGCTGGTCGGGGTCGTCGCGGCGGATTCCGGGCTTGCCTTCCCCGATTTCCGTTCGGCGGAACGGACGTTTCAATTGCTGACCCAGGTTGCGGGCAGGGCGGGCAGGGGATCGGCGCCGGGCCGGGTGGTTTTGCAGTCGTTCTATCCGGAAAATTACGCGCTGCGGTTTGCAAGGAAGCAGGATTACGCGGGATTTTACCATCAGGAAATAGAATTCAGGCGTTTGATGGGATACCCCCCATTCCGGAATCTGATACAGATACGGGTCGCGGATCCGGACTCATCCAGGGCAAACCGGACGGCAGAAAAAGTCGCAGGCAGTCTCAAAGAGCATTTTTGCAAATACGCGGAAGGATCCAGGCCGCGCGTGCTGGGGCCGGCGCCGGCGCCCCTGGAGAAGCTGCGCGGCAACTACAGGGTGCAGATCCTGGTGAAATGGTTTTCCGATTCAAACGCCACGGCATTGTTGCAGGGATGCTTTGAAGATCTTGCCCGCCACAAAATTTCCTCCTCCAGAATCCACGTCGACGTCGACCCTCTCTCCCTGCTTTAATTCCATTGGTAAACCCGGGGCTCTGCCGGAGGATCCTTCCTCCCGGATTCCGAATTTTCTTATTCGTTGAGTTCACAGGGGCGAGTGTGCTATTGCATTATCAAACACAAAATCAGGAGGGAATAGAATGGCGGTTTGCACGAAATGCGGTTCGGTTCTTACCGAGGGCGCTGTCTTTTGCACCGTTTGCGGGTCTCCCGTTTCGGCTGCCGGCGGCCGCGAGCCTGCTTCCGGGGCCGGCATGGCTTCCCACGTGGCCGCAGCGCTGTGCTATCCGCTGTGGCTCATCACCGGGGTCCTTTTCCTGGCGATGGAGCCCTACAGGCGTGATTCGTTTGTGCGTTTTCACGCGTTTCAATCGATCTTCTTCACTATTGCCGTAATGGTTTTCTGGGCGGTTTGGAACAGCATAATCTGGGGCTTGTTTTTCCCCTTCGGATTTCTCTGGCCGATCCTCAGCATATTAAGCAAATTGATCAGCCTCGCCATTTTCTGTTATTGGCTGTTCCTGATGTATAAGGCCTATAACAGGGAACGGTACATGATCCCGTTTATCGGGGAGTTCGCCCGGAAGCAAGCCGCAAAATAATTGACGATTTACGGTTGACGATTGTCGATTGAAAATGCAAACACGTTGTTCAGTCGTCAATCGTCAATTGTCAATTTGGAGAGGACCCTGTCTTCTCATGAATCTTCATGGTTCGCATCTAGAACAGAAACATAATGGACAAAGGCGGTTGGTGCAGGCGCTGGGCATCACCGGGACATGGTTCCTCATCGAGCTGGCCGGAGGGATTTATGCGAACAGCCTGGCGCTGCTGGCGGACGCTGCGCATATGCTGACGGACGTTGCCGCGCTGGGCCTGAGCCTCTTTGCCCTCAAAATTTCCGCGCGTCCGGCGACACATGAAAAGACTTACGGATGGCTGCGCGCCGAGATTCTGGCCGCGCTCGCCAACGGAGTGTTTCTAATCCTGATCGGGCTTTACATTTTCTATGAATCTTACCGGCGCTTCCTGGCGCCGCCGGAGGTGAAGAGCGGCCCGATGCTGGCTGTGGCGGCCGCCGGCCTTCTGGCCAACCTGGTTACGGCGAGGCTTCTTTACGGCAGCCGGCTCGAGAGCCTGAATCTGAGAGGCGCCTTCCTTCACGTGCTGGGAGACACCCTGGGATCCATCGGGGCGATCATCGCCGGACTCCTGATGCTGCTGCGGCAATGGTATCTGGCGGACCCGGTCGTGTCGACCCTGGTGGGAATGCTGGTGCTGTACAGTTCCTGGGAACTGGTGAGAGAAAGCGTGGATGTGTTGCTCGAAGGCACGCCGCGCCACATGAAAATTCCGCACATTTTGAGCGACCTCGGCTCCATGCACGGAGTGGTTTCGGTTCACGATCTTCACGTTTGGTCCATTACGCCGGAAACAACCGCGATGAGCTGCCACGTCGTGCTGAAGGAAGGAGTGGATGCGGGAGCGGCCCTGGCCGAGTTGAGCCGTGTCATGAGAGACAAATACCGCTTCGAGCACACGACGATCCAGATTGAATCTGAAAATTGGGCGGGCCGCCGGCAGAATCCCGTGTCGGATGCGCCGCTGCCCCGTGAATGAAGAACCACGAAGTTCAGGAACATCTTTTGGGGGTTCCTTTAGCGAGCACGGCTCTCCTGATCCGCCCGATAAGAATCATGTTTCGTGAGGACGGTCTCTCCAGACCGGTCCGATTGAGCGCAAACCAGTCATTCGCCCATCGGACGGTTCTGGAGAGACCGTCTCAATATTTGTGGCGAGGATCTCGAGACAGTGTATGTGAATTACGGCTATGCCAATTCTGAGATGCGCACACATCTACTGCCCTGCAAGGGCAGCATCTCAAAGCCCAGGGTTGGCCGCGTTTTTTGCGGCCTACCCCTGGGTATGCGATCGATAGAGAAACCTACCCCGAAGGGGTTGTGTTTTTAATCCCGGAATAAATTGTCCCGGCCAATTGCCGGACACAATCCCTTCGGGATAGATTTTTGCACCGTTGCATACCCAGGGTAGGCGGCATAAAACGCCGCCAACCCTGGGCTGTGTGAAACTGCCCCTATCGGGGCAGTAGTTTTGAGACATTCCCTGGAGAGACCCGTCCTCAAGAAAATCAGGATTTCGGAGTATCTTTTATACATCCGGCGGCGGGGGAGGGGGAATATTTACCGGGGGCTCCGGCTGCGGCGGACTGCCATAGCCCGGCGTTGAATTCGGTTTTCGCTTTTCGAAAATCGCGACTCCTATCGCGCCCCCCAGCATGGCCACCAGGCTGTAGGTCACCAGCATGAAAATCAGAGTGGTGGCGAAAAAGAAGACATCCATGCCTCCTCTTTCGGAAAGGGTGCGGATCGATTCTTCGGCCTCGGGCGGAAGGTTTGGGATCCGTTCGAGAGCTTCCCGGAGCTGTTCCATGATGCCGATGCCTCCGCGTTTCCAGAGCATGAACAGGGGCACCATGAACAGGGCGCTGACGATCGTGCCGATAATGCCCGTCATCAGGCCGAGGGCCACCCCGCGCCCCAGGGTTACGGCGACGGGAGAGTCTTTCACGTAGAGGTACGCCGCGAGGATCCCGCCTCCGATAACCCATGCGCAGCAGATGCAATTGAAGAGACTGATTACGGGCAGAGCGGAAAGGATTCCGAGGAGAACTCCGCCGATTAAGGCCGGCTTGAGCATTCCTGCATCGTTCATGAAAGACCTCCCTTGAAAGACAGGTTGCGGAGCGGGAATCGCCGCCCCGGGGCTTCCTGAAGAAGCTCCGTCACGCCGCGCACCAGCAGCGATGCGGCCGCGGCCCCGAACAGCATGCCCGTCAGAAAACGGCTGAACTCGCCGCTGCGCCAGAGCCCGACGCAGGGCAGAAGCGCATCGAGCACGAGCGGAACCGTCGCCGCCAGGACACAACACTTCCGTAGGCGGGTCGATTTATGGACGAAGGACAAATCGATACAAGCTGCCAGGAAAAGACCGAGATAGATGCCCGAACATCGGTGGCATACGGCCAGTGGGTGTCCGCAAACCAGGAACGAGCGTTCCGGGATCTGATGGCATACGAAGGAAAAGAAAAAGTAGAGGAGCGCTGCCGCCTTATTGAAGCCATAGGATGCGAGAACCGGGGCGGCCGCAAAGGACAGGCAGAGAGTACCCCACGCTGCGGCCAGCAGGAATCGCGCACGAATTCCGCAGCCGTGTCCTGAAGCAATCATCTTCCCGGAGTTCATCAAGTCCCGCATATATGGTGGGCCATTATACCTGAGGAAGGGGGGCCGAATCCTGAAATTCGGATTTTGCGAAAAATTATTTTTTGTTTCGGGCCGGATGCCTCCGAACCTTGCTGCGCAGGATTTATTTATCAAATTTCGAATATCCAATTTCGATTTTAGAATCTTTGAAATTCCGCGCCTTCGTGTAAGCCCTCGCCCAATTCATCAAAATTCCTAGAATGTTTTTTGTACTCCGCGGTCGGCGGCGTCGGCGCGTGCCCCAGTATTTGTGGCCTCGGACCGGGCTCGTCCCAATTATGAAAGCCAATTTCGAAGCCTGGGTTTCCGGCCGCGAATTCGTGAAAACGGCCGTATTCCGCGGCCTCGGAAAGGGAATTGGCCTGATTCTTGCTTGTATAGGGGAAGCGGAATTGCAGTCACAGGTTACCCCCTAGATTTTGTATTCAAAGAAGATTTTGCCCCATTATCTTGTGTGAAATTCGAAAAAATTCTTGACAAGGAATTGCGATTCCCTTATATCAAGTTGCGAAAGGTCGGGTTCGATGAGAGTTGGGCTAACTTTTAATATGAAAAGGGGTGACACCGAAGATACATCGGAGCCCCCGAGTAGCGACCGGTCGGACGTTCAGGCGGAGTGGGATGCCCCGGAAACTATTTTTGCGGTTCAAAGTGCGTTGGAGGAGCGGCACGAGGTCCTGCGGATCGACGCCGCCGACGATGCTTACGCCGCCCTGCAGGAAACCCGGCCCGATATCGTATTTAATATTGCGGAAGGTTCTTCCGGCCCGTGCAGGGAAGGATACATCCCTTCCATGCTGGAGCACCTCGGCATCCCCTATACCGCGAGCGATCCCCTAACCCTGAACATCTGCCTGGACAAATCCAGGACCAAAGAAATCCTTTCTTATTACGGCATCCCGACGTCGCGCTTCCGGGTTGTGAGCGACCGGGACGTATCCTTCAACAGCCTTCACTACCCATTGATGGTGAAGCCGCTGTACGAAGGCTCCAGCATGGGGGTCCGGGACAATTCGCTGGTGAAGACTCGCCGGGAGATGCAGGAACGCGTCCTGTGGCTGCTCGACAATTATCACGAGCCCGCCCTCGTCGAGGAATTTCTTCCGGGCCGGGAATTCACGGTTGCCATCCTGGGAAACGGCAGCGAAGCGCGCGTGCTTCCGATTGTGGAGATTCTGTTCGACTCCCTCCCGGCGGGCGTCAATCCCATCTATTCTTACGAAGCCAAGTGGATTTGGGATCGGAGTTCCAATCCCCTGAAGATTTTCGAATGCCCCGCCCGGTTGAGCGACGGGCTGCGGGCTGAAATAGAGGACGCCTGCCTGCGCGCTTACTCGATTTTGAGGTGCCGCGACTGGTGCCGCGTCGATCTCCGCCTGGACGCGGCGGGACGGCCGCACATTTTGGAGTTGAACCCTTTGCCGGGAATCCTTCCGCGGCCGGAGGACAACTCCTGTTTCCCGAAAGCCGCCCGCGCGGCGGGTCTCGGCTATAACCAGCTGATCAACTCGGTATTGGATATCGCCTGCAGGCGATATGGATTGGCGTGATGAAATCCTACGACTGTGTCGTTCTCTACAACGCGGCTGCCATCTCGGGCCGGGATGCCTGCGAAGAGATACTATATCCCGCCAACGTACTCCGCGAGGAAGTAGGGGCTATCGAGGAGAGTTTGAGAAGCCGCGGATTCCATCCCTGTGTTCTGTCCGTCGATTGCTTCTCCAGGGAGCTGATCGAGACTCTCAGGGAAATTGCGCCCAAGTTTGTCTTCAATCTCTGCGAAGAGCTCAACGGAAAATGCGAGCTGGAGATGTGCATGGCGGGAGTGCTGGAGCTGATGGGCATCCCGTACACAGGTTCCGATCCCTTCGCTTTGGGGCTTGCCCTGAACAAGTTTCACGTCAAGCAGATTCTGAGGTCCGCAGGGATCCCGACGCCCCGGGGGTATGTGCGCTATCCGGGGCAGAAGCTCACGGTCCCGCGCGGCATGCGCTTCCCCATGATCGTCAAGCCTTCGCGCCAGGACGCCAGCCTGGGAATCAACAGCCACTCTGTCTGTCGCGATCCGGAGCAGCTCGAGAAGCAGGTCCGGTATATCCACGATGCTTACGAGCAGGAGGCGCTCGTCGAGGAATATCTGGACGGCAGGGAATTCAACGTTTCTGTCGTGGGGCACCGGAATCCCGAAGTGCTGGCCATTTCCGAAATAGATTTTTCCGGTTTGCCGGAGGGCGAGCCGAAAATTGTGAGCTATCGCGCCAAGTGGGATGAAGAAAGCCCCATGTACCGCTGTACCGTGCCGATCTGCCCCGCGAACATCACAAGGCGGCTCGAGAAGCGGATCAGGGACATTGCCATTCGAAGCCATCAGTGTATCGGTTGCCGGGACTACGCTCGCGTCGACATGCGTACCGACTCTCGCGGATGTATTTATGTGCTCGAAGTCAACCCGAATCCGGACATTTCTCCCAAGGCAGGATTCGCAAGGGCCGCCAACGCCGCCGGATATTCTTATGCCGATATTATTCTGCGGATCAGTCAAGCGGCCGTGGAGCGTGGCGCAGAGGTAACCGCCGCCGTTTATGCAATCTGACGACCCCCCATCCGTGTTCATCCGGCCCATGGTACCGGCCGACCGCGCCGCGGTCGCCGATATCGTCGTGTCCGCGGGGAACTTCAGCCAAACGGAAATCGAGTGCGCCCTGGAGCTGGTGGATATTTATCTCACGAACGAGGCGCAGGCGGATTACCGCGTGGCCGTGGCTCTGGACGGCGCGTCGAAAGTGCAGGCTTACGCGTGCTGGGGGCCCGTGCCGCTGACACGCGGAGCTTTCGATCTCTACTGGATCGCGACGCACCCCGGCTCGAGAGGGAGGGGCTACGGGCGCGCGCTGATGGCTTACGTGGAAGGCAAAGTGGTGGAGCTGAAAGGCCGGCTCCTGGCTGTGGAGACTTCCTCCAAATTATCCTACACAAGTACCGTTGAGTTTTATCGCCGCCTCGGCTACGGAGAGATCTACAGAATAGAAGATTTTTACGACGTCGGGGACGATAAGCTTACATTAGTGAAGAGGCTATCCTGACAAGGAGACAAGCTCGCACATGGAACGAATGGAGCAGTGGACGATTGATTTGCGAAACAGCGTAACGCAGGGCGAAGCGATCGCCCGGGATTACGAAGCGGACCCCGCGGAAATCGACGCGGTATGCAGCGTGTATCCGATGAGAATCCCCCGCTACTATTACGGCCTGATCCGGGAGAAGGGGGATCCCATCTGGATGCAGTCGGTGGCGTCCGTCAACGAACTGATGGACAAGAGCTCTCCCGAGGATCCGCTGCACGAGGAAGAAGACAGCCCGGTTCCGCGGTTGACGCATCGGTATCCCGACCGCGTCCTGCTGCTGATCACCGATCGCTGCCCGATGTACTGCCGGTTCTGCACGCGCAAGAGAATGGTGGGCCAGACCAGCGCGATTTCCGAAAAAACCATCGCCATGGGAATCGACTACATCCGGAGCCACACGGAAATTCGGGATGTCCTGCTGTCCGGCGGGGACCCGCTGATGGTGAGCGACCGCAAGCTCGAGCGCATCATCTCCAGCCTGCGCGCCATCCGCCACGTCGAAATCATTCGCATAGGGACAAGGTTCCCCTGCGTGCTGCCGAGCCGCATTACGGACTCCCTGTGCACGATGCTCAAGAAATATCATCCTATTTTCATCAACACGCACTTCAATCATCCGCGGGAAGTCACGGCCCAGTCGAAGGAGGCCTGCGAGCGCCTGGCAAACGCCGGGATCCCGCTCGGCTGCCAGACCGTCCTCATGAAGGGCGTCAACGACGACCCGGCTGTCCTGAAGGAGCTGATGCACAAGCTGCTCATGATGCGCGTGCGCCCCTACTACCTGTATCAGGCGGATCTCACGAGGGGGACGAACCACTTCCGGACGCGGGTGGAGACCGGTCTGGAGGTCATGCAGGCCCTGCGCGGTTATACGACCGGGTTCGCCGTGCCTCAATTTGTGATCGACGCTCCGGGCGGAGGAGGGAAGATACCCCTCATGCCGGACTACGTTGTGCATTTTGACGAGAAGGAAATTATCCTGCGCAACTTCGAAGGCAAGCAGTACTGCTATCCGCAGGCCAACCAGCAGTACGTGAAGGATACGCGCGACATCGAGCTGATCAATTTCTAGGCGCTCCGGGATTTGGATCCCCTCCCCAAACGCCACGAATTCCGCGGATCGGGATATCGATTTTCGATCCGTGGAATTCGTGGCGTTTTTTTTGACCGGGTTTATAATAAACTTCGATTTTGCGAAT
>CAYYTC010000096.1:0-16721 GCA_964474425.1 uncultured Acidobacteriota bacterium
GAAAGCGCTGATAAAATTCTACGCATGGCAGACTCCTTCTCCTTTCAAAATGGCTCGGTGCCTAAGTGATTATATCCGCAAAACACTAGAAAGACACGCCCCAGTGCATTCGCCTGGCCGGAGGAGTTCCTCATACTCCTCCAGAATCATTTACCTGTGAGCAATAAGCAGGAGAGCGTTCGCGGGGGACACCCTTGGTGCTTTTGCCTTCAACTCAATTTCCTGCCGGACCGGCTCCACGTCCATCGCCGGGCCTTCCAGCACCAGGCATGCCCAAGCCGCCCATACCAAGGCCGCCGACGAACAATTGGTTATATCCCTGGGCGCCCATACCATTCAGCTGCCTTTTCTGAGCGTCCGAGATGTCTTTCGCAATCGGCTTTATGCCTTTGGTATATCGCAACATCGCAATTTTCACCTGGATCGCGGCAACCGCCTCAATCTTCGCCTTGACACTTGCCTCAGCCGCATCGTTGGCCAATGCCGACTTTATGGCTTCCCTCTGCGCATCTGCCAGTTGTTTGTTGAGGTCGGCGATATCGGACTGCACCGCATCGGTGATCCTTTGGGTCTGAGCCTGGGTTAAGCCCCCCCCCATGGCCGGCATGCCCGCGAATCCGCTCACTGGTTCGCCGTTGTATTTCCCGATGGAGAGCGGAGGCGTAACCGATCCGACGGGCTTGAACAACATCTGCGCGAACAAATAAAGATTATTGTTCCACACGGCGACCTCATGCATCCCGCTGTCGACGTACCAGACGTGGTCGATCTTGGCCTTGACCAAGCCCTGGTGGAGATTCCAGCTTCCCGTGATCAGGTTGTCTTTGTCGCCGCAGCCGATCCATAACAGACTCAACTTGTCATTGGCCCGCTGGATCTTGGCAACTAGGATATCGGGCTGCTGGAGATTGGGCGCTGAGGAGAAGCCGCCGACCCATGCGAATGTGTCGATGTTGTTAATGCCGAAATTGAGGCCCTGTCCGCCGCCCATGGACAGGCCTGCAAGCGCACGGTAGTCCCGGTCCGCCTTCACGGAATAGCGCGATTCAATGTAGGGCATCAAATCCTGCAGCAAATCCTTCTCAAAAAAGGCATAGTAATTGAAATCCGACATGAAATTGCTCGAAGGGGGATCAGCCGTTGCCCGGCCGTTTGGCATCACGATGATCATGGGCAAGGCTCCTTTGTCGGCGATGAGGTTGTCCAGGACCTTGTTGGCGGCGCAGAGCGTCGTCCAATGGGTCTCATTGCCGCCGATTCCGTGCATCAGGTAGAGCACAGGGTATTTCTGATTAGGGTCATAATTCGGAGGTGTGTAGACGACGGCTTTGCGGTCGACGCCGATGCTTTTGGAATTGTACGTAATGGTCTCGAGCTTGCCTTTCGGTGTGTCCGGCCGAACTTGGATGAAGTCGGCGGGCGCGTGATTGGGCAGCGCCAAGGTCGTGTCCGCCCTTGCCAAAGCAGTGCCCTGCCCAGCCGGCAGCGATCCAATCGCCATCTGCATCGATGCCACCCAGAGCAGGCAGCCAGCCAAAAATTGCCATTGCAGCTTGTTTGAACGATTCATAAAAACCTCCGTAAGTAAAAGGTCCATGAAAACACGTGTTGCCACTCACTCTTGTCCAAATTAGCTTTCGGTTTCTAAGGGCCGGAGGCCCGGCAGAAAATAGCCAGGGGTGAGCGCAGCGAACCCCTGGTAGGAATTTGCAGAGGCAAGAGCCCTGAAAAGGGCGATAGAATATAGCGTTTCGCCCTTTCCAGGGCTCTTTCCCTCGCCATAGGAACCAGGGGTTCGCTCCGCTCACCCCTGGCTATTCTCTTTCCGCCCCTACCGGGGCTTGGTGCCAACCTCATCCTTGCACGGGCGCTTCACGCACCATATGTCGAATGCTTTCAATGCGCTCTCTGTTTCTAACGGGCCAATTTGGACAGCACTGGTTGCCACTGCAGATCCGTCGAGCGCACTCAGGGCGATGGGTTTTGACTAACATGCAATGCATCGTGTTCGAATACGTACATTATATACGCTCTCGGGCTCCCATCATTTCTTTGCTTGCCATGGGAATTGTGGAGCGCCTCTGTTTCCCGACACCCCAAGGTCCCAGGGTAAATCCATTTCCTTTCAGGCTTCCGCCTCAAAGGTCACGGGGAACCCTGCCCTTGGCAACTCATGCTGGGCAATTTTGCCGCGTTCGAAGCTATTGCGGAAAACAACGGCCAGGCGGCACGCGCCCTTTCAAAGCCAAGCATGCCGAGCGCCTCGGCATCGGAGGTTGGGACTGCGGCCGCGTGCGAGCCTGGGAGGGGTCCGATGGCCGGCAACGCAGCAATCGCCCGCGATCCTTTTGCGCCCTTTGGACACGGAGTTGTGGCACCTTGCATATGTCTGCACGACTGCTCAACGCACACCATTTCAAAAGCCACAAGATCCGAGTGCCTGGAGGCTTCCATACATCCCCGGCTCTTATGGGATTTCTGCAACTCGACGATGGTTGATATTTGGCTTCGCATCCAATAGAATGGCTCACTCTCGAAGTATTGCCTCATTTTGCTGGGGATCTGATAACTCACTTCGAATGGAGAGGTAACGCATTGGCCAACGCGAGAAATTTGAGAGCACACAAAATGGAAGATAGGGAATACGATTTGTGGATTCTTCTTAGTCGCGTATATCATATGGTGGCCAAGCTCAGGAATATGGAAATGAACAAACAGGGCATTTTGCCCGTTCAAGCCTACATGTTGTTCATTATTCAGGCCATGGGCAATGCGACCACCCCGGCGGAACTGTCTCGCTTTGTCTACCAACAAAGAAACTCCGTTTCCGATATCCTCAAACGAATGGAAAAGCAAGGCTTGATAACCAAGGAAAAAGCATCGAAAGGAAACGGAAGAATTCAGGTCAAGATGACTGAAAAGGGTATAAAGGTTCTTCAGCTATCCAAGCAGAGAGAGCACCTTCACAATGTTATGTCTGTTTTGAGCAAGGGAAAAAGCGGACAACTCGAGTCGCTGTTGGAGTTGCTGAGGGATAGAGCCATTAAGGAGCTTTCGATTTATCAGAAGACTGTGCTTCCGCCCTCCCAGTTATCCAGATATTATCAAGCATAGATCGGGTCGAGCCGCGACAGCGGATCCCATATTCATGGATTAGGGCTTGGCTTTCGAATCTATGGAATATAGATGGACCAACCTTGCCGCCTTGCGCGGATCACTTTCCAAAAAGACTTTGACCTTTGCTATCTTGATGTCTTTATCGGCGTCCATTTTCAGATTATAGAGGACGTTCATTTTCAGTTCCAGAAGCACTTCGCCGGTTGCTCTTTCAATAGCCTGTGTCTTGAGCAACGCGCCCACCTCTTTTTGCCTCTCATCAACAATGAGGTGCTCAACCAGCAATTTGTCCTGAATGGCAGGATGAGCCAGGCATCTTTCATACCATTCAGCGCGGCTTTTCACCACATCGTCATCAAACGTAAGGTTTGGCGCATAAAATTTGTCCATGACATGCTGAGTTTCAGGAAGCTGGCCATATTGGCTGTACGCTATGAAGTACTCTTCCATGAAACGAACTATGTCGCTGTATAGAGATTCCATGTTTTCACCTCAACCATTTCTTTGCGACCCGTTGTCGAAGCGACCCTGTCTTCTGCTCACTCACGATGATGCTATTTCATCGTTGGGCTTTCCCATCCTTTATTTCTTTCCAACAACCCTCGCCAATTCCCGGGCAATACTATCGGCTTTGTTACAAAATGGGCCGGGCCATATCCAAAGGTGCTGATATAGCTAATCCCATAGGGCCCCGCTCCTCCCGCAACGCAGATCTTTATGCTACCGGGCCCGGCGAGCAAGGGTATCAGGGCGTCCGGGCCTGACTTGCAGGATTCCCTGATACGTTCTGGCAAGCGGCCAAATGCCGGCAATCCTGCTATATCTCTGCCGTTCAGAAAATCAAAACTCGGTATCTGAATGGCATCATAGAGAGCTTTTTGCAGCTCGAGTCTCGAATATCCTTCTCTGCGGATGCAGTCCAGAGTAGATCCACAGATAACCACAAGGTTATCCATTCCCCAGTTTCCGGCAAGCCTGTCGTGCTTCACCTTTCCTTGTTTCGCGATGTACTCCACTATCCGTTTTACGGTCGGCGGTTCCGGTTGCACGATATCGGGCTGCCACGACATGGCCGGCATGGCGCTGATTGTGGCCTGATCCAGGCCATAGCCTTCGGCCACCCGGAGCGGCTCCCAGGCCCCACCCAATGCAGTTTCATTTTCCGCAATCAGAGAAACAGACTTAAACGGGCTGCCCAGCGTTTTCATATCATTCTTGCCCGGCCAGGTATGCCCCAGATTGGTCATAATGAGTCTTACCGCTCGGGCAATCGTGGCATTCGCTCTCCATCCCGGGGTTAAAGTGCCGAAGCTGCAATTGATGTTCAGATCCCGGATCAATCCCGGTCCGCTGACAATTAATAACGGCGCCATATTGCATGAAGTGCATTGAACCTCCCTGAGGTTGAATGCAGGATCGGTGATAGCTCCAATCGCCGCTGTAACAACCGGCATGTAATGAGGACGGCACCCCGCCATGGCAGCATTGATTGCAATATCTTTTACCGTGGCCTTTATGCCTCCGGGTTCAACAATCCCGACCACATGGTCCGAAGCGAAGCCAACGCCCTCAAGCATTTGGCTCACTGCGCCCGGCGTGGGCGGCACCAGGGGCAGGCCGTCACTCCAACCGTGCCGGAGAAAATATTTCTCCATGCTTTCGCGCGCGGTTTCGTAATCACTGCCGCTGAAGGTCAAAGCTCTTTCGGCCGTTTCGGTTTCCTCCCCGGGCTGCGGCTTCCATTGGGTCAGCGCCCTGATGACTTCATCCGCAGCCTTCTCCCCGAGCCCCAATTGCTCGATTTCCTCGTTTAAAGGCAGAGAGTCCACCGGAACCACGGCCAGAGATATATCCGAGAGACCCTCGCGTCTGGCAATGAATCGGGCGTTAGCCTCGAACGGCCGCGTAACCATAAAGGCGACAGGCTTTCCCAATTTCTCCAGGTCGACCGCCTCGCGTGCGGTCCGCGCCGAGCTGGTTCCCGTAAAACCAAGGAGGACGATAATGCCGTCGCTGTACTCAGCGATTTCTTTGGATCTTGCCTCTCTGAGCTCCGGCGGTACGAAGGCGGGCCACTCGCGAAAATCGATTCTGCCGATCCGTTTTTTCAATACACTTTCAAGCTGCGGGAGCAATGCCTCTGCCAAACCCGCCCCGGTTCCGAACTTCAGCACACCGATCTTTTTCCCGTGCAGGCTTTGCAGACGAGGTGAAGGAGAAACCATGCGGAGAGTTTCAAATTCCCCTCTTGGATTGCATACCGTCAATTCCACTGTGCTGTCCGGCATAAAAGGCACCCGTGCTCCTTGAGTTCGCAGGATGGATAGGAGAACCAGGAAGGGCCGAAACCATATTGCCAACCCGCCATGGTTGCCCTATGAAGTTATTGGACCGAATGCGCCCGCCATAAGGAAACCATCAAATTCGGTTTCCGACATCCCCAAAATCTCAAGGCAAATGTATTCATTATGTTCGCCCAAAACAGGGGCCTCCCGAAAAAGCTTTGCGGGAGTCATGGATAATCTGGAGGGCTGCCCCAAATAGGAGAACTCTCCCAGTTCTTTGTGATTCCCCCTCCAGAAACATTCTCTTTCTCTTAGTTGCCTATCGCTGCAAATATCTTTTGCATTTTGCACGACTCCGGCGGCAACTCCCTCCTGCTGCAGTAGAACCATGACATGCTCAGGGTCGTATTGGGATGTCCATTGTTCTACAAGATGGTTTAGCCTTGCTTCGTGTTTCTTCCTTTCCGGAAGTGTCAAGAATTCAGGGGCTTTTGTCCATTCCGGGTCCCCCATGGCTTTGCACATGGATTGCCACTCATCGTCCGTAAAGACAGTGATTGCACACCAACGGTCCTCGCCTTTGCAGCGAAAAACTCCATGCGGGGCGGCATATTCGCAGGAGTTGCCGTTGGCTCCCGCCTCAATGCCGCTTGTGGAATAATCAAGCAGAAGCGGGGCGATGAGCTGCAAGCCGGATTCGAACTGGGATACATCAATCAACTGGCCTTTGCCCGTTTTGTTCCTGTGGTCGAGGGCGCCTATCAGGGCGCTGGCTGCAAAATGGGGGACGCAATAATCCGTATAGGCCACCATTGGGGATATCGGTTCTTCGTCCGGAAAGCCTACGAGATTGACGATTCCTCCCAGCCCGTTAATATGGTTTCCCAGGCCGGGCTGAGTCGCCGAAGGCCCTGTCAGGCCCTGATTGGAGCTTCGAACCATGATGATATCCGGCTTTATCCTGCTCAATTCATTATAGCCCAGGCCCCAGCTTTCCAGCACGCCGGGCCTGTGGCTGTCAGCCACAACGTCCGCCCAGGCCGCCAGTTTTTTTGCGATCTCTTTCGCGGCCTCATTTTTTAAATCGAGGCTGATGCTGTATTTATTGGCTGCAAAATAGCTGAAAAATCCGGCCCGGTTAATGTTTGTTACGCCATCCTTGAAAGGAGCGGAAGTCCGCAGCAAGTCCGGCCTCTCCATGGATTCGATGCAGATAACGGTTGCGCCGTAATCGGCCAAATATTTAAGAGTCAGCGGACCGGCGATGGCCCACCCGAAATCCATCACATGAATTCCGGCAAAGACCTTTGGATCCAAGCGAGTTCCTTTCTTTCACCCCAATATCTAGATAATTCCGGATTGCTGTAAGAGCACCCGCTCCCTTTTTGAAAAACCCAGCTCCTTTTCATAAATTTCCAGGTTGTGTTCTCCGGGCAAAGGAGCTTTCTTCAGCCTCGTGAGCGCCGTTTCGGACAATTTTGCGAAAGGCCCGGGATAGGTTATCTGCGCCGGAATTTCCGGATAATCAACTTTTGCCCAGAAATTCCTGGCATCCAATTGTGTGTTTTCGAATATGTCTCGAGCTGTGGACACAGGGCAAAGCATTATCTTTCTTTTTAAGGCCTGGCCATACAATGCGGCCTTTGTGTATTTCAAAAAAAGCTCCGCGATCGGCGCTTCCATCTGTTCCTGCATTTCCTGTGTCTGGCTGGACATGTCAAACTTTGTCCAATCGAAATTGGCCATAAGCTCCGAGGCTAAACCCTCTTCCCGCAGCCACGCCGCGATGGCGCGATTGGTCTTGAGACCGAAATCACCGCCCAAAATATAAAAAATGACGTATCCGTCCTTGCACCGCCACAATAGCTTCTGCTTTGTGTCCGTCCATCGGCCCGAGAGATAGGATCCTGCCCGCTTGAGAATTTTATGATTCAACTCCCATAGCGGTACGGCATTGGAGAGCTCCCACAGGACACACTCCTGCGCCGACACATCGACATATTGCCCTTGCCCGGTTTTCTCACGATAGAAATAGGCGATAAGGCTCGCAGCCGCCGCATGGGCACTGGCTAACAAAAATGACTGGGGAAAACTTATTCTCACGGGAGGCGCATCCGGTTTCCCTGTTATGTACAACAGTCCACTCATGGCCATGACCACGAGGTCGGATGCCTTGAAGTTCTTGTAGGGCCCCGTTTGTCCAAACGGACTGATGGAGGTATAGATCATGCGGGGATTGAGTTGATGGAGATTGGCGTATCCCAGCCCCAATTCATCCATGGATCCCGGCGCGAAGGACTCGATTAGGAAATCGGCGTTGTTCGCCAGGGCTCTGAGAATCTGCTGCCCTTCCTTGGAATCGAGTTTCAGCGTTATGCCTCGTTTGTTTGCATTGTAGGCCAACCATACAAGGCTTCTTTCCGGCGCCGGAGTTTGGTGATAGAAGGGGCCGATGCGCCTGTCGGGATCCCCTCCAGGTTTTTCAATTTTTATGACGTCTGCTCCCAGGTCCGCCAGAATCCTGCCGCACAGGTAGCCGTTATTGTTCGTTAAATCCAGGACTCGCGGCGATCGAGTCAGACATTTCTTCTCTTCCATCCGATTAGTTTCCTTTAGGGCGCAATCGCTTATCCAGCGGGGAGAAATTATTCTTTCTGGACGGCAGAGCCACAATCGCATAGCCGGGCATTACATTTTCATGCCTTTGATTGATCGCGGATCGTTCGATCCGAACGCAGGAATCTCCATCGGCATCCACGAACTTTTCGGTAACCTTGCCCTTGATCCAAACGACGTCCGATAAATATACGAACTTATTGTATTCGGTATAACTTCTCTTCAGCCAGCCTTCGTCTCCCATCCAATTGGTGATCAGTTGAACGCCCCAGCAGTGCCTTTGAATGCCGACATCGTAGGAGTGCGGAAGCCCCATTGCATTGGCCGCGGCCCGGTTATAATGAACGGCAAAAATCGGTTCGAGCGCTGAGGTACTGGGATCCCGGAAAGCCCAGGCCGGATGTTTTTGATAGGATCGCAAAGCCACGCCGTGGGCCTGCAATCTCGGGATAGGGACCCCTCCGCCGATAACGTAGGCTATTTCATCCGTGACTCCAAGCGGCCCTTTGACCACCGGCTTAAGCTCATCCCCGATTTCAACGTCTTCCCAATACCGCGGGTTGGAGCCTCGGATTTCCTCGGATAGAATTTCCCGTTCAATCTGCCGCAATTGTTCCTCGGTCCAGGGATGCGGCAATTCGATGTTAGCATGCTTTTTCTTCTCGCGGGCCTTAGCCCTGGCGAAATGAACCACCCACCAGCGATATCCGGCGATCAAATCCCCGTTCTGGTTCCAATATTGATTTTGAAAATGATCTATCACGGTTTCGTCGGCGTAGCTGCTTTCCTTCGGCCCCTCAAAGCTCTTGAATACGCACTCTGCCGATATTTTATCCCCTACATAGATCGGCTTCATGAATTCCGCATCGCAGCCCGCATGGAAGCCTCCCAATCCTCTCCAGCCAAATATTACATGCGCAAAACAGGCCCAGACAAACGAAGGAGGAGCCACGATGCAGCCATACGGGCTATTTTGGGCATATTCCGCATCACTCCATAGAGGATTCCCATCTCCTACGCCCTCGATGAATTTGAGAATCGCCATTCTGGATGCATACTCATTGTGCGTGCTTTCGTCTATCCGCAGCGAGAGGCCCAGTTTGGCGCGCATCCCCTCTATCATTTCCTTGGTGATTGTCGAGTCCGGCATCACCACTTTTTTTTCGGTCATCCGCCACCTCTTCAGCACGATCCGATTGTTCCGGCTGTATGCTTTGGATCTATACCTCGCCAATTCCAATACCAAAATGCTTTCTAAGTTCCGTGAGATAATCCGGATCCATGCACCCCGCCTGTTGTTTTTCCAGCAAATCCACTCGTGTGGGCCTTCCGGGTGGGAACTCGGGCCTCCTGGAAATGACCTTCTCCTGCTCCAGATGCGCAAGGTCCTGCTTCGACATGCCCAACAAGGAACAAAGAACGTATTCGTTGTCCTCTCCAAAATGAGGGGCTCGTTTCAGGGCAGATTTCTTGAATCCCCGGAACTTTGCCGGTATCTGGCTGGGTATCGGTCTCTTACCGATGCCTTCCCCGTGGTCGACACACTGAAAGAAGCCTCGCTTCATGAGGTGAGGATTCAGGTTGATTTCTTTCATGTTAAGCGCCGGCCCGGACGGAATTCTCAACCTCTGCAGAGTTTTCAATACTTCGAATTTGTCCCGCCGAGTCGTCCATTGCTCAATCAGGCCATCCAATTCAGGTTGCCTTGCAAGCCTGGCCTGCCTGGATGCGAATGCCGGGTTCCTTAAGGCTTCCGGCTCATGAATCTCCCGGACGAAACGTTTCCATTGGCTATCGGTCTCTATGGCAATCGCCACCCATTCGTCATCCCCCTTACAGCGGTAACAACCATGAGGAGCACATCCCGGATGACGATTGCCCATGCGTTTCCGGTCGCGAGTGTTCAGGATGTAATCGAGAACTATGTCGCCCAGATGACAAATGGTGGCTTCTCTTCCGGAAACATCCACGTACTGTCCCTTGCCTGTTTTCCTCTGATGGAAAAGTGCGGTCATCAGCGCCATGGCGGCATTTGCGCCTGTAACCCAATCTCCGTACGCGAAACCGGACAGAAGCGGGGGCTCATCAGAATTGCCGGTGTTGTGCGTCAAACCACTCATCCCCTCCATGCCCGGCACATACATATAGTAGTCTTTGAGGGGGCCATCGTGCCCCAAACCGCTCATCGAAACCATGATGATTCGAGGATTGATCTTCTTTATGCGTTCGTAGTTCAATCCCCAATGGGTCATGACCCTGGGCGAATAGTTCTCGATGACTGCGTTGCTTACTTTTAGCAGTTGCCTGAATATATCGCGTCCTTCTTCGGCGGCCATGTTGAGCGAAATGGCCCGTTTGCCTGCATTGAGGGAGTGAAACAGGCAACCGCGATTCCAGGGATCGGCGCCCGGCCTGTTATCGGGATAGACATTGGCTCGCGTAAATACGTCGGGGCGTTGCCATGATTCTATCTTGATAACTTCGGCCCCCAATTCGGCCAGTATCTTGGTGGCAACGGGTCCCGCAAAAACCATGGTCAGATCGACAATCCGGATGCCCTCTAAAATCCTGTATGCCATTCTCGTCCCAATCGTTTATAGGATCCCGGCGCTCTGCAATTTTTTGATTTCCCTTTGTGTGTACCCCAATCCACGATAAACCTCACGATTGTGCTCTCCCAACAGCGGAGCCCTTCCAGGGAGCCACGGCGTTCTGCGCAGTCTGGCTGGCGGGCCGGGGCTGGCAATTTTGCCCAGACGTGGATGATGCGTCGTATCAAAGAACTTCCTGGCTTTCAATTGCGGGTCCTCGAAGAGTTCCCCGGCGCTCAGGACGGGAGTGAAAGCCAGGCGCAGCTCCTGGGCTTCCGCTGTAATGTCCCATTTGTTGCGGCTCATCAGCCACGGAATGATCAGGGCGTCAAATCCTTCCGGATCGGCCATGCGCGTTCGCGGATCGGTAAAAAAGTCGCCATTTTGCCGTTCCGGTTCGCTGATCAGAAAAGGAATATTCGGCGCGCCTCCGATGCCGGGCGTGAGGCTGATCCATCCGTCTTTGCAGGGGACGCTGTACCCTATGGGGTAACCGTGGATGGCAAATGGATTGGTGCGTCTGCTGAATCCCAGGTATGAATATTCCGCAACATGTCCCATTAAAGTGCTGGCAACACACTCCATCATGCCTACATCTATCGATACACTACTATTGTTCTTGGCCCGACCTATCAGAGCCGCCACTGTCCCTATATAGCTCAGTACCCCGGTCGAGAATTCCGCCTGGAATCCGCCCAGCACTACAGGTCTTGTTTTGGGTTTAGCTCCCGGTCTCATCGGGTACACGGTCCCGCCCAGGGCCGATACGGTGAGGTTATTTGCGCGGTAACGACGGTATGGCCCGGTTTTGCCAAAAGCCGAAATGGAGGTCACGATCATGCGGGGATTGAGGGTCCGCAGTATTTTCCCGGATAAACCCAGTTTTTGGAGAGTGCCCGGGACATAACTTTCCACTAAAATATCTGTTGTTTTCAAAATCCGCTTTACTATTTCCGTCCCTTTTTTGCTTTGGACGTTTAATGTGATGCTTTTCTTATTCGTATTCAGATAGAAGAAAGTGCCGCTCTTCTCGAGGTCGTACTCATCATTTGGGAACGGCCCCATTTCCCGGGTGATGTCCCCCAAATTCGGTCTTTCGACCTTAATCACTTCAGCGCCAAAAGAAGCAAACAGTTTCGTGCAATAGGGACCTGCGATCCCCTGCGTAAGGTCCAGTATCTTGACGCCGCCGAACACCCGTTCGCTCATAAAATCACGCTGACTTGCCGGCAGTAGAGATGTTCGTACCATAATACGTATACGTACATGACATCTGCAAACAAGCGTCCCGTACTTCGGTTGAATCGAATCCGCACATAAATTGGCCGTGCTACTCAGCCGGCAGCATTTTTTCCCAGTTTGCCGGCAATGGAATCCTTTTGCTGACCGGGGGCCCTTGCTCGTGGTTTTGGACATAGCCTCTGCTGCGATTTCGCCCGGAGTCCCCACTCACCACAATTCCAATCCATTCGGGCTTCAAAAATACCGGAACCATTCTTGCCGGATCGTCGGACTCGCAATACAGGCGTGAAATCAGCTTCTCCTCCACCATTCGGCGCAGACTGAAGCCGGTAAAGCCTCCCTGCCAGGCGAGCCTTTCCATTGAGGCTACGGACACCTTGGAGTGATCATACAAATATTGTTGCACGTCACTTTTCTGCAACCCGTCTTTCGCCAGCACGCGTGCTATGCTTGGGCTGATTACCAATAAAGGGAAAAATTTCCCCCAATTGACGGCCATGTGGGTCCAGGTCGACATGGCGCCTCCGAACACTTCCACGAATGTGTCCAGGTGGTCCCTGGCTTTATCGCCTCCACTGGCAATCGGCGCTGTTGCGTATACAACACTCTGGACGGTGACGACACTATCGTCGGGTTTAAAGCCGCGGGAAACGCTGAACGATTCCCATCCAAGTTCGGTCAATACATCCTCATTCTCGGCCAGAGCCACCTTGAATGTTTCGCCGATCGTCGCCTTATCCGTTGTTCCGGGTGGTATCCGCAAACCGGCCACATTCCTCATGAACAGCCTTAAAAAGCGGCCCATGCTGGTATTGGCCTGGCGGCCAACGCGCATCACCCCGGTTTCATAGTTGATATTCAGGTCTTTTATGATGGGCCCATTCAGAATAATCAGCGGTTCCCAGCCAGGGGTGCTGCCGGCATCCTCAATCCGGAATTCAGGATCGGAAACAGCCTCTATAACGGCCAGGAGAACGGGCATATATTCCGGTCTGCACCCTGCCATTACGCCGTTAACAGCGATGTTCCAGACCGTGGCTGCCCGACTTTCGGGAAGCAAAATCCCGATGACTTCTTCCCGGGACCGGTCCGTAAATTGAAGAAACTTTTCGACTCTGTCGATGGTCGGAGGGATCACCGGGAGACCATCGGTCCATTGTCTCCTGATAAAAAACTCCTGAACTTCATCCAAAGTCCCCCGGAAAATGATTTGGTCCGGCTCCGGTTCTTTTGTTCTGGCCGCCTGCGTTACAGGTTTGGTAAATACCTGAATGATATTGTCGACAAGGGTACCGGTAACCTTTTGGGTCAACTCTTCCCGGCTGTCTACGGACACCACGCCTGGATACTCCGCCACGGGCAGATTCTGGACCCCCAGGCTCTGGCCCACTGTCTGGACTTGTTTCAAAAAGCCGGTGGTGATAATCGAGGCTGAAGGAATGCCGGCTTTTTCAGCAATTACGCTTGCCCGCGCAACCGCGGGCGAGCAGCTGCCTCAGCCTCCGACTCCGGATATAACGGCATCACAGCCGCATTGACGAAGTCTGTCTGCCAGGGTGGCAATGATCTCGGCCTCTTGCGGGCCATGCGTATTGCCGAAGGTCTCATATTCAACGAATTTTATACCCGGATATCGCTCGGACAGTGAGGCTCGGATGAGAGGATAAATTTCTTCCGCCCTGAAGCCGTAGTCCGACAACTCACAGATCGTCTTGCCGGATAAATCCGCAATTCGGGGCGCCAGGGTTACCTTTTCAGATATTATTTTCCCAAGAGGCCATACAACTTCGTATCCCGCACCTTGCATCATCAATCTCCCGATCTCGCCGTGGATAACCGGTTTTCAGCGTATTCCTTTCAAAAAATCGATCCTCTCTATCCCAATGCAATTGGAGGATAAACCTTACTTAATCGTCGGACTTCCCCATCCTTCATATTTGGAGAGGAGAGCCTGCCAGTTTTGAGGAACGTGTATCGGTTTGGTTACAAAATGCGATGGTCCATATCCCCAGGTCCCTATATAGGCAATCATGTCGGGACCGGGGCCTCCAGCAACGCAGACCTTGAGACTTTCCGGATTGAGAAGCAGCGGTACCGGGGCATTCGGGTCTTTCTGATGTTTTTCGATAACCCATTCCGGCAGCCTGCAGAATCCCGGGGCTTCCCTTCCGTCGAACACCTCATTTCCGGGCAACTGGATTCTTTCGTATAGCTTTTCCTGGAGTTTCCTTCTGGAAAAACCTTCCCGGCGGATAGACTCAAATGCAGTCGGCGAAATAAGCACCAGATTGTTGTAGATACAGTTAAGGGCATACCGGTCATATTTCGCTTTTGCCTGGAGGCTAATATGGGCAATGATTCGCTCGACGGAAGGAGGAGTCGGCAATACCAGGTCCGGCTGCCAGGACATGGCCGGCATCACACTAATGGTCGGCTGATCATCCGGAAATCCTTCGGCTACTCGCAACGGTTCCCACGCGCCTGAGTATGCCGATTCATTCTCTCCTATCAGGCAGAAATATCTGAAAGGGCTCCCGAAGGCTTTCATGTCATTGATGCCGGGCCAGGTTTGGCCCAGGTTCATCATTATCAGCTTAAGCGCCCGCCCGATCGCAGCATTCGCTTTCCATCCCGGACCCACTGTACAAAAACTATCATTTATATTGAGTTCATCGATCAGCTTTTTCCCGCTGACAACAAAGAAAGGAGCCACCGGGCCGGACGTACACTGCACGCCTATGAGGTCAAACAAGGGATCGAGGATCGCTTCCACTGCCGCCAGGATGACGGGCATATGCGGCGGCAGGCACCCGGCCATCGCCGCATTGACGGCGATCTTCTCTAGGGTCGCGTTCACTCCACTGGGAGGGAATCGGGCTATGACGCATTCGCGCGGCAAGGATGCTCCTTCAAGCATTCTTGCCACTGCTTCTTCCGTGGGCGGCACCAGTGGCAACCCATCGCTCCAGCCATGATTCAGGAAAAAGCGCTCCATTTCCTCCTGAGCTGCAAAGAAATCCTTGCCGCCGAATGCCAGACTCGCTCCATGGACTTCCGGTATCTCAGGAGGCTGCGGGGACCACCGCGTCAAAGATCTGACAACCTCGTTCGCAACTTTCTCGGCTATCTCCAATTTCTCAATTTCCTCTGCAGGCGGTACATAATCCAAGATCAACGGAGCCACTGCCAGGTCCTCCAATCCTTCGCTCCTTGCAAGAAACCTGGCGTTGGATTTAAAACAGTTTGTGACTATGAATGCCACCGGCTTCCCCAATTTCTCAATACGGATGGCATCCGGGGCGGTTCGGGTCGTGCTGCCTCCCGACATTCCCATCGCGACGATCACGGCATCGCTATTGTCGGCAACCTCTCTGAGTTTAGCCGCTCGGGCACCCGCATCCCCCAGCACCGACATTTCCCACGTGCGGAATTCGGCGTTGGGCATTCGGTTTCTCAGTGCCTTGTCCAGGTAAGGATAAAATATCCGGCCCACTGGGACGCGGTTTCTGAGAATGCCGATCTTCACCCCATTCAGGTCCTTCAAACGAGGCGCATTGGGTATTGGAGCAACCTCCGACCTCCCCATGGGATTCAAAACCCTTAGATGCGTTTGGCCGCTGGTCACGTTGGTATCCTCCCGGAGCCATGCATTATTTCGGCCGGATCCCTTTTGAATAATTCACCCGGCCTACATAGAATTCCTCCTCAGGCTCGCGCGGCGTTACACCTGCCCTTTTCAGGCCTGCCCGCATGGCATCCTTCAAGCGCTGGAACAGGAATGACGTCGGTTTCCTGAACATGCCTCCATTCCCGCCAGTCAGCCACTGCATGTATTTCATTCCCAGCATCCCGCCCTGAAACGCGGCATCCCGGGCGCCCATAATGATCGGAGCCAGCTCCCAGTAGAGTTCCATCCCTTTGGAGAACTCTCCTTGAGCGAACCGATTGAACATCCGGACTATTCTTGGATTCTCCGCTGTCTGGTCGAAGATAACGTAGTCGGCCGGCCCCGCCCACTGTTGCCCGTATTTGGCGACCGTGATCGGCCATTCCGCCATTTCTGCGGCCTGAAGCAGCACTTGATCGCCGACACGATGGTGAACGTCGACCCACTTTCCAAGGCCGTCACTGAGATAGGCCTTTATGGCCACTACGTTGGGTATCTGACAGATTCGCTCGATGAGCGCCGGATTGAACATGCTTGGATGAAATCTTCCGAAATCGTAAAAAGGTTTTGGCCAGAGATCGACGGCGAGGTTGATGGAATCGCATATCTTTTGGGTGACGCGATAGATGTCCTCTTCCGATTTGGCATAAAAGTTTCCCGGCCAGCCCAAAAGAGTGTGGGTTCCGCCCACGCTTTCGAAATAATTCAGCAATTCTATCGATTGATCGGCATCGTCAAGGGCTCCGAACATGGACACAAGAACTTTGCCCTTGGCTTCTTCAGCGACAATTCTTACAAATTGCTTGCGCTCTTCATGGCTCAAAGCGCTGACTTCCAGGGCGCAAAATACGCTGAACATGCCTTTTTCTATGTTGTGCCTGACGTCGTGCCGGATCCCTTCCTCATCCAGCGCCTCGAGGTCCGGAGTGTACGAGGGTTGAACGACTCCATCCAATCCGCGATAGTGCTTTTTGGCCCATGCCTTCGCTTCTGATTTTGTAAATTCCATAAACAGCTCCTTGCCGTGGTGATACTAATCAGTTCATAAATAAGCCGACCTATGAATGGGCAACTCGAACAAAGCCAGCCACGAATTTCCCAGCGAATGCCACAAAAAAACGTTGTTCGTGCAGGGGCCGAAGGCCAGCCCAACGCTTAGTGTGGAATTCGTGGCAAGTTGTGCTTATGCCTGTCGATGGTTTA
>CAYYTC010000097.1:0-16537 GCA_964474425.1 uncultured Acidobacteriota bacterium
TCGGGCCCGTTGCCCGTTCCCTGTTCGCAGCGCTTCGTGTTGTCGAAGCAGAAGGCAAGCTCTGCGGTATGCCATGCGCCCGCATCTTCCAGCATCGGCCATTGGGTGGCCACTTCAGCGTATCCAGCCAGTCATATAACGCGCTTTTGAAGGCTGCGCCCTGCTCGCGGCGTATGCGATACCCCGCACCTTATATGTATACCCACTGAAACGGCGCATTTGATTTCCAGAGCCTGGCTGCGTTTTCGGCCGTTTCTCCTAATACGATACCTTTTCCGGCCAGGTCGGGTTGTCCTTGCGGCAGCTGGCAAAACGCTCATCCGCGAAGCTGAAGGCAGGACTCCAGCTTCGCGTTGTCACATATCTGTGACAATATTCTTGACAATGGGCAAACAGGTCGGATAGTTTGGCATCTGGAGCCATGCCCTCCCCATTCCGTTTCTCTTCCATTGAGAGATCCGGCGGATCTGATGGGATGCAGCATATGGTGGATAAGTCCTGCAAGCGAGGTTCTGAATCGTCCTCGGAGTTCCGGCGGCTTTGAATCTCCTGCAATTTGCGGGCAAACGATTGTGAAAAAAACCAAGAAACGCATGGCGATATTATACAGAGACTTCATGCTGGCACTATCCAATTATGGACATTTAACGTCATTCATCAAGAGGGAGGAGAATACGCAATGAAATTGTCGAAAGAAATAGAAAACGGAATAAGTCGCAGGAGGTTTTTCAAGAATACCGCGATGTCGGGCGCGGCCGCCTTTGCTTTTGGCGCCGGCGGTTTGGCGGTGCCCCTGTCCGCGCAGTCCAAAAAGCCGTCCCCCAAAATATCGGGAAAAACAATCAGCGAAGCCGCCCGGCAGACGCGCGTCTGCCGGACCGCGGATGTTGTGGTTGTAGGCGGCGGACCGGGGGGTATCGGTGCGGCTTTGACGGCGGCCCGGAGCGGCGCCGACACGGTTCTTATTGAAAGGTATGAACACCTGGGAGGCATGGCAACCGGGGGGCTGGTGACTATTATCCCTAACTTGAGCGACTTTAGCGGAAAACAACAGATAGCCGGCATCAACCAGGAGTGGATAGATCGACTGAAGCGCAGGGATGGGGCGGATTACCCGAAGAAGGAGCATTGGGGTTCAAAGGACAGCAAGCTGGTTGCCTATTATGAGAGCCGCTCCTTTTTCAATGTGCGCGAGAAAACGGTTATTTACTCCGTGCACATTGATGCCGAGATATCAAAATGCATACTGCAGGAAATGATGAAAGAAGCCGGCGTTAAGACTTATCTTCATTCATGGGGCACGGAGCCTATCATGGATGGCAATACGGCCAAAGGCGTCATCTTCGAGAGCAAATCAGGCAGGCAGGCGGTGCTGGCAAAAGTGGTCATTGATTCCACCGGCGATGGGGACTTATTACCCTATTCAGGGGCCGAATTTAAGAGTGATATCGACCCCGCTATGAGGATTTCGAACCTGTCTTTTTCCTACTGGATAGCGAACGTCGATCTAAAAAAATATCAGGATTACAGAAAGACCCATAGCAAGGAATACGCCGAACAAATGCGTGAGATCAGAAAACGCGGAGGGCACGCCGGGTTTATCACCAGCAACCTAAAAGACCAGGACGATCTGGTTTGGGTCTTTCCCCGCTATGCGAATTCCAGTCAAGTGGATGTTGAAGAACTAACGCGGGTTGAGTTCGTGGGCCGGAAAGACATGTTGGCAAGTCACGACTATTACAAGAAGAATATTCCCGGTTTCGAAAAAAGCTACATCGTGCTTACCAACCCGCAGCTCGGCACTCGAGGCGCCAGAAGAATTGTTGGAGAATACCTGCTCACGGATAAGGATATGAATACGAGCGTTCCCTTTGAGGACACCGTTGCCATATTCCCAGATGTCGATCGCGGTCAGGATTCGGTAAAATATCCTGTCACTTACATGCCGTATCGGTGCCTGATACCTCGCAAGGTGAACAATATGCTTGTTGCCTGTCGCGCATTTTCATCCAATGCCGCTGTCAACAACTTTTTCAACCTTATACCGCATTGTATCGCGCTTGGTGAGGCAGCGGGGATTGCGGCGGCGCAAGCGATCAGCAGCGGCGTGGATCTGAGAAAAATCAATATCCGGGCGCTGCAGGCAAGCCTTAAAAAGCAGGGTGCAATTCTGCCCGGCTAAATGAATCCGGACTATTCATGAGGCTCCAGCTGCGGCGGTGCAAGCGGGCACCTCTGCTGCCTATTGCGACCGAGGACGCTTCAATGCACAGCCAGGTACCCCGGAGCGCCCTCGGCCGCATGTCTTGCACCCGCCTGTCGTCGCCGCCTCACCGAAGGCTCTCATGAATAGCCGAGCTGAAGGAAAGACAGTTTTTCGCAACAAAGGAATATCTCCTCATTAGACAATTTACGGTCATTTTGAGGCCCCGGCTGGCCTGAAGCGAAAAATTGGCAGTATGGCGCAAATGATTTTGTCTATTTGCATGCATGGTTGCCGCCTCGACCCTAAAACGAATGTGAGACTCGGAAGACACAGCCAGGTTTCAACCTCATCTTCCTGAACAAGGAGATTTTCGGCGATGTTAAAAAAGAGGCGTACACTGCGCCTGTACGTCAGATTGTGCTTTTTTGGGGCGACAATTCTTTTGTTGCTGCCGCTCCCTTTTTGGGCTGGCATCGCCAGAGTATTTGTTCAAGCAGGATCGACTATATTTACATGCAGTTGTGCCTATGGGCTCAAGCCATTTTGAAAGGTGCCATTGTGAAATCGATTCACGACCACAGTATTGAAATCAGTCAGCTGATCGATAAAAGAAACCTGTCTTCCCTTCAGATAACCGTCATGATCTTGAGCGCGCTTGTGGTCTGGCTCGACGGATACCACATCCAGAGCATGGCGCTCATTGTGCCTGCGCTCTCCGCTCAATGGTCCCTCAAATCCACTGATTTCAGCCTGGTGCTTGCTTCGGCACTTGTTGGCATAGCGATCGGGGGGGCCTTTCTGGCTCCGCTGGGCGATCGTTTCGGCCGGCGAATCCTGCTGATCTCCTCCATGGCGTTCCTCGGGCTGGCGTCCATTGGCACAAGCTTCGCCAACAGCACCATGCAACTTCTAGTCTGGCGGTTCCTGACCGGGCTGGCGCTCGGCGCAAGTCTGACAAACGCAACAGCACTGACTTCGGATTATCTTCCGAATAAGCGGCGCGCTGCCCTGGTGACACTGATGTTTTCCGGAGTGCCGATCGGCGCCTTTACCTCGGGATTCGCGGCTCCCGTCATCATCGAAAGATTCGGCTGGAAAGGCATGTTCACCATCGGTGGAGCAGTTCCCCTTCTGCTCTGCGTCCTTCTGGCAGCCGCCATCCCGGAATCGATCAAGCTCCTGCTGGCAAGCCGGCCGAAAGATCCGCGCATTGCAAAAATTATCGCCCGGCTGGCCCCGGGGACCGATCCGAAAACGGTCTATGCAAAAAAACCGGAAATCCATAAGCAATCCGTTACAGAACTGCTGAGCGAAACTTACCGCAGAGGGACACTTTTGCTATGGATGGTTTTTATCTTCAATATGTTCGTCCTTTATCTGCTGGTCAACTGGTTGCCGACGCTCCTAACAGCGCAGGGCTGGACCGCATCGCAGGCGCCTAAAGGTGCCGTGATGATCCAGGCGGGCGGCGTGGTTGGAGGACTGGTTCTTTCCTGGTGCGTCGACAAAGGGAGAACCGTGAAGGCTATGCTCACGGCATACAGTATTACGGCCGTTGCACTCGGACTCTTTACCATCCTGCCGTCGAGCGGCCCGTCCTGGTGGGTGCTGCTGCTCTTGGTCGGCGGCGGGATTTCCGGAAGCCAATTTGTTCTCAATGCTCTTTCCGCGATCTTTTACCCCCCGCTTATCCGCGCGACAGGCATCGGGTGGGCGGCCAGCGTCGGGCGCATCGGAGCTATTCTCAGCCCCATGATAGGCGGGTGGATCATTACGATGCAGGTCGCACCATTCGCGGTGCTGGGGATGTTGGTTGTCCCGGTTGCGATGTGTGCCTTGGGAGTTCTGATGTTCCGGAGCATCTTCCAAACATCTTCTGAGAACTGAAAAGCCTAAGGGACTGCGATGCAGCTGCTTTTTTTCAATCTTCTTGGAAACAGAGAATTGTCTGGGGATTGTCTGGCGGTAAGGATGCTGCCTATAGACCGGGAATACTGGAATACTTGCCTTATACCAAACTCCTGCTGTGATATAGTAGATTTCGCAATAATGAAAGCAAAGAATGATTTGCGGAAAAACTCCTGGGTAGCCTTGGATTGAGCAGATTGCACGAAAGCCGGCTTTTGTGAAAGCCGCTCAATCTTCGACCGCGCTTTATAAAACCTTTTTTGGGGGGATGCGGAATGAAACGATTGGCACAATGCCTTTTAGCTTTAGCGATGATGACCTGCGGCAGTCTCGTCTCGGCCTACGCGCAATCGGCCTGCACACGCGACGGCCTTAAGGGAATCATCGGACAATATTTCAGCGCCCTCGAGGCGCACAATCCATCGAGTCTTCCGCTTGCTGCCAAGGTGAAATTCACGGAAAACGGCGTTGAGATGCCCGTAGGAGAAGGATTTTGGAAAACCGCAGGAAAAACCTTGCTCAAACGCGATCTGATCGACACCTATAAGTGCGGCACGCATTCCAATGTCGTTATTGAAGAAAAATACACAGCCCCCAAGACACCGGCGCCGGCCTCAAAATCACCTTTTGCCAGCCTATCGGCGAAACCGCCTGCCGATGGCGCCATTCGGCCTATTCTCTATGGAGTTCGGCTGAAGATTGAAAATCAACGGATTACGGAGATGGAAACGTTCGTCGCCCGGGAAACCGAATTTGCGTTCAATGGCGCAAAGGTGCTGGAAACCAAAGACCAGGATTGGGAAAGCATCATCCCAGCGGAACAGCGGAGCAGCCGGCTGGCCATGATTGCCGCTGCAGATGATTATTTTGATATGTTCGCCGAAAGTCCCAAGGTGCACACTCCGTTCGCCAGCGTTTGTGATCGCTGGGAGAACGGCTTTCAGACAACCAAGGGGGGAGGAATGATGGGCGGCGTTAAGATGACGGCCCATGACTGTTCTCCGAAGGGCTTGGTTATTACAAACCACGGCCCCCGGCGATTCCTGGTGGATGTGGAAGCAGGAACGGTGGTCGCCTATGTGCATTTCACGGGCAACCTGCCGGATTTCCATATGTTCCGGATGAGGAATGGCAAGGTGGATTTGATTCAAGCCGTTGTTGGCGCCGGATCAAAATCAATGGGCTGGCCGAGCGAGCCAATCTGCAAATAGGAGGATTAGCCGCTGCCTACCCGGAAATCATTTATGCCCTTCAAACTGCCATGCTTGCCCAAAAGGCGTATGAAAGAAGCGGAAATGCAACGACATACTATTCCGACGCAGAGTACTTCGGCGGATATGGCTACACCTATGTCATAGGCATCGACGGCGGCGCAACCTACCTCAACAACTTCGTTGCCGGAACGCTCGATTACGTAAGCCGTATTGCCGGCATGCTGTTGATCAACGGAAAAATGGACAATGTCCGCAATGTCGCGGCGCTGGTTCCCGTGTATCTGGTAAACGCGCCCGAATCAGTTACTGCAAAATACAAGAAGGGGAATGATGTCGATGCCTACAGGAACGAAAGCGGCATCGAGACATATTTCAACCAGGCGTTCCCGCTCAGGAAAGTCGTCGTTGCCAAGGAAACTGGAAACCCGGATGCCGAAAAATATATAAAAGACGCATACTACAATATGTTTATAAAGGCGATGCGTGTTCCCGTCATCAAACAGGGCCTGTATTCCGCATCCACTCCATACCAGGGGTACAATTTCGACGAAGCTCCCTATTCCTTATGCCGCAGAAATGCCGCGATTAACGGCACGACGCGAGACGGCATCCATGTGATCCGCCGAACCTCAGAGATGTTTCATGACATGAAGTCGAAAGATGGCGAATACCTGCAGACCTGGTTTGAATATCTTCCGGACGAGGTCCTAAAGGGCACAGCGCCTGCCGGAACCGTACCGCTGATTCTTGCCATGCACGGAGGCGGAGACGATCCGCGCGTGTTTGTGGATGAAATCGGTCTCCTGGATCTGGCAGGGTCCGAGCGTTTTGCCATGGTCGCGCCGGAGCATCAATATCTTAATTTTGCGAGGACTAACGATCCAACCATTCAAGGCCTGCTGTGCAACATTCTGCCTAAGTATGTGAAGCATATTCTCAAAACATATCCGTCCTTGGATCCTTCTCGCGTTTACGTTACGGGTTACTCGATGGGGGGTGCTGCGACCCTAAAAGCTGTCAACGGCGATCCCTTTGTATTCGCCGCAGCCGTTCCTATGGCTGCCGCCGGCTATACAGCCAACGCGGAACAGGCAGCCCAGTTGAGGAAGGCCCATATGCCAGTGATGTTTACAACTTCTTCGTTCGACCTTCCGGGGGCCTTCGATCAAGCAAATGGAAACATCGCCGTCGGTTACCAAACCCAGCTCAATCTCTTCCTTGGGTACAACGGCATGAAAGCGATCGATGCATTTGATTTCGCGACGCATCCAGTCAACGGCTTCAAGGCGGACCGTTGGGAGAAGATCAAACTCAATAATGAGTATGACAACTATTCCTGGTATCTCAACAATGGCGACGGAGTTCCAATGGTCGCTTTAAACTATACGGAGCATCTTATTCACGCGCTCTATCCCGAGTATGCCAGGATTGCATGGGATTTTGCCAAGCATTATTCCCGCGATCCGAAAACCGGCGCAATCAAATACAATCCGCATGTTCAATAGCCTGCGGTTGCGCATCGGCAGAACGCGGCAACAGGCCCGGATTGTGCGATAGCAGGGCATCCAGGTATTTCGAGATGAAACTGCTCAGGCATTCTCTATGGAATCGTGGGTCGGCTGCGGGGGTTGCGATGAACGCGGCAGCTAACAGGTTCATAAAAAGCAAAGCTCAAAAACAGAATTTGATTGATTAAATTGGTAAACCGGCTCTGCCGGGGGACTCAAAGAGTTTGACAGCTCCGTATTATAAAACGCCGGGAAACGCTGACAAAAGCGCTGACGAACGCCGATTTGTTCGGCGTGGGTCGGTGAGCAAAAGCCGATGAGGCGCTTCCGATGGAGTTTTCTGCGGCGGCACTGTGGCAAACGCCTGGATTCTCATACCCTTCATCTGCTTGCCGCACGGCGCTTGCCACAGTGCCGCCGCAGAAAACTGCTCAGCGCGGAGCGCTGGCCCCTGCGGGGACCGGAAGCGCCACATCGGCTTTTGCCCGCGTAAGTCAGCGTTCAGGACCGGCGCAACTCCACCAACCGCTTTGAGCGGTACAAATCTTTCAAGCCTCCGGCTTTGCCGGAGGTACCTGACTGGCAACGCAATATTGAAACTCTGATAGGTCCTTGGGGCATAAAATACTCACCCGCATTAAATACTGACCTCCATGCGTCGGACAATGTCATCCTGGACGCCCTTGTTCAGGTCCACGAAATAGGCGCTGTATCCTGCCACTCTTACAATCAAGTCGCGATACCTTTCAGGAAACTTCTGGGCTTCGAGCAACTGATCATTTCCGACGACATTGAATTGAATCCATTTGCCTCCCATGGCAGCGTAGGCTTTGATGAGGCTTCCCAGTTTTTTCAGGTCCTCCCGGCCTGCTAAAGACGAGGGATGAAGCTTCACGTTCAGCAGCGTTGAGGCGCACAAGGACTGATCGATCTTTGCAGCGCTCCTGAGCATTGCCGTAGGCCCATGAGTGTCTCGTCCCTGGGCAGGAGAGGCTGTCCCATCAGCCAGAGTCGTGCCGGCATATCTCCCGTCGGGAGTTGCCCCGACTATGGTGCCGCCTGCAAACATGGATGAGATGGAGGCGCCTCCAATCCCCCGGATTTTCCCATGTTCAGGGCGGCCGAATGTGAGATATTTGGCTTCCTCGTCTATAAGAAATCTGTAGAGTTCCTTGACTATGGAGTCCACAAAGTCGATGTCATTGCCATATTTGGGCGCCTGCAGACACATCCTTCTGATGTTTTCGTGCCCTTCCCAGTTCGCCGACAATGCTTGTCTCAGCGCCTTCATGGAAAATTTCTTTTCGTCGAAGATCAACATCTTTATGGCCGCCAGTGAATCCGCCGCATTGATGGCGCCGACAGGCACCATCGACGCCCTGAAGTCATATGGCGGGACTGGCTTTCGCCTCGATAGGGGTTTGCCTATCTTGATTCCATCCTGCACCAGGACCGTTTCCAGAATTTCAACCGCATCGTAGTAGTCCTTGGGGTGTCCGCTAAGGAAGCTGTGTTCATGCCATAGACTGATAAAATGGGACAGGGTGCTCTTAAATGCCTCGTAGAACTCTTGAAACGTTTCAATATCCTCAACCGGCCGCTTGAAGGAACAGCCTTCCAAGCCTGTGCGCGGATCTACTCCGTCATTCAAGAAGATTTCCAGGACCTTGGGCACTACAAAAAAACTGCCCGCCAGGAAGCTGGCCTTTCCCGGGATGGCCGGATCCACACACCCGGCAAGGTGGTAATTACGGGCATCTTCCACCGGTATTCCCCCGGAGGTCAGATAATCCAGAAAGGACTTGTCCAGCGCCAGGGCCGGCATGCCGATGCCTGTTTTGACAACATCCAGAGCCTTTGTCAGCAAGTCTTCCGGCGTTTCTTCGTGAACTCTCAGTGTAATGGTGTGATGCGCCGTTCGGAGCCTGTTGGCCGCCTCCAGGACCAGATAGGTCAATTCATTGCTGGCGTCTTTGCCGTCGGCTGTGACGCCCCCGATGGTCATGTTCCGCCATTTAGCGAAACCTGCATGCTGCGATCGCTTGGCGCCTGAGAGCTTGATATTCTCAGGCTTCATGCATTTGATGCGCAATTCACACAGCAGGGTGATAACTTCCTCATTGCTAATCCGGCCTTCCTCAACGTCTTTTTTATAAAAGGGATACATATACTGATCGAATCTGCCCAGATTATAGGTCGAGGTGGGAGCGGACAGGAGTTGATTGAACCACAGCGATTGCATCGCCTGGAAAAAGCCGTCAGGGCGATTGGCCGGCGTCCAACGACATGCTTCCGCAATTCTCTTCAGCTCTTCTTCCCGCCGGGTGTTGCATCCATTTCCCGCCAGCGTTTCGGCTGCCTCGGCATATCTTTCGGAGAGCCGGATGACGGCCTTAAGCACCATTAGGGCTGCTTCCAAAAATAGCTTTTTCCCCACATCGTCCAGATTGAAGAACCTTAAGTTTCCGAGCTCTTCTTTCGCTTCCAGAATTATTGGATTCAATCCGTTCAGCCATCTAGAGAAGTCGGCATAGCAATCGGTAAAGGCAAAGGATAGGCAGAGTCCGCTGCCGGCATAGGCGCCTCTAAATTCATCTTTTCTTTTCATCGGTGGAAGCGTAATGCCGAGCTGCAGGTATCTGAATATTCTTTCGTCGAAAAGCTTTGATTGAGTGTACTCCGAGCATCGAGTCTCCCAGTATTTGCCAAGTTCTCTGAATAGCGGCCAGTCTATCTCGTCAACTGATATGAGTCCCTCTTGAGCCGCAGCCGTGACCTCCTCTTCCCTCCACACTCCCAGAAATGGGTCTATTTCGGCCCCCCAGGGTTTGCTGGCTCCTTCACCAACGAAAAGCTCATCGTTATCTATCAATACAGGCATATTCTCCAACATATAAGAGAAAGCCTTCGCGTACCTTAGAATGGATGGCTCGCCCTCTGTTTGTTGATAGGACTCGGTAATCAGGCGAGCTTTCTCTATACATAAGGGGAACCCTCTCCTGCAAATTTTGCCTGCCGCTGTTTCCATTACAACCCCCAGTTCCGTAACCAGAATTCAAAAACCGGAATAAAGCTCCTGGGATGCAAATGCTCCACGGGAATTTTGCAGTCCCTATCCGGGGCTTTCAATTTCCGTGCGCAAGATGATCTCATCCTGGACCGCTTTGGTGAGATGCACGAAATATGCGCTGTAGCCAGCCACCCTTACCAGAAGGTCCCGATGCTGTTCGGGGTGCTGCTGTGCATTGATCAGCGTCTGCCTGTCGACAACATTGAATTGTATGTGCTTGCCGCCCCCATTGAAATAGGCTTTTATCAGATGCGAAAGCTTCTTCAGGTCCTCTGTGCTTTTTAAGGCCGTAGGGTGAAACTTCATGTTGAGCAATGTAGCCTGATAAGGAGCCTGGTTGATTGCCAGCGCGCTCCGGATTACGGCCGTGGGGCCGTGTGTGTCCCGAGCCTGGGCGGGAGACATGGTCCCGTCCGCCAGCGTTTCGCCGGCAAATCTGCCGTCGGGCGTAGCGCCGGTCAAAGCGCCTCCGGGTGCATGCGCCGTAATCGATATGCCCGTCGGTTTCACGTTCCCTCCCCAAATGCTAGGAAAGGTAACCGCTGTGTCGGCCCAGAACCTGTAAAGCTCCGCGGCTATGGAGTCGACATACTCATCACCGTTGCCGTATTTGGGAGCCGCCTGGAACAATAAGCGCATCTCAGGATATCCGTTCCCCTGCCAGTTGGCAGCCAGGGCGGATTTCAGCTCCCGGGCCGTTGCTTTCTTTTCTTCAAAGACCAGCTTCTTGATCGCGGCCAGGGAATCGGCGACGTTTATCATTCCTACCGGATTCAGGGCCGAGCCGTTCTCAAAGGGGAGCCGCCGATCCAGTACATCTCTGCCGACCTTCAGGGAATCCTCCATGAGGACGGAATGAACGGCATCCGGGAAAAGCTCCGTCTGAGCCTGCAATAAAATGTTATGCTCCTCTACCGTAAGCCCCATGAAATAGGCGAGATGTTCTCTGAAGGCATTTAAAAAGGCGTCGAATGTTTCAAAACTTTCGAACTCTCCGGTGCTTGGACCCAACTGTTTTCCGCTACGGGGATCCAAGCCGCCGTTCAGGGCAATTTCGAGAACACGCGGCACGATGAACATGCCGAAGGCGTTAATGCGCGATTTACCGGGAAGATTGACGTCGATACAGCCGGCCAATCCATAGTCCCGGGCATCCCGCAACGGAACGCCCTGGCCGACGAGGTAGGAGATATAGGATTTATCGCCAATAAAAGCCGGCATCCCAATCCCGGTTTTTGCCAGTTCCAGGGCTTTCAGCATGAGGGCGTCGGGAGTGCCTGGGTGGACCCTCACCGTGATAGTGTGATGTGGAGTCCGGCATTCAAGCGCCGCTTCCAGAATCAGGTAGGATAGCTCATTGGTTGCGTCTTCGCCGTCCGGCGTGACTCCCCCGATCACCCAGTTGTTCCATCGGGCCATGCCCGCCCACTTCTCACGCTGGCCTTTGCCGCCGCCGACAAAGTTGAGCTGCATAACTTTGATACGCAATAGCTCCAGCAATTCCAAAACTTCATCATCGCGGATAGCACCGTTCCGCCTGTCTTTTTGATAGAACGGATACATGAATTGATCGAAGCGGCCTCCCGGCGTGGTCCCGCCGGCTACCATCAGCCATAGGAACCAGAAAGACTGCATAGCCTCATAAAATGTGCGGGGCGGATTTGCGGGCACATGCCGGCAAGCCGCGGCTGTTTTCTCCAGTTCTCTTTTGCGCTGCGGATCCTTTTCTTTCGAGGCTTTTTCGGCGGCAAGGTCGGAGAATCTGCCGGCAATGCGGACAATTGCAGGGATGACAATCAACACGGATCTTAGAAAGTCCGCCTTTTTTATGTCGTCGAGGCTCCGATATCTCAAAGCTTTCAATTCAGCTTCTGCATCGCGGAAAATTTTTGCCAGTCCTTCATTCAAAACCTTGGAATAGTCGGGGAGGATCAGACACAGCCCCAGTCCCAACCCCCATCCGGCGCCTGCAGAACCTGAGCCCCGCCCCTCAATCCTGTTCTGCCAGGGCGGGCAGAGGATTCCTGATTGAATGAACGGCCACAACCGCTCATCGTCATAAAATTGCCCCTGCCGTTCGTCGAGGGTCCGGCCCTTTTCCTTCCAATAGCCGTCCAGCGATCTCAAAATTGCCGCATCTTCATCAGCTAGGGAAAGAGTGCCTTTTCTGAGATCCTCGAGGTCTTCCTCCGGCCACGCCGGGCCCATGGATCCTGCCTCCATCCCCAGGGGACGGCTGGCTACATTGCCGACGATAAGTTCGTCGTCTTCGATGAAAATTGTCCTGCTGTCGAGATAGTGGGCCGTGGCCTTAGCCCTCCGAACTATCTGGGGTTCTCCTTCCGTGTGCTGCAGAGACTCCACAATCAACCGGGCTTTCTCCGCGCAAATCGGATATTGGTTGACCATGAGGCGATCCTTGAGTCTTTGTACTCTTACGTTCATATCTTTTCCCCTTCACAGAAAGCCGGTGGAAAAGGTTCCCTGTGAAAAAATCAACCGCCTGCAATCGGTGTCAGACCGAAGGACTTAAAAATCCGCCGGCACTCCGCTAACTTCTGTTCGCCGGGAGTGTCGATCGCTGCCGTCTCACTTTTCCTGTCCAACCGCTCCCACTTCGCCTCTCCGAGGCGATGATAGGGAAGTATATGAACAGGAATGGAATTCGAGAGTTTGTCGGCAATAAACCTGGCGGTGGCTTCTATATTTTCAGAAGAGTCGTTAAAGCCGGGGATGACTGTTACGCGGGCCCGCATCGGTATGGACATCTCATGATGTATTTTCTCTGCATTCTGCAAAATCAGCTCGTTGGATACGCCTGTATATTTCCTGTGCAATTCCGGATTCATGTGCTTGAAATCGTAAAGCACGAGGTCTACATGGCGCAGGACCTCTTTCATTGTTGTCCAGCTTGCGTACCCGCATGTATCCAGCGCCGTGTGGAATCCCGCATCCCGGCATTTTTTCAGGATATGGGCCGTGAATTCAGGTTGCGCCAGAGGCTCCCCGCCGCTCAACGTAACTCCACCGCCCGATTCTTGATAGAACAAAGAATCTGCAGCGACCTCTTTGAAAACCTCATCGGTCGTTGCCCTGCGTCCGATCGAAGCTCTCGCTTCGTTGGGACAGGCATCTATGCACAATCCTGAGCTCTTACAGGCCTGGCGATCGGTTCGGGCCTTTTTCCCGTTCACCCGGATCGCATTTTCCGGGCAAACCTGGACGCACTTCCCGCACCCAGTGCACTTTTCCTCTGCAAAAAGGAGCTCGGGATAGAAGGAATGAGATTCGGGATTCTGGCACCAGAGGCAGCGTAGTGGACATCCTTTCAGAAATACCGAAGTGCGAATTCCGGGGCCATCGTGGATGCAATAGCCCTGGATGTTGAATATAAATCCATAGTCCGAATTGCTCATGGCATCAGTCTATCGAAAATTGAGAAAAGCATCCAATCTGCATAAGAACCCGGATATTCATTCCTGTCCTGTCTCTGCCGTTCTGCCGACAAACGCCATCCTCTCGCCTTACTCGCCTAATTGCCCTCAGAATGATGATAGCATCATTTCACGTATAGCCAATGACACAATAATACCTGCTGCAGAGCATGAAAAAGTCGAGTCCTTCTGTTTTTGCCTTTCCTGTCAGAGCGACTGGAGATTCTGACCCGAAACAATGTATCAAGATATCCTGAATATTAAAATGCAATTAAAATGCATACAGAATACAATGAAAATGCAATGGAATAAATTCGATTCGCCATGTGCGGCGACAGAAACTAGCTAGTTTTCCAGCTCTATTTATTCTTCGCTTGTATTTTTCGCTGGGAACGTGCAGATAATCAAAGGAACACGGGCAGAAACAGTAAATCCAAGGGGATGGTATGAAACGACTGCGTTTGGGAATTCCAGCGCTGGCTGCGGCTGTATTAAGCATTATGGGCGGATGGGCAACGTCCGCTCATGCTGCAGATCGCGTTGCCGGAACTTTTAAGGATTGTGAGACGTGTCCGGAAATGGTGGTCATCCCACCGGGAACGTTTATCATGGGGTCGCCGGAAACAGAGAAGAACCGGGATAAAGACGAGGGGCAGCACAAAGTTACGATCGCATATTCCTTTGCGGTGAGCAAGGGGCCGGTCACTTGGGATCAGTGGGAAGCCTGCGTACGCGACGCCATGTGCGAGGGGCAGGCTTTAGAAGCTGCGCTTCGATTGGACCGCGAAGGGAAGCCAACCCAAGACTATGTAGACCACGGCAGGGGCAGCCACCCTGTGGTGGGCATCAGCTGGTGGGATGCACAGAGGTTTATCGGCTGGCTCAACAGGAAGATCGGCAAGGAGAAATATCGCCTTTTAACGGAATCGGAATTTGAATATGCGGCCCGTGCCGGCACTGCCACCGTTTACTGGTGGGGCAACGAGCCCAGTCATGATTACGCCAATTACGGCATAGAGAGCGGCCCGGATGTGGGCGGACTGGCAGCGGGACGGGACGTATGGGTAAATTCGACCTCTCCGATATGCTCCTTCCCGATAAATGCTTTCGGCCTATGTGACATGTGCGGCAACATCTACCAGTGGATCGAGGACTGCTACGAAACCAACACCGCATTGTTGCCGACCGACGGCTCGGCGGTAAAGAGCGGCAATTGCGCCGTGCGAGGATTCCGCTCCAATTCTTTCGAGAGCAACTCGAAAACCCTGCGTTCGGCGAATCGGGCGTTTGTGTATGCGCCTGATACTCGCGGCCGCAACTATCTTGGCTTTCGCGTTGCCAAAACGCTCAAGTGAACAACATGTGGGAAAAAGCCAGTCGCTGCATCATCTGGGGCAAGCCTATTCCACAAAAATTCATACATCGCTAATCGTGGAACTTTGGAGCCTTTGAGTCTTCGAGTCCCCCAATCGCTTCTCGAGGGCTATCCCTTGGATCCAGGATGCCGCGGCTCGGATATTCCGGACTTGAAAAAGCGGAGCATGTTAATATCCAAATTTCTATTGGGAAATATGGAAGCTTAGGGAGAACGGGAGAATTCTATGGATCGGATAATCCTGAATACCGGTTCTATCTCCGGCATGAAGGCAAGACAAAGTGGCCCGGAGATCCATATATTCAGAGGCATACCCTATGCCGCTCCGCCTGTCGGAGGCTTGCGCTGGAAGCCGGCGCAGCCGGCGGCTTCATGGCAGGGTATGCGCGAATGCACTCAATTCAGCATTCAGGCTGCACAGTATCGGGATGTTCATGCATCGGAAAAACTTCAGGCATTGCCGTCGAGTGAAGATTGCCTGTATCTCAACGTGATGACGCCGGCGGAAAAGGCGAGCGATCAATTGCCGGTTATGGTCTGGTTCCATGGAGGCGGCACTCGATATGGGAGCGGCAATCTGCCTATTAGCAACAGTCTCGGATTGCCCAGTCATGGTGTGGTGCTGGTTACCGTCAATAGCCGGCTGGGTATATTCGGTTTGTTCGCGCACGAATTGATTTCCCGGGAATTTCCCCAGGGGGTTTCCGGAAATTATCTTTTTCTGGACTTGATTGACTCCCTGAAATGGGTCAAAAAAAACATCGCCTCTTTCGGTGGCGATCCGGATAACGTGACGATCTTTGGTCAATCCGGAGGCGGGCTCAAAGTGGCTGCCTTGATGGCTTCCCCTCTGGCAAAAGGGCTGTTTCAACGGGCCATCATTCAAAGCGGGGGAAAGGATTTTGAACCGACCCAACTGAAAAAAATGGAAGCATTCGGCGGGAAATTTTTTGCCAAACTCGGTGTGGATGGGGAAAGGGATCCGCTGACGGCAGCCCGCGCAATATCCTGGGAAAAAATTGTCGAAGTGGAACAGGCTTTGAACGCAGATTTGGGCCCGGAGTATGAATTCATGGGACCCTGGAGCGTGGTTCAGGATGGATGGTTTCTGCCGGATTCAATATTCAACATGTTTCAGTCCGGCAAGCGGAATGAAGTGCCCTATCTGGTTGTATCCGATATGGGGGAACTGACTGGGCCCGGCCTGGTCATTGCGGACAAGATGGTCGCAGACTATAGAACCATGCTTAAGGCGCCGAGCAACGCCGACTCAAGAGGGTACGCTGCCGTATTCGACCGCGTACCGGATAACTGGAGACGGGAAGGTTGTGTGGCGGCCCACGGGATGGAATTGCATTATATGTTCGGATCTCTGGATGTTGCCGAAGCCTGGGAAGCCCACTATGGCGGTTTCGCGCTTTCCGGCGCCCAATCACCAGCTCCAACCATTTCAGGCGTTGACAGAAAGATCTCTGAAGCCATGATGAGCATATGGACTCAATTTGCCAGAACGGGGAACCCAAGCGTGAAGGGGCTTATAGAATGGCCGGCCTGGGATGAGGCCGGAGACCGATATCTTTTGATTGCCGAGACGCTGGAAATCAAGTCCGGATATTCTGATTTGACAAAAATACAGCCGATAAGAATTGGCATATCTCTGTAGGAATTTCGAAATCTGCGAGTAACAGCGGGGGACCCGGGTACGAAGGCCGCAGTCCCGGGAGCCGCTTTCAGGCCGGCGGCGAGTTTAATCACACTGGTAAATCCCCGGCTCTGCCGGGGGACTCAAAGAGTTTGACAGCTCCGTATTTTAAAACGCTGA
>CAYYTC010000098.1:0-13150 GCA_964474425.1 uncultured Acidobacteriota bacterium
GCGAGGTGGCCTGGGAAGTCATCCCGGAGCTTTCCGAATCCATCATCCGGCGGACTCTCGAGGAACGCAACAAGCCCTGATACGAAACGCCCGGAATCTCTCCCCTGCCCTTAATCCTAGTGAGGACGGGTCTTCAGACCCGTCCGGTTAAGCCATTATTTGATATTCGCCCATCGGGTGGCTCTGGAGAGCCGTCCTCACGAAATGCCCAAAACTGGAGAGGCGTCCTCACTCAAGAGGTATCTATACCGAAATTCCACCGCTTCCGAATTACTAGACTCGGACCCTCGATTCGAATAGAATTCTTCCTTTTATCGTTGCCCTGGCAGCATTTTCCAACGGAAATGAGGTAGTGCAAATGGCCCGCGAACCGCTCGCCAAAACTTACGAACCCGCCGAAGTTGAAAAAAGGTGGTACGCCTTCTGGGAATCGAAAGGTTATTTTCAGGCCGACAACCGGTCGGAAAAGCCTCGCTATTCCATCGTGATCCCTCCCCCGAACGTCACCGGCTCGCTGCACATGGGTCACGCCCTGCAGCACACGCTTCACGACATCCTGGTGCGATGGAAACGGATGAGCGGATTCAACACGCTTTGGCTTCCCGGAACCGACCACGCGAGCATTGCGGTCCACTATGTCCTGGACAAGCAGTTGGAGAGAGAAAAGAAAAACCGTTTCGACCTGGGGCGCGAGGAGTTTTTAAAAATCGCCTGGGAATGGAAGAAGACCAGCGGGGGCACGATTCTCAACCAGATGCGCCGGATGGGTGTGTCCTGCGACTGGAGCCGCGAGCGCTTCACCATGGACGATCAGCTCTCCCGGGCCGTCATCGAGGTGTTTGTCCGGCTGTACGAGGAAGGGCTCATTTATCGCGGGGAGTATATCGTCAACTGGTGCCCGCGCTGCAAAACGGCTATTTCCGATCTGGAAGTGGTCTATCAGCCCACTGTGGGCAAGCTCTGGCATATACGGTATCCCGTGGCAGGCAGTCATGAATTCGTGACCGTCGCGACCACTCGCCCCGAAACCATGCTGGGCGACACGGCTGTCGCCGTGCATCCGGAGGATGAAAGGTACAGGCATCTGGCGGGCAAAAAGGTCATTCTGCCGGTCATGAACCGGGAGATCCCGGTTATCGCCGACACTTTTGTGGACCGGGAGTTTGGCACGGGCGTCGTCAAAGTCACGCCCGCCCACGATCCGCAGGACTACGAGGCCGGTCTGCGGCACGGCCTGCAGAAAGTGACGGTGATCGACGCGGGCGGCGTTATGACGGAACATGCCGGACCCTATAAAGGCATGGACCGGTTTGCATGCCGGCAGAAGCTGGTCGCGCAACTGGAGAGGGAAGGGTATCTGGAGAAGGTGGAGGATTATCAGCACAACGTCGGCCAGTGCGACCGCTGTTCCACCGTGGTGGAGCCCAAAATTTCCATCCAGTGGTATCTGAAGGTCGATTCCCTTGCAAAGCCGGCCATCGAGGCGGTGGAAAGCGGCAGAATCCAGTTCGTGCCGGATAGCTTCAAGAAGCGCTACTTCGAGTGGATGTACAACATTCACGACTGGTGCATATCGCGCCAGCTCTGGTGGGGCCACCGCATCCCCGCCTGGCACTGCGATGCGTGCGGCGAGATTGTGGTTTCCCGCACCACTCCCGGGAAGTGCCCGCGTTGTGCGGGTCCTCTGCGGGAGGAGAGCGATATCCTGGATACGTGGTTCAGTTCGGCGCTTTGGCCCTTTTCCACGCTGGGCTGGCCCGAGGAGACCGCGGACCTGCGCGTTTTCTATCCGACAGACCTGCTGATCACGGCCCAGGACATTATCTTCTTCTGGGTGGCGCGCATGATCATGATGGGGCTCAAATTTGCAGGCGACATCCCTTTCAGCCAGGTTCACATCCACGGGATTGTCCGGGATGCCAGCCGCAAGAAGATGAGCAAGACCAAAGGAAATATCATCGAGCCCCTGCAGCTGATCGACCAATACGGCGCGGATGCGGTGCGGTTCACGCTTTCATCCATGGCGGTCCCCGGCACCGACATCCCGTTTTCGACAGACCGGATGAAGGGGTACAGCGCCTTCGCCAACAAGGTCTGGAACGCCGCGCGCTTTGTGCTGATGAACCTGAAGGACCAGGACGCCGGCGTCAGCCCGGAATCCATCGACGCAATGCTCGCGGACAGTCGGGAGGAGATGCCGATCGAGGACCTCTGGATCCTGCACCGCCTGAACCAGGTCTGCGGTGAAATTTCCGAATCGCTGGACAAATTCCGGTTCCACGAAGCTTCAGCGCTGATCTACCAGTTTATCTGGCACGAGCTGTGCGACTGGTACATCGAGCTGGTGAAGCCGGTCCTGACGGGCGCAGAGATGCCCGACCCTGAGCGGGAGCCCCGGATCCGAATCCTTGTGCACACGCTCGATTTCGCCTTGCGCCTGCTTCACCCGTTTATGCCGTTCCTGACCGAAGAAATCTGGCAGAAGATACCCCACGAGGGGGACTCCATCATGGTCCAGGAGTTTCCGTCGCCGCGCAGCGTCCGCGCAGATCCGGAAGCCGCGCAGAAAATGCAGGACCTGATGGACCTGATCGGCTCGCTGCGGTCGCTGCGCGCCGAAATGAATATCGACCCGAAACGTCTGCTGGATGCCTCGCTGGTCGTCCCGAATTCCGGGGACAGGGAACTGGTGTCGGGGAATCTGGAAAAAGTGCGGTCCCTGGCGCGTCTGAACCGCGTGGAATTTTCCGGGTCTCTTTCAGGAAATCTGCTGAGGGGCGTCTGGAAGCTGGGCGAATTCGGCCTGGATGTTCACGATGCCCTCAATGTCGCGGCGGAGAGGGACCGGCTGCAGAAGGAAATGGCGCGGGTCCGGGAAGAGATCGACAAGGTGTGGAAGAAAATCAGCAGCCGGGACTTCATAGCGCGCGCGCCGGAGGACATAGTCGCCGAGAACCGGGCGCGCCACTCCGAGCTGCAGGATAAACTCCACAAGCTGGAATCCAACCTCGACCATTTGCCGCTGCAATAATATGCCTGCACTCAAATATCCGGCGATATTGACCGACCTCGGCCCTGTGGGGCAAAGCGGGCTTCCGTTGAGCGCCGCGGCCCCGTTTCAAGCGGAGCTGGAGCTGTGCCGCCGGTGGGGCTTTCAATGGAAAACCGCCGAGGATCGCGTGAGCCTGGTCTACGATGAGGAGCAGCTTGTGCCCTACTGGATCCAGAGGGAGACTCCGGCCCTCGCCTGGGACTGGTTGCGCGTTCACGGATTTTTGAGCATCGAGTCCACGAACGAAGAGGCGCTGAAAATGGCGCAGCAGGGCGCCCCGGCCGGGACGCTGGTGGTTGCGGAAGAGCAGACGGCCGGGCGGGGAAGAAAGGGACACCGCTGGTTTTCGCCGGCGCGGTCCGGCCTTTATTTCAGCCTGGTGGTGAGGCCGAGGCAACCCGGCGGGAAGTGGCCTTTGCTGACGCATGTTGCCTCGGTTGCGCTGGTGGAGACGCTGCAGGATTTTTTCAGGCACAAACGGCCGCGCCTCGAAATCGACCTTAAATGGCCCAACGACGTGCTGCTCTCGGCAAGGAAATGCGCGGGAATCCTCCTCGAGGCCGGGCCGGGCGGCGGCGAAAGCCAGGCTGCGGTGGTGGGCGTGGGCCTCAACATTCACGAAGGGAGCGTGCCGCCGGATATGAAGGATGAAGCGGTATGCCTTGATGAAATAGCCGGCGGTTTCGTCCCGCGACGCCAGGTTCTCGTCGGCTTCCTGAGGAAATTTCAGTCCTGGTATAAAATTTTCGAGCAGGGGAAGCGCCGGGAGGTGCTTGACCGCTGGAAGAGTTTGTCCTCCATGTGGAACGGGGCCGCAGTCTGGATCTTGGATGAAGCGGGGCGCCGCCCGGCGGTGACCTGCGGCCTGGACGACAACGGGGCGTTGCTTGTCCGCACGGCCGACGGAAAGGTCGAGACGGTGCTCGCGGCCGATGTGCGCATGAACCGGACTGCGTAACGCGGACACACGCCGACAAAGGCGCTGACGTACGCTGCCTATTGAGGCCAGGGTCAACCCGCTATTAAAGGAGAACGGATGCTTTTTAAAAAATCCGCAAACGAAACGCCTGAAAAGAAAGCGGGATTGTTCGCAAGGATGAAAAAGGCCCTCGGCGCCACCAAGGAAAATTTGGTGAGCCGGATCGAGGCCGTGCTTTCTTCCCGGCCGGAAATCGATGAAACGGTGCTGGAGGACCTGGAGGGCACCCTGCTCGGCGCGGACCTGGGCGTGCGTGTCACCGAACGGATCATGACGGCCGTGCGCGAGCAGCGCAAGAAGCAGGCCGTCAGGACCGCCGAGGATGCGCAAAATGTAATCCGCGAAGAGCTCCTTTCAATACTCAACGCGCGGCCCCTTTCTGAAACGCAGACGGCGGAAGAAGCATTGCAGGTGTGGATGGTGGTCGGCGTGAACGGGACCGGAAAAACCACGACCATCGGGAAGCTTGCCGCGAGACTTTCCAGGGAGGGAAAAAAGGTTCTGGTCTGCGCGGCGGATACATTCCGCCCCGCGGCCATCGAGCAGCTCACGGTCTGGGCGGAGCGGTCGGGCGCAGATCTGGTCAAAAGCAAGACCGGCATGGATCCTTCCGCGGTGCTGCACGACGCGCTCTCGGCGGCCGTTGCGCGTCACAGCGACGTGGTGATCGTCGACACGGCAGGAAGGCTGCACACCAAAAGCAACCTGATGCAGGAGCTGGAAAAGATGCGGCGCGTGGCCGGCCGCAAGATCCCCGGCGCGCCGCATGAAGTGCTTCTGGTGGTGGATGCCACCACGGGGCAAAACGGGCTGGCCCAGGCCCAGGAGTTCAAAAAGTTCACCGGGATTACGGGACTTATTGTCACTAAGCTGGACGGCACGGCAAAGGGAGGGATTCTCTTCAGCATCTGCCAGGACCTGGGCATCCCCGTGCGCTTTATCGGAATCGGGGAATCGCTGGAGGATCTCCTGGAATTTTCGCCCGAGGCGTTTGTAAATTCACTCTTCGAAAAATCCTAGCGCAGGGACGTTGGAACGTTTGCACGTTAAAACGTTCAACGTTTTACGTGTCGCGCAGAAGGGCTTCGTCGTCCAGCAGCGTTATGCGGCGCTGGTCGATTTCGATGATTCCTTGTTCGCGAAGATGCGCCAGGACGCGCGTGACCGTCTCCCGTGAGGTGCCCACCATCTCCGCCAGTTCCTGGTGGGTGATCTTGAGGTCGATGATAATCCCGTGCGCATCCCGTATCCCGTGCCGCGTGGCGAGTTGGTGAATACCCATGCGGATTCTGGCATCGGCCGTGCTTGAACTCAGGCTCTGGGTCTGCCAGACCTGCCTCAGCCTTGCGCACAGGACATTGATGATCTGCAGCATGACCTTTTCGTTGTGCATCAGGTATTTGTGAAAATCGGCGCCGCTCACCGAGATGATTTTGGCGTCCTCCATCGCGGAGACCGTGGCCGGGGCGGTCTTGCCGTCCAGCAGGGACATTTCGCCGAAAAAATCTCCTGTTCTGTGAATGGCCAGGATGGTTTCTTTGCCGGCCGCGCCGGACTTGGCGACTTTCACCTTGCCCGAGAGGACCAGGTACATGTAGCTTCCGGTTTCCTCTTCGAGGAAGATGATCTGGTTTTTGTGATAAGCCCTGACGGCAAAGATATGCCGCAGTTGATTGAATTCCTCATCGGTAAGCGTGGAAAAAAGCGGAACACTTCGTATCAGATCTACTTTCATCGCATTTTCAACCGAGTGATTTCAGTCCGTTCCGGACGGTCCAGTGGATTGTTCGGCGCATGCCCGCGCAGAAGCACCCGAAATATGGCGTACCCTGCGCCCATCACAATCGAGGCCACGCAAAGCAGCGCCACGAAGAGAAGGGAATTGACTACAGTGCCGAGGATTGCCGTGGGTATTCCCCAGACTATTTTCCCTTTGGGCTTCTCATAGATCCAGCGTATGGAATAGCTGTATTGAATGGAATCCAGGATGCGGTCCGCGACTGCCGGGTCGAACGACCCTTCGAGAATGGCAAGCAGCGGCCCGGCCCTTTTGGCATAGGTTCTGACGGCGGATTCCCTGTCGGATGCAATGCCGGCCAGTTCGGAATAGTAGCCTTCTGCGACTTGAGCTGTCGGAAAGATCGAGAGCGAGAGGATGCCGGTCTGGTTCTGCAGCGTGTAGCGGGCCTGGGCCAGTTCCATTCCGGAAGCAAACTCGACATAGCCGCCGCGCCTGGTTTCGGAATGTGCCTTAAAGGAATCGGGCCCCACGAAATAGCGCAGGGTCGAAGCGTCGTAGCCGAGCTTCGGCAAATGCGAGATGAGGGAAGGGGGTTTTCTTTTTTGGGGTCCGATGCGGTTGCTCATGGAAATGGCAATGCGCCTGATAAGATCCGCGGGGGCGCCCCTGCCCTGAATGCGTATCCAGTTTCTGCCCCGGGCGAACCGGAGAGTGCCCGCGTCGAAGGTGAAGCTGTCGCCGGGAGGGCCTTCCCTAAGACTGCTGGCGCGCAAAATCGAGAGCAGCGAAAAGGCTGCGCGGCTGTCGATGAGGGTGACGACCTCGATGGTGATTTCCGATCCCGCGGCTTTATATTGCCGGCGGGAATATTTTTCAAAGCCCACATCCTTGAACAGAGCCCCGTCCGCAACCCCGGCAAGCAGGGCGGGATCCTCAAAGCTTTCCTCGCCCGGCGCCTTCTGAAGCTCCTGGAACTCCTGATCGGCGGGGAAAAAGCTGTCCGCGACGAACGATACCTGGGCGGCCGCACAGGCCACGGTAGACAATACGGCAAGCAACAGAAAATGAAAAACGCGCATCTATTCAGGGCTCGGCTGATTTTGGACTACATTCGTTCCCAGCGTGCTTATGTAATCTTCAATGCCGGAATACAGGGCACGGGTCAGGCGCTCCTTGGTGGCGTCCTTGCGCAGAAGCCGCTCATCCCGCGGGTTGCTGATGAAGGCGATTTCCGAAAGCACAGAGGGCATGTTGGCGCCTATGAGCACGATAAAGGGGGCTCTCCGCACGCCGCGGTCCTGCGCCGAAGAAAATATTTTTTTCACCCCCGCGAAGAGCCTTTTTTGAATAATCGTGGCCAGCTCCCTGGATTCCATAGACTTATCGGCTTGGACGATTTTCTTGATGAGATCTTCGAGTTCGTGAACATTGTTGACGCTGGTGGCATTCTCGCGGGCCGCTATTTCGCGTTCGGCGTTTGTTTTGGCAAAATCGAGGTAATACGTCTCAACTCCGCTGGTGGAGCGGATTCGGCTCGAGTTTGCATGGATCGATATAAAAAGGTCCGCCTTGTTGCGGTTCGCGATGGCGGTCCTCTCTTCAAGGGAGACGAAGCTGTCATCCGTGCGGGTCAGGAACACTTCGGCTCCCAGGCTCTCCTCAAGCATGGTCTTGAGGTTCAGAGCCACAGCAAGGACCAGGTCCTTTTCCATGAGCCCGCCGGGGCCGACGCTGCCCAGGTCGTGTCCGCCATGTCCCGGATCGATGACAATGCGTCCCACCTTCAAACCCAGCACACGCGTCAGAGTGCGGTCCCCACGGCTGGTGGGCGGCGCGGCCTTGGGGACTGCCGGCATATCCGGCTTGACGGCGGGCGGCGGTTTGGTTCCCGGTCCGGCGGTTTCCACGCCGGCGGCTTTGGCCTCTTTGGCCGCGGCCGGTTTCGGCTGGTTTCCGGCTGGAGCCGGTTCGAGCTCCACCACGGCCGGGGGCGGAGGACCTTTTACAGCGGCGGTCGATACCGGCGCCTCCGGCTTTTTAGCTTCGGATTTGATGCGCGTGTCGGCTGGGGCAGGAGGAGAAAAATCCTTTTTCGCCGCGGCGCCCGGCCGGATTTCCGGGATTTTGCCGGCAGCCTGAACTGCGACGGCCGCCTGTTTGGAAAGCGGTTTCGGGCCCAATTCGTCGGCGCGAGGAGCGGATTCGAGCGGCGAATGCTTCATTGCGGCTTTGACGCCGGATTTGTGGTACAGATCGACGACGATCCGGAACGGGTCATGAAGCTCGAACGCGGAATACGTCCCTTCCGCCGCAAGATCGAGAACCACGCGAACCAGATCCGGCCGGTTCTGGGAAACGCGAACCTGCCTGACGAGCTCGTCCTCGACGGAAAATGTCCGGCTTCTCGCGCCGCCGGCGATCGTTGCATTGGAAATGTCGAAATAGATCCTGTACGGGGAATAGAGACGCGCCTTCTCGTAGGAAGTATCCGCGTCCATATCGATAACGACGCGCGTGTACTCGTCCGTAATCCAATATCGTATATTCCGGACGGAAGTGGCGGCGGCGGAAGATTGCGCCGGAACGGGGGGTTCTGCCGGCGGCGGAGAGGGCTTTTGCGCCGGCCGGCTCTGCTCCAGCCGGGCCAGCGCGCCGGGTCTGCCGTAAACAGTCTTGAGGTGCAGGAATGCGTTCCTGGCTGCTTCTTCGTTGTTAAGGTTGTTCAGGTAAATATTTCCCGCGCGCAATAAGGCGTCCGCGCTGTTTGAGTTCGACGGGTAATCCCTGGCGAGAAATTCGAAACGTCTGGCCGCGGTGGCATAGGATCTCGGATCCGAAAACTTTTCTCCCATCTCCTGGTAGAGAAGGCCCTCCTGGTAGATCGCTTCGCCCGCCCGGCTGTAATGCGGATCGTGGAGATAAACCTTCCTGTAGGTGAGCGCGCACTGGCGGTATTGGTTGATGAGTGAATCGGGATTCCGGGCGAGTTCGCCGCGTTTTTGCTCAGCTTCCTCAAACGCCTGTGCGGCAGCCTGCGTTTCCCAGGTTTTTGCCGGCGCATAAAAAGCTGAAAATAGGGTGAAAACGAGCAGGCACGGGAGGAGATAAAAAATCCCATTTGCCTGCCGTGCAAGAGCCATGATCCCCATCTTAGACTCGGGCCGCAACCGTGTCAAGGTCATCTTGTTAGAACATATTGATAAATAAGCCACTTGCGGGATGTCCGAAGGCTCGGAATCCCGGGGCTCAAAGGGCGGCCTACCGCAAAGGAGGGATGTTGGTGAGATGCAGGATGCCGGTATCGTCGACGTAGCGGAACGTCGGCGCATGTTTGGGCTTTTCCCCGGCTTGCGGGCTTTCTGCGTCCGGGTTCAGGCGCCGCGTTACGGATTGGACATACTCCCGGGTTTCCTTGATTGCAGGCACGCGGCCCAGGCGCAGGACCAGGTTTTCGCCTGCGTTATAAGCCGCAAGGCTCAGTTTCAGGTCGTTGTCGAAGGTGTCCATGAGGGAACGGAAGTGGCGTACGCCGCCCCGTATGTTCTGCTCGGGGTCGAAACTGTTTGTGACTCCGAGACGCGCGGCGGTGGCGGGCATCAGCTGCATGAGCCCCTGGGCGCCCTTGCGGGATACGGCTTTGGGATTGAACCCGGACTCCGTGGCTATGATGGATCGGATCAGGGACGGATCCAGGTTGTGCTCCCCGGCATATTTTTCAATGATGGGATCAAATTTTTCGGACTTTGGCCTGGACTCGTCCACGGCCGGCGCGGGCGCAGGCGAGCCGGTAACCTTGAGGTCCCAAACGGCATTTACCGGCGGGATGTTGGTGAACACCCGCGTGCCGTTTTGGTCGAGATAGGAATAGAGAGCCTGGCCGTACAGGTTGTGCCCGAATATCCCGATGGCGGCCATCGACAGCAGAAAAATGCAATAGTGAGTCAACCTCATGGCAATGTCCCTGGCAAACATTCCTAATAGATCTTGGCGGACAGGAAAAAGTCTAAATAATTACATTGGTAAATCCCCGGCTCTGCCGGGCGACTCAAAGAGTTTGGCCGCTCCGTATTTTGAAACGCTGACGTACGCTGAAAGAACGCCGACCCACGCCGACAACAATTTATATATTTTTTCAGCGTACGTCAGCGTCATGTCAGCGTACGTCAGCGTTCGAGACCGGCGTAACTCCTCCAAAACTTCAGGCTCGCAACAGGCTTTCCACGACAGCATAGCTGTACTGTATCGCATCGGCCAGCCGGGAGGAATCTTTACCGCCTGCTTCTGCCAGTTCCGGCTTGCCTCCTCCCGCTCCGCCGACCAGGGGAGCGATCTCTTTGACAATCCTGCCGGCAGGAATTTTCCGGCATAAATCGCCGGTGACCATGACCACCAAGGCGACCTTATCTTCCTGGGGGCAGCCGAGCACGACGACGCCCGAACCGATCTTTTGCTTGAGCTCGTCGGCCAGGTTGCGAAGGCCCGCACGGTCCATCTCCGGGACCGTGTCGGCAACCACCCGGATGCCGCCTGTCTCCCGCGCCCGTTCCAGCATACTGCCGATATTAGCGCGTGCCGCCTGGGCTTTCAGATCGAGGATCCGGTGCTGCAGTTCGCGTATCTGCGCCTGCAGCCGGTCGATCCACGCAGGCACCTCCTGGCGGGCTATTTTATTATCGGCCTGGATGGAGTCAAGGATCTCTTCCCCCGAGCGGAAACGGGCGAATGCCGCGGGGCCGGTGACAGCCTCGATCCTGCGGACGCCGGCCGAGATGCCCCCTTCGCTCGTAATCTTGAGGATGCCGATCGTGCCTGTTGCGGGCACGTGGGTGCCGCCGCACAATTCCTTGCTGAATCCCGGGACCTCGACCACGCGGACTTTCTCCTGGTATTTTTCGCCGAAAAGAGCCATGGCGCCGGACTTCATGGCCAGGTCCAGGTCCATGAGCTGGGTGTCCACGGGGATATTGCGCCAGATCTGCCGGTTGACGATGTCCTCAATGCTGTGTATCTCGGCCGCAGTCAAAGGGGCGTAGTGAGTGAAATCGAAACGCAGGCGGTCCGGCGCCACGAGCGAACCGGCCTGTTTTACGTGCGGCCCGAGCACCTGCCGCAAGGCGGCCTGGAGCAGGTGCGTCGCCGTATGGTTTTTCATCGTGAGGCTGCGTTTTTCGAGATCGACCAGCGCTTCGACAGAGTCTCCCACCTGGAAGGATCCGGACTCCATCTCCACCAGGTGTGTGACGGTTGTGCCGCGATAGAGGGTGGCGGTGACCCTGGCGCGGGCGTCTCCCCTTGCCATAGAGCCGGTATCGCCGACCTGCCCGCCGGCTTCCGCATAGAAAGGAGTGGCGTCCAGAACGATTTCGCCTTTCTGGCCGGCCTCGATGCTTTCCGCCCTCTCGCCGTCCACCACAATCGCCTGGATGGTTGCCGCGACGCAGCCCTCGATCCCGTACCCCACAAAGGCGGTTTTTCCCTCGAACAGAGCCTGGGCGACTTCTTCGCGCACTTTGCCGGTCTGGTAATCCTGGCGCGAGCGTTCGCGTTGCATCTCGAAGGCTCGTGTGAATCCCGCTTCGTCGACCAGGAGCCCGTTTTCCTGGGCAAGGTCTTCGATGATTTCCAGCGGGAGGCCGCGGGTATCGTACAGGAAGAACGCCTCTTCGCCGGGCAGCGTGCGGCCGCCCGCGGCTTTGATTTTCCGGACGCGTTCGTTGAAATCCTTCAATCCCTCGCCCAGAGTGCCTGCGAAGGAATCCTCCTCCTGTTTGATGACGCGCGCGATGGTTTCCCGCGCCGGCACAAGTTCCGGATAGGCTTTCTTCATGCATTCCACCACAGCCCCGGAAACGCGGTATATGAAGGGCTCGTCGATGCCCAGCCTCTTTCCGTGCACCATGGCGCGCCGCATGATCTTTCGCAATACATACCCGCGCTTGTCGTTGCCGGGGTACTGGCCGTCGCTTATGACGAACGTGGCTGCTCGCGCGTGATCGGCGATGATGCGCATGGAGACGTCATCGTTAGGGTCCGCCCCGTAATCGGTGTTTGAGATGCCGGATATCTCGTCCAGAAGCGGCCGGAAAATGTCCGTGTCGTAGTTGGCGGTTTTGGCTTGAAGGATGGTCGTAATCCGCTCGAGGCCCATTCCGGTGTCTATCGAGGGGGAGGGGAGCGGAATCAATGCGCGGCCGGAATCGCGGTTGTACTGCATGAAAACCAGGTTCCACACCTCGACCCAGCGGCCGCAGGAGCATGTAAGGTCGCATTCGCCATGGCCGGGAATGGGGCTCTTGCCGAAATCGTAGTGCACCTCGGAGCAGGGGCCGCACGGACCGGTGTCGCCCATCGCCCAAAAATTGTCTTTTTCGTCCAGGCGCATGATCCTGCTTTCCGGGATGCTCTCCTGTTTGTGCCAGATGTCCCAGGCGGCGTCATCCTCGCGAAACACGGTGATCCACAGTCTTGCCGGGTCGAGGCCGTATTCCCGCGTCAGCAGTTCCCATGCATAGTGTATGGCGTCGTTTTTGAAGTAATCGCCGAAGGAAAAATTCCCGAGCATCTCAAAAAAGGTATGGTGGCGGTTGGAGTGTCCGACATCCTTGAAATCGTTATGCTTTCCGCTTACGCGCATGCATTTCTGGCTGGTCGCGGCGCGTTTGTAGGGGCGGTTTTCGTTGCCCAAAAAGATGTCCTTGAACTGATTCATGCCCGCGTTGGTGAACAGGAGCGTGGGATCGTTGAAGGGAATCAGGGAGGAGCTCGGCACGGCTTTATGGCCGTTGCGCTCGAAGTATTTCAGGAATGAGTCGCGGATCTGGTGGCTGCTTGTCAATTCATTCTCCTGTTTCATAGCGCTGCGTGAGCGCTGAGGGGATCACGCGTTTCAACGCGTCCAGGATGCTGTCTTCCGCAAAGCCGCGCTGATGCAGGTTCGCGATCAGTTTGCGGACTCTCTTCGCGTCGGGGACGCTTTTGCCGAAATACTTCCGGGCGTAATCCTCCAGAATGGACGCCTGATCGACTTCGTCCCGAACACGCGTTAAAGCCGATTCGGCGATTTCCGGCTCCACATGGCGCCGGAGCAGGGAATCGAGCACCTTCGCTGGGCCCCATCCCTCCTGCCGGGTTCGCTGGAGAGCGAAATTATACGCATATTCCCGGTCATTGAGAAGGTTCACCTGTTCGAGGTGGTCCAGGACTTCCTCCACCGGAATATCGCCGGCAATTTTGGCAAGCCTGTCACGCAGTTCTCCACGGCTGCAGGCGCGCCGGGCGAGGATGGCTCCGGCCTTTTTCATAAGGGTGCTGCGCAGTTCGTCGTCCATGGCAAATCCATGCGAATGAAAACCATGCCACGAATTGCACGAATTTCACA
>CAYYTC010000098.1:13250-16480 GCA_964474425.1 uncultured Acidobacteriota bacterium
GTCGAGTAGATGCCCTGGACGCGGAGCTTGAATTCCTCGGGATTGGTGGCGTATCCGAAGGCGTCTTCAAGAGTGATGCGCCCGGCTTTGTAGTGCTCGTAAATAGACTGGTCGAAGGTTTGCATGCCGTACTGCGATGTGCCCGCGGCGATGGCTTCGCGAAGCAGGCGCGTCTTGTCGGGATCCAGGATGCAGTTCCGGATGTAATCGGTCACGCGCATGACCTCGATGGCCGGCACCCGCCCGGGAGTATCCGATCTCTTCATGAGTCTCATCGAGATCACCGCGCGCAGAACCATGGACAGCTGCAGGCGGATCTGGCGCTGCTGATGGACCGGGAAAACCGCGGTGATGCGGTTGATGGTTTCGACGGCGTCCAGGGTATGGAGCGTGCTGAAAACCAGGTGCCCGGTTTCTGCGGCAACCAGGGCGGTCTCGATGGTTTCCATGTCGCGCATTTCTCCGACCAGGATCACGTCGGGGTCCTGGCGCAGGGCGCTGCGCAGCGCCCTGCCGAAACTTGAGGCGTCGACGCTGATCTCGCGCTGGCTGACGATGCTCATCCTGTCCTGGTACAGGAACTCGATCGGATCCTCGATGGTGATGATATGCCGCATGGTGCGTTCGTTTATGTAATTGAGCATGGAAGCGATGGTGGTCGATTTTCCGGAGCCCGTGGTTCCGGTAACCAGAACCATGCCTCTGGGTTCCCTGGCGATCACCTCAAGGACCCGCGGGAGATATAAGTCTTCAAAAGTTAATATGTTGGTGGGAATGGCGCGGATTGCAATGGAAACGTAACCCCTCTGCTGGAATACATTGATACGGAAACGGCCCAATCCCCGCACGCCATATCCTACGTCCACCTCGTTGTTGTCGCGAAACCGCTCCTTCTGTTTGTTGTTCATGAGGGAAAAAGCCATCATGAGCGAGTCTTCCTTGTCGAGCTTTTCCTGGTCTCCCAGCGGGACCAGTTCTCCGTTAATGCGGAGGTGAGGGAAGCAGCCCACTTTGAGATGCATATCCGATGCACCTTTGGCGACCATATTTCGAAGCAGAGTGTCGAGGTTCATATCGTTTCCCCAGCTAATCCCGGTTCATGCCGATTGATTCAAATCCCTGCATCCCGGGGATCCCGGGATCCATCGTATTTGCTATCGGCTTCAACGGGCGCCAACAATAGTCTTCAGGTGCCTCACGCGGCAGGGCGGCGCAAAAAGCGGTCCGGACGGACGGAAGCGTATTCGTTGGTGCCAAAGGGTTTCGCCTTGACTGAAGGATTGCCTTTCCGTAAGATTTGCTACCTATGAATACGCAATCCGTGCCGGACAATCCGGCGGAGGCCGATGTTTTGCTTGCTCCGGCCGGTCCCGCGAGGACTTTTGCGGCCTGTGTCGCCGGAGCTTTTGTCCCGGGACTGGGCCATGCCTTCCTCGGCAAATGGGACCGGGCCGTCGTTTTTTTCGGATGCATCTCGATCATGTTCGTGCTCGGCCTCGGGCTGCACGGCCAACTGTTCGATCCGGAATTCGGCAATTTGTTCTCCATACTGAAGTTCACCGCAGAGGCCGGTTCGGGCCTGCTCTATTGGATTTCCTGGCTGCGCGGTTTGGGAACCGGGGATCCCACGGCCTATACCTATGACTACGCGAATGTTTTCATCTATGTGGCGGGCCTGCTGAACATGCTGGTCGTGGTGGATGCATTCGATATTGCCCTGGGCAGAAAGCGATGAAAAATCACTTCCTGTTAATGCTGGTGTTCAGCGTCTTGACAGCACTGGTCCTGACCTTTATCGCCAGGCACGGCATGAAGCCGCGCATCACTTATTTTTTCTTTCTCCTTGGTTCTTTCGTCCTCCTATCCATCGTTGCCGGCTGGCTGATGTATCCTTTTCCTTTTTAGACGAACGCCGGCCGTTGGGTAATGCCTCCTTTATCCGGCAAGGACGGACTTCCAGAAGCGTCCGACCCGGGTTTAGGACGTCAATCGGGCGGCTCCGGAGAGCCGTCCTCACTAAAATGCTTTTGGAGCGGCTTCCTTTGAAATTTCAAGGCAGAACGGCCATTGTTACCGGCGCCGCACGGGGGATCGGGCGCGCCATAAGCCTGGAACTGGCACGGCAGGGATGCAACATAGCCTTCAACTACTCGCAGAGCGCCGCGCAGGCCGGGCAGCTGTCCGATGAACTTTCGGCAATGGGCCGCACGGTCTATTCCTGCATGGCGCGTGTGGAGGATCACAATGCCGCCGCAGCCATGGTCCAGGAAGTCAAGGGCCGTTTCGGCAGCATCGATTTCCTGGTGAACAATGCCGGCGTTACCAGGGACAAGCTGCTTTTGCGCATGAGTGAAAAGGAGTGGGATGAGGTCCTGGCCACAAATCTCAAAGGCGCATTCAATTTTTCCAAAGCGGTGTCGGCCGTCATGATAAAAGCCCGCTTTGGATCCATCCTGAACATAACCTCGGTCAGCGGCATCGTTGGGGTGTCGGGGCAGGCCAACTATTCGGCCTCCAAAGCGGGGATGATCGGTCTCACCAAAGCGCTGGCAAAGGAGCTGGCCGGCCGCAATATCACCGTCAACGCTTTGGCCCTGGGATTCGTCGACAGCGACATGACCCAATCATTGCCCGAGACATACCGGTCTACCATGCTTCGGAACATTCCCCTGGGACGCTTCGCCGGCGCCGGCGAGGTCGCGCGCATCGCCGCATTCCTGCTTTCGGACGAGGCCCGATACATTACCGGACAGGTGCTGCAGGTCGACGGGGGCCTCGCAATCTAGAATTGCGAATGACGAGTGACGAATTACGAATGGAAACATACAGCAAGGATGCGTTTGCATCCTGGGCCGTTCGGATGTTTCCGTGACGCGGGACTTCATCTGTAAGCGCCTGATTTCGCGATTTTGGCCAGTTTTTATTAGCACCTCAGCCCGACCTTCCGTTAGATATCTGGGCGCAGCCAGTAATTGCAGCGCCTGATTCATTCGAAATTCGTCATTCGTAATTCATCATGGATTCACCCAAAGAAACGAATCACGTCCTGGAGCTCTTGTCCAATGTGCTCGGGCGCGGCGGGCGCAGTCATGCTGCGTATGCGGCCTCCGCCCGCCTGATGGACTACTTCGGGTCGGCCCAGTGCCTTTCCCAGGCTACGCTCGAGGAAATACGCAACGCCGGCAGGATATCAGCCAGGCAGGCCTCGTCGCTTTATTATGCGCTCGAAC
>CAYYTC010000099.1:0-15816 GCA_964474425.1 uncultured Acidobacteriota bacterium
GGAAACGGGAAACCGGAAACGGGAAACCGTTTTAATCCGCGACGATGCCTCCATCCACAGGCAGCGCAGCGCCCGTGATGTAAGAGGCTTCATCCGAACAAAGGAACAGGGCTGCGGCGGCAACCTCTTCCGGCTCGCCGATCCTGCCCATGGGAACTTTCTGATCCATTGCTTTGACCATCTCCGGATTTGCGGCTACAAGGCTTTCATTCATTCCCGTCCGGATGGGGCCCGGGCAGACACAGTTTACCCGAATGCCTTTTCGCGCAAACTCCAGCGCGGTCGATTTGGTAATTCCCACAACTCCATGCTTGCTGGCCGGATAGGCCGGATTGCTCGGCGCTCCGACCAGTCCCGCGGCCGAAGACGTGTTCACAATGGCGCCTTTCCCCTGCTTGAGCATTTGCGGGATTTCATATTTCATGCACAGCCATACGCTCTTGAGATTCACATTGATCATCTCTTCCCAGTCCGCGGCTGTGAAATCGGTCATGGAAGCGAATACCTTATGAATCCCGGCATTGTTGAAGGCGCAGTCCAGCTTCCCGTAAGTTTCTACTGTTTTCTCTACTAAAGCTTTAACATCTGCCTCAGAAGATACGTCTGTTTCTGCAAAAAATGCGTTGCCACCGGCATCCTTAATCCGGCGCAGAGTTTCTTCTCCCCGCTTGACATCGACGTCGGCGATTGCCACCTTTGCTCCTCTTTGAGCAAAGCCTATCGCGGCCGCTCTGCCGATGCCGTAAGCCCCCCCAGTCACGATCACAACCTTGTTTTGATATTCACTTGGCATTTCCCTATCTCCTATTTTCGGGATCTCTATTTCCCGTTCTCCGCTCCTCAACGGCATCTTGGTTGTCCTCAATGGAAAAGCTGAAACGGGAGACCTGGAACGTCTATTCTTAGGGATGTCTTCCGCATTAGTCAACAACCGAAGAGCTCATCTAATACCTCCGGGGCAGATAGGTTGCCATCTCAGGGAAAACGAAGAGCAGGATGAGGCATAGGACAAGCGTAATCAGGAACGGGAGGACTCCTTTGTATATTCGGCCGATGGATTCCTGCGTGATGTTCTTGACAACAAAAGCCGCTACGGCCACAGGAGGAGTGATCACCCCGATCATCATCGTCACCCCAAGGACAATGGAAAACCAGATGGGGTCATATCCGAGCTTGACGGCCACAGGGAAAAAAATAGGCGTCGCTAAAATCATGAAGGCGATGTCGTCGACGAAGGATCCGCCCAAAAGATAGATAAGAAGGATGATCACAAGGATCAAATGGGAGGGCAGAGGCAAGCCAATCGTCCAGGAAGCCACGACGCCCGGTATTTTGGAAATGACGATGAAGTGGCCGAGCACCGCAGATCCCCCGATCAGCATTAGAACCATGCAACCCATGCGCAGCGACTCGCGTACGGATTTTGCGAATCCCCGGCAATCCAGGTCCCGCTTTAAAAGGGCAAGCAGGAGAACGGCAATAGCGCCGACGCTGCCTGCTTCCGTTGGCGTAAAATAGCCCGCAAGCATGCCTCCCACCGTAACGGCAAAAATCAGCAGCGGCCCGAAAATTTGAGGCACCGACCGGGCGCGCTCTCTCCATCCCGCAGCCTCTGCCCTGGGGGCCAAAGAGGGATTGATACGGCACCACAGGGCGATTGTCACAAGGAATAACGCGGCGATCAACAGACCGGGGACGATGCCCGCAAGAAACAATTTCCCGATCGATTGATCCGTGATCATGGCAAGGATTATGAGTGTTCCGCTCGGAGGCAGGAGGAAGCCCAGAGTCCCCACACTTGCGACTACGCCGGTGGATAGTTTCCTGCTGTAGCCGTATTTGTCCATCTCGGGAATGGCAACGCTGGAAAAGGTTGCTGTGGTTGCCAGCGAAGATCCCGAAATAGCCTTGAAAATTGTCGCGCCGACGACCGTCGCCATGGCCAGCCCTCCGGGCACATGGCCCACGAATTTCCGGGATGTTCCGTACATCTTTTCCGCAATCCCGGAATTGAAGGCCACCTGACCCATAAGAACAAAGAGCGGGATCACCACAAAAGCATAGGAGGCAAAAGCATCATAAAAGTCTTTAGCCAAAAGGTCGACGGCGGCAGGAAAAGATCTCAGGATGCCGAATCCGACGAACCCGACAAAAGTCATGGCGAAAGCCAGTTCAATCCCCGTCAGGAAGAGCGCCAGCAGCAGGCCGAGACCGATACATCCAATCAGCACCTCGTTCATAGCAGGATTCACCGTTCGCGTTTTTGTATCGTTCCCAGCAATTCGGAAAACAAGACCAGGGTTTGTATCAGGAAGGCGCCGCCTACGGCATAGGCCACGTAGTAAAAAGGAAAAGCCAAGACAGCCGTTACTTCGCCTGAAATCCTCAGACGGACGCCCATTTGTATTGTGCCATAGCCGGCAAGTAGAAATATCCCGATGCCCATGCTTCGAGTAATCACCGCAAGCCAAAGGTTGGACTTTGCCGAGAGTTTTGCCGTTAAAAGATCCGTGCTGACGTGCCCTTTCGCCATGGAAGTTGCCGGAAGAGCCAAACCGATGATCAATCCACCCGCGAGGGAGACAATCTCATAGGTCCCCGGGACCGGGTGGCCGAAAAGCCTCCCGACAATGTCCGATCCTATAAGCAGCATCACACCGATGAGGGCTGTCCCCGCGACAAATTCCATCCATGCGCTCAAACGGCCGGAGGCCTGGCTGAAAGACAATCGCATCATTCTCTCTCCCCGCGACTCGATCGCGGTTTTCTTAGCCTGAAGACATGTCAGCCCGAAGGCCTGATTCCAACGTCCATAGGGTTCAAAAGTTGCCGATACAAATCATCGCTGCATGTTTTGCTGCACCCAGTTCTTGCAGAACTGCAATGCCTCCTTCGCCGGCAAACCCCTGGCGGATTTCTCCTGTACCAAAGCTTCGTAGAGAGGCAATACGGCCCGCTCCCATCTCTTCTCTTCTTCGCTGCTCAGATAAATGGAAACGTGATCTTTTGCCGACCATTTTTTTATGGTGTTCTGATCCTTCTCGTCCCAGATCCGGCTTAGCTTTTGCGCGTATTCATCGGACATCTCGTTGATGATGTCCTGCATTTCGACGGGAAGGCTGTTCCATTTGGCTTTGTTCATAAAAACGAGACCGGGGGCGCCCACAGAGGCATAGCGACTCACGGTGGTGTAATGCAGGATTTCACCCCATTTAAGCGTCTCCAGCGAATCCCAGGCCGCCACCACGCCGTCCACGATCCCTTTACGCAACGCATCGTAGGTATCGCTGGTCGGGATTACGATCGAGACAGCGCCCAGAGCTTCCAGGACCTTCGCTGCATTGCCTCCCAGGCACCGAATCTTCATGCCCGATAAATCTTCAAGTTTCCTCACGGGTCTCTGGGTATGGAGCAGGCCGGGGCTGGCGCTCAGGAAAAAAAGCACTTTAACCGGCTCCAGTTCCGTGGGTTTGAAAGCACGAAAAAAGCCGTTGGACAAACGCGTCATCATAAAGGAACTTCCGATGCCCAGAGGCTGTTCCATGACTTCAGTAAGCGGGAAACGGCCGGGGGTCAAGCCCATAGGCCCAAATCCGATGTCCGCGATGCCCGTAGTCACGGAATCGAAGATTTGGGTTGCAGGAGTAAGAATTCCTCCAGGGTAATAGGTGGCCTGGATGCTCCCTCCGCTCCTTCGGCCCAGATCCCTGCACCAATCTTCCAGCACCTGGCTGAGTTTGTCGTGCGCAGGCAGGATGCCCGAAAATTCGAGTCTTGTTACAGGTTTCTCCGCCTGGCAAGCTTGTCCCGCAAACAGCGCAACACAACAAAGCGCCCGCAGGATATGTCTCATGCTCATAGCATCAATAAGTCAGCCCTCATCATCGATATTGTCAAAATAGGTCGGCGCCACACAATCCTGTAGCGGTCGAACTCCGTGTTTCGCCCCGAAAAATCCGGTTTTCCCAGGCAATCTTCGATTGGCAAACCATCCTGCCCAAAAGCCGGAAGGATCTTTCCTATATTAAGCCGGGGCTGTTTTTTTTAGGAGAAAATATCAAAGCGTTCTTAATTTCTGCTCATTGGATGACATGCGAAAATCACCGGCATGTTGACACAAGAAACTGCGAAGATGATAGAAATCATTCCGCTTCGGCCGAAGTATGCCGAAAAAACGCCGCGCTGTGTTTCACACTGCCCGAATGAAGCCGATATCCGGGGCTGGATCACCCCGATAGCTCAGGCTGAAGCTTACGGGAGAACCGACGATCAAGCCCTGGAACTCGCTTGGCGGGAAATTGCCGACCTTGATCCCCTCCCGGCTGTCTGCGGCCGTGTCTGACCGCACCCATGCGAAGCGGAATGCAACCGTAGGGACAAGGATTGCACCGTTGCCGAATTTCTCCGCCGTGATCTTGGCTCCGTCGGCCAGGATATCGCCGATGCCCTTGCGCCTGGCGATCCTGTGCACGAGCTCGATAATCGCTACTGTTCCCTTTATTTTTCGCCCTTCAGATCGGGGATCAGCGATTCCAATCCCAGATCCTTCAATGTCTGAGGTAAAGGCTTGCCCGTTTCCGCGTCCCAACCCATCTGCTCGTAGTAGTTCCGGCGCAAAGCCTCCCATTGAGCTGAGACGCATTTCCCTTCCGCAGGACCGTCCACCGGCGTGGAACCGTAGCGAACGGAGGGCGCCTCCATTTCTTTCGTCAATCCATGCCTGAAATTGAACGCCCGGAACTGATTCACAATCCGCCGCCCGGCCTTCATAGCCTCCGGAATGTCAAAGTCCCAGCCTGTTATGATATTCAGCGCCTCGATTGGCGATTTGAAATCCGGCATGCAAAAACGGCACAGCGGCAGGCTGTCCAGGAACTGCCCCTTGCCATTGAGTCTGGCATTCATGGTTGAGACTTCAATCGGATTGAACGGATCTTTGACCGGCTCCAGCCCCAATTCGGCCGGTTTGGGAGCGCCGCCCGTCACCTCGATGGTGCCCGTATTGGACAGGCAGGTATCGATCAGCTCCGGCCAGTTGGCCCTGTGGTCGTGCGTGCGCGGTGAGGCGCCCTTCATGGTGTATACCGCGCAGTTTGCTGCCTCTCCTCCGGTCTTTTCAGAGGCCCGTTTGACGCCATCGGCGAGCATGTTTCCGCATCCCTCACGATGCGCGATTTTCTTCAGCATCTCCAGCACAGCGCCGCCGTTCCCCCACGTCATCTCCACGCCGTCCAGGTCGTCCTTCTTCAAATACCCCTTTTCGTAGCATTCCATGAGCCATGCGATGACATAGCCGCTCTCATTAATATCCATGCCAAGCCGGTCTACCTGATTGCACAGAAAAATGGTTGTCGCAGGATCTGTCTGGCCGATCAGAGATCCCATGGCAGCCACTCCTTCATAGTCGGGCTCTTCCCCTCGAAAGCCGGCATAGGGCCCTTCATCAATCTGAATGGCGCAGGTGTGACCCTTGCGGCACGCCCAGCAGGGCGTAGCTCTGGTCTTGAAATTCGCGCGGAGGGATTGGCCTGTGAATTTTTCGAATTCGGGGAAATTGCTGGTGGTGTAATTCCTGACCGGAAGCCATCCCAGTTTCTTAGCCAGATTGACCAGGTCGGCTGTGCCGTATTGAAAAAGCGGATTTTGGGATTCGCGGAAATTTCGGATGAATTCCTTGACCGCTTCCGCATGGCGGGCCGGATCGGCGACCTCGATGGCCTGATGCCCGCGCTCCGCGGCAATGGCCTTCAGCTTCTTGGATCCCATGACTGCGCCCAGGCCGTTGTGGGCCGCCACATGCCCATGGTCGCCGAAAATTGCGGCATAGCGCACCAGGTTTTCTCCCGAGGGCCCTATCCCATAAACGCTGCACTGCTTGCCCAATAGAACCCGGACGGCATCTTCTGTCTCCAGGGTATCCTTTCCGACCAATTCCCGGGCATCGCACAGTTCGGCAGTGCCGTCGTGAATACGGAGATAACACCATTCGCTGGCCGCGCCCTGGATGATCACACCGTCGAAACCGGAAAACTTCAGATAGGTGCCGAAAAAGCCGTTCGCCTGGGACGAGCCGGCCATTCCGGTCATCGCCCCCTTGCTGACGACCGATATCATGCCCGATCCCGCATAGCGCGTGCCCCCGAATGGGCCGGAAAAAAACAAAAGCCGGTTTCCCGGGTCCGACCATCCCACGCCCGGCGGCACTTCATCGTAGAGATACCGGGCTCCCAGACCCGCTCCTCCGATGAATTTGCGCAATAAGGATTCGTCTAAGGGCTCTTCCGTGATCTTTTTGCGGCTGAGGTCCACGCGCAGGACGCGCCCCAAATAACCCAATGTACTCTTCGCCATTGTTTAGCTCCCATAAATCCTGCAATTGACTGCTGAACTGCTGAAAGCCGATCGGTTCTTGCCCTAGATCGAATCGCGACCTGATCCGATCCACCGATGCATCGACACAAGCCCTAGAATTTGGCCCTGGGGATCTTATCTTCTTTCATGCTGTCCGCCATCGTCCAAAAGTAAGCCTCACCTGTGTATATCTTGAAAACGGCAAGCAGCGGATTGTCCGGCTCCGTTATGCCGAAGTTTTTTACGAAGGGCCGCTCCTTGATGCATTTGGCTCTTATCTCGGGATCGTCAATAAACTTGACTTTCCCAGAAACTCTCATGACCTTGCTGAAATCTTTGGCGTTGAAATAGATCTCGACGTTGGGATTCTTTTGCAACTGCTTGCACATGGCCTTGACGGATTGCGCCTGAAAATAAAATCCCGTCTCATCCGCATACCACATACCCAGACATCGGACTCTGGGCTGGTCTCCCTCAACCGTGGCCAGGTAACAGGTCTTGTTTTCATTGGCAAATTGCGCGTATTCCTTCAAACTCATATTTTTCTCCTTCTTACTTAAGGGATGGGCAGGGAGCATTGGCTGCAACATTGCGCAATCTTCCTGCAGGAAACTAGGATTATCATACAAAATCGGGCCCATACATCAATATTTAGGGATTCTCTACACCGTGGAGTCCTTGCGGTCATGGGGCAGGACACAAAGCCTTCAGTTCTCAATATGCCCGGACCGGCCACCGGAGCTGAAGCCATAATATTCGGGATAAACGAATCAAGCCTTCCCGAGAGCTTTGAGGACCTCGCATGGGGTAACAGGGTAATTCTCGACCCATACGCCTGTTGCGTTATGAACGGCGGGGGCCAGAAGCGATGGCACAACCGTGGCTATGTCTTCGGCGATCCCGATGGTTCCATAGGGGCCATAGCCCATTCCCGTTTCTACCAGGAAGGTATCGACGGAGCCAATGTCCTCAATGGTGGCTATTTTGTAGTCCAGGAGGTTGCCGTTCAGCATGACGCCTGTGGCCGGGTCGTGGACCACTTCTTCGCTCCGGCCCCTTCCGACAGCCATGTAGGACCCTCCGTACTGCTGCCCTTCACATCCCTCCCAGCTTACGACTTTCCCGACATCATTGACGTTTACGACTCTGGTGACTTCCACCTCGCCCGTCTCAGTATCCACTTCCACTTCCATGAAATGAGCCTGCCGGCACATCCGCAGGCGTACGCTTGCGTACGACCCCTGCTGTACCTGCCAGCCGTAGGCGAACAACGGCTCCGTGAAATTGCTACGCTGGGCGCCTCTACCCATCTCCGGCACACTGCACAGCGGGCCCTCCCCGCCGGCGGGTCCGACCAGGTCGGCGATGGACATGCGTATGGATGAATCCTGCCTGGCAAAGATGACGCTGTCCTTTATGTCCAGATCTTCCGGTTTCATCCCGGGAAACGCCGCCGGGAAACTGCCCCGCACCGTTTCGCCGCGTGGTTTGGTCGCAACCTCCAGGATCTGCCTCTTCAGCAGCCTTGCCGCATTCCGGATCGCGTAACCGTTCACCGATAAATTGGTCGATGAATCCGGAGTCATGGTAAAGAAGCCCGGATCGATGTGCGGACGGTAAAATACATCTTCAATCCTCATGCCCAGTTCATCCGCCGCAATCTGGCAATAGGTTGTTTCCGCATTGAGACCGATGTCACATCGCATCCCCAGAACGTTTGCCGTCCCGTCCCTGCGCTCGATGCGAATGGCGATTTCGCTGGATCCCGAAGAATCTTCCCACTCGTGCGTCCAGGCGAAAGCCATTCCGTGCATCCTGCCGTTCGGCAGCCGTTTGGACCCCGGCAGATGATATTTTTTATCCCAATCGATCGCCGCCTTCCCCTTTTCTATGCATTCCCGCAGGCTGTCCCTCACCTGGAATCCCAGTTCGGCCTTGCGCTGGTTGAGCCACTCCATGCCGTGGCCTTCGGCGCCGTCGTTTCTGAGCGCCACATCGATCGGATCCAGGCCCAATGCAGCCGCGACACGCGCGCAAATCAGCGTGAGAGTCAGGGCATTGGAATTCTGCTCGCAGCGCACGGGGACGGTGGGCCCTTTGTTGACCATAATCGCGTCCAGCCTGCAATCGAAGTTGGGAATTCTGGTGTTCTCTCCCATATGATGAAACGCGCCGAATACGGGGAACCACTGGTTGACGACCTGCGCCTTGCCTTGTACGGCCGTGATGGTTCCATCCTTTTGGGCACCCACCTTGACAGAGTATGTCCCTTCATCCATCTCCCCGCCGTAGAAGTCTTCTCTGCGGTCGAAAATCCATTTCACAGGCTTGCCCGTCCTCTTCGCCACAAGCGCCGCGCAATAGTAGGGTCCCATCATCCAGGAGCAATGGCTCCAGCCGCCGAAACTCGCGCCCTGGTAGGGGCAATGAAGCTGGATTCTGTTCATGGGAATGCCGCCGAACCAGGAAGCAATGGCGTTTTTGCTGACCAAGGGATGCTGTTGTTTCAGCCAGACTTCAGGATATTCCCCATTCCAGCGGACGATGCCGCAGGGACGCTCGGGCCCCATCCAGGTATTGGCGGTTCTTTTGGCCTTGAATTCGATCATTGTGTCCGCTTCAGCGAACCCCCGCCCGACATCCCCGTGCCGCTCGACATCGAAAAATCCTTCATTGTAAACGTTGCTTTGGGGATACATTTCCGGATTTGCCAGAGGCGCCGTATCCCTGGCTGCTTCCTCGTGGTCCAGAACGAAGTGCAGTTCCTCCCACTCAACCTCGATCAGTTTCAGAGCTTCATCGGCGATGCTTTCGGAATCCGCAGCAACGAACGCCCCGACCTCCTCCCCCTGAAAATAAGCAACACTCGGAAACACAGTAACCGAATTGGGGACGTGGCCCCCCAGGTTCGCCAGATCCGGGATTTCGGGGTCGTCGTATCGAAGAACCGCCCTCACACCGGGGCATGCCTCTGCTTTTGCCGTATTCATGCTCCTGATTCTGGCATGCGGGTAGGGTGAGGTCAGGAATTTGGCATAAAGCATCCCGTGAAGGTGCAAATCGATGGTGTATACGGCACGCCCGCTCGCTTTTTCATATCCGTCCAGCCGGCGAACCCCGCGCTTCCCTATCGACTGGTATTCACCCAGCGGGTATTTGTCAGGTTTCAGGTTGTCCAGCAGTTCTAAGATTTTTTGCATTCCCTCATTCATGGAATCACCATTTCCCTGGAACCGTCTGCCAGGCAGGCCCATGATGAATTTTTCGCAACGGGCTGTCAATTGGAGATTCTTCGGGGCTTGTGGCGAGGCCGTTAGATAGGTTGGGATCGTCCGGATTTCAGTCCGGGCTTTTACTCGGACACCGGCGCCGAGGGTTTGCCGCGAGGGCGCCGCATCAGATAGCAGACCGGCACGAAAAAGACCATCAGGAATCCCATGAGGCGAAAGATGTCGTTGAAGGTCAGGATCGAGGCCTGCCGCTGAACCGCCATCCATAGAGTGCCCTGGGCACGCTGCATTGCCGTGGCCGGATCCGCACCCTTAGCTGCAAATGTTGCCTGAAGCTGACGCAATCTCTCCTGGGTGAGCGGATCGAAGGCAGACACATGGGCACCCAGTATGTTGGTGTGACGCTGCCGGCCCCTCGAAAGCATGGTCTGCGACGCCGCGATGCCGACACTCCCGCCGATATTCCGCATCAGGTTAAAGATGCTGGTAGCATTCCCCATAGACTCGTTGGAAATTGGATCCATGGTCGCCGTGGTGATGGGAACAAAAAGCAGGTTGAAGCTGGCGCCCTGTATCATCTGCGGCCAGAAATAATCCCAGTAGCCTGCCGTAAGATCCAATACGGAAAACCAGTACAGAGTCACAGCCCCGGCGGCAAACCCGGAAGCCATAAGCAGCCGGGCATCCATTCGTCCGATCAGTATTCCCACGATCGGCGTCATCAGCAGCATTCCCAGGCCACGGGGGACCATGGCGATGCCGGCCTGCAGCGGCGGGTATTGCAGCAGCATCTGGAGCAGAATCGGGAAGATAACCATGCTGCCATAAAGCACGAATCCCGTCATTGTCATGAGAAAGACGCCTGTCGTATAGGTGGGCTCTCTGAAGATCCGCAGGTCGATGACGGGAGAACGTGCGAGCAGTTCGCGGACCAGAAGGCCCACGAGCGCGACGGAGGCAACAACAAACATTGCGCGGATCCAGTCGGATGCCAGCCAGTCCTCTTCCTGTCCCTGATCCAATGCAACCTGCAGGGCCCCGATCCCTACAACCATCAGGATGATGCCCCAATAATCTATCCGCGCCGATCCGCGGCGGATGTAGGGAGGATCGTAAACAAACCGCCGGATCATCATCAGTGCGGCGATGCCGATCGGGATATTGATATAGAACACCCATCGCCAGGAGTAGCTGTCGGTCAACCACCCGCCCAGCACAGGACCGAATATAGGGGCAACGACGATGCCGAGCCCCCATACGGCCATTGCCTGGCCTCTCTCGTGTGGGGGGAAGGATTCCAGCATAATTGCCTGAGAGAGCGGCTGCATAACTCCCCCCGACACACCCTGCATGATGCGGAAGGCGATGAGCATGGGGAGGCTTAAGGCAAAACCGCAGAAGAACGAGGCCACCGTAAAGCCCACCACGGCTATCTGCAGCAGCCGGCGGCGGCCGAAATAGTTCGCAAGCCATCCGGTGATCGGTATGATGATCGCGTTGGCCGCCAGATAGGTCGTCAGCACCCAGGTTGCTTCTTCGACGGTCGCAGAGAGATTCCCCGCGATATAGGGCAGGGAGACGTTGACGACCGTGGAATCAAGGATCACCATGAAAGTGCCTGCAAGCACCGAGATTCCCACGAGCCAGGGATTTACCTTGGGATTTTCAGCAGCCTCAGCATCCGCCATCGGGTTTTCCGCAATATTTGGAAATGAGCGCTCGGCCAGCGCCTTAATTCCGGGATCGTTTCGGGCTCTTTTCGTGCCGAATTCCCGGTGTCCATCAGCATTCGTCAGCGCTGCAAATCCCCGGAGCTCTCACATTCCGGAATCTCTTAAAAAAGCAAAGGTTTTATCAGTGAATTCATCAAGCAGACATTCCCTGCTGCTTTGCACCGATCCTCTTAAGCTCCGCCTGACTCAGCGCAATTCTCGCGGCCGCCAGCTTTGCATAATACTTTCTGGTCTTTTCCGTATTCCCCGCTGCGACCGCCTTCACCAGGTCGCCTTCCAGTTCGGCAACGTCCAAAAGCCTGTAATAATCCAGGGATTCCTTGAAATGAGCCAGAACTATCAGTCCGGTGAGGATGGGATGATTGTTGGTCACGTTGGCATCCTTGAAACGGATGCCATGCTCCAATTCCACATCCAAACCCGCGCGAAAATCCTCCGGATCGATCTTCATCCTCGAGGTGTTCACTTTTGCCAGGATTGTTTTTGCCTCCCCGCGAAGCACTTTGGCCGTAATCAGTTTGGTCCAGTCCCTGATCTTGAGTTCCTTGCAGACCCTCTTTACTTCTTCAGCCGTTACATATTGCGGTATTTTCACTTCAGGAGCTTCCTTTCTTCGAGCGGAGCGAGCCGGTAAGCGTTCAGGTCCCCGGTTTCCTTGCTTCGATACGGATCATTAATTGCCCAACACAGTCGAACGAATTCAAACGCCATGTGCGCTCGTCATATTAGCCGTATTACGGCATCAGAGCAACACTGGTTGATTCTCCTGAGACGAAGGCAAAAGGAGCCGCGTTCGCCGTCATCTCGTGGCGTGCGGGAAAGAGCCGTTCCGTGAAAACGCTTTTCCCTGCCATAAGCCCGAAAATCGCATGGTATGCGTCCACCCGTCCGTGAATGCGATGCGGGGAATCATGGCCTTTGCTCATCCGGTATCCGGAGTGCCCGAGGACGACGATGTGATTCAGGCGTCTGTAATCCGTCCACGTTTTTGCAATATGGCGCCGGATTTTTTTTACCAGCATTGCGTTCAGGTCCAATAGATACATCGGCTCTCCGGATTCGCACCTAAACACCTGGAGTGCCTGCCTGCCCGCATAAGTCCGGATCCAGCCACCGCAGCAGGGCACCGGCCCAGGTATAGCCCGATCCGAAGGAAACGAGCATGACAAGATCGTTGTGACGGATGCGACCCTCCGCCAGCGCCTCACTGAGGGCAATCGGCACCGCCGCTGCCGTTGTATTGCCGTAGCGCTCGATGTTGTTATATACGCGCGAACCATCGACGCCGAGGCGGGAGGCCACGGCCTCGATAATGCGCAAATTGGCCTGGTGAAAAATAAAGAGGGCAATATCCCTTTTCTCCAGACCCTCCGATTGCAGGATCCCCTCCACCGTCTCCGTCATTTTTGCAACCGCGGAACGGAATACGGCCCTGCCGTTCATTTTCGGGTAATGCATTTTCCTTTCGATCATCTCATGGTTGATCTGAACATGGTACCTGGTTCCGGGAGCCTCGACCATCAAGTCCCGGGTGAAACGCCCATCGGCATGAATCCGGCACGCGATAATTCCCGGCTGGTCCGCTGCCGGGCTCAACACGGCGGCGCCGGCGCCATCCCCGAAGATAATGCTGACCCCACTGGCTTCCGGCGAGAAGTCAAGGCCCGTCGAATGCACTTCCGATCCGACGACCAGTGCATTGCGGCAGGTCTCCGTGCGTATGTACTGGTCCGCGATACTCAGGCCATAAAGAAAACCGGAGCACTGATCCCGGATGTCGATGGCCGGTATGCCCGGCGCGTTGAGCTGGGCCTGCAGAAAGCACCCGGAGCCGGGAAAGAAGTGATCCGGCGACAGCGTCGCCAGGATTATGAGATCCAGTTCCCGGGGCTCCATGCGGGCCCGTGCGAGGGCCATCTTCGCTGCATGATATGCAAGGTCGGCACAGCTCGTTCCGGGAGTCACATACCGGCGCTCCCGCACGCCGGTGCGCTTGACAATGGCATCGTCCGTGATGCCCAGCACCTCTTCCAGATCGCTGTTTTTGACGATTCTTTCCGGCAAGTAGTGTCCCATGCCAGCAATTCGACTTCGCATCATGGCCCGAGATTCCTTTCTCCAAGGCATACCAAAGTCAACTGAGCCCTTTCACGGAAATAAACGCTAATTCCCGCTGACCGAACTGCGGATGCCTCCTCAAGATCACCGTCCGAGAGGCTGAGTCGCTGAGGCCGGGTTGACCGCAAAAACTTCGTCAAGCCGGGCGGCTGTCGATTCCATTCCGATCCCACCCAATAATAATGCCCGCGCCCTCAAAGCAAGGCCAAAAATGGCAGAGGAATTTGAATTTTGCGAATATCGAAGGGCTGATACGCAGAAAATGCCTTGACGGCCTCCGATGCCATATGTGTTAATTAAAAACTCCCTAAGGACAGCATCTTGGACATTACCGGAATACCTGGCACGATATCCAAAATGGATTCGAAATCCAGCTTCCCTCATCCGATGGGGACAAAAGCCCGTATCCTTTTGGCAAGCGTCTTCGGCCCCTATGCCCGTGATGATGAATTCGGCAGTCGCCGGATCAACCCGATGGAACTGTACCACAACCAGGTGACCCGGGTTCAGGGCCCCTTTTCCCTGCGAATGTTCCATCGCTCCTGGGGTCTCATGTTTATCCAGGCGAATGTGGCGGCTCCGTGCACACTGCTGGATTTCCCGACTCTGGATCGATTCATAGCTGAAATTCAGAACCACGCCTACGACATCGTCGGGATCAGCAGCATCACGATGAACATTCTGAAAGTGCAGCACATGTGCAAACTGGTGCGTCGTTATCAGCCGGACGCCGTCATCGTGATCGGCGGCCACATCGCCAGTATTCCGGACCTGCAAGAGCGCCTGGATGCGGATTGGATTGTCCGGGATGAGGGCGTACAGTGGTTCCGCCGGTATCTTGGAGAAAATCCGAACCAGGCGGTTCGTCATCCCGTCATTCCCACGCGCATCGGCACCCGGAGCTTCGGAATCACGGTTAAAGACAGCCCGCGCGAGACCGCTGTGACTCTCATACCCTCCGTAGGCTGCCCGCTTGGATGCAACTTTTGTTCCACATCCTCGCTGTTCGGAGGCAAAGGCCGATGGTTTAACTTCTACAATTCGGGCGATGAGCTTTTCGACATTCTTTGCCAACTCGAGAAACTGCGCGGCACCCAGTCCTTTTTTATCATGGACGAAAATTTTCTTCTATATCGCACCAGGGCTCTCCGGCTGCTCGACTTGATTGAGAAGCATGACAAATCATGGATTTTTTATGTATTCAGCTCGGCCAACGCCATACGCTCTTATTCCGTCGAGCAATTGATTGCCCTGGGAATATCCTGGATCTGGCTCGGGCTGGAATGTGAGAACAGTTCCTACAGTAAACTGCATGGGATCGACACGCTGGGGCTGGTTCGCGAACTGCAGTCCCACGGCATCAGGATACTGGGATCGACCATCATCGGCCTGGAACACCATGCGCCGGAGAATATCGATGAGGCCATCGATTACGCGGTCCGGCACGATACCGATTTTCATCAGTTCATGCTTTACATGCCGCTTCCCGGCACGCCGCTTCACAGGGATCTCACCGCCAGGGGAACGATGCTGGAAGAAGATCAGTGCCCCATCCCGGACACGCATGGCCAATGCCGCTTCAACTACCGGCATCCTCATATCCCCGCCGGGATGGAAACAGAGATGCTTTTAAGAGCCTTTCGACGGGATTTTGAGGTGAACGGCCCCAGCCTTCTGCGTGTTCTTCGCACCACATTGGCAGGATGGAAGCGCTACAAAAACCATCCCAATCCAAGAATCAGGCGTCGATTCCGCGAGGAAATCCGCGGCATGGTTCCCGCCTTTTCGGCGATCGCCGGCGCAACGGAAGGCTACTACCGGGGCAATCCGATGCTTCACCCAAAAATGAAAAAGCTGCTTGCCGAAATCCGGAACGAGTTTGGATGGAGTGCCCGTTTCTACGCGTCTCTTGGCGGCAGATACGTTTTGAGAAAACTGCGCCGGGAGGAGGCCCGACTGGCCCGGGGATGGACCTATGAACCGCCGACCTTTTATGAAGTAAACGACGCCGTCGCGCCCGAGCTTTCAGCCGGCGCCGGCCGATGCTCCCATGTGATTCCCCGGGTTAAGGGTGCGCCCGCAGCCGATGGTTCTTCCACATGCGCATGGGAGGAGTTTGAGGGAACCACGCACGCCTGAAGATACCTGAGGTGCGAACCGGAAACCTGCTCTAATTCGAGAGGAGTCGCCCATGATTCCCTTCCCCGCGGTGCAAATTCTCATTGCGGTTTTGATCGCCTCTGCCCTCATGACAGGGCTTTGGTTCATCCAGCGACGTACGCATAATGCGGGGATTGTGGACGCGGGGTGGGCAGCCGCGATCGGGCTGCTAGCCTCGATTTCCACAGTACGGGAAAGGACTAACGCCTTGGCAGCAACTCATC
>CAYYTC010000100.1:0-2591 GCA_964474425.1 uncultured Acidobacteriota bacterium
AACAAAGCCACCACTCCTACGGGAAGCTTTTCGTTCCGGACAGCCGCAGTTAGATTGACGGCGTCCTCGCTCGAGACGGAAGTGCCCAGCAAAATCACATCATAGCGTCCGGGAGTAGCCATGCGGACAAGAGCGTCGCGCGCAGTGGCTGTGACATCCATGCGTATTGAGGGGTCTGATCGGGTTAATTCACCGCTGAAAAAATCCGCTTCTCGAAGATCGTCGCTGACAAAAATTATTTTCATGCTGGCCGGCCGGATTTTAAAATTATTGGCAACCTTCTCACCTGTGCTTCCGTTCTAACACATTACTGATACCGTTCTGTTTTGTCCAGCAATGTATCCCGTCCGCGTTTTCAGGATGGAGCAACCGGCAATCCGGACTTGGCTACCAGTCATTGAGCTTAAGCATTTCCACCAATCCCGCATCCCTGGCCTCGCAGGCAGTGACCTCGAGAATGCTGCTGCGGTCAAAATCCTGCATGGATCCTTCGTATTCACTGCCGGCGCCAAGTCCGCCGGATGAAGCGGATTGTCTTTCGGAAGGCTGCGAACTGTCATCCTTTGATTCGGATAGGTCGTCCAAAATATGCAGTGGACTTTCAAACTCCACCGCGGACTGGTACCGCGGAGCTCCTTTCAGGGAAGAGATGGATGAGCGAAGTACGTGACCGGCGATCTGTATAACCCCTTCGATGGTAACGACTCTGAGGAGGACCTTGGTGCCCGGCCGCATGCGCATATCCGATTCAAGGAGTGCGCCGCCCCGTGAAATATTGATTACCTCCAGCTCAGATCCTCCGTTCGACATGACGCCCTTAAGCGAAGGGACTTCCGAGATCTTGTATCGAGGCCATTGCCTCGTGCTGGGGCCTGAATATTGTTTGGGCTTCTTTTTATAGCCGCTATTCGGGTTGAAGGGATTCTGCATGCAACTGTTGGTTCCGCCCCGTTCGGATAGAAGCGGGACCACATCCTCCTCACATGAAAAATCGGCTGAATATGGCAAAAGTTTAGCTTTGCGGATCCATCCAAAATCCGGATTGAAAGCGGGAATTCCCCGGCGCAACGGGTGGATCTCCCGCTGAACCGTGCCGCGCCGCCAAAATCATGCATTCCATGAAGGCGTTTTGTCCCGGCTTGATGCGCAAACGCCGAAGGATGAAACGCCGTGGAAAAATGCAGTGATTCCGCGGGCTTCCGATTTCTGATATATTGACTTTTTTTATAGGGGAGTTATCCGATGGCTGGAATTTTCGGTGCTGCATCCAAGACTGGAAACTGCTCGCAATCTCTTTATTACGGAATCGATTACCACTCGCACCTTGGGACCGATTACGCCGGAATGGCTGTGTTTGGAGACAAGGGCATAGAACGTAAAATTCATGATATCCGCGGCGAAAATTTCCGCCCCAAATTCCAGCAGGATTACGCCAAAATGAAGGGTAAATACGGGATCGGCGTGATCGGTTACGATATCCAGCCGGTCCTGCTCTCATCGCGCCACGGCGTGTTTTCCATCGTCATGAACGGGAATGTCGCCAACCTGGAGCAGATCGTTGCGGAATTGCAGAACCAGGGATCAAGTTTTGCGGAGATTCAGCCCGACTCAAGCATCAGTCCCGCCGAGGTCCTGGCGGAAATCATCAGCAAAGCGGACAACCTGGAGACAGGCGTCAAATCCATATTCGACCGTGTGCGGGGCTCGGTTTCGCTGCTGATCCTCACACGGGACGGCATTTACGCAGTGCGCGACCGTTATGGCCATTCTGCACTCGTAATCGGAGAAAGCGAAAACGGGTATGCCGTTACGACAGAAACCACGGCATTTCCCAACTTGGGATTTTCCGTCGTTGCTGAACTCAATCCGGGCGAGATCGTAAAACTGACGGAAAAGGGCATCGAGAAAAGGATGGAGGGGAATCGTAATTTGAGCCACCCCTGCGCTTTCCTATGGATCTATACAAGCTTCCCGGCGACCTCCATCGAGGGAATCAACGTCGAAATGGCCCGCTACCGCAGCGGAACGCTCCTGGCCCGGCGCGATAAGACGATCGGGTTCACGGCCGATATCGTTGCCGGCGTGCCCGACAGCGGCGTGGGACACGCGATCGGATATGCCAATGAATCAGGAATTCCATACGCGCGGCCTATTGTCAAGTACACCCCCTCCTGGCCGAGAAGCTACATGCCCAGCGAACAGGCAACGCGGGACCTTATCGCCAACATGAAATTGATCGCTATCCCCGAACTCATCCACGGACAGCGGATCGTGATCTGCGACGATTCCATTGTGCGCGGCACACAGCTCCGGAAGATGATCACGGAAAAGCTTCTCGCGCATGGCGCCCGCGAGGTCCACATCCGCATCGCCTGCCCGCCGCTTATGTTCCCGTGCCTTTATAATCAGTCGACGCGGACCACCAGGGAACTCGCGGCGCGCCGGGCCATCAAGCTGCTGGAGGGGGAAGAAATACAGGATGTTACACCCTATCTGGGCCACGGGTCCCCAAAATACGCAAGCATGGTCGAAGCAATAACCCGTGAATTGGGCGCCGATTCGCTGGTCTATCAGCAATTGGAGGACATGGC
>CAYYTC010000100.1:2691-6033 GCA_964474425.1 uncultured Acidobacteriota bacterium
AGCTCCCGCTCATCTCCCGGAGGGAGTTTGCCATCGGATCCATGAGCATCCTCGGCGGCTATGCGCTGGCGGACGAACCTCTCCTTCCTCCCCTGTCCGCCGAAGCCCAGGCGCTGAAGCTGGAAAAGGACGGTATGGTAGAGGATCTCCTGGTTGCGCGGCACATCCTCGACGACGACCTGAAGCGCGTCATTGATCACGCCGAACGCACGGGGGACAAGCTGTATCAGGCGGATACCAAGCGTCTTCTGTCGAAGCTCCGGATCAAAGAGGCTTTCTTTTATGTCGAGTATGAACCGGTCGGGGACCGGTACCGCATCCACGCCGCTTACACGCACCGCTTTATGCTTGGGGTGGAAAAATAATGGACGAATGGTACTGTTTCAAAGACAAGGTGAAAATGCAGGATGCGGAACTGATCCTGAGCTACATGAAGCTGACCCAGCATGTCCCCGGACTGAAGTGCCCCAAATGCGGAGTCGAATACCTCACGGAAAAGGTCGTCATGACGATCGTGGCGGCCGCGGAAGACGCATTGGAGCAGAAGTGACATAATCGGATGACGGAATTTCAGGACCCTACCGAAAGCCTTTGCCCCCACTGCCTGCGCCGAATACCCGCCCGCAGAATCACCGCAAATGATTATGTTTACCTTGAAAAAAGCTGTCCCGAGCACGGCGACCTGGGGAGAACCCTGCTATGGAACAATATGCCTGTAACCTACCGCGAGTGGAGCAGGCCGGGAGGAACAGCCGTCGAGCATAACCCTCCGGCGGGAATGCTTGACGGATGCCCCTACGAGTGCGGCATCTGCGCCAACCACAGGCAGGAAACCTGCGCCGCCATCCTCGAAGTCGCCCAGGAATGCAACCTGAGCTGCCCGATCTGTTTCGCGGGCTCGCGCGATGGTTCCTCCCCCGGTCCCGACCTGAACCGCATAACCCTGATGCTTCAGACGCTGCTGGAAAAAGCCGGCTCCTTCCCGATACAGTTGAGCGGGGGAGAGCCCACCTTAAGGGATGACCTGCCGCAGATTGTCGCGCTTGCCCGGAAAATGGGATTCAGCCACGTGCAGGTCAATACCAACGGGATCCGGCTGGGACGGGACCCGGATTACGCAAGCGCGCTGAAAGACGCCGGCGTCACCAATTTTTTCCTGCAGTTCGACGGAACCAACGACGACATCTACCGCCGAATCCGCGGCGCTAATCTGCTCGATCACAAAATCCGCGCGATCGCGCGCTGCGCCCAGCTCAAAGTCGGGGTCATACTCGTGCCCACGATAGTGAAAAATATCAACGATCACCAGATCGGGGCCCTTATCCGGTTCGCCAAAGACTGGATCCCGACAGTCAAAGGCGTGCACTTTCAACCCGTCACTTTCATGGGCAGGTATCCGTCCGCCCCCTGCAACGAGGACCGTGTCCTGATCCCCGACATCCTGTGCGCCATCGAGGAGCAGACCGCCGGCGAATTGCGCGTGGAAAATCTGATACCATCCGGCTGAGAGTCTTCCTTCTGCTCCTTCTCGGGTCTCTCCGTGTTGAGAGAAGACGGCCGGCTGATCGCAACTTCGTCTTTCGACGGGACGGACGATACTGCCAAACCTCCCAGAACGGATGCCGCAGAGCATGCAAGGCAATACGTCCGCCGGCACTGGAAATACTGCGAGTCCAGGCCGGGTTTCGGCCCATCCACCGAACTGCTCGATCGCGCGCAAAGCCATTTCCTGTGTATTTCGGGAATGGCTTTTCAGGATGCATGGAACATCGACCTGGAGCGTCTGCAGCGATGCTGCGTCCACGTCCTCACCGCCGAAGGCCGGCTGGTTCCATTCTGCGCCTATTACCTGACCGGCAGCGACGGACGCCGGCTGACCCAAGGCAAGCATCCTGGCCGCAGTATGCCAAGAGCAGGATTTGGGAATGCGGACTGACGCGGATAAAACGCTGACGAACGCCGACTTCTATAATTAGTTTCTGTAACGAATACTTTAAGAAATATATGCCAAATGTCTTCAAATTATATTGAAAATTGGATACAGGAAATTGTCCTTTCAGGCGCGGATGCAGCCACTGCAGCTGCGGCTCCCGGGCGCATTCCCGGAAAGCTGGCTCGCGCGGACATGGATGCATATCGGCTTTTCAAACTGCAAAGGATCCTTCATTATTCCTACGAAAAAAGCTCCTTCTATCGCGAACTCTTTGATAAGGCGGGCATCCATCCGGATCACATACGCGGCATTGAGGGCCTGTCGAGGCTTCCCTTCACCGAGCCCGAGCATCTGGCTGCATCGCCCTATCGCTTTCTATGCCTTTCCCGCGCTGAGGTTGCCCGGCCCTATACCTTCGTGACCTCGGGCACCACCGGGCCGCAGAAAAAAATTTTCTGGTCGCGCGCGGACCTGGAGCGGATTACGGATTTTATGGCTGCGGGCATGGGGATGGTGGCCGGCCCCGGGGATGTCGTCCAGATACTGCTGCCGGACGGCAAGCCCGGCAGCCAGGCCGATCTTCTATCCCGGGGAGTGCGGAAGCTCGGGGCCACGCCTGTGGCGTCGGGTCCGGATCCCGGAGCGGAAGAGCAGCTGAGAATCCTGGAGGACGCCCGAAGCACGGTGCTCTTCGGCTATGCCGGACACATCTTCCGCCTCACCACGGAGCTTCAATCCAAACAAAACCTGAAAAACAAAGGATTGAGAGTTCTGTTCTTGGCGGCTGAATACCTGCCCGATGCCCGCAGGCAGGCTCTCGAAGAAACATGGAACTGTCGCGTGTATACGCACTACGGCCTTACCGAAATGGGTCTGGGCGTCGCCGTGGAATGCGGCGCGAGAGACGGCTATCATTTCAACGAAGCCGACCTCCTCCTGGAAGTAGTGGATATTCGCACAGGAAAGCCCCTGCCTCCAGGCGACGAAGGAGAATTGGTATTCACCACGCTGACCCGTGAAGCCATGCCGCTGATACGTTACCGGACGCACGACATTTCACGATTCATCCCGGAACCCTGCCCCTGCGGCGCCCATGCCCTCCTGAGAATAGACTGGGTGCGCAAAAGACTGGAATCCATCGCAGTCCTCGCCGATGGCGAGGAGTTGTACCCGGCGCTTTTTGATGACGTCCTCTTTGGAATTCCCGGAGTGGTCGATTACCAGGTCATTCTGAGTCATCCGCAAGACAGGGACACGCTCTATTTCAGGATTGAATGCGCGCGCGGGCAACGCGCACTCGCCGATTCCGTGCGAAGGAAACTGAGCGAGGTGCCCGTCATCGCCAGAAACATATACGCAGGGAACCTGGCCGAGCCTGAAGTCGAGCTCCTGGAATGGGGCTCCCTCCA
>CAYYTC010000100.1:6133-15603 GCA_964474425.1 uncultured Acidobacteriota bacterium
GCGTTCGTCGGCGTTAAAACTTGCGGACAGGCCCCCGATCGTGCCGGGCAGTTTGCCTGAAACACCGTTATTGTGCTCAGGCCGCCGGTTTCCGGGCGCGTATGAATGCGCTCATGAACTTTCCGTCCACTTCGGGGGCGATCGCGCTGACATCAAGCCCCTTTTCGGTCAAAAACGAAAGGGCATCCTGCGCGCGAAAGACCCGGGTGGGCTCGATATCGACCGCTTCGAAACCCGCTGCCGTAAGTTTTTCTCCGTACTCCCTTGCGTCCAGGGCGCCCGCAACGCAGCCCACCCACAACAGGACGTTCTTCCTTATTTCCGCGGGGATTTTGCCGCTCGTAACCACATCGGAAACCGCGAACCGCCCTCCCGGCTTGAGCACACGAAAAGCTTCACGCAAAACGCGGTCCTTGTCCGCGGACAGGTTGATAACGCAATTGGAGATGATTACGTCGACCGAATTATCCGGCAAAGGGATGCTCTCAATTTCGCCTTTCAGAAACTCGGCGTTTTCCACGCCGGCCTTTTTACGGTTTTCCCGCGCCAGGGCGAGCATCTCGTCGGTCATATCCAGGCCGTACGCTTTGCCGCCCGGCGAAACCCTGCGCGCCGACAGCAGGACATCGATTCCGCCGCCGCTCCCCAGATCGAGCACCACTTCCCCCGGCTTCAGCGCAGCCAGGGCCGTGGGATTGCCGCAGCCCAGAGAAGCGAGCACGGCCGTGTCCGGCAGTTCTGCCTTCTGAAGGCTGTCGTAGAGCTCCGCCGTAACCCTGTCCGCTCCGGAACAACAGGATGGGCTGCTCCCGCAGCAAGCGCTTCCCTTACCGGAAATCACGCGCAACGCGGCTTCTCCATATTTTTCCTTTACAACTTCCCGGATACCCATAGGTCCTGCCTCCGTCCTTTGCGGACAATTCTTCAACCTGCACCCTTGCGAGCGTGCAGCAGTTTAATAATCCCGGCGTTCGCCCGGGCAGCCTCCCAAGCGCCCGCCGCATTTCCCGCCGGTCCTTTACCAGGCGTAGGCTGCAGGCGCCTCTCCACCCGAGTCGGGCCAGATTTCATCCAGTTTCCTCAGCCCATCATCCGAAAGCTTCAGTTCCAGCGCCTTGTCCATGAGGGCAAAGCTGTCTTTTCTTGTTGTATGCCAGCCAAAATTCATGGTGCCGGGACACAGGCGGCTGACTTTCAATCCGGTTCGACCCAGGTTCTTGTATTCCAAGACGGGCTCCTTTCTCTCTCAGATAAATATAGACAACACGGCTTCGAATTCCATAGCAATCAGCCGGCAATCCTCATAATCTCCGGCTCCGGCGCGCACCCCGGTGTGCATCCCGCCCCGAATGTCCCATGGGTGCCGGGATCCTGCGCGTGTCCGGGCATGCCCATCCGGGTTGCAGGTTTCCCGTTGCACGGGCAATCTGCTATACTCTGGCAGCGCCATTCACATTTGCGAGGAGAAAGGAAAATGGATAAGGCTACCGCGCAGCTCTATCGTGAAAGAGAAAAGAGATTCATCGATGCCGTTCAACTGAAGGTCCCGGACAGAGTGCCGACTTCCCTGCACCTGAGCTACCTCCCTGCAAGGTTCGCCGGCATCACATTCAAGGATGCCTACTACGATTTCCCGAAATGGAAAGAGGCCTATATAAAAACGGCCCTCTATTTTCGGCCGGACCGGTGCGAATTCTTTCCCAACCAGTCCGGCAGGGTTCTGGAAGCGATGGATGCAAAGACCTCCGTCTGGCCCGGACATGGGGCCGGGATCAATTCCTCGCATCAGTTTGTGGAAGGCGAGTATATGAAGGCAGAGGAATACGACCTCTTTCTGAATGACCAGTCGGATTTCAATATCCGCTACCTGAATCCGCGTTCCTACGGCCTGCTGGCGCCCCTCGCCAAACTGCCTCCCCTGGAGTCGATGCAGTCCTTCATTCCGTTTAATGTGCTGGCGACCCCGGAATTCGCGAGCCTGCTCGAAAAGATCTCCGGGATTGCCCGCGAGGCCGTGGAGTGGCAGAGACTGAACCAGGGCATGATCGACGAGCTGAACGAATTGGGTTTTCCCGGAAAAACCGCGATGGTCGGGGGCGGAGTGCCCTACGACATGATCTCCGACTTTATGCGCGGCATGAAAGGCGCGATGCTGGACATGTACCGCTGCCCGGACAAGCTGCTTGCCGCCATCGGGAAGATTTCCCAGCAAACCCTCAGGCGCATTGCGGCCGCTCCCAGGGCGAAGGAATTTACGACAACCTTCATCGCCCTGCACCGGGGAGCGGACGGCTTCATGTCGCTGAAACAGTTCGAGCTCTTTTATTGGCCCTACCTCATGAAACTTGTCAACGCCCTGGTGGACGCCGGTTATACCCCCGAGATCTTTTTTGAGGGCGACTATACGCAACGCCTCGAGTACCTGCTCGAGCTGCCCAAGGGCAAGGTCATCGGCCGCTTTGACCGGACCGACATGGCGAAGGTCAAAGAGGTGCTGGGCGGCCACATCTGCATCGAGGGAAATGTGCCCGCCTCGCTGCTGCAGACGAGCGATGTTAAAGGAGTGAAGAAATACTGCAAGTGGCTGATCGACGTGGTGGCCAAGGACGGCGGCTACATCATGGGCCCCGGGTCGGTCGTGGACGAGGTCAAAATAGAAAACCTGAAGGCCATGATCGACTTCACCCACGAATACGGCAGATACCGTTAGACGCCTCAAAACAACTGGATGAGTTCCACATGCTTTAGCCGCTGACGCACGCGGACAAAATATATGAATTTTTTTCAGAGTGCGTCAGCGTTAAAGTCGGCGTATGTCAGCGTCCCTCGGCGCGGCTCGGCTGCACGAGGTCGAGCGCATCCGGACGCGGGGCGTTCCGCTCGTTGTCCCAATAGGGCGACAGCTTTCTGAGGTTCGCCACGATCTTCGGGAATACTTCGACCACCGTGTCGATATCCTCGTCGGAATTGTAGCGGCTCAGGCTGAAGCGGACGGATCCGTGGATTGCCGTGAAAGGAACCTTCATGGCCCGGAGGACATGAGAGGGTTCGAGCGATCCTGAAGTGCACGCCGATCCGCTCGACGCGCAAATCCCATAGGAGCTCAGCTGAAACAGCATCCCTTCCCCCTCGATGTAGTGGAACGAGATGTTCAGCGTGTTGGGAAGCCGATGCGCTCCTTTGCCGTTAACCTGGACGGAAGCGATCTTCTCTACCAGCGTATTTTCCAGGCGGTCCCGAAGAGCCTGAATCCGGGCTTCATCCTTTTCGCGATGCTCCATGGCCATGGACAGGGCCTTGGACAGCCCGACGATGTAGGGAACGTTTTCCGTCCCGGCGCGCCTGCCGTCTTCCTGGTGGCCTCCAAGCATGAAGGGGCGGCACCGCGTTCCGCGCCGCATGAAAAGCGCTCCGATGCCCTTGGGCGCATGCAGTTTGTGCCCTGAAAAGGACAGCATGTCCACGTACGGGAAGCCGCGCACGAGATCGATCGGCAGCTTACCCACAGTCTGCGTGGCGTCCGTATGGAAAAGGATCGAGGGATCGGTCTGTTTGGTGATCCGCGACAGCTGTTCGATCGGGAAAATCACGCCCGTTTCGTTGTTGGCGTGCATGATCGTGACGAGCAGAGTATTCGGGGAAAGGGACTGGATGAATTCCCGCATATTGAGATTTCCGTCCCGGTCAACCCCGACGTAGGTCACCTTGTATCCGCCGCGTTCGAGCTCCTTGCAGACTTCAAGAACCGCCGGATGCTCCACAGTGGTCGTTATGATGCGACGCCGGTTCGGATTCCCATGCGCGGCGCCCAGAATGGCGGTGTTGTTGCTCTCGGTCGCGCATCCCGTAAAGAGGATCTCCTTGGCATCCACATGCCCCAGGCACGCGGCGATGCTTTCCCGCGCGGCAGCGATTGCGCGCCCGGTCTGACGCGCAGGTTCGTACATGGAGCTGGGGTTGAAGTAATCTTCCGTCAGGAAGGGCACCATCGCTTCATAAACTTCCGGCGCGACCTTCGTTGTGGCATTGTTGTCGAGATAGATGGTTTTCATCGGGCTTACACCTCGACAACCCGGATCCGCTCATCCACCTGATCCTTCAGAATCCGCTCAACCATCATCTTGAGAGTCTGGCTGGCCCCTGCGCAGCCTACACAGTGCCCCTTCAACGCGCAATAAACGAGTGTCCCCTTGATATCCACAACTTCGACGTCGCCGCCATCCATTCGGAGCGAAGGACGGATGTATTCGTCAATAACCTTCTCCACCTTCTTGGCAAACTGATAGGGGGAGAAATCCGCAGCCTGGCCCACCTCCACCGGGGTCAGAGGAACCGCCGCAACACCGGGAGTAGCCGTGGGCTGGCCTTCCCACACCTGGTCCAGCAGATCCTGGAGCCCTCCGGGGACATGATGGCATGAGGAGCAGCCGCCTCCGGCCTTGATGGCGTTCGTGATCTGGGGGATGGTGCGCAGATTGAGTTCGCGGATCTTGCGTTTGATATAAGGCTCGGTGAGCGAGAAGCATTTGCAGACGATTCTGCCTTCTTCCGTTTCCTGGTCGTGAATATCGATGCCGAGTTTCTTCAGGTCTACGCCCCGGCGCTGGGCCCAGTTGAAGACGGCCGCCTCGAGCGCTTCGGCTCCCATGACGGAGCAGTGTATCTTTTGTTCCGGCAACCCCTCCAGGTACCGGACAATGTCGCTGTTGCTGATCTTGAGGGCCGTAATCGGGGTATAGGTCCCCTGCTCGATGATTTCGCACAGGGCTTCGGAGGCCGCGATAGCCGAAGTGCAGCCGAAGGTAAGATATTTTGCCTCGGTGATTATGTCCTGAGTCGGATCGTTGGGATGGCGCTTGACCCTGAAGGTGAAACGCATGGCGTCGCCGCACGCAATGGAACCGTGCTCTCCCATGCCGTCCGGATTCTCAATTTCGCCCAGGTGCGTGCCGGGTTTTCCCTGGACGGCATCCATGAACATTTGCTTGGTCTTTTCACTGTATTCCCAGCCCATATCGACTCCGTCCCATTCAGATGTAAAGCAGCGCCCGTTTCCGCGAGATCTCTACCGATCCGGTTGATGCACGAGCCCAGGTGACTTTATAATATAACGCCTCGATCCGGACCGGGCAAACGATTGATGCTCAAATATTGACAGGCGGGAAGCATAAGCCGGAGTTGCGCTAAATGCTCAGCACCGGACAATTCGAGTCGCGGATTATGGCGTAGCCGTTTGTATGCAGCCGGCCGGGAACTCCATTTTCCGAGCCATGACCGATTACGACCAGGTCGGCCTCATAGTCCTGAGCGCAGGTAAGGACCACTTTGGAAATGGGACCGCTCTGAACGTAGATTTCCGTATCCGGCGGCGCACCCTCCGCTTCCAGCATTTTCACGATGCGCTCCCGCTCGCCCTGGCTGAGAAGCCTCCGCAATTCCGACTCGATGGAATAAGTCTGCAGGTGGAATGGCGGAGCCGGAATCGCATGGACCATGGACAGCCGTGCTTCGAAAGCGGAGGCCAGTTTTATGGCCCAGCGGACCGCCGATTCATCACCGAAGGCAGGATCTACCGCGCATAATATGTGGCGGACGGTCCAAGGGCCGTTGACATTCGCCTGCTCCGCGTGCACGCCTGTCCAGACCGGACACGGGGCGTCGTGCAGCACTTTGGATGTGACCGAGCCCAGAATGAATCTTCGGAACACCCCGGTCCCCCGCGTCTCACACACAATCAGGTCCGTCTTGTGCGAACCGGCGTATTCGATGATGGTCTGGGCGGGATCCCCTTCGGCAATAGCCCGTGTGACCTCGAATTCCCCAAGTTCCTCCACAAGGAAACCTTCGAGCTTCGCCTCTGCCTGTTTTTTTTGCCAGGCAAGCACCTCCTCCACGCTGACGCCTCCGAGGCTTTCAAAGGCTATATTCGGCGGCGGCAGCACATGAAGCAGCATGAGCTTCGAGTGGAAGCGCCGGGCAAGGATGGCCGCATAGCGCGCAGCAACTGCGGACCGGAGCGAAAAATCAGTGGGCAGAAGTATATTCGAAATGGCCAGTTCCATGGCATTCCTCCAGCACATTACTTGCAATATCGGTGCCACTTAGCCGATATTTATCATGTTTTCAAAGAAATAGAGGCCCTGCAGCCTGTTATGCAGCCCAATTATGCAAAATGCCGTAGCCAAATCCCATAGGAGTGTCTAAAATTCATACACTATGGCCGGGATTTGAACATTTACGGCACGGTCCAGATTGCCGGCAAGCCAGCGGGAGTCAGGTACCTCCGGCAAAGCCGGAGGCTTGAAAGATTTGAACCGCTCAAAACGGTTGGAGGAGTTCTGTCGGTCTTGAACGCTGACGCACGCGGAACGGACGCCGACCCACGCCGACAAAAATTTATATATTTTTTCAGCGTACGTCAGCGTTTCAAAATACGGAGCTGTCAAACTCGTGCTGCCTCACCGGCAGAGCCGGTGGATCTCCCATTGGATTAGGGGAGCAGAACCGGCGGGGGAACAGAGATGGCCGCGAATGAAAAAGAGGACGCGCAGACTCACACGGATCCGCTGTTGCGCGCAATGGACGAGCAGCGGCGCCTTTTTCAGCTCGTGCTGGAAAACACCCCATCCGCCATCGCGATCCACGACGGCCAAAACCTCCGCATCAAGTGGGCCAATCCAAATTACCAGAAGCTGCTGGAAGAACCCCTGAGGAACTGCGACCTGACGGGCCTTCGCCTTCAGGATATCTGGCCGATGGCGGAGGAAAGCGGTCTCGCCGACATTTACAGGACAGCGGCTGCGTCGGGGAAACCCCATGTGGATCCGGTATGCGAAATGGAGGGATTTGCCCGCGGCAAGACCTATTGGCGGCGCGCCATTCTGCCGATGGCGAGCCCCGGCGACGCAATGCCCGATCTGCTGGTCCTGATGACAGACTTGACCGATGAGGTCCATGCCCGCAAAAAAATCGAAGAACTCGCGGCCCAGCTTTCCGAAGAACGGCATCTGCTGGAATTACGCAACCGGGAGGTCGTGCAGGCGAACGAGCTGAAAAGCGAGTTCCTTGCAGGTATGAGCCACGAACTGCGTACGCCCCTGCATTCGATCATCGGTTTTTCCGAGCTGATTGCCGAGGGCCGGTCAGGCGCTCTCACGGATAAGCAGAAGCGCCAGCTTGATCACATTTTGCGGGCCGCCCGGCATCTGCTGTCGCTCATCAACGATATCCTGGACCTCTCCAAAATCGAGGCAGGGCGCCTGGACCTGGAACTGGAAAGCTTTGTCGTGAATGCATCTGTAGCGGAGGTGCTGACCACTATCGAACCGATGGCACAGGCCAAAAACATCGCGATTCACAGCGAAACCGATCCCGGCCTTGTGATCCGGGCGGACCGCCGCAGGTTCAAACAGATTCTGTTCAACCTGTTCAGCAATGCCGTCAAATTCACCTCGCCGGACGGGCGAATATCGTTCACAGCAGCAGACATGGAAAGTTTCATCGAGTTTTGCGTAAGCGATACCGGCATCGGCATCGCGGCCGAAGAGCATGGCATCATATTCGACAGTTTTCGCCAGGCAAGCGTTACCACAAAGGGCATCAAGGAGGGAGCGGGGCTGGGCCTTGCCATCACTCGCCGCCTGGTCGAGGCGCACGGCGGCAGCATCCGTGTGGACAGCGAAGTCGGCAAAGGCAGCCGGTTCCTATTCAGAATGCCGTCGCATTCCCGCGAGAGTGCAAGGCAGGAGAGGACCGTTGCACAGCCAAAACATGCCGGCCATGATTCCGCGGAACCGGGATTGAAGACCATTCTTATCGCCGACGACAATCCCGAAAGCAGGGAGCTGGTGCGCGACACACTCGCGGCGGAGGCCTGGAGACTGCTCGAAGCTTCCCAGGGATATGAGGCCCTGGAAACGGTCCGGAGGACCATGCCGGACCTGGTGCTGATGGATATCCAGATGCCCATCATGGACGGCTACGCGGTACTGAAGGAAATGCGCCGGGATCCGGGGATCGCGTCGATCCCCGTCGTGGCGCTGACCGCCCTGGCCATGCAGGGCGACCGGGAGCGGGCGATTGCCGCGGGCTTTGACGACTACATCACCAAGCCCATCGATCCGGCCTCACTCAGAAAACGCGTGCATCGCCTGCTGAAAAAATAGCTCCTTTTCGAATTCGAGGTTTTTCATGACCGATCGGACCGGACCAATCTTCAAGCTGTTGGCAATCGACGATGAGGCCGCAAGTCTCGAGCTTGTCTCGGACACGCTTGCCCAACCGGGTCTGGAGATTTTGACGGCCGCAGATTCGAGCACAGGATGGGAACTGGTGCGCCGGGAGCATCCGGATATCGTGCTGCTGGACCTGCGGCTGCCCGGCATCAGCGGAATGGAATTGCTTCAAAAGATTGTGGACTGGGACCCGGGAATCGATGTCGTTCTTCTGACCGCCCATTACTCCATGGAATCGGCAGTCGAAGCCATTCAGAAAGGCGCCTGCGACTACCTGACCAAACCCATTTCCCCCGCAGTCCTTCGCCAGCGCATGGACCCGCTGCTGGCAGCTGCCCGCAAGCGCCATCGAACGCTGGAGCTCGAGGGGGAGCTTCTGAAATCCTGCCGGTTCGAAAACATGGTCGGGCGCAGCCCCGAAATGCTGGAGGTTTTCGCCCGCATACGGCGCGTCGCGCCGCACTTCCGCATCGCCCTGATCACGGGCGAAACCGGCACGGGCAAAGAACTGGCCGCCCGCGCATTGCACAATCTCAGCCCGTCATCCGCCGGACGTTTTGTGGTGTGCAACTGCTCCGCCATCGTTGAAACTTTATTTGAAAGCGAACTGTTCGGCCACGTCAAAGGAGCGTTTACGGGCGCGACACAGGACCGTGCGGGAGCTTTTGAATATGCCGGCGGCGGGACGATTTTTCTAGATGAAATAGGAGACATGCCGCACGTCACCCAGAGCAAACTGCTCCGAGTGCTTCAGGATCAGGAAATACAGAGGGTGGGTTCGCCGGCCGTCCACAAAGTGGACGTCCGTGTCGTGGCAGCGACCAACCGCAACCTTCATCAACTGATTGAACAGAAACAGTTCCGCGAGGACCTGTTCTACCGCCTGTCTATGGTCGAAATCCGAATGCCCAGCCTCGCGGAAAGGAAGGAGGACCTGACGCTGCTCGAGCATCATTTCCTGGAAAAGCTTTCTACCCAGTACGGCAAAACGATACGGGGCATTTCGCGGCGCGCCCAGTCCGTGCTCTGGCGCCACTCCTGGCCCGGAAACGTCCGGGAGCTGGAGAACGTGCTTGGCAATGCAGGAATGATGGTTGAGGGCGATACCATCGATATTCATGATCTGCCGGGCTACCTGCAGGGAGCGGCATCCGCTCCCGCCCTCGATTTTGACCAGGAGCCTGTGCCGCTGGGCGAAATGGAGCGTTTATACGCACAAAAAGTCCTCGAGAAATT
>CAYYTC010000101.1:0-15229 GCA_964474425.1 uncultured Acidobacteriota bacterium
CAATACGGGCAAAAAGTATTAAAGCTATTAAGCTTGGATGCTTGAACAAAATCACTGTGGGCCATCCGCCTCCCGTGTTGCGGCAGGATGCGCATTCGTGATAAAAATGCCTCAAAGAGCGTTGTTGTTTCTGTCCGATTGCCTATGGATGCACGGACATAGGTTTAGTGTCCTTTTATTATGCTTGCTCGGAGAGGTCCATGCGTCACAGGACGGCTCCAGAAACAGGCCGATTTTTCTTGAGGAGGGATCCCCATGCCCAGAACATATCAATATATCGGATTGGCCGTTTTGCTTATTCTCCTGACATCCGTTTCCGCGGCCCTGGTTCTTTGGTTTTCAGACAACGCGGTTGCGCAGGACCGAAGCGCGGAGAGGAAATATGCCAAGTATATTTTCACCGACGTCAAGCCTATGGATATCCCTCCGGAGATGCTGGAAAAAATCCGCGAAGAACAAAAGGTTCAGCAGTCGATGGTTCCCTCGACGCAAATCCTGAATCTGGACACGACGCGGACCGAAGGGGCTCCATATCTTGACTTCCATTGGCTGTGGGAGGGTACTGCCAAGGGTTATGCCGAACAGGAGCACATCCATGACTTCGACGAGTTCATAGGATTCATAGGCGTCAAAGGGCAAAAGGATTTCCGGAACCTGGGCGCAGAGATAGAGGTGTGGCTCGGCGGAGAGAAATACATGATAAACAAGTGCTGCCTCATCTATGTTCCGAAGGGAGTGAGACACTGCCCGATACGATTCACCCGGATAGACTCGCCCGTTCTCTTCTTTACCGGCGGAATGGCAACCCAGTACTCCAGGACCGCAACCGAATTCAAACCCGACAAAGCCGATGAAAGGAACTTTGCAAAATATATTTCTTACGGAGTCGACCCCGACAAAGTCTCACCGGAGACCTTGAAGAAGTGGGCTGAAATGGGAAAAAAGAACAATTCCACCACTGAAGGAGACCGCCTTCTCGACCTGGATTCCATAGAAGGAGCGCCGTACATAGATTTTGTATATATGTGGAAAGGATCCGAAAAGGGCCCCAACCACCTGGAACACAGCCACCCCTGGGGTGAAGTTTTCGGGTTTATCGGCACCGGGGGGAATGGAAACACGGGTGACCTGGGCGGAGAACTCGAGTTTTGGATGAACGGCGAGAAGTATCTTATCACCCAAAGCAGCCTGGTATGGGTGCCGCCGAACCTTAAGCATTGCCCGATACAATTCAATCGCATCGACCGGCCCTATATCCTGTTTACTCTTGGGATGACGCGCAAATATTCCCTGAACTCGCCGGAAAAATAGCCGGGGCTAATTCGCGCCCACGCGGCGGATTTTTTACCTGAAGCTGATTGAGGAAGAACGAAATCCGGGCAGAGTTGTTTTCGTGGATCCTTGCCGCCGGCGGCAAACCGCAATCGGCTTCAGGCGGCGCATGAAAACATTGCATGCAATCAAACGCTCCGCCGGACCTGCAGTCCTATTCCGGCGCGGCCTGCGGGATGAGCCATGCGTGCCGCTGAATGGATCAATATCGGTTTCTTTTCATTCCTGATTGCGCTGGCCTGGCTGCGCCCCTTGCGTTTCGATCGGCGGGCCAAAGTAACGGCCCTCGGGCTGGGAGTGATTGCTGTTTTTTCGAGCGCACAATTCCTGGAACGGCTTGTTCAACCCCTGCCCGCGTCCGTGATCCGCGATTGGCTGCCTGCCCCTGTTTTCCTGGCGGCATATTGGACGACGGGGCTGTTCTTCACCGCTCCCGGCGAGCGACTCCAAAACAAACTGATCCGGCTCGACCATGGAATTCTCCGACGGCTCGAGAAATTACGGCCCGTCGCGCGCCCATCTTCATGGATTGCGGCCTATTTTGAGCTGACCTACCTGCTCTGCTATCCCCTTTTGCCTTTCGGTTTGGGCGTGCTTTACATCGCGCGCATGGCCCGCCACGCGGATGAGTTCTGGGCGATCGTGCTGCCGTCGGCCTATCTGTGCAATGCGGCCCTGCCCTTTGTGCAGACTTTACCTCCTCGGATGCTGAAGAACGAGGAACCGATGATCCTGCCGCCGACATGGGTTCGCCGGCTTAATCTCTGGATACTCCGCCACGGAAGCATCCATGTAAATACCTTTCCCAGCGCGCATGTGGCGACGGCGTTTTCCGTATCTCTCGTACTGCTTCGCCTGTTGACTCCGGCCGGAGCGGTCTTTATGTGCCTATCGGTCAGCATCGCAATCGGCGTGGTGCTGGGGCGCTATCACTATGCGGCCGATGCAGTTCTCGGAGCCGCAGTGGCCATTGCCGTTTTTCTGGCGGGCATGATCCTGTTCTGATATTCCATCAACCAACACAACCTGGCGCCGGGCGCAGCGGCAAAAAAGGCTATTAATTATTTTCTGCTCCGAAAATAGCGGCCGCGATGGATCAATTACACCATTCGTTTACCCAACTGAGCGTCGGCGAAGCCGATTTTCATGCACTTGGGTGCGCCCCGGGCGCATGGAGGACTGTCGCGAAACTCAGAATTTAGGCCCGGAGGGCCGGCAGGCCATAGGCCCGGCCGTCAGAGGCCGGGCTTATGGGTGAATAGGAAATGAGCGCCAAAGGCGCGGCACAAATTGTTCGGGGCATTGGTTTCAGTGTCGCCCCTTCGGGGCTTTCTAATTTCCTAATCCTACTCCCGGGCTCGCGCCCGGGGGCTATTTTCTGCCGGCCCTCCGGGCCTGAATGTCGCATTTCGCGACAGAGACTATTGAGGTTTCGCTTTCTCTTTCGGGGAAGGCAGTGCGCAGCCATTAGGACAAACTGTCAGTGTGTGAACGTATCGGACCTTTCCATTTTCCAGGCGGAATATATGGGAATCGGGCCAGCCGTTCTCTTCCCCAAAGTCCACCAGGCCGACGACGGTTCCCATATCCAGGTCGACTATAAAGCGCCGGTTGGCGATTTTGACGCTGCCTTCCAGCGGCGGGCCGCCCGTACAGGAAGCATCGGGCTCGCCTTTGGGATTGGTGTATGCGCCCCCTTCAAGGCGGGCGCATGGGATGCCCCACGGCACATTGGAGGAGGATGCCGGATTCGAAAACACGTCGAAATAGGCGTTCGCCGCCTCAAGCAAAGTCTCCCGATCGCTGCGCCGTGCCGGGGGGAGTATGTCCCACTTCTCCTGGGAGGAGTATTTCAGGTAGTTTGAAGCGTTGAAAAGCCAGTCGTCCTGGTCGGTGACCAGGGCTTCAACCTCAGCGATCCTGTCGTCCAGTATTTTCAGGCGTGTCCCGAGAACGTAAGGCTGACTGCCGCTCGCATGGATTATCTCCGTGAAGGTCTCGCACGTTTCGACATCGAGCATGCTGCGGTGAAAATCAATCTCCAGGGGGCTTTGCCAGATGCCCTGGCCGAACGGAACTTCCTTCCTGTTTTCGATGTACTTGGTCCCCTGGGCAAGCGGCATAAGCGAAGGATCGCCCCTTCTCAGGGCATCCAGATAAAGGTTTACGGACTGCTGGAGCCCCGCTCGTGTGCATGCTGCTTTCTGGGCAGTTGCCGGGACGGTCTCCGCCCGCAAAGACAAGGTACAGCCAAGCAGTGCAAACAGTGCGATTGCCCGGATCATACATCCTCCTTGAGGCTGATTTCCACGCCTTTCTGGATCCCATCTGCCGAGCGGCTGAAGGATTTTGTCGCGATTACGGCCTTCTTGTCCGTCTCTTTCAGCGCCTTGCCGATCCTGGTTTCGCTGTTGGTATACACCCTGGAGGTATCGATAAAATCCATGCCTTTTTCCAGGGCATGCAGGATGACTTCAATGGCCTGGGCTTCGCGGACTCTTTGAATCGGGATGCCGCCGAATCCCAGCCTGACGGCTTCAACCTTTGTATTTCCAATCGCGATCCGCTTCCTATTCCCTCACCTCGAATCCAAGGATATAAGAATCGTTACTCCATCACAACTCTGCAATGGGTTTCGGATTCCATAAATGCAAGAGAGGGTCCTCCGGGAGGCATGAAGTCTGGCAGTTATCGGATTTGGCAACGCGGATAATCCCTGACAAAAGCGCCGATGAAGGCCGACATTTATGGATGCAAAGTCGGCAAATTATCTCAGGGCACGAGGGTTGCATTGAAAAAGCCGGTCAACTGAGATAAAAAGCGTCACGGAGTTTCCCGTCGCGGGTCGGTGCGCCATGCAGAAATACGGCAAGTACGCGATTGTTGTCCTGTTCAGCCTCATGTGGATCGTGATCTCTATCATGAGGGCACCTCCCGGCACAGGAACCTGTTCGGAAATCGGCCCGGACGGATCGTGGGCTCTGAGCCTTGCCGCCATGTGGGAGCAGGGCGAGATCAGCGGGCGTGATTTCTATTTTACCTATGGTAGTGTTTCCCAGATGCTGGCGCGATTTGGCCAGTGGATGCACCACAGCCAGTCGGCCTACGACAGCCTGCCCCTGATCCTGCTGTCTTTCCACCTGACGGGCGTTGTCCTGCTCGCAATATTTCTGCTTTGGATCCGCCGGTTAAACTGGCTCCACACCCTCTTCATTTATGTCGCGGCAACTTTTCTGAACCTCTTTTCCGAGCCTACGAGTTTTCGAGTTTTGATAATAATGCTCTGCGCGGCGGCCGTCGTCAGGACGGTCGCCGCCGGGAACGTTAAGCAGCGCCGCGCCTGGGCTTCGGTGTGCGGGCTTCTATGCCTCGTTGCGCAGCTGATAACATTGGAGCTGGGCGCATATGCGGTTTTTATCATTTCCGCCTCGTTCCTTCTGCTTTTGTTCAAAGCGGACAGGCGTTCCATGACCGAAAGTCTTTGGATCGCGTTTGGCATCTTCATGGCCGGCAATCTCATCATCGGCTTTGCGTCCCGCCCCGTTTTCGCCTATCACTTTTATGCCATCGAGATGCTGCGCGGCTACACCTATGGGATGGGGAGCGATTGGGCTTTAGGCCCCTGGCCCACAGTGGCGCTGGTCCTTGCCGTCGTTTTTGCGCTTGGAGCCGCGGCGTCTCTTTCGCGGCGAGTGGATGCATCGGACAGCGCCTTATTGGTGAGCCTGGCCATATGTTCGGCGGCATCGCTCAAATCCGTGCTGATTCGCAGCGATCTCGGACATATTACCCAGGGGCTGAGCCCGGCCGTTGCTCTTTTCCTGGTTCTGGGTCTTGGCTGGCCCATTTCGCGGGCAATGAAAAAACTTTGGATGGTTCTTTTCGCCGCTTTGCTTCTTGCCTGGCCCTGGGCCGGCGCAAGCGCCTTCGTTCACTTCAGGAGTGTCTTCGACGGAACGGCGTCGCTGCCGGCAAAAGTGAAACGGATTTTATCGGCTTCCTCGAAAATCGAGGAAGCGGTCCCGCCTGAGCTCCCCCTGGCGGTGGAGAACGCTTGCAGTACGCCTGTCCTGGTTTTCCCATACCATAATTCCATTGGCGTGGCCTTGGGACGGCCCCTCGTGGCGCCCGTGCTGCTGGCCATCAACGCAGCCACGGAAGCCCTGCAAAAATATTACGTGGATGCCCTGGATCGGGCCGGGCCGGATACCGAGGTCCTCTATGCCGTGGACACAATCGGTTCGAGTCCCATTGATTCGGTCCAGTCCATCAGCCGAACCCCTCTCATATTCGAATACCTATGGCACAGCTATGAGCCGGTTCCCGGTCAGAAATCCGGGGCGGGTTTTTATCTTCTCAGGAAAAGGCCGCGCCCGAAGGATCTCCGCATCCGCGAACTCAGGTTCCGGACAAACCATGCAGGAGACCAAGGGGTGGAAGCAATTCTGGATGAACCTGCCGCATGCAGCACCGTCCGTTTTGATTTGAAGATCCGGTACCCTGCTGCCCGCTTCCTCGGGCGGGTTACGGGACTCGACGTGACGTTTTCAAAGGGAAGTGCTGCTGTCCTTCGATCAGCGCTTGTGCCGATTGAAATATCCCGCGTTTTCTCAACAGACGTTTCATTGGCCGCCCCCGACCATTTCATCGAAATTTTTGGTCCGGCGCCGCCGCCCGGCAGGATATTTGACCGGGTGCGGTTTGCGCCCCGGCCGTCCGACTGGCTTGGATGGCCGCCCAACCAAGTGGAAATCGTTTCAATCAAATGCCTCGAATGAAGGCATTTGGGAACGCCCGGCTATAGAAGAAGGCAAAAGCTTGCACCAAAAGTTGAAGGCTTTGGCCGGATTTGCCCGGCACGGGAAGGAAAACATGAGGGAAAGCTTTTTCCTCATGTTTGCCGTGCTCATCGTTGCATGCTTTCTGTTCCTGGCCGGATAAAAGAAATTTCGCGGAATATCGAATGTCGAATTTCGAACCGCAGAACTTCGAAATGCATCATTCCATATTCAACATTCTGCGATTCAAAAAGCTTTAAAAACCTATTGTGCACGAAACTCTTTTGTCGGCCGCGGGAATCCCCTGTCCGTGCATGGCTATTTTGGATTTTCGTCCTTGATGTAGCGGCCGCCGGGCACGATAGTGAAATGGAATATGGGCCTGTCGACCCGCTTGAGCACAAGGGGGCAGTGTTTCATCCCGGCCGGGACAAAAAGCAGCGCGCTTTTCGTGATAACCTGCTTCTCATCCTCGAGCCAGATTTCTATTTCTCCTCCCAGGTCGTGCGGATTCGCGGCATCGTTCCCGAAAAACCCTATAATTTCGTCCGTATCGTGAACGTGGGGCGTGCTTTCAAGCGTAGCGGCCGCCTTCAGATACCACGCTGTGTTCATGTGAAAAGCGCCTTTGACGACGTCTTCATCCATCCAGAGAATGCGCGTGGCGTATTTGGAATAATCGGCGGCAATTTTCTTTTTCTCTTCGGGAATTATCAGATCGGTTACCACATACTTTCCATACTTTGATTCGGTCATTTGGCATCATCCCCCTATAGGTTGCCCGATTTTCTTTCCGGGCTATTTTAGACTACAGCGGCCGGCATTGCTTGCAGGATTTTGCAGCGGGGCAGACTATCGGGCATCAGGAATGCCTCGCCCGAATCCTACCACAGTAACAGCCTGCGGCTATTCTGCTGTCATTCTGGCGGACTAACAGACGCTCATGGCAGGATGCATGGAAAACCATTTAAGCCCTTGGACCATTTGAACATACTGATGCTGGCCGAGCCGTAAAGGCGCCAAACACCTCCTGAGCTAAAGCCCTTTTGTCGTGCACGTGATGAAAATGTATAGTATTATTTCTTGCGACCTCTCATCCATTATTAATCGCAGCCAAAAACGGGAATCCAACCTATAGCGTCCGCAATCACAATTTTGTGGAGGTACGTATGAGCCGGAAATCAACAATCGCACTTGCTGTTGTTTTGGCTTTTCTGCCGGGTTCCCAGGGAGCCCTTGCCTGGGGATCACTGACACACGCCTTTATCACCAACCAAATCGCGAGCGGGAGCGAATCGAGCCGTCAAAATGCGATCTACGGCAGCACCGCTCCGGATTTTGCCAACTACATGTTCGGGTCGCCTTATCAAATGTACCTGATGGACCGCACGCACATCGATTTCCTCAGAGTCTGGAAAATGGCGCGAGGCGGCCCGGCTCACCGGCTGGAGCAGGCGGTGGCCTTCGGTTTTGTGGCCCACAATGAAGAGGATTACACGGCGCATTCCGGATCGCTTACGCTCGATCCCGGGAGCGGATATGTAATTCAGAAAGCGGAAATACTGAACGCGATGCTCGGGGACGCCTGGCAGCAGCTGGGCCTGGATGGCGAGCAGTACGCCGCTCTGCGCGCGGAGCTGTCCCACGAGGTTATCGAATTCGCCGGAGACTTTTTTGTTGCATCCTTTCTGGATCCGACAGCGGGGAAACTGCTTTCGGATTCTGCGGCCGGATGCAATAAAGATTTTCCCGCACTCCTCACAAAAGCGTACGCAGGAAACCTTGTGGCGTTTTCCAACCGGGAAAAGATACGGCTGAACCAGCCTGAGGCTGCCAGCATCATCATCGGAAGCGAGTTCATGTTCCGCGGGGGCATGATCGCTTACGGCAATCTGTTTATGGGGACCGACGCGGAGGAAGTCTTTTATAACCTCGTCTATTACCTGCAGGGGATGGCAGCTTTGCAGGGCATCCAGATAGACGATCCGGAACTGGTGGCTCAAGTGTTAGGAGCAGCCCTCTTTGTCATTCAGGGTGATTTTGGCGATGAGGTTTTCGCGACTATTGGATTTGCAGCTGAAAGACTCGCTGAGCAGAAGGTTGCCTATTGAAGTGATTTCGGAAATTTGCCCTCAAACCAAAGTTGCCGGAGACGCCGGCAATTTATGCGGCTGTACAAGACCGGGATACATTGAGGAGACGCCGGCTTATACGGACAAGCTTGGAAGGATGCCGGCAAAAACCGTATCCGCTGGTTTGCGAGAGCAGATCTATTCGACGCGGACGCCCAGAATTTTGTAGCTCCAGGCAAAGGTGCCTTTGGCGTGTGGAGTGGACTCAAACATCATGGAGGCCGCCAAACGCCGCGTCTGACCGGGTGGAACGGAAATAGGGGCCACGGGCTTCACTTCGCCAATGATCTCGCAATTGGAATTGTCCTTTTCCGGCGTTCCGGCGCAGTCGTAGAGCCTTCCCAACAGCTGGAGATGGGAGACGGGAAAGGAGCTTTTGTTGCGGATAGTGGCAGTGAAGGTTCTCGGCCCATTTTTATGCGTCGGGTTCAGGAGCTTCTCGTCGCGGATTTCCACGTTCTCTTTGGTGAGGACCTTCCATTTGTTCTGTTCCTCGTCGTCCATGGGGACCGGTTTTTTAGCTGCCACATTTTTGCCGGCACCGGCATCCACCGGTATTCGTTCCGAGGCATCCAGGATGCGGACGTATTTGGCATCGACGTATGCGGGCTTGTCGGCAATCTGTATTTTCACGTATCCGCGCTCCATGCCGACGACACTGACCATTTGACCGCAGGACAGCTGCTCGATTACATGAGGTCTGCCAGGCGCGATCCAGGACGGCACCGGGATTTTGGACCCCGGGTCGCATTGGATGATCCCTCTGCCCTGGGCAAATGCCGATGCACCGACCAAAAGGATGAAGAACAGAAATGCACAACAATGCCTCATAAAGCCTCCCGATAAAGTAGGAACGCTATAAAGCAACTCTTGCGCTCCGCTAAGCTTAAGCGCCGAGCTGTCGCATTCCCACGAAGAATGCAGGATGCTGAGGGAGCAGGCATCCCTTCCCCATCTTAATAGACAGAAAACGAATGAGGACATAATAATTATCGTCCTCATCCGGCGCGGAGCGCACAAATTTTCCAATACATTTTAAAAGCGTAGCTGCTTGCGCCTGGAAATGGCCGGTCGGGAGTTTCTCATAAGATTAGATAAGACAAATAAATAAGCGGATGAAATGGTTTCGGGATTTCGCGGCGTCACAATAAAGCGTCGCGTAAATTTTTGCATGGGCCGGAGGTGTTGCCCAAGTCTCCCTGCAGCCGCGTCGGATCATCATGGAGGAACCGATCAACCACCTCGGCTTGCCTTCCATAGAATGCCTGGAGGAGGCTTTGGATGGCTGCCCGTACGGTCTGCTGCTGGTCCGCCACGATGGAATGTTTCTGCGGCGGCCAACCCGAACCCGCTGGCATATCGATTGGAAGATGCCCGGCCTGCGGGACCGCCTGCTTCCGTAGATTTATTGATCCTGGCCCGTTCGTTTTAGGTTGCAGGCCACAGCACGACTTTCGACCTTGAAAGAACCTTCCTCAGGCAAGACTGCGCTATACTGAGCGTCAGAAATGAAGGCTCATCCATGGATTTTCATCAGGCGCGAAGCGCCGTCAGGGAATAGGTGCGAGCGTCAGCTCGGGGTAGGAATTGCGAACAGAAGAGGCCCAAAGGGCCGGCACAGCAGTGGAGCGCCGCGCCTTTGGCGTTTTTTTAAATATAATCCCATCCCGGCCTCACCGGGGATACGCAATTATTTATGTCGTTCTGTATAAAAGCGAATTAGGCGCGTTTTGCCGCTATCTCGTCGGGCAGTATCACTCCCTGGTGCAGCAGGTTCTTCTGCAGGGTACTGCAATCGACCTTTCTGGGTTGAATGCCTGCGCTAGCTGCCAAGGCTGCGGCCGTTCCCGCCGCCTGCCCCATCGCGATGCAGTGCGGGATCAGGTTGAAGTATTCATTATATTGCCACTCCGAGGAGAAGGCCCGGCAGGCGACAAGCAGACCGTCGATTTTTTTCGGCACCAGGGCCCGGTAAGGGACATAGACACTGGGGTGTTTGGCCGAGATCTCGCCGTTGTCGTTGTCCGGGAAAATGGCAATGGTGTCGGGAAATACTTCGTCGGACGTCATGTCTTTGGCCGTGCAGACGTACTCCCCGACCACTCTCTGTCCACCCTGGAGGCCAAGCTGCGGTGAACTGAGGGCGATGTAGCTGTTCTCAAAACCGGGCACGTTTTTCCGGTAGAACTCATACGAAAGGAGCATCTTTTTGCGGCCTTCGAGTTCTACCCGATTGATCTCATCGTTATCCGCTTGATTCATCGAGGGGAAGAAAGGGTGGTACCAGACGACGCCGTCGTGATATTTCACCAGGTCCTTCATATAAAATGCGGCGCCGCCCTGCCGGCGAAGGTCCTGCATCAATTCGGCGTATTTGTCGGGCTGGGTTTGCCGGAATTCCTCGACCTTCTTCATATTGATGTTGCCGATCCAGAAGGGAAATGCGAAGCACGCAATTCTCAGGCCGGGGATCATCCGGGTATCGCACTCGGCGCCGGCAGGCTGCAGCAGGTCGCCGTCCCCCGTGGAATCTATGACCACTTTTGCCAAGATCGCCCGTCTTCCCGACTTGTTTTCCACAAAGACGCCCTTAACCGTATTCCCCTCCACTATGGGCCGCGTGCCCCACGAGTGAAGGTAGAGCTTTACGCCGGCTTCCTCCATCATGGCGTTCAGCTCGCATTTCATGATTTCGGGATCGAAAAGGGCGGTGTAGAGCACTCTTTTGCGGCCGATATTCAGGTCGTCGCGTATGTAGAACCAGGCCAGGTTTGCATCGATGTAATACTTGACCAGCTTTTCGTCCGTTGTGCCCCAGTCCTCCTTCCTCGGATGGTGCGTTGCTCCTTTAGCGTCCAGCCTGTCAATCAGTTCCTGGCACAGGCCGGCTATCCGCTGCTTCCCGTCTATGGTGCTCAGGTTCGGAATGATGGTTACCAGACCGCCGGTTGCCATGCCTCCCAGGTGGCCGTACCTCTCCACCAGCACCGTGTCTGCGCCGCTGCGCGCCGCAGCAAGAGCCGATCCGATTCCTCCTGGCCCGCCGCCCACAACGACGACGTCGGCCTCACGGCAGATTTCTATATCCCTTGCTGGTTCCAGGATTGTCTTTTTTGCTGAATTTGCGGTCATGGTGCAGACCTCCTTTTGGTTCGACAGCATCAATAGTCGGCTATTATGCGTCAAATTGCGGCAATTCGGGCAGAATTCCGAAGCCGGCAGCATAATTACACAGGTAAACCTCCGGCTCTGCCCTGACTATTGCCCACACGGGACACTGTGGCCGTGTCCCAACCTTCCTTTTTCCTTTGAATGCCGTTGTCCGATCCTGCCAAACAACAGCAAAATTACTATGGATTGAGAAAAATTGCGCGAATTTTGGTGATACCCGATCCGGAATTCATATAATTCTAAATAATTCGTGGCATCATTTTTCGAACTGCATATCAGAGGGGAGGCGTGTTGCTATGACGGCTGAAAACCTTAAGGCGGACCTGGTTGTGATCGGCGGAGGCGGCGCCGGCCTGGCGGCAGCCCTGGCTGCTGCGGAAAACGGGTGCAAGAGAATCATTGTGCTGGAAAAAGCAGGCTCTGCGGCCGGCAGTACCGCCATGGCCCACGACATTTTCGGCGCGGAAAGCCCGGTCCAAAAGCGGCAGGGCGTGGATGCCCGCAAGGACGAGCTTTTCAAGATAGCCATGGAATGGGCGCACTGGACGAGAATCAATCCCAGGATCGTGCGCGCGTTCATCGACAAATCCGGGGACACGATCGGCTGGCTGGAAAGCAAGGGATTGAGCTTCGAGCTCATACAGTATTTCCCCAACCAGGTGCCTCTGGTGCGCCATTCGGTGAAGGGGCACGGCAACGCGCTGATGAAAACGCTGCGCGAAAACTGCCAGGCCCTGGGAGTTCAAATACTCACACGCACTCCCGGGAAGAAGATATTGAGGGATGAAAAGGGCAAAATCAGCGGGGTTGTGGCGGAATCCAAACAGGGCGAATTTAAAATAGAGGCGCGAAGCGTCATCGTAACTACCGGCGGATATGGCAACAACAAGGAGATGCTGAAGAAATACTGCCCGTACTTCCATGACACGATCTCCTACGACGGGCCGCCCAGCAATACCGGGGATGGGATAATAATGGCCGCTGAAATAGGCGCCGCGACTGCCGGCATGGGCGCGATGAACCTGCACGCGCCATTCCTCAAACCCAAGTCCGATTCTGAGATGCTGAAGATGGACGCAAAGGGACCCGACGGGTCGCTCATAAAAATCTCGCTGTGGTTTCTTGCCTGGGAACCGGAGATGCTTTGGGTGAACAAAAAGGGCAGGAGGTTCATCGACGAAGGCTACAACCTTGCTTTCTTCGCCTTCGGCAACGCAGTGTGCCTGCAACCGGATGGAACCTGCTATACGCTTTTCGACAGCGACACATTGCGGACCATCGAAAAGGAGGGGCTTATCAGGCCCGGGGCCGCCTCCCGCGCCAACTGGCTGCCGGTGTCGGCGGCGACTCCATTGCCCGGCCTGGAGAGGGAAATGCGCAAACAGGCGGATAAGGGCGATTTGAAAATATCCGGCTCCTGGGGCGAAATTGCCGCCTGGATGGGATCGGATCCGGCCGCCCTGAAGGCTACGATAGAAGAATACAATGCCGCCTGCGACGACAGGCACGATCCTCTATTTGCCAAAGACCGCAGATATCTGCTGCCGCTGCGGACTCCTCCCTACTATGCCGTCAAGAGTCACGTGGCATTGTGCGACGCGTATGGCGGGATCAAGATCGATGAGCGCATGCAGGCGCTCGATACGGAGGACAATCCAATCCCGGGGCTGTACGCAGCGGGCTCGACCTCCGGGTGCTGGGAATCGGAGGCTTACTGTTACCGCCTCACCGGGCACCTGGTTGGCTTTGCCCTCAACTCGGGCCGCCTTGCCGGAGAGAATGCTGTAAAGTATTTGTCAAAATAGCGGCCTGCCAGGCAATCTGCAGGAGCGGCCGTCTGGCTTCCTGCCTTGATCCGGAATCGGATAAGGCAGACGGAGGCTGATTACACTGGCAAACCCACGGCTCTGCCGGGGGACTCATGGAGTTTGACAGCTCCGTTTTTTGAAACGCTGAGATTCGCTGACAAAAGCGCTGACAACCGCCGATTGGTTCGGCGAGGATCGGCTTTTGTCCGCGTAAGTCAGCGTTCAAGACCAGCGCAGCTCCTCCAACCGCTTGTAGCGGTGCTGCATCAGGAGCCGGCTTTATATACCCTGCAAAGAAGCGCCGTGTGCGGCCACCCTCACACCTCAGGATTGCAATATTCGGGTTCCACGGGACAAAGAACATTTGAATTGGATTCCCAGATACCGTGAAGAGAGGGCTCGGCTGCAGGCTTTTCCGGGAACCACCAGCATGCCGCAGCGAACATGGCAAGGCCCGCACCAGCCTTTTCTGATCTCAACATTATTGCGCATAGCTGCCTCCTCTGGGATGAACGAATTCCAGAACTCCGGAATCCGTTATAGCCCCTTTTTGCAGGACTCTTACCGGTACCGTAATCGTTAAGCAGGATGACGGTCTACATCGCGACAACGGCGACGAGACGGCTGCAGCGCATGTCAGCGTTGTCTTATTCTGAACGGCTAATACCGGCCGTATTCCTTTGTAAAGTCAATCATGGCTTTAAGGTTTTCCGGTTTCACCTCATCGGTGGAACTCCTGGGCCCGAGGATGTACCCGCCGCCTTTACCCACCGTATCGATCAGCTTTTTGCAATAGTCTTTGACTTCCCGGACCGATCCTATCTGCAGAAGCGAAGAGGGTATGTTCCCTTCAAGGCAGAGATGATCCTTGAGGATTTCTTTGGCTTTGAAAATATCCGTGGTGTCGAGGCGGACGAGCACCTTTCCTTTCGGGAATTCCAGCAGGCGCTCCAGACGTGACGTGAAGTTACCTTCGAAGAAAATACACGGAGTTACGCCCCGCTCGACCAGCGTCAGGACAAGCTTCTTGAACGTCGGCCAGTAAAAGGTATCGAACTGCCTCGTAGACATGAAGTCGTCGGAACCCCTGGTATTCGTCATGAAATATCTCAGGTTGCCGTATTCATTAGGCGGCGCAATCGGCCTTTCCAGCGTTTTCCTGAGCAAAAACTCGCAGGCCTCCAGGATCTTGTCAGGCTGGCGGTACATGTCCAGCATCGTGCCCTTCATGCCGCGCACGCTGTGGGAAATTACGTCGAAGGGTGGCATCGCCGCTCCTTGGTACAACTGCGGTATGCCGTAGTCGAGCAGCAGCTGATTGAATTCGTCCGCCTTGGGCTGGAAGCTCCTCATCTCCCGGCCGGACTTCTGGAGATTTTCAATCGCGACCTCCATTTTAGGTTCCGTAAAAAGCATGGCTAGCGTCTGCGCAGCCCAGGGCTCGACCCAATTTGTGTTGGACGGCTTCGGAAGCATCGACAGAGCTTCCAGGCTTCCGTAGATACGCGGCAAATGGCATCGGATGCCGAAGTCCGCATTATGGTTGATGAAGAGGTCGTATTCGTCGTCCTTCAGGCTCTCAATTTCGATCGCCTGCATCCCATGGTTGGGATCCACCCCGTGGCCCGGCCATCGCTGAAACCTCGGGTTCATGTATTCCAGAGCTTTTCCTGAAGTGGGAGCCCGGACAAACGCCATGTCGGGCTGGAAATCCTGCAGTGTTTTTCGGTACGCCGCCAGCCATGCGTCGCTGTCATAATAGGCTGCGGAGCAGGGTATGCCGGCGTATTTGGCCACGAAGAAACCCAGATCGCAGGCGATTGGAACCCTGTCCGGAATTCTGAGATTGATGGCGTCCGTGATTCTTTGTTCTCTTTCGCGTCGCAGTTCCTGTGGAGTCTTGTCCTGCTCAAGAGCTTTGCTCATATCCTGATGCCCCCTGATGGATGCTTTGATTGAAAGTGCGACATATCAGTTCCAAAGACAATGAAGAATATACCCCGTGCCG
>CAYYTC010000102.1:0-15129 GCA_964474425.1 uncultured Acidobacteriota bacterium
CAATTGGTGCCGCGCCTTTGGCGCTCATTTCCTATTCACCCATAAGCCCGGCCTGCCGGCCCTCCGGGCCTAAATTCTGAGTTTCGCGACTGAAACTAGCTACTGCAGTGCAAATCGGCGATAAAAACACGCAGCATGTCGTTGTTTTGGCTAAATCCTAATATATGGCTTTTCCTTCACTCGAAGTTCGGTCTTAAGAAAATAGCTTAATACGCAACCCGCGGCTCCGGCCAGGGCTAGCAGGACCATGGCGGAACTGAAACGGCCGGTCCTGTCGGCGACTTTTCCCGCAATCTCGATCCCTGCCGCCGCGGCAAGCGAACCGATGCCCGTCATAAGGCCGGATACTCTCCCCACCAGATGAGCCGGATACACATTGATCGCAAAAGGCCCGCCGCAGGCCTTCACGAAGGGAACCCCCGTACCGGCCAACACGACGCAAATCATCAGCAGGGCTGAGTTGCCGTATACGGCAGGAAGAGTGAAAAGATAAATGAATACAGCGGACAGGGCGAGACCGGCCATCATGATGATGCGGTAATTCCCATGCGCGACCTTGTCGAGCAGGAGGCCGCCCAGGACAATGCCGAAAAGCCCCGCCAGGGTCAAGGCGGAGGAAAATCTGCCGGCCACGATATCGCCCAGGCCAACGCCCATCGGCGCCGGAGAAGACAGGTAGGTGGGAACCAGGGATTCGAGCGAGCGCAGGGTGCAGACCGAAAATACCAGGGCGCCCATCCCCAGCCAGGTGATAGGATATTTGAAAATCTGGAAATAGCCCATCTCCGCAGTTATATCCCCCGGATTTGGTAAATTTTCCTTGGCCGATGCCGGCTTTCCCGGCACAAAAAGCATCAAAACAATCCCGAGCCATGCAGGAATCGAGAAAAGCAACACGGTCACCGGCCAATTTCCGATGGATTGAAGAACCATGGGCGTCAGCAGCATCGCAATGGACGCGCACAATGACATCGCCCCTCCCATGAGCGCACCTGTCAGGCCATACTCTTTCGGATCAAAATAAGCACTCAAGGCAGGGGCGAGACAGACAAAGGCCACTGCCATGGCCGCGCCCTGAACCAGCCGGAGCGTTAGAACAGCCGCATAACTGGAGGCGGCGAAAAGCATCAACACCGCGGCGGCGGCCGAGATGGCCGTGCCCAGAATCATCGTACGCTTGACCCCGATGCGGTCGACCATCTGCCCGGCAATAAAAATAAATGCGATGGCGGAAGCCAGGTAAATCGTCGACATAAAGGATACCGTGGAGGACATGCTAATGTGCATGTCTTCCGATATCCGGCGAAGCAAAGGGGCGAAGCACGCAATATTCATGTTCGCGCCGCCGAGGGATACCGCGATGGCCGCCAATATAAACCACCGGAAGCCGCCGGCAACGCTATTGCCCTGCGCCATGGCCCTCTCCCGTTCTTTGATTTCTTAGCCCAAATTGCCTGATTATTGAGAGGCGTCTATGATATCAGGGACGGCCCCAAATAGCACGCCCAACTCTGTTTTGGCTGATTTTGGGATTATTGCGGGTCAATAAGCGGCCGGCTTGGGTTACCAGGCCTTCTTTACCGGCAAGTCGGGCATAGGATAATGCTTTTTGTTCAGGCAATAAATTTGCCCGCCTGACTGAATTGCGGTGGCCGCCAGAATGGCGTCGTTGAGGTCGAGCCCGTGGCTCGGATGCCACTGTCTGTAAAGCAAGGCCGCCTGGTCGACGACACCTTGATCCACCACGGCAGTTTTGAATTGCGACAGAAATAGGAGTGTAGCCTCCTCCTCTTCCGGGCGCATGAAGAAGACAACCTCCGCGCGCTGCATGGCGCCTGTCCATAATTCATAGGCCCTGTCGTCGCGAAGCCGTTTTAGAAAATCCAGAGCCTTCCCATCTCCCCTAAGGTGCCAAATGAGAATATCCGCGTCGATGTAGGCCCTCATTTCCGGCGCCTCTCCATCGACTTTCGAAAAGTTTTCCTCGCTTCTTCCACAATTTGGCCCGCCGGCTCCTTCCTGCGCCACACGCCGCAGGTCTGTTCGAACACGTCGAACTTCTCCTCCCGGTCGATTTTGTCGGCGTAGTTTTGAATGGCGTCTTCGATGATGCGCTTCTTGGAAGTGTGCAGCCGTCTGGCGAGTGACCCTATGCGCTGAATCACGGATTCCTCTAATCGCGCTGAAAGTATCTTATCCATCTTCCATCTCCAATTCTTACGTAAGCAATATAACGTAAGATCAACTCAAAGGCAAGTGTTCGAATCAAAAAACCCTTGCCTGGAGGAAGCCGATACGGAGTTGGAGGCTGATCTTTCAAGAATACGCGTTAATTCGGGGTTGTTTGTTGCACCACTGCCTAATTCATATTAGTTACTGTCGCGAAACTCGGGTTTTTCGAAAAAGCCATATTTTTCAACGATCAATAGGATATTTGATATTACATAGAAGCCGATAATTGGAGTCAGGCCGCGTAGCGGCCAGCTGAATTGAGCCAGGCCTTTTAAGGCCTGGATCTAAAGGAGTTAAGTTTTCCGTCGCGTAGCGACGGCTGAATCTCAGGCGTCGCTACGCGACGCACTGCTCGCTATACCATGTTTCCCGGCCTTGAAAGGCCGGGCTAAAATCATAGTGCCGCTACGCGGCACAAATCAGTTTCGCGACAGTCCTCCATGCGCCCGGGGCGCACCCAAGTGCATGAAAATCGGCTTCGCCGTCGCTCAGTTGGGTGAACGAAGGGTGTAATTGATCCATCGCGGCCGCTATTTTCGGAGCAGAAACTCATAAGGGTAAACCGCCGCCTCTGGCGGCGCGACTTGAAAAGGCCCTGCCGTTACAGCTTGCGCAGGCGAATTGATAGAATATCTACTCTAAGAGGATTGAATACGGCCGCAATCCTTTCAGATTGCCTGGGTCTGCCAGGATTGCAACATCAATATCGCGGCTAAATTCGGCTGCGCCATACAACACGCATGCCTGGCCGCCCATAAGGATTGCGTGGTGCTTCCGGATAGAAAAAAGGACTTTGCGTATCGGGTTCGGGATCAAGCGATCCTCCCAATGTCAGGAAGGAATGCCAGAGTTTTTCGGTTTCATGCCAACGCTGCACAGGGGTTAGTCGATACCATTCCGACCATTCTTCCCCTACCAAATCTTCCATCGATACCATGGGGAAATAATGCCCAACAAAAGGAAGTATCTCAAGAAAAGAATCTACCCCTGACTTCTGTTAGGAATTGCATAACTTTGTTGCCTTTGACTGATATATAATTCGTGCAAATATTTATCGATCGGGAGAATCCAATGGCGCTGGCGGCAGGGACTCGTCTCGGCCCCTATGAGATCCTCGCCCCCATCGGCTCGGGGGGGATGGGAGAGGTTTGGAAAGCGCGCGACACGCGCCTTGGCCGCACCGTGGCGATCAAGGTGCTGTCGGCCCGCCTGACTGTGAGTCCCGAAGTGCGAGCGCGCTTCGAGCGCGAGGCGCGCTCGATTTCCCAGCTCAATCACCCGAACATCTGCTCGCTCCACGACATCGGTCAGCAGGACGGCGCCGATTACCTTGTGATGGAGTTCCTGGAGGGCGAGACGCTCGCCGCCCGTCTCGCGAAGGGCCCCCTGCCCCAGCCGGATGTGCTGCGCTATGGGATCGAGATCGCGCGTGCGCTGGATTGCGCTCATCGCAACGGCATTGTCCACCGGGATCTCAAACCCGGGAACGTCATGCTGACCAAAGCGGGGGCGAAGCTCATGGATTTCGGCCTTGCGCGGACCATCGCCATGCCGCCCATAGGGGGCACGACCAGTGAGTCGCCGACGGCAAGCACTCCCTTGACGGCTCAAGGCACGATCGTCGGCACCTTCCACTACATGGCGCCGGAGCAGTTGGAGGGCAAGGAGGCGGATGCGCGGGCAGACCTGTGGGCCTTCGGCTGTGTGCTTTACGAAATGGCGACCGGCAAGCGCGCGTTCGAAGGAACCAGCCAGGCAAGCCTGATAGCGGCGATCCTGAAGGAGCAACCCCGGGCGCTGTCGGAACTGCAGCCGCTTACCCCGCCGGCGCTGGAAAGGATAACCAGGCGCTGCCTCGAAAAAGATCCCGAAGACCGGTTCCAGTCGGCCAAAGACCTGGCGTTCGACCTTGAAAGCATGACGGGCGCCGGAGCAACCTTGTCACCGGCGCTGGCCCAAAGCGCCAAGCCGGGCAAACTCCGCCCCGCAAAAGCGATCGCGGGTATCCTGCTTGCGCTCGCGCTGCTGGCCGCCGGTTTCATATCGGGCCGTTTAACGAAAACACAGCCTTCGTCTCCGTCATTCACGCGATTGACGTATCAGAGAGGTTTCATCGGGAACGGCAGGTTTACGCCGGATGGCAAGAGCGTGATTTACAGTGCCGAATGGGAAGGGCGCCCCGCTGAAATATTCGAGACCCGAACGGATATTTCCAGTACCCGTTCTCTCGGCTTGTCCGGGGCTCATTTACATTCCATTTCCCGCCGTGATGAACTGGCCGTGAAGAGGGTGCCAAGCCGGTATGGATCCAACTACGCGCAATTAGCGGTTGTCCCCCGGTACGGCAGCGCGCCGCGCGATCTGCTGGACGGTGTTTCCACTGCGGATTGGTCTCCCGACGGATCCGTTCTTGCGGTCGTCAAGCGCGCGGGAGGCGAGGCCATCCTCGAGATGCCTCCGGGGCATGCTCTCGCCAAAACATCGGGGGAGTTTGACAACCTCCGCGTGTCGCCGGACGGACGCCGCATCGCCCTGACGGAGCATCCGGTTGTCAGCGACAGCAGGGGAACGTTAGCGGTCGTGGACATGGCAGGCAAGAAGACCACCCTTACGAGTGAGTTCCCCGCCATTGCGGGCGTCGCGTGGTCGCCGGATGGAGGCGAGATATGGTTCTCCGCCCTATCCGAGATGAAGTCCCAGCAGGCGCTGCTGGCAGTAAACCTCGAAAAGGAACTTCGGGCTGTCGCCCGCTTCCCGTCAAATGTTGAACTCCAGGACGTGGCTCCGGACGGCCGCGTCCTTCTTTTCACACAAAGGTATCAACCCAGCATTCGCGCAAAATCCCGCACGGACGAAAAGGAAAAGGAACTCGGCTGGCTCGATTTCCCCTGGCTTCGGGCGCTTTCGGCCGACGGCGGCATGCTGCTTTTCGATAACCAGGGCGCGACTGCAGGACCGGGTTACGATGTCTATCTTAGAAACATGGATGGGTCGCCCCCAGTGCGCCTCAGCGACGGGGCCGGATGCGCCCTCTCACCGGATGGGAAATATGCGCTTGCCATTCGCTACACATCGCCGCATCAGCTTCTGCTTATTCCAACCGGATCCGGGGAAGCGCGCATCCTGCCGCGCGGCCAGGTGGAGACCTATCAGACCGCGGAGTTCCTCCCCGACGGCCGCCGTATTGTATTTGTGGGCGCCGAACATGGGCATCCGCAGCGCATGTGGATTCAGGAACTTCCGGCCGGGATTCCCAAAGCAGTGACGCCCGAGGGCACTGGTATGGGCATCGCGACATCTCCGGATGGCAAATGGGTGGCCGCGATCACCCAGGATGGCACTATTATGCTCTTCCCGCTCGATGGTGGAGAACCCAGACCGGTTGCCAAACGCGCTTCCGGGGACAATTTCAGCCAGTGGAGCGCGGACGGCCGGACTTTGTATGTCAGCCGCCCGGGAAATCCGCTCGATGTCTTCAGTATCGACATCCAGTCCGGGAAGAGGCAATTATGGCGGAGCTTCGAACTGCCCGATCCGGCCGGCGCGTTGATCGCCACCTTCTATGTCACACGCGACATGGGCAGCTACGCCTACGGCTACTTCCGCATTCTCCACGACCTCTACATCGTGGAAGGACTAAGATAGAAAGACGGGAACCCCGTCCCGGCTCCGCTTTCTCGAGCAAATGACTCAAACGGAAATCACCTCCGGCCAGGAAAACAGCCACGAATTATCAGCAAATTCGTGCCAATTCGTGGCTGCGGTTGTTCTATACTACCGCCAGCCATCGCATCGCAATATCGGAAGTCCCGGAATTTATAGGAGATTTGACCTTGCCAGAAAAATACCGGCCGTGGACCTGGAAGATACCCGAAGGCAGTTCCGATGCAAAACGCCAAATAACGCGCCAGGATGGTTTCGAGCGCGTCAGCGGAACCGCGGTCTATACCAGGGACATCCATCTTCCGGGAATGCTCTATGCAAAGACCTACACGTCCCCCTACGCTCATGCCAAAATCGTGCGCATGGACACAAGCGCCACCCGGGCGCTCGCGGGCGTGCGCGACATCCTGCGGTTTGACGATCCCGAAGTGGTGGAGGAAAACGTCACCGGAACCGACGCCCATTACAACATCCTCACCCTCCCCGGCATCAGCGACTTTTATCAGCATCCCATGGGCCTGGTGGTCGTGGCCGACAGCGAAGAGATATGCGACCAGGCGCTGAAGCTCATAAAAATTGAATGGGAAGAGCGGCCGTTCGTCCTGGACTTCGAGGAAGCCCTGAAGCCGGACGCCCCGAAAATCTGGAGCGAGGTGGAACGTCTCAGGCGCACGGCCAAGGAGCCCAATACCATAATTACGGAAAACGTCGAAATCGGGGACGTGGAAAAAGGCTTTGCCGAAGCGGACAAGATCATCGAATACAAGATAACGAGGGCCACAAATTCAACCGCGGGCGTTGAAGCCATGGCCTGCGTGGCGCAATGGCGAGGGGAGTTCCTGGATCTCTGGGTGCATCATCAATATAACCAGGTGCCCTACGCCACCAGCGAAACCAATCCTCAGATGCAGTTCGACGGCAATGACATGGATTTTCCCGCCCAGATGCCGAGTAATTACGGCCGCGTGCCCAGCAAAAGAAAGCGGCTGCCTCCACTCGTTCACTGGTCCAAACTGACGCTGACCTATCCCTTCCAGGGATCCTGGTTCGGAGGGGTGACGTGGCTGGCATATTCCGCAGGATTCATACGGCTGGCCGTCATACTGGCAAAAAGAGCGGGCAGCAGGCCGGTGAAGATGCTTTACGACGAAAGCCAGTTTTACCTGAACGGCGACGATGCCGGCACATATACATGTAAAGTCGGCGCAAAAAAGGACGGCACGGTCACTGCCTACGACTGGCACACGGTCGGGATGAGGAACCCCGGCATCGACAAAACACCCGAATGCACAAAAATACACAACATACGGGGCCGGGAGTCCTGGGCGTTCACCAACCAGGGGCACCACCAGTGTTACAGGCATGGGGCCGCAGCGTGCATTCCCCACAACATAATGTTCTCCCGCGTGGCCGCCGAATTCGGGCTCGACCCGACAGAGGTTGCGCTGAAGAACGACGGCTGCGGCGGCCATTCGTGGGATTGGGTCACCGAGTACCAGAAGGAAAACGGTTTCCCGCAGAGGCATAGTCTCAAAGAGGTGATCGATCTGGGCAAAAAGGCCATCGGCTGGGATGAAAAGTGGCATCCTCCCGGGGCGAGGAGACTCCCTAACGGAAAGATGCACGGGCTGGGTTTCATGTCGATCCACGAATGGCAGGTGGGAATCCTTTCGGGACCTGCGCCGCCGCTGGCTTGCCTGATATTGCGCGACGGCAAAGTCGCGATTGTCGCGACGCGTTGCGATATGGGAATCGATTCTGAGTCCGGCTACCGGCAATGTGTGGCTTCCGAATTGGGGGTGAAGTATGAGGACACGGTCTTGCAGGAGCGCCGATCCGACAATAACGCTTATGTCTTCCCCGGTCCGGGCGGTTCCTTCGGCACAACAGGCACTACGCCTCAACTCGTGCTGGCCGCCCGGGAGCTGAAACGGAAGATTCTTCAATATGCCGTAATGACGAGATCAACAATGAAGGGCCCCGGGGAGCCTTTCTTTCCGGGCAGGAAGGCTGAGGATCTCGACATCCGGGATAGCTATGTATTCGAGAAGGCAAATCCGGAAAACAGGAAATCTGTTACAGAGGCGGCCAATCCATTCTGGAATTCCGACCCGGCAATCGTCCATCCTGCAGCGGGCTCATTGGGAGAATTGAAGTCGGAAGGCAAGCCGGACTCGCAGCTGCATTTCATGTCCAGGCAGGCACACTTCGTGGAGGTGGAGGTGGACACGGAGACAGGGCTGGTGGATGTAACCAATATGGTGTGCGTCAACGACGTGGGGCATGTGTTCAACCCACAGGGGGCAATGGGCCAGCAGTACGGGGGCGCGATTATGGGCCTGGGCAGGTGCGCGACCGAGGAGAAGGTCTACTGCCCGCGGACCGGCGTGGGGCTGAACTGGGATCACATACAATACGCTTTGCCGACTATGAACGACTATCCGGCCGTCGAGTGCATCCTCAATGAGAGCCACCTGGGATATTCCACTTACGGGGCCTGCGGAATCGGCGAGAACGTCGGGGCGAGTGTTTCGGCCATCACGTCCCCTGCCCTGTACAACGCGACAGGCAAATGGGTCCTAGACTTCCCCCTCACCCCCGAAAAAGTCCTAAAGGCCCTTGGAAAAATATAGCGGTCCGTTTTTGATAGAGGCGGTCGGAGAACCGCCAGCGAAAATCTTATATATTCACCAGCGGGATCTCCAGAGCTTGTCTCAAAACACAAAGGTAAGGGCCGAAGGCCCGGAAGAGAGTAGGCCCGACCGTAAGGTCGGGATAGGCTGTAAAATCGAAATTGAGCACAGGAGGTGCGTCACATATTCCAATACTCTTGTCCAAATCAGCTTTCGGTTTCTAAGGGCCGGAGGCCCGGCAGAAAATAGCCAGGGGTGAGCGCAGCGAACCCCTGGTAGGAATTTGCAGAGGCAAGAGCCCTGAAAAGGGCGATAGAATATAGCGTTTCGCCCTTTCCAGGGCTCTTTCCCTCGCCATAGGAACCAGGGGTTCGCTCCGCTCACCCCTGGCTATTCTCTTTCCGCCCCTACCGGGGCTTGGTGCCAACCTCATCCTTGCACGGGCGCTTCACGCACCATAAGTCGAATGCTTTCAATACGCCCTCTGTTTCTAACGGGCCAATTTGAACAGCACTGATATTCCAAATACGCGTGGGCTGGAAAATTATCGTCTGCAGGATTTGCAGGCATTAGGCAGCCCTTGCATAAATATCTGGAATATTATCCGCCGGAGTAAATCTTGTGCCAGTTACATCTAGACGTTCCACTGTTATTTGTGTTGGTCTGGTCTCGGGGGCTTCCTGAGGCAACGATGCGAATGGTTGTTCTGGCTGTAACTTGCCTGAGCGTATGGCATAAAATGCATCCATCCATCGACGCTCTTCTTCCTCATCCGGTTCATGATAGAATTTCTCGATTTCTTTCTTGAGAGATTCATAATCAGCGGATTCTTCAGCCATATCAAAAAGCACTGACTTATAAGTGTTTCTGAATTTTAGAAAAGCTTCCTGCGGAGTTTGACCAGTTTCAGCTAGCGCCCCCGGTCTTACCCCATAGATCCACCACGCATCGTCTTCATGCACCATTAAGGCACGGCCAGACAATGTTACGCCAGCAAGAAAACCATTGCCGGAGATAGCATCTCTGAACGTGAACATGAGTGGATGATGTGGCATAACTCTCCCCTTCAAAGGTGTAAATACACCTACCCGTCCTATCGACGTTTAACTCCTTTTAGTTAGGATAGAGAAGTCAGGTAGAAGCTGCAAGTAATTCTTTAATTGTCCAAACATGATCTGTAATCGCAGCTTCCATGGCAGGCGTAACCATTCAGCAACATGCGAATCCCCCACTTCCTGACCGCCGGGCCTATTGCCTGGCAGCCCTCAGGGCCTCAAAGTGCGCCAAATGGGGGATTTCAAGTTTTGAGACAATCTCTCCAGGGCTGTCCGATGGAGCTGCGTCAATCAGGCCGCAAACAGGTATCCACACGCCGTTTTAAAACCTGCATCTTTTTCGGGAGTTCACCGTGGGTTTTCGATCCAACCCCGACCTCATATCGGGGATTTTCTATCGGCTCCGCGAGCCTAAATTGTTGCGATGATATCTGCAATTCTTGAGCCTGCTTTGCCGTCCCAAAGAGGCGGGATAGCTCCCTTCTTTCCTTTCCCTTCGAGGATTTTTCTCGCCTCCGCCTTAAGCATCTCGATATCCTGCCCAACCAATGTATTGGTGCCCACATCGACGGTGACGGGCCGCTCCGTATTTGCCCTCACGGTCAGGCAGGGAATCCCGAGAAATGTCGTCTCCTCCTGAATACCCCCGGAATCAGTGATCAGAAATGCAGCCTTGCGCTGCATCCCGAGAAACTCGAGGTATCCGACTGGATCGACCAGCTTGAGGTTACGCGAGAACTCCGCGGCGGCCAGCCTGCGGATCATTTGCCGGGTGCGAGGATGGACGGGGAATATAATCTCGATCTGCGAGGCAATTTCGCTTAATGCCGTGAGAATTCGCTCAAGCTCTTCGGGATTGTCGACATTGGATGGCCGGTGGAGTGTAACGAGCGCATAGGCTTTGTCGGGTGCGGTGGGATCGGTCTGTGGCAAAAGCCGGACGAGCGTATCAATCATCACATTCCCGACCATGTGTATCTTTTCCGGCAAAACCCCTTCACGGATCAGGTTCTCATTTCCGTCTATTGATGGTGTGAAGAGGTAATCCGCCAAACGGTCCGTGAGCACGCGGTTAATCTCCTCGGGCATGGTGCGGTCGAAGGAGCGCAGTCCGGCTTCAACGTGCCCTATCGGGATCAGCAGTTTCGAGCAGACAAGGGCTGCCGCCACCGTGGAGTTGACGTCGCCGTAAACGAGCACCAGGTCCGGTTTTTTCTCAAGAAGGACCGGTTCCATGCGTATCATGATCTCGGCAGTCTGTTGCGCGTGGCTTGCGGAGCCTACACCGAGGTTGTATTCAGGTTCGGGGATGCCGAGCTGCTGAAAGAAAATATCCGACATGGAAATGTCGTAATGCTGACCGGTATGAACGAGAACCTGCCGGATGCCTTCCCGCGCGGCCAAAGCCGCGTGAACCGGCGCGACCTTCATGAAATTCGGCCGTGCCCCAACCACGTGAAGAATCTTCATGTCATCTCCCACGGTGATATACCCATTCAGGATAGCCCCAATTTACTTAAACTATTGCGCGAATAAAAACCTGGATGTCGGCAAGCTTTATAGTGTAACGCGGAATGGCAAAATTGTATTGCAGGATATTTGACGTCCGGCAAAAACACATCCTGCCGATATGAATAATGCGTGGTATTTCGCCAAATTTTGGTGCTTTTTGTTTAATTTTTCGTGAGGACCGGTCTCCAGACCGGTCCGATAAAGCTTTAACCAGGTATTTGCTAATCGAACCGCTCTGGAGAGCGGTTCTCACGAAAATATACGAGGGGTAGGGATATGGTTTTTCGTGAGGACGGATCTCCAGACCTACCCGATTTAGCACAAAAGGTATGGCAGGTTTTAAATACACATAAGCCGGTAGGCTCTTGAGAGATTGTCTCAAAATTACTTGCGAGGATCTCGAAGCATTGCAAATGAATCACCGCTATGCCAATTCGGAGCCGCCAACCCTGCTACTGCCTTGAAAGGGTGTAGCGTCTCAAAGCCCAGCCGCGAACGCTGCGACTGCCCTGTAAGGGCAGCGTCTCAAAGCCCAGGGTTGGCCGCGCCTTTTGCGGCCTACCCTGGGAAGGCGATCGATAGAGAGACCTACCCCGAAGGGGTTGTGTTTTGATACACGACATAAATCATCCCGGCCAATCTCCCGACACAATCCCTACGGGATAGATTTTGCCATGGTTGGATACCCAGGGTAGGCGGCAAAAAGCGCCGCCAACCCTGGGCTGTGTGAATCTGCCCCTATCGGGGCAGCAGTTTTGAGACCGTCTCTCCAGACGCGCCCGATTTGGTACAAAGGGTATGGTAGGTTTTAGGTATACATGAGCCGGACGGCTCTGCGCAAACCGGAAGGCTCAATTCCGTCACTCTATGTGCCGTTGCGATTTCAGATAATTTGTTGTTTAATAGTCGCTCTATGTCCATCCGAATCCTGATCGCCGACCGTCATAAGATGTTCCGTGAGGTGCTTCGACGCCTGCTGGAACTGGAGCCGGAGTTTGCCGTTGTTGGCGAAACGGACGACGGCGAGGGACTGCCGCAGCTCACGGCCGATCTCAATCCCGATATTTTGCTGATGGATAAGGAGTTGCGCCGCCGCCCGGGTCTCGAATCGCTCCGCAACGTCACCATCCGGACCGGCGCTCGGTCCATCCTGCTGGTGGATACGATTACAAACGGTGAAATTATCCAGGCCCTTCTCTGGGGCGCCCGCGGGGTCGTGCACAAGAACGACGCCACTTCCCTGCTGCTGAAGTCTATCCGCACCGTGAATGCGGGCGAATACTGGATCAACCATTCGGGAATCGGTGAACTGGTAAATGCTCTCTGCTCGCTCTCGACTCGCGTCGAACAGCAGGCGCAGCAGCAAACGCACTCTCTTTCGGTCCAGCAGCTGCAGATTGTCGAAGCGATCGTCAACGGATGCTCCAACAAGGAGATCGCCCGCGACCTGCGCCTGAGCGAACGCACGGTGAAATATCACCTGACACGCATTTTCAGCAAGTTCGGCGTATCGGGGCGCATGGAGCTGGCACGCTACTCGCTGAAGAACAAGCTGGTCCGCGAAGCCTAAGCGTATAGCACCAAAGTACAGTCCTGTTCCCTACCAAAGAGCCATTTCATGTTATTAAACGAAGGCATAGGCTCATATCACGAAATCCGGTTGTGTGCAGAGAGATGGTTATGGCAAGTGCGCCTCATATACCTCGTGCCCAGCGTTTCCCGATGCATATCCCCCTGCAGTATCGGGAAAGCGGCGTACCCGACTGGCACGATGCCCGAACGGTCAACATCAGCCGCACGGGGATACTGGTTCGCGCGGATGAAGAGATTCAGCCGGAATCAAAGCTGGACATCCGGCTGCATTTTCCGTTGAAGGTGACCATTTCGTGCCAGGGATCGATCGTGCGTTCAGAGGAAAAGGGATTTGCCGTGCGTATCCACCGTTACCGCTTACACCGCGTATAAAAACGCCACGGATTTTGCTAAATTCACCGATATGAATCATTGAAATCGTGAGTGTTATTGGGGATGCAAAAAACTGTCAATGATCTATTGGATTGATCCTCTACAAGACACCCGGTGGGCCGAATTCGTCGAGCGCCATCCCGACTCATCAGTATTCCATACGCCCGAGTGGCTGAGCGCTCTCAAACGTACATACGGTTTTGAACCGGCCGCAATAACTTCCTCCGCGCCCGGCGGCCCACTCGCGGACGGCATTCCCTTCTGCCGCGTCCGAAGCATCCTGACAGGCAACCGCCTGGTCTCTCTTCCCTTCTCCGATCACTGCCAACCGCTCGCGTCGGCGGACGAACTGCCTCGGCTGCTTGCAGCGGTGCGGGAAACAGTTGATTCCGATCACCTGAAATATGCGGAGCTGAGACCGCTCACAGAATCCGTTGTAACTCCTTTTTCCTGCTCTCAAAAATTCACGATCCACATGCTGGATCTGCGCCCTTCGCTTGAAGATATTTCTCGCAGACTTCACCCCGATTGCATACGGAGGAAAATCCGTCGTGCGGACCGGGAAAATCTGACCTCGGAAGCGGGCCGGTCGGACGTGCTGCTGGATGATTTTTATACTATGCAGGTAATCACCCGAAAGAGGCACGGACTTCCGCCTCAGCCGCGGCGTTGGTTCCGAAACCTGCTCGACGCGATGGGAGACAAAGCGACGATCCGGGTTGCGCGCTTCCGGGGGCGCATGGTTTCGGCGATCCTGACTCTGCGGCACAAGCAGAAGCTGGTTTACAAATACGGCGGATCGAGGGTAGAGGACAACAGGCTGGGCGGCATGCAGCTGCTTTTGTGGAAAACGATCGAGGACGCCAAAACCGCCGGCATGCAGGAAATGGATCTGGGGCGTGAAGCGCTTGAAGCGGTGGGGCTGGCCAAATTCAAAGAGCGCTGGGGCGCTACGCGCCGGGAATTGGATTACTATCGGTATCCGCTATCGAAACCTCTTAAGGTTTATCACCCGTTGCTCCGCGGCCTTCCCAAGCCGGCCCTGATAGCCGCCGGCCGTCTTCTCTATCGCCACATGGCCTGAAAAACGCCACCAATTCCACGAATTTATTTCCGTGTCATTTGCACTCCTTGATTTGTATATACCTACCGTATATACTATAGTCTATGAAGACGACGAGGGTATTCAAAAGCGGAAACTCCCAGGCAGTGCGTCTGCCCAAGGAGTATCAATTTGACGTGGACGAAGTCCTGATTTTCCGTCGAGGCGATGAGGTCGTTCTGCGCAAGGCGGGTGGAAACATGGTTCGTGCCTATGAATTGTTGGCCAGCCTCCCTGCCGATTTCATGGAGCAGGGCCGGGAGGACGCGCCGCCGCAGCCGCGGGAGGGCTTCTGATGGCTTTGGGCTATCTGCTGGACACAAACATTTGCATTTACATCGCAAGGCATCACCCTTCGGAGGTACTGGAGCGTTTCAGGAAACTGAAGCCGGGCGACGTGGGCATGTCGTCGGTCACCTACGGTGAACTCTGCTATGGCGCCTGCAAAAGTCGTTATCGAAACGAGGCCCGGAGCATTCTTCAAGAACTGGCGAAGGTGATACCGGTTCTGGCACTGGGATCCGAGGCGGGAGAACGGTATGGTGAAATCCGAGCAGAATTGGAGAGGCGTGGCTGCGTTATTGGCAATAACGACCTCTGGATTGCCGCGCACGCTCTTTCGCTTGGATTGGTGCTGGTAACAAACAACGAGCGGGAATTCATCCGCGTCCCTGGCTTGAAGCTGCAGAATTGGGCTCAAAAACCAAAAACGCCACGAATTCCACTAATTTAAATCCGTGTTAATTCGTGGCACTAAAATCCGTGGCGTTTTGAACGTCGGTCAGGGCAAAATCGCCGCCCCTAAACAGCAGGGGCTCTCCGGATACTTGCGACAGCGCATAGGAGCAGCAGTCCCCGAGATTCAGCGAAGCCTGGTGCCGGCTTTTTCCGAACTTCATCCATGCCTGGCGCGCCACATCTGCCTGTTCGGCGGTGAAGGGCACAATTTCTATTTTCGCCCTGTGCA
>CAYYTC010000103.1:0-14578 GCA_964474425.1 uncultured Acidobacteriota bacterium
GATTGAAAGTGCGACATATCAGTTCCAAAGACAATGAAGAATATACCCCGTGCCGCAATTGATTGGGCGATTGTAGCACTCTCCATTTGCATCCGGCCAAGTGTTTTCCTCCGAAATTGTGGTTCGAATGCCGCATCGTTCCCGCAAAGAGGGACCAGGCATGGGATTCCGGGATGCATCGGCCACCCTCCGGTTTTCCGCCCAAGCCGCAGAAAGAGAGGAATGGGCCTCCGGGCCTTGTTCTTGTCGGCGAGGACTATTACTTCGGGAACAAAAAGATCGGGAAGTTGGGCCGCATGCTTGACCCGCATGGCGCTGAGGCCGGACCCTGCTGAATCTCTGATTCGCAGCGGGATACAACCGTATCCCGTAATAATAAGAGGGCGGCTTTTATTCCAAAGAGTGCGGTTACAGGTTTTGCTTTATGGAGAGCGGAGGCGTATGGAGGCCGAAGGCTCGCCGGCGATGGAGTCCCATCGGTGCTGAGCCTCCGGCGCTCGCTTATGTAGCGGATTTTCCGTTATTTCTATTCAAATACGATTTTGAATTTTTTGCCGCCGAGGAGCAGTGTCTTCAGGGATTCACGGCCTGAGGAGTCTTTTGCGGTCTGTATGGTATCGTACACAGTTTTGTTTTCCATCTCGACAATTTTGCCCTGAACTTTGGCTGCCGCTTTTCCCTTCAAAATGAATGTTACGGTAGCTTCTGAAGCGTTGGCTTCCCACTTCACGTTATATTCTCCGGCTTTGATTTCATTTCCTGCGGCGAAGACGTCGTTTAGCACGGTCACATTGGCGGAACCGTGATCCGATCCTTTTGCGGCTGCCGCTGCCGGAGCAGCGACCCACAGGATCAAAAGCGTGAAAATTACCATCCAATATCTGCTGTTACCCATGAAACTATCTCCTGATCGTTAACCCAGCGAAGTCGAAACAGGGAATTGGCGCCTTTCAGGCGCCTTTTGGCTCAAATTCGGTATCGCGCGGGGCCCAGCTAGTAGGCTCCCTGTTCCGTGCGCATGGACTGAAAGTCAAATTGGCCCCAAACTCCCGGCCAGGAATTTCTGGTTACTCTCTTGCTCCTCCCCTCCGCAATTCAGCTGTTCTTCCATTCCCGTATTACCTCAAACAACCCTGTCGGGATCTGCGGGGGCAAATAAAGAGGGGGGAGCGGCAAAATCCCTGGCCGGATTGCCTCCCCCCCCAGAGGATTACTCTGCGTTACCATTAAAAAATTATCATTTAATAAAAAGCATGTCAATTGTCATTAGATAATGACACATACAGCATTTGGATTCGGCCAAATACATCGGCTATCCGGATTTTTCACCGGATGAGCTTGAAATAAAAAGACCTTTGTCATCGCGCCATGAAATCGGTCCCGACGGGATTCGGGAAGGCCGGCCGCAAGAGCAGGGTTGGCAGCCGGACATCTTTGGGGCACTGGAGGAATTTCAGAGGAGAACGCCGGCTCGGATTCGTGCGGCTTCCACAGAAACGGGATCCAGTTCCATGCGCATCAGGTGTTCATTGATAAATCGCGCTAATTATTGCGGTATAGGGTCTTGCGGGATGCTGCGAGGGCCGCAAATGCAATGCTTTGCGCCCTCCGGCAGGCGGCAGAAAGATAAGGGTTCATCCCGTGCGGATCTCTTGCCGCTAGAGTTGACAAGGATTCCTCAGGGCTATTTGCAGGAGGAACGAGTGCAGCGCTTGCGGGCGTCGAGTCCCGCATTGAGATGCGGGACTCAACGATCCACAGCGGTCAGAAGCGCCTATTGAATTTCGCGCCAGTTCCAATCCAGCCCGCCCTTGAATACGGCGGCGTTCATTCCGTTGCTGAGACGCACGAGATTCGCCTGCGGGAAGCGGTCCGCCATGGCATAGTAGAAGCCCGCAACCGTGTCCTGTTTTACCAGTTCCTCCTCGGTGGCGACGATGTATTCCCGGGTGAAGTCGAGAGAGCTCTTGTCAAACTGCATCCCCGGCTTTTGATGGCCGGGAATGATCACTTCGGCGCCCATCTTTTCGATCTTGTCGACATCGGCGATCCACTGCGCGCGCTCTTCCTTGGTGAGTTCGCAGGTGAACGGGTGCGCCTGATTGAAGAGCACGTCGCTGGCAACCAGGGTCTTGATCGACGGGATCCACACCATGGTGTTGTACCGCATGTCCCCCATGACCTTTGTCATGATCTCAAGAGGTTGTCCTTCCAGCTCGAGGCGGTTCTCTTTCAGGGGCTCGATCTTTGCGGAGACCCGGCAAACGTTGTGGGATCCGATAATGCCTTCCCAATGCTCGATCTTGCCGAAGAACTGCTTGTTCATGATGTCGGCTTCGGAGGGTATCGCCACGACGCGGGCTTTGGGGAAAGACTGCGCGATGACGCCGGCTCCAAAATAGTGATCCGGGTGCGCGTGCGAGAGATAAATAGCGGTGAGGTTCTTGCCTGTTTCCAGGATTTCGGTGATGACGCGGTGGGCGTTGGACAACGTCCACTGCGCGTCAATGAGAATCGCGTCCTTCTTTCCCATAACGATGGTCGAGGCGACCTCGAAGCCGTTCTCATCGCTGAAACAGGCTTTGGTGGATAGTGAGTTTTGACCGCTTGCGCTTAATCTGATTTCCATGGAATTATTCTCCCATTAGGTTTTGTTGGGCTTTGCACCCTCCCTTTGAAGCTCCGCAAAAGGTATGGTGTCTCTCACCCTTTGCACGGTTCTGAAATAATAGCCAACCCTGAATTTATATGCGTTTCCTTCGCGGGGGACAAGAGGAAAGTAGACGGGGAGAAACCCTCTGCCTGCCCAGTGCCTGAAAGCCCCCGTGAACTTCTTGCCCTGGATTCTTCCGGCATCAGGCGGGCAGCCGGGCTGTCTTGCCAATGCCGTGAGCCGCCCAATTGCCCTTTCACCCAAGCCATGTAGATTTTTTCGATACGGCCTTCGGAAGCGGACGGCATCGGAACAGCCGGGTTAGACCATCGGAAGATAAGTTTTGCTCCCTCCGCCCGAACTATACCCACGGCTGTTTGCGAACCGAGTCCGGAGGCTAGTTCCTGCTTCCAAAGACGTGGATCCTGTTGGTACAATCCAAAGTCATTTGCCAGGGAAGAAGTGCCGGCAGTTGAATAACCGTCAAGAAACGGAGTGCGCTGTGAGTGATCCGGAGGAAGAAGACTTTGCCGCCATGTTCGAGGCTTCGCTTCAAGTCAGGCAACTCGGGAAGGGCGAAATCATTGAGGGCAGGATCGTCAGCATCGGCCCGGAAGTAGCGCTGGTTGACGTTGGAGGCAAGGGCGAGGCGGTCATCCAGACCGACGAATTGAGGAACGCCGACGGCGAGGTCGAAGTCGCGGTTGGCGATTCCATACAGGCGATGGTGGTGTCGACGGCGGGCGGGTTGACGCTTTCCCGAAGGCTGGCGGGAGCGGCTGCGAGCGACCGGCAGTTTGAAGACGCGTTTCACAGCGGCCTACCGGTGGAAGGGAAGGTTGAACGGGCGATCAAGGGAGGCTACGAGGTGCGCCTTGGCCGCCAGCGCGCGTTCTGCCCCATTTCCCAGATCGACGTCCGCGGCGCAGACGCGTCGGCGCACGAAGGGCAGGTCTACCTGTTCCGGATTATCGAGTACAAGGAAGGCGGCTCGAATATCGTGCTCTCCCGGCGGGCGCTCCTCGAGGAGGAACAGCAGGCACACGCCGCCGAAGTCCGCGACAGGATCGTCCCCGGTGCTGTCATGACCGGCCGTGTCAGGTCCATACGCGATTTCGGTGCCTTCGTCGATCTCGGCGCCGGTGTTCAGGGCCTGCTCCATGTGTCGGAGATGTCGTGGTCCCGCGTGTCGGTTCCTTCCGAGATCGTCAATCCGGGCGAGGAGATCACGGTCAAGGTTCTGGGCGTGGACGAGGATAAACAAAAGATCTCCCTTGGATTGAAGCAGCTTTCCGCCGATCCGTGGACAGGCATCGGCGAAACGTACAAAGTGGGCCAGCTGAGGCCTGGCCGGGTCACGCGCATCGCGCAATTCGGCGCGTTTGTGGAGCTTGAGTCTGGCATCGAAGCGCTGGCCCATGCTTCCACGTTTGCGCCGACCGGAGGATCGGGTGGCTGGTCGGCCCAGGTTTCGGCAGGGATGACGGGCACATTCGAGATTCTATCCATCGACCTTGAACAGAAACGGATCGGCGTGGCGCTGGTTCACGAAGGCCCGGCGCGGACCGGATCCGCCGCGGGGAGGCAAACCGGCATCGTTCCCGGTGCGCGGCTGACTGGAAAGGTGGAGCGGCACGAGAAATTCGGCGTTTTCGTCTTCCTGGCCCCTGGCCGGACAGGCCTCATCCCGATGAGCGAAACAGGGATCACAAAGGAAGGCGATGTCCAACGAGCCTTTCCGGTTGGATCGGACATCGAGGTTATGGTACTGGAAGCTGACCCGGCAAACCGCCGCATCCGGCTAAGTGTGAAGGCCGCACAGGAAGCGCGCGAGGCGGAGGAAGTGCGTGAGTGGGCGGAAGGCAAAACCCCTTCCCCCGAGGGCTTCGGGACCCTCGCCGACAAGCTGCGCTCGGCGTTGAAGCCGCGGGAGAAATAACCCGCGCCAAAGTGCTTGATTCTAAAAGGGAAGAAAAACTTCTTTGCAAAACGCAAAGAAGTCACAGACATAGACTCCATTAGATCCATGACGTACCTCTCTCAAGGACCCGCTCAGATGCCTGACACCGGAGAATCTCAATGACCCCATAAATATTTTTGTTCCGGCTTCGGACTTTCTTTCGGGGGTGAGGATGAGGCGGAGAGCAGCTTTTCCAGCAGGGGCGTTAAGGCGGAGAGGCGCTTCAGGCGGATTGCCAGATCCCAGAAAGGCTCGAACTTTTTCCAGGCGGTCTTGTAAGCGAAATGGCGCACTTCGCCAAGAAGGCTTTCCTGGCGGGCCGTGGAGCGCAGGATGTTGGACCAGGAGTAGAATTCCCGGTAGGCTTGGCGGTAGCCGGCTTCCAGTTCTCGCTTGAAAAGGCAAAGACGGTCACAACGGGGATTCCCCGTTTGCGTGCCGCCTCCGAGAGCCGCCGGACTGCAACCACTCCCATCTCGTGACCTTTCCATCGCGGCAGGCCCCTCTGTTCGGCCCACCGGCCGTTTCCATCCATAATCACCGCCAGATGCTTGACAGGGTTCATTCGGGATCTCCATTGGAAAAGTACTTTATATTATAAAGTAAAGATCCATGCATCCTCCCCCGGCCGGGTAAGCCGGCAATTTCAGATACCGGACAGAAGAGGGTCTATTTTGGCGCGCAGCGCGCGCTCGCCCGGGCTTCGCACACGGGCGAGATCCGGCAGAAGGCTGGCGAGCGTCTTGAGATATTCTTCAAGGGCTGTCCTCCCTGCAGGAGTAAGACGGTACGTGCTTTTGGGTTTTCGGTCTTCAAACTTCTTGTCGCAAGTGACATAACCGGCGGATTCCAGCCGGCGCGCCTGGACGCTCAAATTGCCGTCGGTTGTCCGGAGGAGGTCGCGCAATTCCGTGAAGGAGATGGATTCCTGCACTGCAAGCGTGGAGAGGATTCCCAGGCGCAGGCGCTCGTGGATCAAAGGGTCCAGTTCATTAGGGGAAGGATGCTTTGCTTTGCCCTTCTTAGCCATTATGCCTCCTGGCGATATACGCGCCGTAAACGATATGCAGCCAGCCGAATCCAAGGGCGAGCCACCCCAATCCTGCCTCTCTCGGCGACAATGCAGCGCCTGCTGCGGCCGCCAGGAAACACAATCCCATATAGCGGACCGGCGCCACGGATCCGGCTTCATTTTCACACCGGACGGCTTTGTGCTCACCAACAGCCATGTGGTCCACGGCGCCTCGCGGATCGAGGTTGTGTTGACCGACGGCAATCGTTATGAAGCTGAGCTTATCGGGGATGATCCGGATACGGATCTGGCCGTGGTCCGCATTTCGGCCCCCTCCCTGGCGCCCGCATCGCTTGGGGATTCGCAGCGGGCAAGAGTGGGGCAACTGGTGATTGCCATCGGGAATCCTTTCGGTTTCCAGTGCACCGTGACTACGGGCGTTATCAGCGCCCTGGGGCGTTCCCTGAGGTCAACCTCGGGCCGTCTGATCGACAGCATCATCCAGACCGATGCCGCCCTGAATCCCGGAAACAGCGGCGGCCCGCTGGTCACCTCGCGGGGCGAGGTCATAGGCGTCAACACCGCGGTCATCCTTCCGGCCCAGGGAATCTGTTTTGCCATCGCGATCAACACCGCAAAGTTCGTGGCGAGCCGCCTGATCCGCGACGGGCGGATCCGCCGCGGTTTTATCGGCGTTGCAGGGCAGAATATCTCCCTGCCCCGGCGCGTCATCCGATTCCACCGCCTGCCGCTGGAAACGGGCATCCTGGTTGTATCGGTGGAATCCGGCAGCCCTGCACAGCGCGCCGGCCTTATGGAAGGAGATATCCTGCTGGCCTATGGCGAGCATCCTACGCCGGGCATCGATGACTTGCATCTGCTCTTGACGGAGGCCACGCTTGGCGTTGCCTCTAAGCTTACTATCCTGCGCGGACTCGAGAAGCGGACCCTATTCATCGTGCCGGAGGATTCTGCCCGCAATTCCTGATGGAATCCGTGCAGAACCGCATCAAGCGATCCTCAGTATCAGACCAAAGAACCCCATCGGCAAGCCCGGTATCTTTGCCGGGGATTAAGGCTTTTTACGGTCGTTTGATCGAGGTTGTCGACAGAGGTATTTCATTTGCCTATAATAGCGGGAATAGTTGGGCAGCTTGCCCCTTCTTCATAGATGGTTCAATGAAAATAAGGAGAGAGTAACATGGTGGAATTCAAATACCAGGATCCATTCCCTCTGTCAAAGGATGACACGCCCTATCGCCTCCTGACCAAAGATTTCGTCGGCACAACCCTGCTCGATGGCGAAGAGATCCTCAAGATCGAGCCTGAAGCGCTGGCCTTTTTGGCCAACCAGGCCATGAGGGATGTCTCTTTCCTGCTGCGCCCCGGGCACAACGAGCAAGTCGCCGGGATTCTCAAAGACCCGGAAGCTTCCAATAACGACCGCGGCGTCGCCATCGCCATGCTGCGCAACGCGGAAGTCTCGGCCAAATTTGAATTGCCTTTCTGCCAGGACACGGGCACGGCCACCATCGTGGCCAAAAAAGGCCAGAGAGTGTGGACCGGCGGCCAGGATGAGGAATTCCTGTCCAAAGGGGTTTTTAAGACATATACCGAAGAGAACCTCCGCTACTCTCAGACTGTTGCGCTGGATATGTACAAGGAGGTCAACTCCGGATGCAATCTGCCCGCCCAGATCGATATTTACGCTACCGACGGGAATGAGTATCGTTTCTTGTTTATCGCCAAAGGCGGCGGCAGCGCCAACAAAACCTTCCTGTTCCAGGAAACCAAGGCCCTGCTGAATCCGGAGAGCCTGGAAAAATTCCTGGTGGCCAAGATGAAAACCCTGGGCACTGCAGCCTGTCCTCCCTATCACCTGGCGTTTGTGATAGGAGGCACCAGCGCCGAGAGCACCCTCAAGTCCGTCAAGCTGGCCTCCGCCGGATACCTGGATCACCTGCCGACCTCGGGCAACGCAGGCGGCCAGGCTTTCCGCGACCTTGCGATGGAAGCCAGGCTGCTCAAAGCGGCCCAGGAGTGCGGCATCGGCGCACAGTTCGGAGGCAAGTACTTTGCTCACGACGTGCGTGTCATACGCCTGCCGCGTCACGGCGCTTCCTGCCCCGTCGGTATGGGCGTATCCTGCTCGGCGGACCGCAATATCAAAGCCAAAATCAACAAGGACGGCATCTGGCTCGAACAGATGGACACGAATCCGGGCCGCCTGATCCCCGACCGATACCGCGGGAAGCACGAGCACGGTGTCGTCAAGATCAACCTCAATCAGCCGATGAAACAGATACTGGCCGAATTGAGCAAGTATCCTATCGCCACGCAGCTTTCCCTGAACGGCACCATCATTGTCGGCCGGGACATCGCCCACGCCAAGTTCAAGGAGCTTCTCGATGCGGGCAAACCGTTGCCCGACTACCTGAAGAATCACCCGATCTATTACGCGGGGCCGGCCAAAACCCCTCCGGGCAAACCATCCGGATCTTTTGGGCCCACCACGGCCGGACGCATGGATTCCTATGTCGACCTGCTGCAATCCAACGGCGGTTCCATGATAATGATCGCCAAGGGGAATCGATCCAGGCAGGTGACCGATGCCTGCAAAAAACACGGAGGTTTCTATCTCGGGTCTATCGGCGGGCCGGCAGCTTTGCTGGCGGAGGAAAATATCAAAAAAGTCGAATGCATTGACTATCCCGAACTGGGAATGGAAGCGGTCTGGAGAATCGAGGTCGAGGATTTCCCTGCCTTCATCCTGGTGGATGACAAGGGAAATGATTTCTACAGCGGCCTGATGTAGTCGGTTTTGGGATCCAAACAGCCACGAATTGCACGATCCGTGATAATTCGTGGCTGTTTTTTGGAAAGGTCGGGTTCTCTTGCCGGAAAAAAAGTTGGTATCGGAAAAATATCGCGGGTTGCCGCAGAGCCAGCTGCTGGAGAAGGCCTTTGAGCTGGGTGTCCATTTCGAAAAATATTCGGGCAGCTGTTCCCAGTGCACGGTGGCGGCGCTGCATGAAATCCTTGGGTTTGAAGATATCGTTGTCAAGGTTGCCACGTCTTCATGCGGAGGCCAGGCGGGTCTTACGACGGGCGCCTGCGGCGGCGTGATCGGCGGAACCATAGTGCTGGACTATTACCTCGGCCGCCCCGCCCGCATGGTCTCGGCAACGCATCCGATTCCGGAGGGTATGGAATGCCTCTCTGAAGCCATGGCGGCGGCCAGGTCGTTGAGTGAGAGGTTTATAAGGGAATATGGCTCCATGCTGTGTCCCTCGGTCCAGTCAAAACTTTTCGGCCGGTCCTTCAACCTTCAAAACTCCGACGACTGGAAAGCGTTTGAAGAGGCGGGCGGACATTCCGATCCGTCCAAATGCATGAGCGTGGTGGGGAACGCTGCGCGATGGACCCTCGAGATCCTGATCCAAAAAGGTATTATCTAGGGGACAGTCACCAGTGTCCCCCTGGGGACACTGGTGACTGTCCCCTGGCAATTAGCGGCCGGCTTTGGTAAGGGTGGCGCCCCGGATCTTCTTGGTCACATGGGCATTCAGTTCGTAACTCCAGATCATCGAGTACCCCGGGACGCCGCCGGTGACGGCGACCGATATATTTTTGGGCAAGACTCCGGTTTTACCGGAAAACCACTCCTGAATTTTGCTGCGGCTGGTGAAGCCTGCGTCCACCAGCGCCTGGGCGCCTTCCGGGTGGAACCAGGTGTAATAGCCGCCGCCCTTGGACGACGAGAGTCGCGCCATTCCATCCAGGATGGACTGGGCGGTCCAGGTTGCGACGGCGCCGCCTCCTACCGTTTGACCTGAAGCTCCGAAATACGACCCCACCTTCGTCACCGTCACCGTGCTGTCTTCCTTTTTATAGCCCATGCTCATGTGGTAGGGCTCCCATGGATTCATCTCTTCGTTTTCGGCAAATGTGAAAAAGGTATGAGCCGATGGACGGCCGACCAGGGCCATATCGTTTTCCGCCGGCCAGGTGTGGCCGATGTTGCGCGTCGCCAGCCGCACGCTGCGCCCGATCGTGCTGTTGGCGCGCCAGCAGTCGCCCAGGAAACCGATCCCCGAGTTCATATCGATCTCTTTGGCGATGGGCCCGTTTACCATGATGACGAGCGTAAAACTGCCGGAGGATCCCATCATGTGCCAGAACTCCCCGGAGCAGAATGCCTCCATTGCCGTAAGGATTACGGGAAAGTATTCCGGTTTGGCGCCCGCCATCACGGCATTGATCGCGATCTTCTCAACCGTGGCAATGCCGAACTTCATGGGGATTTTGCCGATGACCTCGTTGCGGGAATGCGAGGTGCCTTTGAGCATTGCGTCAACGGCCTCCCGGGTCGGGGGCACAAGGGGCAGCCCGTCGCCCATGTGGTTTTTGAGGAAATGCTCATTCATCTTTTGGACGGCGTCAGCATAGCCGGCTCCGGTTATTTTTATCGGAGGGAGCTCTACCTTCGCCTGCTGGGGCGGCTTTGCCTCCTGGGCGGTCAAGGGAGCGGTGAGGGCCTTGATGATCGGGTCCAGGGCCGCCTCCGCGAGTGGCCGCACTTCATTCACCGTTCCGCGAAACCGATACCATTTGTCCGATGGGATAGAGACGATACGTATGCCGGGCATCGCCCAGTCTGCGGCAGCCGATCTTGCGTCCGTAAGGAACTGCGAGCTGGCGAGCAGCACTCCGGGAACGCCCAGCTTTTCCATCTGCATCGTGTGGTGGGAACCCCACCACGTGCAGGTTCCTCAGTCCCCCATGGCAAAAATGAAGACGTCGCTAGCCGCCGCCGCCTTTTTGTACATATCCGGATCCTTCGGCGGCTGTACCGGCTGCGTCTGAAACCCGCGCGAGAAGCTTGCGCCCGGGTACTTCGCCTTCAACAGCGTTTCCAGGACATCGAGAAGATTGGAAGCGCCCGGTTTATTGTTGTGCATAAGGGCGATCCTTTTGCCGGCCAGATCCGAAACCCGGGGCGAGAGCCCGTATATTTGGGGCGGCTCAATCGACCCCATCGGATTCAGCACCTCCAGTGTTTCCTGGGTGGCTGGAGCGGCTGCAGCAGGGAGCAGGTTCACCATCAACGCCAAAATCGGCAGACAGCGTATCAGTACATTCATGGTCTTCTCCTTCGGACCTTTTCGAGTTTTCAAGCCTCGGAGTTTGCTCCTGGGCTTCAAGGACAAGAAGCCTTGAAGAAACTCACAATTGTTCAACGGAAATAGTGAAGCGAAATCATATAAAAAAGCGGGCCGGGATTTCACGAATTTTTTTGACACCCGGCCTGGAATTGTAGAAATCTGTGGCTCGCTCGGCAGCCCTGCGGGGATTGGAAGCGCCTCATCGGCTTTTGCCCGCGTAAGTCAGCGTTCAAGACCGGCGTAACTCCTTCAACCGCTTTGAGCGGCTCCAATCTTTCAAGCCTCCGGCTTTGCCGGAGGCGCCTGACTGAGAGGGGCTTAACCGGGAGTTTTTGAACGGGAGCTCCGGGCACAGGCGCGGATAGTGGCGAGCAGATCCTCGGACGGCGCCCCTTTGTTTAGATATGCCGCTGCGCCGGCATCGCGCATGCCGCGGGCGATGGCAGGATCGACGTGCATGGACAGCCCGATCACGCGTATGCCGGGATTCCCGGCCAGGATTTTCCTGGTGACTTCCACGCCATTCATTTCGCCGAGGTTGACATCCATGACAACCACGTCGGGTTGAAATCTCTCCGACAACTCGATGGCCTGCAATCCGTCCGCAGCCTGACCCACGACCTCGATATCCGACTCGAATTGCATCAGGCCGGCCAGCCCCTCACGAACGATCTTGTGATCGTCAACAATAAGGACCCGGTAAATGGCCGTTTTATCGCCCACGGGCGCTCCATTGGCGCGGCCCTCCTCGGCTGCGGTGCGGGCCGCCGCACCACGGCCCTCCTGGGGGCCGGCGACGGGCAAAGTCAGGATAATGCTCGTCCCTTTTCCGGGCGCCGTGGCAATTCTCATGTCGCCGCAGAGGTGAGTCAGGCGCTGCTGGATGCTGAAAAGACCGAAGCTGGCCTCTCCGGCGCTGCGCTTCTTGAGAAGATCGGGATCAAAGCCCTTTCCTTCATCTCTAACGATCAACCGTATGTGGCCGTCTCTTGTTCTCAGGAGGGTGACGTGCGCTTCCGAAACATCGGCGTGTTTCACGGCGTTGAAAAGCAGTTCCCGCGCGCATTCAAAGAGAAGGAACCGCATTTCTTCGGTGGCCGGCTCCGCATGGTTGTCGGATCGAAGGTTGACCCTGAAGTGATTCTTCTCGAACATCTGGGATGCCAGCCAGTTCAAACCTCCGGTCAGGCCCGCTTCATGGAGGATAGGGGGACTGAGCTCAATCGTCAGGGAACGGGATGATTCCAGGGCTTCCCCGAGAATGCCGTCCACTTCCCGGGCCGCAGCGTAGACACTGTCCAGGCTGCCAACGGATTTTAGCCATCCTACCTGCATCCGCGCCGCCACAAGAAGCTGCTGTATGTGATCGTGCAAAATTCTGGACAGCCGCTTGCGCTCCTTCAGTTCCGCCTGCGAAAGATCCACGGCGAGTGCGCGAAGCTGGTCGGCCAGCCGCTGAACCTCGTTCGTTTTTTCCCGGAGCGCAAATTCATTCCGGATCTGCTCGGTGACGTCAAATCCCACTTCCATGATGAGCGGCTTGCCGTCCACATCCGTGAAGGGGAAATCGTGGATATCGTATTTTCGGCCGTCGGGCCCTGTCCATTTCCAGCGGTGGGAGCTATTTGTCCTGAGCACCTTGTAGGTTTCACAATTGCTGCAAGGCTCGGAGCGGTGGAAAAGATACTCGTAGCAGCGGGCCCCGCCGGATTTCCCGAACCGCTCTTCGAAGAAACGGTTGGCAAAGGGAACGTGATAGTCCGGTGTCAAAAGGATGACATATAAAGGAAGCGCGTCGAGCACCTCGTTGAAACGCAAGCGTTCGGCGCTCAGCGTTTGGATCGCCCTGTCCAAATCGGCTGTGCGCTCCGCAACGCGAAACTCAAGGGTCTCGGTCGGCTGATGAGCTTGCGTCGATGGAGCAAGTTCCGGTGGATTGTCGTTCATTTCGCCATCAAGTCCGTCCGGACTGAGCCTGGAACGGGATCCGGTTTATCCCAGGATTATGCCAAAACGGGGGTAGCAATATTTTATAGCAGAAACGGATTTTAGGCATTACTCTTATCCGATAAAAATTTTTCCGGATAAATCCGGATTACGGCAGGATGCCCGGCGGATACCGGCTGAAGCGTGCGGTTGCACTAATATCCAAATCACTTGGAAAGGAGGTCTGTATGTTCAAGGTCAAAGCGACTGTGATCGGCTTTGCGGGGGATGAGGAAAAATATCCCTGCCACTTTCAGCATAAGGTGGGCGATGAGTTCATTTATGACGGGGAAAAGTATATCGGCAGGATCTGTCCGGGCATGTCCGCAGTCGTAGTGCCGAAAATGATGGCGGCCATTGGAACGCCGATACCCCGTGGTAGACCGGGAACGCGGGATCGTCTGGGCTCATGCGGTGTTTGACCAGGGCACGGTAAGCAAGGGCGTTCTTTCCGATGGCCGTTCCTATGAGTTCAAGGGCTTCAACCGCCCTTCCAGCATCCTGGTAACGGAGGCGTTTCTCATCGAAAACGGCAAAATCCGCCGTGTGGAAAGGATCGGCCCATCCGTTTCCAATCATCTGAACTCGCCCTGGGCCGGCGGTCTCAGCGGGGAATAGCGGCGGGACCTAGCCCTGGAGTGTCCCTTGGAACCTATTTATACGATCAGGTGGCGCATGAAGGCTGAAATCAATGTGGAAAGCGTTTTGCATTTGGCACAGGGTTTTATGGAAACAAGGATTCTGCTCACTGCGGCGGAGCTGAATCTATTTACACTCCTGAGCAGGACTCCGCTTACGGCGAGCGAGGCCGCCCGCACAATCGGGGCCGACGCACGCGCCCTGTCATTTTTGCTGGATGCCCTGGTGGCCATGGATTTTCTCGCCAAAAGAGAACAGGCCTATCATTGTGAAAACGCCGTATCCCGCCTGCTGGCGGAGGGCTCTTCCGAATCGATCCTTCCCATGGTTCTGCATGTCAACTCCCTGTGGCAGCGATGGTCCTGCCTCACCGACGTGGCGCGCGGGAGAAATGCGTCCGCAAACGAATTTCAGTTCGAGCGGAATATGGACGAACTACGCGCCTTCATAGGAGCGATGCACGTCGTTGCCGCACCCCTGGCGGCAAAGGTCGTTGCGGCCGTTGAACCCGGTTCGGCGAGATCGCTGCTGGACGTGGGCGGAGGGTCGGGATCCTACACAATTGCATTTCTGCGGGCAGTGCCCGAAATGCAGGCAACGCTCTTCGACCTGCCGCCCGTTGTCGAAATGGCCCGTGAGCGGCTCCGCAGTGAAGGATTGCTGGACCGGACCCGCCTGGTCGCCGGAGATTTTCACCGGCAGGAATTCCCGACCGGACATGATTTGGTCTTGATTTCCGCCATCATCCATTCCAACAGCCCGGAGCAAAATCTCGACCTTTACAGGAAAGCCTTCGGTTCTCTCGAACACGGCGGCCGGATTCTTATTCGAGACCATATTATGGCGCCCGACCGGGCCCATCCCAGGGATGGCGCCATTTTCGCGATCAATATGCTCGTGGGGACAACGGGCGGCGGCACCTACACCTACGAGGAGATCAAGTCCGGGCTGGTGAAGGCCGGATTCGTTCGCGCGCATCTCCTGCGCCAGGGCGAACATATGGACGGCATCGTAGAAGCCTTCAAGCCGTGATATCCTTTCACGCGGGAATGGCTTTCAAGAGCCGCCCAGTTTAGGCGGACGGCCCCGGAGAGCCGTCCTTAGTTAATTTCTGTCGCGAAATGCGACATCCAGGCCCGGAGGGCCGGCAGAAAATAGCCCCG
>CAYYTC010000104.1:0-3053 GCA_964474425.1 uncultured Acidobacteriota bacterium
CCAATCCCGATCCAAAAAACAAAGTTCGTAATACCGAATGCCCATCCGACTGTGTTGTTCAGCCCCCATGTGCCAATGCCGGTGGCGATTTGATACGTGACCGCGGCTGCACCGAGTGCAAGCAAGGAAAATGCTGCCAGAAAACCAATCCACCAAAGTGCGCCGGGACGCCTCAGCATCGGAGCGCAGATATCGCCCGTGATCTGCTCGAGACTTCTATTGCCCTGAATCAGAGCCGGTCGCAAGAGGGCACGAACTTCAGCCATGATGATCTCCCGCTTTGTTCGTTTCTTTGTTGCGGATAACTTTCAGATAACGCACGGAAGGGCGAACGTTGAGCTCTTCCAGTACTCGATAACTCCGGACGCTCTTCAAGCATTGAGCGACCTTGCTTTTGGGGTCGTTCAGATCACCAAATACGATAGCCTGAGCGGGGCATGTCTGCTGGCAGGCGGTCTGGATTTCTCCATCACGCAATGCGCGATTTTCCCGTTTGGCCTCAGCCTTGGCATCCTGGATGCGCTGTACACAGAAACTGCATTTTTCCATGACGCCACGTGACCGGACCGTCACATTCGGATTGAGCGCCAGGTTAGCCAGGCGATCTTCACGCGAGTATTTAAACCAATTGAAGCGGCGTACCTTGTATGGGCAGTTGTTTGCGCAGTAGCGGGTGCCGACGCAACGGTTGTAGATCTGCTGACTGAGGCCTTCGCTGCTGTGAACCGTGGCAAGCACAGGGCAGACAGTCTCGCAGGGAGCGTGTTCGCAATGCTGGCACATCATTGGCTGATGCACGACCTCGACATCACCGGGCTGCCCGGAGTAATAGCGGTCGATGCGAAGCCAATACATTTCGCGATTGCGCATCACCTCGTCCTTGCCTGCGACAGGAACATTGTTTTCCACCTGGCAGGCGATTACGCAAGCCGAGCATCCGGTGCACGCGTTCAGATCGACAGCCATAGCCCAGCGGTGGCCAGTGAAAGGATGGTCATCGGGCCACAAGTCGGTTTCCTGCTCCACGTGAATATGCTGCCGGCTTGCTCCGCCGGAACGAAGTTCCCGCAGCGTAGTTTCCTGAACAATAGGGCGTGGACCGCCACCGGAATCGAGTTGTTTCGGCACCGTCAGGCTATTGTGCTCCTGCGTCACGGCCACAGGCTGGTGTCTGCCTGCGGATGTCAATTTCACGTCATTGTTCCAATACCGGATGGTTCCGTTTTCGATGCGAAGCAGGGAGGCGGCATTGACGCCTATCTTCCCGTTCGGGCCGAGAGTTGGCCGGCCGTAGAGCCATTGTGGACCGGCATTGGCGAATCGCGAGGAAACAGAGCGCCCGTAACCAAGCGCCACGGCGACAACCTTCTCATGCTGTCCGGGCTGGATCAGAACCGGTGCTTCGATGACGGCTTCGGGAGACTGAAGCCGCACGACATCTCCATTTATGAGCCCCATCCGCTCTGCCGCTGCCGGCGCAATACAGGCGTAGTTGTCCCACGTTGCCTTGGTCACGGGATCGGGCAGTTCTTGAAGCCACGGATTATAGGCATGCCCCCCATCGGGCATGCCGGGCTTGGTGTAGAGCACCAGCGTAAATTCGCTGCCGGCAGGCCTGGCGGAGGCGATATTCCTGACTGCCTGAATATCAAACGGTTTCAGCGCTATCGCCTGCGGCCTCACGCGAGCGAATCCCGCCTCAACGGACTTCTTCCAAAACGCCTCAAAAGTTTCTGCCCCAGCCTGCCGCGGGTAGACGCTTTCCTTCCAGAAACTCCTGACCAGTTCTTGCGCGGAAACCTCAATGCCCGACCAGCGCGCGAAGCTTTCCAGCGCCGACCTCGACCCGCCAAGTGGACGAATTGCAGGCTGACTGATAGCGGCCACGCCGGCGACAGGCTCGGCATCTCCCCACGTCTCCAGAGGATCGCACTCGGGACAGATGAAATGAGCGTGAGATGAGGTTTCATCCAGCCGGGACGCGAGGCTTACAACCAGAGGAATTCGCCTCAGTAACTCTGAAAGATTCTCCCCGCCCGGAAAGTCGGCAACCGGATTGATGCCTTGAAGAAACAGCCCGGCCACTTTGCCGGTCTTCACTTCATCGATAAAGGCCGCGAATGCATGATCGTTACCCTGCTTCTGATAGGAGGGCGCAGCGATGTCGAGAGTCGCGCCGTAGTTGCCAAGCAGGTGATTTACGAAATTGCATAACACCTGTGCGCCAATATCGGAGAGTCCGCATACAACCAAGCTCCGGCCACGGGCAGCCCACAGATCATCGGCCAGTGCGTCCATCATTTCTGCCGCGGATGCAGGGATAGAGCCGTCCTCTGCGGGCAACATCGGCGATCCCGCCTTTCGCGCAAGATTTGCAGCCAGTTGATTGAGCGCAGCCGCTATCTCATGGGGAGCCAATAGGACGCGGTGGTCCGCTTTTGTTCCCGTCAATGATAGACGCGATTCTATCTGGACGTGATGTGCGAATCTAGCAGGCTCCCCTTCCACTGCGCGGGCCTCGCTGTAGGCGGAGGCGTATTCCACTGGCGAAATCCATGTACCTAGAAAGTCCGCATCGAAGCTGGCAATAACATCGGCCTTTTTGAATAGGTAGCGAGGCAGCACCCTCACGCCGTGGGTGCGCAAGTGTGCGTCGAGGATTGGTGAAGCCGATAAGGTATCGAAGACCACGTGCCGCGCGTCCGCGAAATCCTTGAGAAAGTCGCGTATCTGAGCTGACAGTGCCGGGCTGATGATAGTCTGTGTCAACACGCGGACGGCGCGCTTTTCCGCGCGAAAGCGGCCAAGCATTTTAGAAATCTCGCTATCCGCTTCCTGCCACGAGACCTTCTTCCCGCGTGCTAGCGGTTGTTGAAGCCGGAGACTGTCATATAGTCCAAGAATGGATGCTTGTCCAACTGCGCAGAGCCTGCCTCGGGACAATGGATGCTCCGGGTTGCCTTCCAGTTTGACTGGCCGGCCATCAAGGCACCTGGCAAGCAGCCCGCAGGCCGCGCTGCAGCCGGCGCACACTCCTGCGTAATAGTATGGAC
>CAYYTC010000104.1:3153-14403 GCA_964474425.1 uncultured Acidobacteriota bacterium
AGCAGCCCGCAGGCCGCGCTGCAGCCGGCGCACACTCCTGCGTAATAGTATGGACACCCTGGAGTAATGCCTTCCGGCTGATGCAGAAAGGGAATCGCTTTTTCTATCGGCGCGCGACTGCATCCGGTGAGTGCGGCTCCCGCGAAAGCAAATCCGGCAGCAATCAGGAACTCACGGCGCCCCGGCATGGATGCTTCGCATAACGACATCTCGGCAGACTCCTCCTTCATCCGTTCTGCGCCAGCGCCGCCCGCTTTGTATTCTTCGAAGCTTCTCCAGTATTTCATATTGTCTGCACTCACGGCAGCGGCTCCTCAGTGATGACAGATGGAACAGTCGATTGAAGCGAAGACCTTTTTCCCGTTCACACCGTTGCGGCTTGCGTTACGGTGGCAGTTGACGCACCAGCCCATGCTGAGATCGGGGACCTGCCGCATCGATTCCATGGTTTCGACGGCTCCATGACAGGTTTGGCATGTGACGCCGGCGGTGATGTGCGAACGATGGTCAAAGCGCGCGAAATCAGGCAGCTTGTGAATACGCGTCCAGGCGATGGGCTTCAGCGCTCGCTCCGGATCCCCCTTGAGCCTGGCACCCAGGGCCAGCGCATCGTAGATCTTCTGCACTTCTGGAGAAACAATCGTGCGGGGTCTGCGTTTTTCTTTCGCGGCCAGTTCTTCTTCGGCTCGCACTGCGCCGAATGCGACTGTCACAAGCGCATGGCAGTTCATGCAAACCGCGGCTGGAGGGATGCCGGCGAAGCGGCTCTTCTCGGCGGTAAAATGGCAGTAAAGGCACTGCATCTGGAGTTCACCTGCATGCAGGCGGTGCGAATAGGCAATGGGTTGCAGCGGTTCGTAGCCCTGCTGGTTGCCCGGAAGGTGGACTATGCCGGCTCTCGTCATCAGATAGAGAGCGCTGAACAGCAATCCGGTTGCCAGAACGATGGTAACGATGCGGCTGTTCATTTGCGCACCACCTTTTGCACCCTTTCGCTCTGATCGCGGTCAGATTCCGGCACGTATTTTAAAATCCACACCATGGAAAGCGCGAATAGCGCAAGGAAAACGAAAACGATGAATCCGATTGCGTAGCCGCGCTGACCCAAGTTCTGCACAGCGAAAGCAAGTGCCGGTGGAATTGCGAAGCCGCCGAATGCGCCCAATCCCCCCACCCAGCCTGCGGCGCCGCCAAATGCCTGAGGTACGGCTTGTGGCAGGATTTTGAACACGCCAGCGTTCGACACTCCCATACCGAACGCCAGAAGCACAATTCCAGGGAGAGCTAGTTCGTATTGATGGGCGTCCACCATCACAAGCGCCCCCACAATCATTATGAGCAGGGCAAGGATTGTGGTGTTCTCCCCGCCCTCGCGAAGCCGGTCCGAAAGAATGCCGCCAATCACTCGAATAGCCGAAGTGAGAATCGAAAATAAAGCCGTAAGAAAGCCCGCTGCCATTGCACTCAAGCCGAAGAACTCAGTCCAGTATGTGGGAAGCCACGCGGTCAGGGCGACAAATCCGCCGAACGTGGTGAAATAAATCGAAACAAGTGCCCACGTTTTCCACGTTCGTGCGGAGATCCAGAGACTCTCCCTGAAATTGCCGGATGGAAAAAGCTCCTGCCCGCGATCGAGCGCCACGATGCGCGCTTCCTCCGGTGTGGATCCCTGCTCGCGCAGTTGGAAATAGGGGGCGTTCCTGCCGAAAATAAAGTACAAGCCCAGTCCCGTTACCAGGAGCGCGAGCCACACCAGATAGGATCCGGACAGCCCAAGAGAACTCAGAGCAATGGGAATAAGGAACGAGAAAAGACCGGGCGCCAGGTTTCCAACTCCGCCGAAGATCGCAAGAGCTGCTCCCTGTTTATTCTGCGGGAACCAATAAGCCACCTGACCGGCGCCAACAGAGAAGGTCGCGATTCCGCATCCGCAAAGCAGAGCCAGAATGAGCAGCACGGGATATATTCCGGGGAACATCCGGTCCGGATAATGGAGTCCGATAACGCCGCTGAGTCCGGCCATTCCTGCGACAGAGAGGCCGAGCAGTGCAAGGAATGGTTTCCTTCCGCCACTCGTATCTACCCAGGCGGAGAAGGGAATACGGAGCACCGACCCGGAAAGCGTCGGCATGGCAACGAGGAAACCCACTGCCATCGGGCTCAGATTCAGAGCGTCGTGAATGCGCGGAGCGGTGGAGCCAAAAAGCGCGACTGCGGCAAAGCCGAAAAAGAATCCGAGCGTCGCGCCAAACAGCCCTTGTGCAGGTGTTCCTTTCAAAGCAGTCATATCGGTCGATCCATTCAGGAACGCTGGGGCCTTTTATACCAGCGGACCACCTGTGGTTTTCGCCATAAATACGGATTAGGAATCACCAGAATATGAACCAGCCGTGTGAATGGAAACAGCAGGATCAGCAGATAGGCGTTGACGATGTGCAGTTTTACCAGCCACGGCAGGGGAGCCACAAACCCAATGTCCGGATTGAGCGCAAACAGCGACCGGAGATACGGCGCGGCGGTGGCCGCGAACCATGACGAACCCCACGGATAAAGGAGCGCCATGGTTACTCCCGCGATGATCTCGATCATAAGGAGTGCAAACAGCAGCAAGTCCACAGGACTGGTGACGGTCCTCGCCTTACTTTCAGTGAACCGCCGGACAATGGATGCACTGAGCCCCACCAAAGTCAGAATTCCGAATGTCAGCGCTGTTGCCTCAAGAATGTAAAGCCGGAGCGGATGGCTATTCCAAAGGAGAATTCCGCGCGGAACAAGGAACGCCACGAAGTGACCGGTGAGCACTACCAAAATCCCATAGTGAAATGGCACGAGCGCCCAAAAATGCTGCTGGTTTTCGAGAAACTGAGATGAAAGGCTCGAGTAGGTGAATCCCTGCAATCGATAACGCCGAATGGACGCCAGGAAAAAAACAAAGAGCGCCAGATACGGAAGGACATAAAACAATAATTGATCGAGATAGGCGCCTGAGCTATTCATCAGATCTTCCTTCCGGTAGTTGCTCCTCTGTTCTGTTGCCGGCCAGCAGAGAGGCCAGGGCAGTCAGGAGAATTGCGAATGGACTGTTTTCCACCGACACTGCTTTTCGGATCTTCTGCACCGCCGGAAGAAGAAATTCCGCGCGGAAGTGCGCCGCCTCTTCATCCGGCATGCGGGAAACCAATGGCAACACACAGAGAAGACTGTCGGGCAGTTCATCGCGCTCGGCAATCCCGTAACGCCGCATTTCCTGGCGCAATTTCACCAGAAATCCTCCGCGCGCATAGTCTTCGCCGAACAGATGCCAGCCTATGTCCAGACATGCGTCGGGATTTAGGTCGAAAGTCTGAATATAGGACTCTTCCATATCGGAGAGACTGCGGCAGGCGGTGGCATCCGCAAAGGCTCTCAGCCGTTCTGCTGCCGCATTATTTAGCGGAGCGACCATGGCTGCAGCCTCGGCGGCGCGCTCGCGATATTCCAGAGACGGGTACTCGAAAAGACTGGCCATGAGATCCAGCACCGGAGGAGTGGATGCCATCACAACCCCCTTTTCGGGCCGGAGAGGAATCCGAATCCCGTGTTCTGTTTGTGTTCAAGCGGATCCGTCAGCATCTCGATGGCTTCCTCGCGATGCATTGGCGGTATCACGAACCGATCGTTAAATGTACAGAGCGAAGTTAACCTGTATATTGCCTCCGCTTCGTCCCTTGTGCATTCGGCTTCATGCAACATGCGTTCGGCAATTGTCATCTCGATGTCGCCGACAGTCATCGCGCGACGATAGCAGCGCACCGCCTTTTGTTTGCGCAGCGCATATCGGACCAATCCTTCATGGCCCGCGCCAAACAGGTTGCCCAGAAACTTCATCGGAACACGCGCGCTGTCGATATCGTGAAACAAGTCGTTGCTGATGTTCCTTACCATGCCATCCTGCCTGCTCGACATTACCGGAGCCATCGACGGTACGTAGAACAGCATCGGAAGAGTCCGCCATTCGATGTGCGGTGGGAGCGCGATTTTCCAGGTTTTGACGAACTTGTAAACGGGCGATTTTTGCGCCGATTCCACAACCGAATCATGAATGCCATTGGCGCGCGCAGCGGCGATCACTTCGGGATCGTAGGGATCAAGGATTAGCTCGCGCTGTGCTTCCACAAGTTCCTCTGAAGGCCGCTTCGCCACCTCCTCGATACGGCTGGCGTCATACAAAAGCACGCCCAGATACCGGATTCGGCCGACGCAGGAATGAAAGCAGGCCGGCGCCTGGCCCGTTTCCTGGCGGGGATAGCACAGGATGCATTTCTCGGACTTGCCGGTGGACCAATTGAAGTAGGACTTTTTATAGGGGCAGGCTGGGACGCAGTTGCGCCAGGCGCGGCAGCGATTCTGATCGAGTAGAACGATGCCGTCCTCGCCGCGCTTATACAGCGCGCCCGATGGACAGGACGCCACACACGAGGGATTGAGGCAGTGGTTGCAGATGCGCGGGAAGTAGAAAAAGGCCAGTCGTTCGACGGCAAACATCTGTTTCTTCTGCTCCTCCGTCAGCCCGGAGAGATTTGGATCGTGCTGAGCGTATATGCGTGACCCACCCAGATCGTCGTCCCAGTTCGGGCCTGCTTTGATATCGATTCGCTTGCCAGTGACCTGCGATATTGGCACCGCAGTCGGTTGGTCGGGACCTTCGGGCGCATTGAAGAGGTTCTGGTAATCGTATGTCCACGGCTCGTAGTAGTCGTCCATCGTCGGCATGTTGGGGTGATGGAAGATATTGGTGACCGTCTTCACCTTGCTTGTCGACCGGAGGTGGAGCTTGTCATCTGCTCGTTCCCATCCTCCTTTGTATTTTTCCTGGTCTTCCCAGGAGGTGGGAAACCCTGTCCCGGGTTTGGTCTCGACGTTGTTCCACCACATATACTCGGCGCCCTTGCGGTCCGTCCAGATGTTTTTGCAGGCAAGGCTGCAGGTGTGGCATCCGATGCACTTGTCCAGGTGGAACACCATGGATACTTGAGATCGCACGTTCATCGACAGTTCTCCTTTACCACTTCAACTCAGGCAGCCGGCGCACCAGAATGTGGGTGTCGCGATTGCATCCCGTGGGCCCCCAGTAATTGAGATTGAATGCAAACTGACCGTACCCTCCCACCATCAGGTTCGGTTTGAGTCGCACGCGCGTGAGGCTGTTATGCCCGCCGGCGCGCCTGTAGTTTCTCAAAGGCGACTTTGGAATGGAGCATGTGCGCTCCGGCGCATGGTACTGGATGCAGATGCCGCGCGGGATGCGGGCGCTAACGGCGGCACGAGTCACCACCACGCCATTGTCGTTGTATACTTCCACCCAGTCGTTATCCACGAGATCGAGATCCACCGCGTCGCGGTCATTGATCCAAAGTGGCTCGACACCTCGTGAGAGTGTTGTCATGCGCTGGTTGTCGCCAAAAGTGGTGTGGATGTGCCATTTGCCATGCGGCGTCAGATAACTAAGCATCAATGTCTTGCCGGCTTCTTTGCTGAAACGCAAGTCGGCAAAATCTTTTGGCAGAGGTTTCGGTTTAAATGTTGGCAAATGCTCGCCGAATTGAATGTAGCCGGGATGATCCAGATAGAAATGTTGCCGCCCGGTGAGAGTATGCCATGGCATCAAGTTTTCTATGTTGCAGGTGAAAGGCGAATAGGCGCGGCCGTTTTCAGTGAGGCCCGACCATATCGGGCTGTTGATAAGACGCTGAATGCGCGACTGCAGTTCTTTATAGCTAATCCTAGCTCCTCGATTCTTCTCCGTCAGATGGATCAGTGGAACTCCGGCGCGCTCCTCGAGCCCCTGGTAGGATCGGTAGGATAATTCGCCGTTGGTTACTGTGGCAAATCGCAGGATCATGTTGCAGACGCTCTCGTCTTCATACAGCGACGGGTAGCTGTTGCCATCCCAGTCCGCGCGCGGCAGCGAAAGCAGCGATTCCTCATAGAGATCTTCCACGCGGTAGTGCGTTCCGTGCGCGCCAAGTCCGTTTTTTTGAACCAGCGGGCCAAATGAAATGTATTGGTTGTACAAGTTTTTATAATCTCTCCGCACTACACGCAAGGACGGCATCGTCTTGCCCGGGATGGCTTCCACTTCACTTTCCATCCAGTTTCGAATCGCGGGTTGAGCAATTTCGGCGCTTGTGTCATGAGCTAGCGGTGTCGCTACCAGGTCCGCTACCGGCTCCGGGAAATGTCTTTGCGCAAGCTCCGAGAACTTTTGCGAAATGAGTCGGAAAGTCTGCCAGTCGCTCTTGGCTTCCCAGCATGGCGGCACAGCGGCCGACAGCGGATGAATGAAACTGTGCAGATCTGTGGTATTGAGATCTGCCTTTTCGTACCAGGTGGCAGCGGGGAGAATTAAGTCGGAGTAAAGGGCTGACGTGTCCATGCGGAAGTTGAGATCCACAACGAGATCCATCTTTCCCTGGGGCGCCTGCTTGTGAAACTCGATGTCCTTGACAGAACCTTCGGCTAAATCTTCCGCGATGGAATTATCTGTTGTGCCAAGGTAGTGCCGCAAGAAATATTCATGTCCCTTCGCACTGGCCAGCAGCGCGTTCCCTCGCCAGATAAACCAGATCCGAGGCCAGTTCTCAGGGGCATCGGGATCCTCAACCGAGAAGCGCAATTTGCGCGCTTTTAATTGCTGAACGGAATAATTCACAATATCGTCATCTGTTTTAGCGCCGGCACTCTCCGCATCGCGGACAACTTCGAGGGAACTGCGGTTAAACTGCGGATAAAACGGCATCCATCCATTGCGCACAGCCTGCACAAGCACGTCGGCGGTATGCCGTCCCGGCAAGTCCTGCATCAACGGATTTTGGGGCATGGTGTGATAATCGGCGTAATCGCGTTCATAGCGCCATTGGTCGCTATGCATATAGTGCCATGTGGGTGCATTCTGGAGCCGGGATGGTGCGTGCCAATCTCTGCTGAATGCAATGGCCGACCATGATTCGAACGGTGCCAGTTTTTCCTGCCCGGTGTAATGCGCCAGGCCTCCGCCGTTTACCCCTACACTCCCGCACAACATCAGCGCATTGATGACCGACCGGTATACAAGATTGTTGTGATACCAGTGATTCACACCCGAGCCGATGATAACGGTGCACTTGCCGCCGGTGAGACGTGCGGTCTCGCCCCACTCTCGTGCGAAACGGATCAGCGTATCGCGGCTCATGCCTGTATACTTTTCCTGCCATGCCGGCGTGTACGGCGCCCGCTCATCGTCGTATCCTTCCGGATATTCTCCCGGCAGGCCGCGCGAAACGCCGTACTGCGCCATCATCAGGTCATACACGGTGGCAACGGGGACGCTCTGGCCATCAACAGTTTGGATGCGCCTGATAGGGACACTTCTGCGGCGTGAAATCGCCTCGCCGAAGTCGTCGAAACATACCCGCACCAACTGATCGTTTTGTTCCAGGAATGTCAATGTCGGCTTAATGCCGCTACCTGTAAGTCCGTCTTTGAGCCTCAGGTTCCATTTACCCTTTTCCTGGGACCAGCGATAGCCGACGCTGCCCATTGGCATTTTGGGCCTGGATTCCTCCTCATCCCACATCAGAAACTGCCAGTCTCCGTTCTCAACGCATTCATAGCCAGCGATACGTTTCGCGCGGAGCAGCTGCCCTGCTTTGAACTCTCCATCGCGCTCAACAAGCTCCACAAGATAAGGACAGTCTGTATACTTTTTTACATAATCCAGGAAATAGGGAATCTTCTGTTCGTGGTGGCACTCCTTAAGAATCACGTGACCAACAGCCATCCACCACGCGCCGTCCTGTCCCGCAGCGACGGGGACATACTCATCCGCGTACTTGGCAACCTGGCTGAAATCGGGAGCGAAAACCCACATTCTGGAACCGTTGTGTCGAGCCTCGGCAGCGAAGTGGCAGTCCGGCGTCCTGGTCATATTGAGGTTGGCTCCCATGACAGCCAGAAGCTTGGCGTTGTACCAATCCGCCGATTCATGCACATCCGTCTGCTCTCCCCAGACCTCGGGTGATGCCGGAGGCAGATCGGAGTACCAATCGTAAAATGAAAGGGCCACGCCGCCCATCAATTGCAGCATTCGTGCTCCCGACGCATAGCTGACCATCGACATCGCGGGAATCGGCGAAAATCCCGCGATACGGTCCGGGCCGTATTTTTGAATGGTATGGATGCAACTGGCGGAAATCATCTCCACTGCTGTATCCCAGTCAAGTCGGCGGAAGCCGCCCTTCCCTCGGGCTTTTTGCCAGCGTGCGCGTTTTTCGGGATCCTCGACGAGGGACTTCCATGCATCCACCGGATCGGCGTGCTCAGCCCGTGCGTTGCGCCAGAGGTCCAGCAGCACGCCCCGAACGTATGGGTGTTTCACGCGCAATGGACTGTATAGATACCAGGAAAACGAAATGCCGCGCTGACAACCACGCGGTTCATACGGCGGCAAGCCGCTTTCAAGCCTGGGATAGTCGAGTCCCTGCATCTCCCAGGTCACGATGCCGTCTTTTACATAAATCTGCCAGGTGCATCCGCCTGTGCAGTTAACGCCGTGGGTGCTGCGGATGATTTTGTCGTGCTGCCAGCGGTTCCTGTAGAATTGTTCCCAACTTCGCAAATGCGGGTTGGTTTCATCCTTGATCCATGGGAATGGCCCGTTGGTCGTCATTCTTCACCTCGGTGAGTGTTGCATAACACGAGTGCGCGGCGGACAGATCGGAATCGCCTTTTCCATGCCTGGTTGAACAGAACGAGAGCAATCGCCGCCCCGCCGAGGCCGATCAGAAAAAACACAAGTTGCGCCGAAGAAGCGTCTACGCCGCCTTTGCGTGTTTCGTCCTCCAAGTATGCGATCAAGGGCAATATTTCCTCCGCCTTCAAGACCTGGCGTTTAAAGACGGACGACATGGTTGGGGTTGCAGGTGCTGTGAGCCATGCGGCGAGATTCTTTCGACCTTGCAGTCTCTCGAACACCAGGGTCAGATCAGGGCCAAGCCGGCCTCCATGGAGACCGCCCAGATCACGTGCGGTGTGGCAGGAAATGCATGACGGCCCCGAGTTGCCGAGGCGCTTAATACCCGTAAACAGCCGCAGCCCCTGTTCGATATCCGCCCCTGTGAATGGGCGATCGCTGATCTGCATGCCGGCAAACTGTGATTGCCTGGTCTTCGACTCAGCCTCGATCAGCGTCAGCAGAGACTCGGCCCGTGCGCTATTCATTCCATTGAGTGTGGGCATGACGACGCCGCGCGCCTCTTGCCGCAACTGCAACGCGTACTGATCGCCTTGGTCCATCATTGCCTGTGGATTTTGAATAAACCGCACCAACCATTCGCGATCTTTGCGAGCGAGTACTCCCTTGAGATCAGGGCCGGTCAGCCGCCCACCACCAATGGTGTGACAACTTGTGCAGTTCTGGCGGAAGAAATCAGCAGCCTCCTGAGCTGCGAGTGGAGAGCCGATGGCACAAACCGCCAGCCAGGAGAGAAATAAGAACCTGATTTCCGGATACATTTTAGGCATCAGCTCCTGACGGCAGGAAACTCGCTGATGCAATTTTATGAGCGAGATTCACTGCCGTTGTCTCAAGAAAATCCGAAAAATTCTCCCAAATCCTGAACGGTTGTTCGCAGGCGAAGTCTTGCGCTTTCCCCTGCCATTTCCTTTATCTCGCCCATTGAGTTTAGGCGTTCCCTTCCTTGTCAGAGCCGGAAATGGAATGCCCTTTTATTTGTGCTGATCACCATGTGCCGCGGCCGGGTCCGACTGGTGTGCATGCTCTCCGGCCGGCGCGCTGGCTGCTTCGTAGAGCTTTTCTACATAGTGAATGTATTCAACATAGGCCTTCACGTATTCGCGTCCTGACTCAACATTATCCTTGGAGTAGGTGCTCTTTTCGATTACCTGACGGAAGCGCGAATGGATACCTGCTTGTGCCTTATCGGTTACGAGCTTGAGGAGCGGATCAACGGATCGGAGCTCGATCGCCTTGTCGCCTGCCGGGATTGCAGGGCCAAGATCCCTGCCCGCCGGCTTCAAGCCTGTGTATGGCTCTCCTTCGCCTGCGCGATGTATGCGAACAAGAGTCTCAAAAAAGTAGGTATCCGCCAAATCCTTAGCCTGTGCGTTGAGCTTTCGAACAGATAAAGTCTTCAGAAAAGCGGAGGTAATCTCAGCCTCATCGTTTTTTTGTACCCATATGAGGACAAGCTTTACATTGCCGCTATCGAGCGCCTTTCGGGCTGCAGTGACCACCGGTCCATCCAAACCATCACAATGGGCAAAGGCAGTAGTGGGTGCCAGAAGCAGAGCCGCAGATGCCAGCGCAGAGGCAATCCTATGATTGATGATTCCCTTAATTCCCATACTGGATTTCTCCTTCGAGCAGCTAGCCCACGCTTTTTTGCGGGAGTTAGCAGAAAAGCAGTGCATGCGCACGCCGATACTGGTCATGCTGCCGAGCATCGTATGCGTGGATGGATCCTCATCCACAGCTGATGCCGCTTTCAACGCATTCGCTGGAAACTTTTAGGGGGGCACATATCTACATCAAAATTACAATGAACAAATAACAACTATGCTCCATGAAGTCAAGTTCATGCGGTTTGCTTCATGCGATTTGCTTGCCAATTGATTCACCGGGATCGGTTTCCCAGCATTTGACCGATTCCATTTATCACCGCATGAATAGGATCCACTGCCACATTTACTGCCAGGTTCGTTTGTTCGGCTAGAGATTTTGCGATTCCATGCAGGCAGGCTCCTCCTCCTGTAAGGCAGACACCGTTTTCAATGACCTCACAAGCTGCCTGATCGGGCAGTTCTCGAAGGAGCTGTGTTGCTGCCTCCGCAATCGCTGCAACGTTAGGCTTTAAGGCATCCCTAAGATCAAGACTATTGACTATCACGCCTCCTTCCAGCGTCGCGGCGTCACATGATGTGCCGCGGACCCGAATTTCGATTTCGTGCACAGGATTGAGCTCCCGCATCAGACGATCAACCTCTTCGTGGCTTAGGCTTGCTCCGTATTTCTCGGCAATCATAGTCTCGATTGCGTTTCGAAAACTGCCACAAGCTGTCCTCTGGACTGACGATGCCATAAGACGTCCGGAGCGGATGATCGCGATGTCAGTGAGACTCTCGCCAATGTCAACTACCATTTGGGCATAGGGTGCTCTGATATCGATTCCCGCCCCAAGTGCAGCCGCCAGGGGTTCGGGAACGATCTTCACC
>CAYYTC010000105.1:0-14266 GCA_964474425.1 uncultured Acidobacteriota bacterium
GCGTGAAAAGCCTGTGATATAGTGAATAGTTTAATATTGCTGATGGTTTTTGGGAGAACCGGATAGGGAATTTGCCAGTGGAACTGCTTCGAAACCTTGATATTGGGACCATCGCCATTCAATTTGTGGTCTTGCTTTTTTCGCTGAGCATTCACGAGGCAGCCCACGCGTGGACGGCGGACCGTTTTGGGGACTACACGGCCCGGTATCTTGGCCGTGTCACGCTCAACCCGGTCCCGCACATGGACCCGGTGGGCACGCTCCTGTTTCCGCTTCTGCAGTTTTTTACCCATTTCCCGCTGATCGGGTGGGCCAAACCGGTGCCGGTGAATCCGGCGCACCTGCGCAATCCGCAGAGAGATCAGATATTTATCTCGCTGGCCGGACCGGCCTCCAACCTTCTTGCGGCCGCCAGCGCCTTTCTTTTGCTGGCAGTTTTCAAGCTTTCCTGGCCGGAATCGCGGGGATTCATAACAAATATGGCTGTCACCATGAAAATTCCCGGCCAGGAATCTTACCTCGCCCCCATAATGGGAATATTATTCTTCGCCATGATCATCAATATGGCTCTGGCGCTGTTCAACGTGCTCCCGATTCCGCCCTTGGACGGCCACTGGATCCTTTACGGACTCCTGCCTAACCGGGCGGCCGCAGCGCTGGCACGCTGGAGCACGTATGGAGTGATCCTTCTTTACGCTTTGATGTTCCTGGGAATCTTTCAGTTTATTTTTATTCCCACCCTGTGGGTGCGGTATTTGCTGGCTGCGTTATAGGTGCTCCTGCATATGGAAAACGGCCAAAATGCGAACCAGGATTTCCATTCCTCCCTCGAGGGCGCGGGAATTACCATCCAGCTCGAGGCTTTTCAAGGCCCGCTCGATCTGCTTCTCCACCTGATCAAGAAGGAAGAGATTGATATCTGGAACATCCCCATTGCGCGTATTACCGAGCAGTACCTGGAATACCTGCAGGTCATGAAGGACCTGAACATCAATGTGGCCGGCGAGTGGCTCATGATGGCCGCAACCCTGATTCACATAAAATCGCGGATGCTTGTACCCCAGGAACCGGGCGTGAATGCGCAGGCGGAGGAAGAAGAAGATCCGAGAAAAGAGCTGGTGTACCAGTTGCTGGAGCATCAAAAATTCAAGAATGCGGCGGAAATGCTCTACACGCGCGAGGAAGTGGAAAACGCGGTATGGAACAAGCCTCCTGCGGATGTTTTGGAAGACGGCAGCGAGGTGGTGGCCGTCACGCTCTTTGACCTTCTGCGGGCTTTCAATGAGGTGGTGAGGCGATTCGAAGCGCAGCGGGTGATGGAGGTGGAGCAGGAAGAAGTCACCGTGGAACAGAAAATAGAGGACATACGGAGGCGCTTCCTGGTGCACGACAAGATTCTCTTTTCCGGTTTTTTCAGGGAAGCGCGCTCCAAGCGTCACCTGATCGTCATCTTCCTGGCGCTTCTTGAATTGGTGCGCCTGCGTGAAATCTGGCTCTATCAGAAAAAGGCTTTCGACGAGATCTATATCAACAAATTGAGGGAATCATCCTGAACCTATGGAAACAATAGAAATGCAGACCATCATTGAGGCAATTATCTATGTCGCGGATGATCCCGTGAAGGTGGAGCAGCTCAAAGAGGTTTTCCCGGAAGAGAGCGCCGCGGATATCGAGAACGCCCTCAAGAACCTGGTCGAGAGCTTCAACGCCCGGCCGGGCGGCATGCTGATACGCGAGGTGGCGGGCGGCTACCGGATGACAACCCGTCCGGAGCACCATGAGCAAATCCGGGCCTATCTGAAGACCCGGCCGGGCGCCAAGCTTTCCATGGCGGCCCTGGAAACTCTGGCTGTGATCGCTTATAAACAGCCTGTAACGCTGGCCGAGGTATTGGCGATACGGGGCAAAAAATCAAGCACGGCGCTCCAGACCCTGCTGGAGAGGAAAATGGTCGCCATCGTCGGCCGCAAACCCGTGGTGGGCCGGCCCATACTGTACGGGACATCCAGGGAATTCCTGATACACTTCGGCCTCAACAGTCTTGCCGATTTGCCCACACTGGAGGAGTTTGCTCAAATCGCCGGCGAGCAGCTGTAACGCGGTATGGACAGCGAGGAACGTCTGCAGAAAATAATTTCCGCCGCCGGTTTGACTTCACGGCGCAAGGCTGAACTGCTCATCCGGGAGGGCAGAGTCACGGTCAACGGGCAGGTGGTTACCCGACTGGGAGCCAGGGCCGATCCTCAAAAAGACCACATCAAGGTGGACGGGAAGCTGATCCGCGCCGCCGCCAAAAAAATCTATATTCTCCTGAACAAACCGAAGCAGGTTATCGCTTCCGTCGCGGACCCCCAGGGGCGGGCAAAAGTTATTGACCTGGTGGATGTGAAGGAAAAGGTTTATCCCGTCGGCCGGCTCGATTACAACACCGAAGGATTGATTCTCCTGACCAATGACGGCGAGTTTTCAAGGATCGTGAGTGCTGCCGGCGCGCACATGCCCAAAATTTACGATGTCAAGGTCCGGGCTTCGGCGGACGAAAGCGAATTGGACCGGCTGCGCGAGGGCATCCGTCTCAAGAACGGATACAGGCTGGCGCCGTGCAAAATCACTTCGGTTAAGGAAGCCGCCAACAGCTGGTACCGCGTGACCCTCACGCAGGGTAAAAATCGGCAGATCCGCGAGATGTTCGAATCGATCGGCCATCCCGTTTTGAAACTCCGGCGTACACAAATAGGGTTCCTGAAGGACAAGGGGATGGCCGTGGGTTCGTATAGATTCCTCACGCAGGGGGAAGTAGAACGGATATTGAAGCTGCCGGTGAAACGGCCACCGCCCCGATCGCGTCAGCCTGACGGGAACTCCTTTTGAAACTTCCCCGGATGGCTTATGTCAGGTAACATTTGCCTTAAAAGAGCTGGAGCAAAACATGTTCACAGGAATAATTGAGGAAACAGGCGTCATCCGGGAACTGCGGAGCCTGCCGGCGGGAGCCTTCATCACTCTGTCTGCCCAAAAGGTTGCGTCCGGCCTTGCGATCGGCGACTCCGTTTCGGTCAACGGGGTATGTCTGACCGCCACGCGCATCAATCCGGATTCATTCTCCTGCGATGTTTCGGCGGAAACGGTCCGGGTCAGCAGCTTCAGGCATATCCGGCCGGGCATTCGTGTGAATCTGGAGCGCTCGTTGAGGGTAGGGGACCGCCTGGGAGGACATTTCGTGTTGGGGCATGTGGACGGTTTGGGAAAGATGGTGGCCCAAAAAGCAAGCGGCGAGGGGTTTGAGATGCACTTTGAATTTCCCCCGTCGATGGAACGATACCTCGTCTATAAGGGATCCATCGCGGTCGACGGCATCAGCCTGACCCTAGCCTCCCTGGACAGGAATTCATTCTCGGTTGCGGTGATCCCTCACACCTTCGAATCCACCAACCTACGGCATTTGAGGGCTGGGGACGCCGTGAATCTTGAAGCGGATATTCTGGGCAAGTACGTTGAGCGGTTTTTCCAGCTTGGCCGGACTCAAGGCGAAAAACCTGCAGTCCAATTGACCGAGGAATATCTCAGGAACCAGGGTTTTTAGCATGCGCCCTCAAATTCGGATTTTGATGCTCGCAATTGCCGCCATTTTCCTTGCCTCGTCACTGCACGCTCCGGCAACCGGTGAAAGCGCCTTGCCGGTTTTCGGGCGTGATACCGTCCTGGTATGGAAAATTCAGAGTCAGGATTTCCTCTACAGCTTTGTCGTTCGAGTCGCGGAATTTTTGCCCAACCGGTTCGTGGAATGGGAGGACGAGAAAACGCAAGGGACAATTTTCATGCCTTCCCGCGATATCCAGGGCGCCAAAGGCTACATCAGCAGCAGCATGTTTGAATCCGGCATGGATACGAAGGGAAGGAACGCCACTACTTTGTGGCTGAGCCGGCAGATATTCCGGGACCTGAAGGAAAAAAGGAAAATCAAAATTGATCTCGACGGCGTGAGGAGCGTAGCGGAATATAAGGGCGACGACTTTCTCACCGTTGAGGTGAACCGGTCTCCTTCGTCCTTGCCTGTGATAAAGATTCTGGACGACCGCGGATCGGAACGGTGGTTTTTGGATCAGGAGGAGAATCCCCTGATGGTAAAACACACAATCCGGCATTTCAGTCAAACCCTGGCCAGCATCACCACGGACCGGCCGAACACCCTTCGCTGGATCAAGGGCAGCAAGCTTTCCAATCCCACACACTAAATAGAGCCGCAATTTTCAGACTTTGCCGACGGACGCACAAAGTTGGGTAGCTCCAGAATTGGATAACGCCGACGGACCCGAAACCGCGGATGAACGCTGATCCTTAAGGTGAAAATGGGCATGGGTCCGCAACTGATTCAGTGCGGGAGCTTCCGGCTCCAGTGGCGGAAAGTCAGGTATCTCCGGCAAAGCCGGAGGCTTGATAGATTTGAACCGCTCAAAGCGGTTGGAGAAGTTACGCCGGTCTTGAACTCTGACCCTCGCTGAACAAATCGGCGTTTGTCAGCGTTTCAAAATGCGGAGCTGTCAAACTCTTTGAGTTCCCCGACAGAGCCGGGGGTTTACCAATGTAGTTACTATTGAGGCAGGCGGGATGCAATGGCGCTGCGTGTGAGCTGGACAAGCTTCTCCCGGTCTTCCAGGGTCATTCCGGCCGTGGGTATGGGGTGATGAAAAATCACCCGGACAAGGCCCGGGCGGATGGAGTATTTTCCCGGAGGCTGGATTGCGGCGCTGCCCAGGATGGTCACAGGCATAACGGGGGCCTGGCCCTGGATGGCCATGAGGAAGACGCCCTTCTTGAACTCCCCCAAGCGTCCGTCCCGGCTCCTGGTGCCCTCGGGAAAGGCGACGAAAGAACGGCCCTCTGCCAGCAACCGGGCCCCTGCCTCGATCCCGGCGTGCGCTTTTTTGGGATTGGACCGCTCGATGGGGACGAACTGAACCCGCTTCAGGACAAGGGAGAGAACCGGCAGCTGCATCATTTCCTTTTTGATCAAAGCCTTCCAGTCGCGCGGGATAGCGTGGCAAAGAACCGGCCCGTCAAAATTACTCTGATGATTGGAAAGAAAAACATAATTGCGGCCCGGCGAGATTTTATCCTGTCCTTCCAGGGCAACCCGGACCCCGCATATCCAGCCCGCGGCCCGGATGCAAAAACGGGCAAGGATGTAAAGCAGCCGGGTATCATTCGCAGCCAGGCTCCACAAAAGGGCGCCGGGCGCCATCAGCAGGATATATATGCCGACAAACAGATATACGAGCGTTGCTCGAATCATGGCAGTTTCCGTCCGGAACAAGGCTCCGATTGTACTGCAATTCCGGAATTATTGCGTCCCTTGCACCCAATTATTTGATTTTTTTATCCCACATTATTGCCATTGATGAGTAAAATTACAGGTTCCGGGAAAGAGGTGAAATTTGGGATTCAACAGCGTCGAAGAAGCCATTGAGGAAATGCGCCAGGGGCGAATGGTCATCATCGTCGATGATGAGGACCGGGAAAACGAAGGCGATCTTACCATCGCGGCCGAGAAGGTAACGCCGGAGGCGATCAACTTCATGGCCAGGTACGGGCGGGGTCTCATCTGCCTGGCCATGACCGGCGAACGCCTGGATGAACTTCATTTACCGATGATGGTGGGGGAAAATACCAGCAAGTTCGGGACAGCTTTCACGGTCTCCATTGAAGCCCGTCACGGGGTGACAACGGGCATTTCCGCGGCGGACCGCGCACGGACGATTCTCACAGCCATTGACCCGCGCACGCGTCCCTCGGACTTGGCGAAGCCGGGACACATATTCCCCTTGAGAGCCCGTTCGGGAGGCGTCCTCATGAGGGCGGGGCAGACGGAGGCTTCCGTCGACCTGGCGAGACTTGCGGGTCTCTATCCTGCAGGCGTCATTTGCGAGGTCATGAACGAAGACGGCACGATGGCGAGAGTCCCGGAGCTGATGTTGTTTTCCCGACAGCACGGCGTAAAAATCGTCACCGTAGCGGACATCATCGCCTATCGTTTGAGGAACGAAACGTTCGTCAAGCGTGTGGCGGAATCCCCATTCCTCACCGAATTCGGCAATTTCGATCTCATAGCGTTCGAGAACATCCTGGATGAAGGGAACCATATTGCCCTGGTCAAGGGGCCCATCGATCCCGAGACGCCGGTCATGGTTCGAGTCCACTCGCAGTCCACCATGTCGGACGTGTTTCACTCTTTGCGCAGAGACGGAGACAGCGAGCTGAGAGATTCGCTCAGGATGATCCAGGCCGACGGCAGCGGGGTGCTCGTATATCTGCGGATGGAGGGGAAGGGAAAGAGCATTGTCGACGAGATTCAGCAATATGCCGCTCAGAACGGCGCCGCGCCTGAAATCAACCACACTCCCAAACCGAGCCCCGGCATCGACCTGAGAATTTACGGGGTCGGCGCTCAAATACTCCGCGCCCTGGGAGTACGCAAAATCCGATTACTTACCAATCACCCCAAAAAAATCGTCGGCCTCCATGGTTACGGCATCACCGTGGTCGAACAGATCCACCTGTAGCAATCGACGATTGACGATTGAAAACAGCCCGCAGAGAGGGCGGCCTCATCCTGGCCCAATGGTCAGTATTGCGCGGAGGCGTATTGGAAGGCTCCAATCGTCAATGAACACTCCCTCAAAGCGGGTGGTATCAGGAAGCCCCCAGGATGGGGGCAGGGAGAATAATGCGAATATCGAATGTCGTATTATGAAGTACTGGAACGCTTGCATATTTTGCGGTGCCCGCCTCTCCGGACATCTGCTTCGACATTCGAACATTCGACATTCATCATTCTCTTTTCTGTTTCTTCAGGACGCGTCCCGGAACGGTAGAGCCTTTTCGAGTCACGCCGCCGTAGGCGGCGGTTAACTCTCATTCGAATTATTTCCGGTCCTGCGGTGCATTCTGAAGCTTCATGTAGTCGGTCAGGGCATCGCGGGTGGAAGGGAAGGCCAGACCGCTCCAGGGAATATCGGCGGGATCGAAGGCCCGGACCTCCCGGCTCTCGGGAGTAGTTCCGGCCGTGCCGCCGACGACGGTAGAGCAATAAACGACGACGACGATGCCCGATTTGGCGTAGGAATAGATGCTCAGCAGGCGGTCCAGGCGTATATCCAGAAGGGTCTCCTCGCGGGTTTCCCTGATCGCGGCATCCTCGACGCTTTCTCCCAGGTCGACATAACCGCCCGGAAAGGTCCAGCATCCGGCGGATGGCTCGATATTCCTGCGGAGCAGCCAGATCTGTCCGTCTTCACTTGGGACAGCGGCGGCCACGATTTTGGGATTCAGGTAGAAAACAAACCCGCATCCCGAACAGACTTTCCGTTGATGCTGCTCGATCTCGAGGTATTTATCCTCAAGGCCGCAACCGCATCGGGGGCAGAATCTGGCCCATTCGGAATCTACGGAGTGCTGCAGCTCATCGTGGGACAGCATTTTTCTTTCGTCTCTTGTGCGCAATCTCCAGGCCTCCCGATCCGTTTTCGGCGTGCAGGAATAAGAAGTATAATACCAACATGTCGCGGCCCGCGCTATGTATTCGCCAATCCAAACCGGGAGATTCGGAGAAATTGTTCGTGATCGACCGCATTTGTTTCCCGGAGGATATTGCCTTTTCCCGCGAAGACCTTATTGGCTGCCTGAAACACCCGGAAAGCATCGCATGGCTGGCGGAAAGCGCCGGACGGATTCTTGGATTCGTTCTTGCGCGGATCGACAGCCAATCCTGCGCACACGTTCTGACGCTCGATGTCGTCCCTTCTGCGCGCAAGCACAAAATCGGCACAAAACTCATGAATCAATTGCACGCCGATCTGAGCCGAAGAAACGTCCGTTTTTCATTCCTCGAGGTTGCTGTTCAGAACATCCCGGCGCAGCGGCTCTACGAGCGCCTGCAGTATCGATACGTGGGTGTGTTGCCCGGTTATTACCATGGACGCGAAGACGCGTATCGCATGATATGCCCTATCGGGCCGCCGGCCCATCCAGGGGACCGGAGCAGATAAAAAATAGAAACGGTTTCACGCGCCGCAAGCATCTTGAAAGCTTTTTGAACCGAAGACTATCGCATATTGAATGCAGAATTTCGAAGTCTTTCTGCGGTTCGAAATTCGACATTCGAAATTCGATATCCAGGATTTTTGCAGCCCCCCAATGGAGATCAGCAAAGGAGAGAGCCCTGGAAGGGCGAAAGAGGAGGGTCAGGATTCCTTGGCAAGATATCCTTTGCGGGTGATGGTCTTCAGTTTGGCCGGCTTGCCCTTTTTGTCGAGGACATTCGCCTGGACCTCCACCTTGATTTTCCGGAACTTGCCATCCTTTTTGGTGTTGGTCGAAGCATAGGCAATGCTGTACTGGCTTCGCAACAATTGGGAGATATTGGAAAAGATCGCGGGCAGTTCCGTCTGGAAGCGCGGGTAATAGGCGGCTCCGCCCGAAAAGTCGGCAAAGGAACGCAGGCGGTTGTCGGCCATCAGAAGCTCTATATTGCCCATATTGCTGATGAGTCCCGCTGCTTCCGCCCGGAGGCGGAAATTCTGGCCGAGGCTGATGGCGTAAACCGAGGCATTCGCCTGCTTGCACTTGTCGAGGGCCTCTTCGTAGGTGTGCTTGCTGAACGTGTCGAGGCCCGTGCTGATCAGAAGAACCGCAACTTTGCCCCCGATTTCCTGAGTCCTGTCCAGCGTATCGATGAGGGCATCGGAAAGATTGCTTTCGCTAAAGGCGGGATACGTAAAGCGCCTCAGGGCATCGTGGAGCACCTGGCGGTCCTGAGTGAAATCACACAATATGGTCGAGCGCAGGTCGTAGCCGACAACCGCCACCCAGTCCGCCGGTCGCAGAGTGGCGGCAAAGGTATACATGGCGTTCCAGACATCTTCGATGAAGTAACCGACATTGTTGCTGTATTCAACCAGCATCACAACCGTAACGGCGGCGTCCACCGGGGCAAAATGGGATATTTCCTGCTTGACGTTGTCTTCATAGACCGTGAAGTTTTCCGGCTTCAGCCCCAGGATCACTCCGCCCTCCGAGTCTGTGACGAGGACCTGAACGGAAACCAGGTCCACCGCTACGGAAATGGAAGCCTGTCCCTTGGGACTGTCTTCTTCCTGCTCCTCCGCCGGGGTCTGCTGCCTGCGGAGCGGCGGCCGGCGGCTTTGGGTCGAATCCTGAGCGCTGACCGATGTCGGGAAGGCGGAGGTCACGCGGCCGGCGGAATATATTCCGTCCAGGAGAGGGACAAGAACCAGTATCAAGGCAGCTGCGAAATATGTTTTGCTTTTCATGACTGATGCTCCGTGTCCCGCGTGAATGGAAGTTGCTTGACGCCTCACACTCCAAAATGGTAGCACAATTACCGGAGGGTCTCAAAGAAACGCTCCCGGGACAATTTGATTTGACCTTAAAAATCCCGGGTGCTAATAATTTCAGGGTGCAGATCCACAGATCGTCTCGATCTCCCGGAATGCTTTTATTGGAGGTTAATTGTGAGCTACTGTCCGGAATGCGAAGCCGTTATCGACGAAGAATTCGAAGATATTGGAGAAATCATAACCTGCCCGGAGTGCGGCGTCGAACTCGAAGTGATTTCCATCGATCCGGTGGAATTCGATCTGGCGCCTATCGATGAGGAGGATGAGGACGACGAATTCCGCTACGACGACTCCGACGATGAAGAGGAGTGGGACGACGAAGACTCTTACGAAGACGATGAGGAAGACGACGAGGGCGACTGATTCCAGTCTTTCCTCTCCGACTTCCCGATCCTGCCGAGACGCAGAGGAATTGCGCTACCAATAGATCAGGACGGGATTTTTTCAGGTGATGCGGCATATCCGTTTGCTCATATTTGATCTGGATTACCTTGTGTTTGACTGCGCTTTGCTCAAGGTGCGGGCGCTGAGGCAAAGTCTGGCGTCCCTTGCGGACGACCTTCCCCAGAGCCTGTCTTTGCCCGATGCCGCCGATGTCGAAGAGGCATACCGCAATCATGGATTCCGATGGATCCAATACCTCGAAGACGAACTGGGCGAAAAAAAATATTCGCTGCTGCAGAGAACATACCCCCTGAACGAAAATCGTCTGCTGGAATCCGGCCTGGGAGGGTTGTACCCGGGGATTGAATCCTTTATAGCAGGCTGTTGCGAAGCGGGAATATCGGCTGCCCTGGGGGCCGATGCTGGCCGGGATTACCTTATGACCGTCAGCGACCGGCATCGGCTGGATACGCTATTCGATATTGCCTTGAGTACCGAGGAGTTCGGCCTGGGCGGCGCCGCTGAAATGCTGGACGCTATCATGCGCCAGGCTGAAGTAAATCCGAGTGAAACGCTGGTGCTGGGAACCCGGCCGGCCTTCTTTCAGGCTGCAGAGGACCTGGACGCGCAATTTATCGGGTGCGCATGGGGCATGCATCGGCACGAGACGCTCTCGGAAGCCCGGTTCGCGGCCGCAACCCCGGCTCAGCTTGAATTGGCAGTGCAGGAGGCCGATTCTCAAGCTTATCGGAATTGGGCCTGATCTTCTTTCCGCGAACAGCGGAAGGCCGCGGACCGGGCTTCCCGGCGGATCCAAGGATCGGTATGAACCTGGAAGAGAAAGAGCGGAAGCTTGAAGCGATCCTGGAGAGCCTCGCGCCGGTGCTGGTGGCGTATAGCGGAGGGGTGGACAGCTCCTACCTGGCGTTCAAGGCGCACCGGGTCCTCGGTCCGCGCGCTATTGCCGTCACTGCGGACAGTCCGTCCGTCCCTTCCCATCAACGCGAAATGGCGTCCCGCGTCGCGCGTCAGATCGGCATCACTCACAGGATCCTGAATACCCGCGAATTGGATCTCCCGGAGTACCGCTCCAATTCTCCGGACCGATGCTACTACTGCAGGAATGAGCTGTTTACTGAGTTCCGCGTGCTGGCGGCGGAGTACGGTTCCGCAGTGATTGTGGACGGGGTGAATACGGACGACCTTGGCGATTTCAGGCCCGGCCGGAAAGCGGCGGCGGAGCACAACGTGCGCAGCCCGCTCTTGGAAGCCGGGCTCAACAAGGAAGATATCCGGGAGCTTTCGCGCCGGGCCGGTCTTCCGACCGCCGACCTGCCTTCATCCGCATGCCTGTCTTCACGCTTCCCCTATGGAGTGCCGATTACGGCGGAGAGACTCCGGCTTGTGGATCGGGGAGAAGAAGCCCTGCGGCAGATGGGATTTCGCGTCTTCAGGGTTCGGCACCATGAGCATCTGGTGCGCCTGGAGTTCGGGCCCGAAGATCTCCGCGAGGCTTTGAAGCCCGAAACCGCCGCCCGGCTGGCCTCGCTCTTCAAAGGCTTCGGATACAAGTATGTCACCCTGGACTTGGAAGGCTACCGTACGGGCTCCGCGAACGAAGTGCTCCCTGCAAACAAAACCGACCGGTTCGAAGTTTAGGATGGACCCGTCCTCACGAATATAAATCCACCTCCGGATTGCGCGGTTTCAGGAACCGCTGCCCCAAAATTTATTTTTCGTGAGAACCGCTCTCCAGAGCGGTTCGATTAGGGAATGTCCTGTTATAGCTCAGTCGGACGGGTCTGGAGACCCGTCCTCACGAAAAGCTGAGATAGCAAGGTTTTCCAGGGCCTGCCGGATCACATCCTTCACTTCCTCGATCTTAAACGGTTTGGCCAGATACCGGCTATGGTTGTCCTCAAAGAATGAGCGTGTCTCGATGCTGACCGTATCGCCCGTGACAAAAATGATGCGGTTCGCCAGATGGGGCCGGTTCTCCTTGATCCATTGGAACAGCTCTTTGCCGCTCATCTGCGGCATCCGGTAGTCGGTAATGGCCAGGTCATAGTCGGTGGCCTTCATCCTGAGCATGGCGGCGCGGCCGTTGTCGGCCGTGTCGATAACCATTGGAAGGCCACGAAAAACCTCGACAAAAAAGTCCAGGATGTATTTCTCGTCGTCCACCACCAGGATATGCTTGCCCCGCACCAGGTTTTCGAACTGCTGCTCCTGAGGCTCGGGGCCCTGGCCCGCGCCGGGTTCGTCCTGCAGGAGCGTGACGACGGGCAGCTCAATGATGAAAGTGGCGCCTTCGCCCGGCCGGCTTCGCGCATAGATATTGCCGCCGTGCTCCTTGATCATTCCGTACGAGATGCTTAATCCCAGACCCGTGCCCTTGCCCACTTCCTTGGTGGTGAAGAATGGATCGAATATTCTTGTGAGATAGTTCTCCGGGATTCCGGGGCCGTCATCGATGATCTCAACGGCAATGAACTCGTTTTGCGCATCGGCTCGCGTGCGGACAGTGATTCGGCCCTTTCCGTGAGCTTCCAGCATCGCCTGCTCCGCGTTGGTCACGACGTTCAGGAAAACCTGCTGGAGCTGCTGCGCATCGGCGATGGTCTTGGGGAGGGAAGGGTCCAGCTCCCGGCGGATCTCGATATTGTTGACCTGGAGCTCGTAGCTTCTCAGTTCAAGGGTCATTTCAAGGATATCGTTGATGTCCGTAAGGGTGCGCTCCGGTTTCTGCTTGCGGGCAAAGGAGAGCAGATTCTGCACGATTTTCCGGCAGCGAAGCGCCAGGTCGTTGATTTTCAGAAGATTTTCCTTGGCGCGTTCGTCGAGATCCCTGCGCATCTGTAGCAACTGGGAATATCCCATGACCCCCGTCAGAGGATTATTGAGTTCGTGCGCGACGCCGGAAATGAGCTCGCCGATGGCGGAGAGTTTTTCGGACTGGATGAGCTGCTGCTGGAGCAGTTTTTCGTTGCTGATATCCTTGGCTACATGGATGGATCCGGCGAGGCGGTTGTTTTTGTCGTACCAGGGGCTCACGGAAATCTGGAACACGCCTTCCATCCGGGGAAGCGCAACCTCTTCCACCAGCAGAGACCCCGACTTAAGGGCGCCGGTGTGGCGGCATGGACCCAGGCTCGATTCGGTCGGATCATAGATTTCAGAACAATATCTGCCGATGACTTTTTGCGGGATGGTTTTCAGCCTCCGGGCCAGCGCGACATTCGCCCGGGTGACTTTTCCGGTGGTGTCGTGCACCGATACGCAATCCTGCATGGCGTCGAAGGTGGTTTCCCATTCCTTCTGGCTTCGGGACACCACCTGGAACAGGCGCGCGTTTTGGAGCGCGATGGCCGCCTGATGAGCCAGGGTTTCCGCGCGCTGTATTTCTTCTTCGGTAAACTTGCGCTCGCGGGCGTCGTCGACGCAAACCAGAACGCCTATCGCCTGCTCCTGGGTAAGCAGCGGCGCAAAAATGCCGGCGCGCCATCCCAGGGATTCCATCAGCGGGCTTTTGCTGCGTTCATCGCGCGCGATGTCCTCGATGACAACCACACGCCTTTCAAGCAGAGCCGTAACGGCCGTCGAAGGTTCGGAGAGGCCCATTTGAGTGGTCCGGACGTCCGGGCTGCCGCTTTGAGTCGAGGCGGATCCGACCAGGCTGCGGCTTTTTTCGTCCAACAGGAAGAGGTGGCACTGACTGGTTTTTGCGAGCCGCTTGCCCTCGATCACAATCCTTTGAATAATGTCTTCAAGGTTGAAACTCCGCGAGATGATTTTGTTCAGCTCCTGCAGCGCAACAAGGTCTTCGGAGAGTTTGTTGGATTGCTCGCGAAGCTGGGCGTTCGCGATGGCGACGCCCAGGATCTCACAGAGTGCATCCAGGAAATCCTGCTGGGCGCCGGTCAAGGACCTGGGGGATTTGGCGGCCAGCGCCAGACTCCCCAGAACATGATTGCCGGACCGAATGGGATAGTCGGCGAAAAACTGCAGCCCGTCGCGGAGCAGAGCCTCCGCCAGCGGCGTGTCCTTCCCCTTGGAGAGGTCTCCGCCAACAGGGGATGCCGGTTGCGGCGAGCGTTCGTCGGCGACCGGTTCGAGGAGGTCGGCGGTTTCCCTGCTGAAACCGCGGCTCACTGCCTTGGGCGCCGATTCCGGAGCGGCGCGCAGGCGGAACATGCCGGCGTCCATCCCCACGGTGCCCGTAATTGCGTCCAAAGCGGAGGCCATTATGGCGCTGAGATCCAGAGATCGGTTCACCATCGACGATATATTCTTGAGCGCGTCCGTCTCCTGCAGCTTTGTTTTCCCCTGCTTCCGGGTCGCAGCAGCCGTGGCGGCAGCCGCGAAAATCAGGAACGGGAAAACAAAGTTCATGAATTCATTTGCCGAGATGGAGCTCCATATTGCATGCGCTGTAAAAAAAAACATCGGGAACCCCTCCATGAAGC
>CAYYTC010000106.1:0-14190 GCA_964474425.1 uncultured Acidobacteriota bacterium
TCCTTTATGTGTTTTTATGCCTATATGTTACGAGTTTCGCGACAGAAACTAATTAATAAAAGTTGCGCCAAAATATTGTTTATGAATTATTTTTTGCTTTTCTAATCCAAATGTTACCACCAGGATTTTGAAGGTATAATGGCATATTTTCTTGAAACCATTGGTACATATGTTTATGCAAATAACTTGCAAAAAATAAGATTTCAAAACTTTCATTAAATTGCAAAAAAGCCCGTAATATATATGCTTCATTCCAAGCTCTACCTTCATGGATCCAATCTTTGGGATATTCAAAGGGCCAAAAAATATCGTGAAAATGAATAAGCACGCCTTGCTGTAAAGAGGGAAGTATCTCAAAGAATATTTTGTTTACATCGCTATTTAATTTGCAAACATGAGTTGAATCTACAAATAAAATGTCATTTTGTTCTAAATCGGCAAATATTGTCGCATCTACTTCTTGTACTTTATGGGGTATAACATTATATTTTTTATCTTTAGGATTAATTAACGAATAAAGAAGTTCAGGATAAGGTTCAATGAAAGTGAAATCAATCTCATCGTTAAAGTAATGCTCGCTGGTATCCAACATAGCACAGGAAGAAAATCCAGAACCTACTTCTATTATCCTCTTCGGGCGAAAATGACGCATCATACTATACAAAGTTAGAGCATCAGCATAAGAGTAAGCGGGATTTAAAAAGTAGTATCTGAAGTCCTTTATTTTATGGTCGGTAAAAGGACACTCATCATAGTATTTTTTGAATTTATTTAAAAAATCAATTTGCCTATGTTCATTTAGAGTTATACCTAAAACATTATTACTTTCCGCATTTGAAGCCGCAAAAGCCTGTCTTTCTTCAAAAGAAGGTACCGCTGAGTAGAAATGGCCGGTTGGAACAAATTCTTGAGATAATGTGATGGACTCAAATTCCTGGCAAGTCAAAAGCGTGATAATTAAATCTTCTCTACTAAGATGATTTCTATCAAGTGCATTAGTATAATAAATTAAACTTTCCTGTTCTGGGCTCCTTTTGAGAATTCTTTTGTAGCAAAAAACAACAAATTCATGATTATTCATGGATTTTGAGCCCCCCAAAATATCGGTGCATGATGGTCTTTTTAGGTTGATGGATTATCTTCCTTAGCAGCCTGTGGCAAAAGTCGGGAAAACGCTTATTTATAGGATATATCATATGGCCAGATACGGTATTTGGCGGAAAAATAGCCGCCATAGCAATGGGAAAGAGAAAACAGAAACGGAAAGGAACACTTGGGATTCCTGCCAACGAAATACTCAAACCTGCAGCGCACCGATTTAACCGACAGCTGAATTCTATCCTGGAGAAGCACGGATTGGGTGATTTTGTCGAAAAGATTTGAGCGAAATTCTATGCGCCCAAAGTAGGGCGGCCGGGATTGGCTCCCGGCATATACTTCCGCATGATTCGGATCGGCTGCTTTGAGGGATCGGATTCCGAACGAGGCATTGCATGGCGGACGGCGGATTCTCTTGCACTGCGCGGCTTTCTTGGATTGGCTCTTACGGAGGGGGCTCGGGGACATTCGGCCGTATCGGGAACTCGTCGGCTGATTGACCTTGAGACGCATGGTTTGCGGACCTATATTCTGGAGCCGAAACGATGGCGGCGGCGTTAGCGGGGAGACAAAGAAGCTCAGGCGGCCGTCTATTGCAATCGCAACAGAATACGCGGCAGGCGCGGAAAGATGCTGCTCCGGCTTCGAGGAGAGCGAGGGAAACGTACATGCGCGCATCCCTACGAAACCGGAGGAATGCGACGCACGGATTTGCGTGGACGGGAGAATATTCTCAAACGGATGCTGATTCATGTAAGCGCACTGAATATCGGATTCCTGACGCGGGCTTCTTTCAATGTTGGAACGCCGCGACGCCTTCAGGGACGCATTTTCGCGTTCTTTTCGACTCTTTACCATCAAACCAAGGGTTTATCCGTCGATATTTGGTCCTTTAATCTCATTCTGATCGGATCTCAGCTCAGAATTGTGCAAATTCCAGCACCGGTCGATTTTTGAGACCTGTTTTTGGATTTTGGCTTTTACCACGGGCGGTTAATTATACCAAAATTCTGATTTTGATTCGCAGCCAGACTTCTTATTATAAAAGGGAAGAAAAACTTCTTTGCAAAACGCAAAGAAGTCATAGACATGGACTCTATCCGCTTGCGGGTTGCAGATATAGAATTTGTATTCACCCAATCCGGTCGAAGTAAACCCGATTCCTTCTGGGGGAGGAAGTCTGACTGAGTTTTCCGCAAATTTCAGGTTTTTTGCGAAAGGCGCTTTGGAAGAGTCGTGAGTGAGCGTGGCCGCGAGATACGGATTCACCATTCCTTCAAGGCATGTGCGGTCGCAAGTACCAGCTTATCCCTGTGCGGCCGCAACGCCGGCAGCCAAAATGACCACAACCGAAATCACCAACAATTTCCGAATGATTGTCCTCCAGGAGTGAAGCTGAGGAGCGGGGAGCGAACTGCAGTCGCTCCCCACTCCTCACTCCCAAGTTGTCTAGAACTGGATGCGGGCGACGATGATGCCGTTCCGCGGATTAGCGAAAACAGCGCCGGCGTTGATGTACCCGAATCCGGACGTCGGTTTCCCATTCTTATCGTAACTCGGCGTCGCTTTGGCGTTCGTGGGGGCTGTGGTGGTGCCTCCCGAGGTTGGATTGCTCATCTGCGTGCGATTGAAGATGTTGTTGAAATCGGCACGGATGCTGAGCGAGACTGCTTCCTTGATTCTGAAGGCTCGTCCGATGCTCATCGCCTCGGATGGGCGGCGTTGATACCGATAGTCGTTGTAGTAGGCAGCCGACACTCCAAACTGACCGGCCGGCGGATCAACCCAGGCCTTCGGATTCAACACCAGCTCTTTATTGGGATCTACGCAGTGGCAGTCCAGGTCCTTGAGGAACAACGGCTCACCGGGGACGCGGTTGGCAAAGGTATTCCGGAAAAGAAGCGTGCTCAACTGGTTCTGGGCGGTCGGAACAATGATGGGCATTCCGCTCGCGTATTGCAGCACGGCACCGATCTGCCAGTCGCGGAGCGCCAGGGAAAGCGCTCTGTTGATGTCCAACCTCGGAGTCCTGTAATTTGCCGCAATGAAAAAGGTGAAAGGCCGCGAGAACATCGAGAGATACTTGTTCATCGGCCGGTTGAATACGTCGTTGACCGCCGTAACCACGGTGGTCCCGGGACCCGTACCGACAGCTTCCGATCCCATCATCAGCTCTTTTTGCCATGTGAATCCGCTGGTGAAGTCCAGTCCGTGGGAGAAGCGCTTTGTGGCCTTGACCTGCAGGGAGTTATACCAGGTCCTGCCGAGAGGCGCCCAACGAACATCGATGTTTCCGAACTGAGGGTATGGACGCAGCGTCTGAGCTACTGTCGATGAGCGCGGGAAGCTCTCATATGGCGACTTGTCGAATCCGCGCTGCGCGGCGAGGGCGGAATCCACTCGGGAATTCAGCAGGTCCCGGTCCGCCTTTTTGTTGATGTCAAGTCCGAACGAGGCGATCCGTTCGGGTGTCAGGCCATTGATGGCGATGAGGCTGTTGCCCTCCCACCATGCTTCCCGGTTGCCGACATAGGCCACTTCAACCGCAAAATCCTTGAAAATCTCGCGCTGGATGCTGAGGCTCCATTGGATCGTCCTCGAGGGCCGGCCTGCGTTGGGATCAAACGACTTAGCAGGTGATGTGATCTGGCCCGGAAGGGGATATTGGCCGGGGTCCAGGTTGGGCCATGGCATCGGGGTGGGAGCGCCGTTCCGCAGATATATGGCAGGATCTCCATAAGAAGGTGAAGAATAGGGATTCGTCGACCCGGCGCTGGAAGACAGCCCGTTTTCCATGGAAGTCTGGCCGTACATGATCCCCGCGCCGGCCCGCAACACGGTTTTCGGAGAGATCTGATACGCTGCTCCCAGACGGGGCCCAAAGGCCCAAGGATAAACTTTGGCAAAATCGCATTGGCAGCGCCCAGGCCCGTAGCCTTCAAAAACAACTGCTCCCGGGAGATTGCCGGTTGAGGGATTGAGCACCGTGCCTGAGAAATTGGGTAACCGGCCCCAGCTCTCTTTTAGGTATCCCTGGTAGTCCCAGCGCAATCCATAGTCGAGCGTTAATTTATCTGAGCGCTATAGGAAGAGCGCAAGGTGAAAAAGACAGATGAAAATTCGATTGAAGACTCTGATGGCGGGGCCGGGGGGCGAACCGTTGCCCGCGGTTGCGTACTCTCTGGAGGACGACCGCTCGATGCCCACCCAGCAGGGGCCTTCGGCGTTGCGCCAAGCAATTTACCGGTTCGATGTCTGGGCGGACACGGCGGCAATGTGAATGTGCTTGTCAATTTTCGAGGGATAAGCGACCAAGCCTCTATCCTTCATCTCGTGGACGAAACGAAACAGCTGTCCTGTGTCGATTGCGTATTTGCCGGGCTTTTCTTCCGGGTAGGCTTCCTTCAGGTGGCTTTTAAAAGCATCTCGATTGGCAGGGATCTTGCTCAGATCACCCAGGCGGGCTCAACCAAGAGCGACATGCCCATGTTTCAAAAAGATCGAATCGGCATCACCGGTTCTCCCACCGTGAATTCCCCAAGATTCCTTCCGCTGTAACTCTTGGCGTCTGTCATTTCCTGCCTCCTTAAGGAAAAAAACCTGATGACCTCGCATCATTCCGGCGTCCTTATTGTCCTTGAGATCGCACGCGATATTCAGCGCCTCTTCGGAATGCGCCAGAAAGGCAGATACACCACCCCGGCGTGCTTCGACGAAGTACCGCCGGGATACACATCAGTGCCGGTGGTGAGAGGCAGTGCCAATATATTCCAGATTGACAATGATTTCGAGTGATTTTGAAGTGCTCGCCGCCTCCTCTGAACGCCTGGCCCCTTTGTCCGCACGCTATAGGAATTGCCGAGGGCGATTGGCATTTTGGGGAGGAGCTCTGCATTTCAGGCAAATGCCACATGAGCGGATCAGGCCAAAATGGGATGCATATGTATCGCAGGAGCACAGTGGGCTTTGTCTTGAATCATGCGGAGATTTGGAAGGCTCCTTGCATGCACAGCGGCGCCATTCTGATTGCTGATCAAGCTACTTCACAATGGCAGGAATCTATCCCTCTTTTCTATGCTGCGGGTGCGGACCTCTGCGGTGAAAGGAGTCGGCTCAGATTTTTGCCGGGTGCTCCGAGCGCGAGCAGCGTCCGAACCAGAAGGTCCAGCGATACGGAACTTTCGCCGGCTTCCATCTTTGCGACACGCGACTGGCTTGACTTGATTGCCTTGGCGAGGTCCGACTGGGTCATGCGGCGCCGCATCCTCTGGTTTCGAAGGGCCTCTGCAAGCCTGAGCTTGATTTCGATGTACGCTTCTTCCTGGGAAGAGAGGCCGAGAAAATCTTTCGTGCTCCCTACCTTCCATCCCTTGGCCTCAAGACGCTTCCTTTTGCTGCTACGCATTGTCATACTCCCGCAATCTGTTCTTTGACCGGTCGATCACCGATTTCGGCGTGGCCCGGGATTTCTTGCTGAAAACATCCACAATCACGATCGCATCAGGATCGACACGGTAGATGATGCGCCACGTTCCATCGATGTCGACGATCCTCAATTCGTGACACCGCTCGCCGATGGCCGGCATCGGCCTGGAGTAGGGCATTTCCAGCTTCTTGCCTTTCTGCAGCTTTCTCAGCAGGAATCCCGCCTCGAGTCTCGCCTCTTTGGAAAACGGCGGGGACTTTACCTCGGCATGCATCCATGCAAGAGGCTTATCGTTCGGAGTCACGAGGTCATTATATGTCACATCTGACATAAGAGCAAAGAGTATTCCGCTGGTTTACCGGTCGGAAATCCGGGAGTCAATCATCCAGGTGAATCAGTTTGGCAGGAGCTAGACTGCGCCTTCAACGATCCGAAGCACCACGCCCTTGATTTCAAACTGATCAGTTTCCTTGATCTCGATGTCTGCGTATTGCGGGTTCAGGGATTTGAGGACTACGCGTTCTTCCCGTAGGAGATATTTTTTCACGACCACACCGCCGTTGACGGACGCGACAACGGTATTTCCCGGGCGAGGTCCTTTGGCGTAATCCACAAGAATCAGGTCGCCGTCCTGAATCCGCGGCTCCATGGAATCGCCGCGTACGCGGATGACGTAACGGTTTCCCTTCGCCAGATGTCGCACTACCTTGCGGACACTGACAGCGCCATCAGAAGTGGCTTCGTCCGGTCTTCCGGCGGGCACGCGGAATTCATCGAAGAATGGAAGATCTTCGTAAATTTCTTCGCGCTGCGCGTCGTGCTCATGCCGGGGATCGCTGTAATCAACGGTCATAGATTCCTTGACTGTAAAGTCACCCTTAATCACGTTTCCCGCGGGCGGCGCTTCCTTTGGGACCAATACCACTGGTGCCTCTTCAAGCCAATCATCGAGATTCCGGCTGACGCTGCGGAATCCAGGGATATATTTGGTTTCATACAGACGTTTCAGCCTCGCGTAGCACTCCCGGAGTTCCTCCGGCTCTGGCGGATGGCTTGTTGCTTCTTCAATATCCCCGAGTTTTATATCGAGCTGCTCGCATAAAGCCTCGATCCACTTCTCGCTTAAAGTGCGGGATCCATTGAGAATGTGGGATACAGTCGCCTGGCTGCACCCAAGTGCTTTTGCAAGATCCTTTTGCCGGATCTTACCCATCTCCTGCTTTTCCGCATAGATAGCCGTGATTGCCCTTTGTATCTTCCCCATGGGATATAACTATGAGTGATAATCTTTGTGTTTACAAGCAGTATTTATGCGCTTTGCGTATTTTATATCTTGACTGGAAAATCGCAGGCGGCTATCGTGCGGATACTATGAAGCGACAATCCATGATGACATACAAGAACATCAGAGATTACCTGAAGCAAACCGGCAAGACCGAAAACGAGCTGGCTGAACTAGCCTGCATCTACCAAGCCCACGTCAATATGATCAAGAACGGGTCTCGCCGCCCGACCCTGGAAGTCGCGGCGCGGCTTGAAGCCATAACCGGCATCCCCCTGAGGACCCTCCTGCTGAAATGCGAGAAGAAGTCCGCCAAAGGATCCTGATCGCGGCCGGAAAATCCGCCGCTTCCCCGGGCCGGGTGAATCCAGACAATCTGGTTGGGAAGTCGCGATAATGCGACGCGCCCAAGACGTTTGCAATCATTTTTTCGAGCTAATTTGAGATGAACCTCAAACCACTAATTTCGAGGGACTTACGGTCCGGAGGCAATCATGGGGAAATTCGTGAAAGCAAAAAGCGAACAGGCGTATTTCAAGGTTGCGCCGTATGGGAAAACCGGCAGCGGCAAGACACTGACATCATTATTATGGGCAGAGGGCCTTGCGGCGCGTGAAGGAAAGCGGGTTGCCTTCATCGACACCGAGCGCGGTAGTGAATTCTACTCGATCGATATTCCGGAACGAACTGTCCACCCAAAGGCCTTCGACTTCGACCGGCTGATCATGCGCAGCCTGATGGAGACGCTTGAAGCATTCGAGGAAATCGCAAAACGGCAGCCAATATTTCCTAGCGCGGCCCGGGGCCGCAACCAAATACTCGACACTGGCGATGGCCGCGCGCTTTCAGCTGTCAGCTTTCGGCGATCAGCTTCCAAATAAAAGTGCCAAAGTGCTTGATTCCAAAAGGGAAGAAAAACTTCTTTGCAAAACGCAAAGAAGTCATAGATATAGACTCTATCCTTACAAAAGTTTCGAAAAAATCAGCGCAAGGCGGATTTTTAGAAAAAAACAGCCCAAAATTCATATCTGTAACATTTATCCTGGTCCGACCCCGTCATTGTGCCCCGTCACTGGTAACGGGCCCTGGTGTTTAGGGGCCGGTCGAGCAATAAAATCGGTAGTCCCTTCCACTGCTAGTTATGCTACTCTCGCGCGCATGGAAAAATGGGCGAATATAAGAATATTCTTTATTGCTGCCGGGCTAGTGCTTCTATTCACCCGAATGCCGCTGATGGCGCAGTATTTTTCGATCGACAAGGTCAATCTTGCCTTTGCGCTCGAAAAATTTGATCCGCGCATCCACCAGCCTCAGCCACCAGGCTATCCGCTCTTTGTTCTCTTCGCGCGGCTTGTTCATTTTGGGCTCCGGGACGCGTGGCGGACATTCGCAGCAATTTCCATCCTGGCCAGCGCGCTGTCGCTGTGCATTGCATACCTGCTCGGCCGGAGGATGTTTTCTCCCTGGGCGGGAGGGGCGGCGGCCTGTCTGCTGCTTGTGAATCCCGCCATATGGCAGTCGGACATTGACGGCCCCTTGCGTCCCTTTCTGGCCCTGTTTTCCCTGCTCACGGCCTATTGCTGTTGGAGATGCTGGAACGGCGAAAAGCGGTTCGCCATGTGGGGCGCGATTGCCCTTGGAATCGGGGGCGGTTTCCGTCCCGATCTCCTCGCGTTCCTGCTTCCCCTGTGGCTGGTTTCTGCCTGGATCGGAACCCGTTCCGTGCGCGCCGTCCTGCTGGCGGCGGCAGTGCTGTGCGCAGTCATCGCCGTCTGGGTCGGTGCGACGATTCTCGCCATGGGAGGATTGGATACCTTCGGGAGCATTATGACGTCCTATATCGTGGACTGGTCGCTTTTCTCCGCTGCGGAACCCGGTTCTTCCATCCTGGGATGGCTTCGGCAAAAAAACCGTCTTTTCATATGGAACGGGATCGGCGTCCTGTCCTGGATATGGGTGCTTCCATTTTATTTCTTTGGCCGGAACCGGCAGCCGCTGGGCGTCGCGCGGCCTGTTTTCTTCGCCATCTGGATACTGCCCGGCTTGATAGTGCAGGCGGCCACCCATTTCGCCGTGCCGGGTCACACGCTGTTTTCCGTTGCCGCGCTGTGCGTCATCGGCGGATACGCGCTGTCCCTGGCGCCTTCACGGAATGTCCTGGCGGGAGCCGCGCTCCTGCTCAACACGGCGATGTTTCTGGATGTTTTCGGATTGCCGGACGTGACGTCAAAAACCGGAGGGCCGTCTTTGAAAAACGCGGTGCAAGTCGCAATCTATGAATCCTCCCTCGGATTTGTGCGCCACATTGATGGTGTCACTCGGGATGGACTATCCGAAATCGAGCGATTCACGCCGCCGGACCGCCCCTCGGTGATCATCACAACGGACAGCTTTTCAAACAAGTGGTTTATGAACTGGAGAATCGGCCGCTACTACCTGCCTCGGCGCGATTTCTGGGTTCTCCATGAAACGCCCGGCAAGCGGCGCGTGGAACACGTCCGTCGCAACGCGGTATTGGAAACCAGAAACTTCTCGCTCCGAATCCCGGCGCCTCGCGAGGGCCGCATTCTGTTTCTGCTCGAGCCCGGGAGCGGCATTTACGCGGAGCTCGCCAAAACCGTGCCGCTGCAGGGTGGAACATACGTGTCCTATGTCGATATCCGTCCCGATTCTCCGTCCATTACCATTAATGGGTTTGAGATTGTTCCTTCCTTGTCCGGCGGCGGGTAAAAAAAGAACGGCCCATTCGACATGGGTGCCGGGGATATGCGGATCATGGAATTCAATGACGTTCGGTTGCGATATGAGAGCCTGCGCGATGAAATCGAAAACGCCGCGCATCAGGTCCTGCAGAGCGGCGTCTATATCCTGGGTCCGTCGGTTCAGGCGCTGGAGCGCGAATTTGCCGGCTTTTGCGGCGCCGCGGAAGGCATAGCGGTCGGATCAGGGACCGATGCACTAGCCATCCTTCTGCGTGCCCTGGATATACGGCCGGGTGACGAAGTGCTGGTCCCGGCCGTCAGCGCCGCTGCTACGGCCATGGCGGTTGCGCTTGCCGGAGGCCGACCCGTCTTTGTTGATATAACAACGAGCGATTTCTGCATGGACCCCGCATGCGCGGCGGAAAGGACAACGGGCCGGACTCGGGCCCTCGTCCCGGTGCATCTCTACGGCATGCCCGCGCGCCTGGAAGAACTCAGGCGGATCGGCCTTCCCATTATTGAAGACGCGGCGCAGGCTCATGGCAGCGATACGCCCTTTGGGCGCTGCGGCACACTGGGCACCGCCGGGGCTTTCAGCTTTTATCCCACCAAAAACATCGGAGCACTCGGAGACGGCGGAATGATCGTTACTTCGAATGCCGAAATAGCCGGCCGCTGCCGGCTGCTGCGTAATTACGGCCAGAAGGAAAACTATGCTTCCGAAATGCTGGGACAGAACAGCCGGCTGGATGAGCTGCATGCCGCCGTTTTGCGGATCCAACTGGGGAAACTTGAAGCATGGAACAACCTGCGGCGCCGGATTGCGGCGCGCTATCGGGAGGCGTTTGAAGAATTGCCGCTGGGAATCCAGGCGGTAACCGGCGCGAGCTGTTATCACCTTTTTGTCGTGACGACGCCGGCGAGGGACCAAATGCGCGCATATCTCGCGTCGCGCGATATCCCGGCGCTGGTCCACTATCCGGTTTCCCTCCATCGTCAGAAAGCATTTGCGGAATTCGATCCCGCGCCCTGCCCGAATGCAGACCGGTTGTGCGCGCAAGTGCTCAGTCTGCCCATGCACCCATTCCTTGCCTCGGCCGAAGTCGAGCGTGTCATTGATGCCGTGAGGGATTTTTTTAAGGAATCCGGAATCCGGCATTCAGAATCCAGAATGAAGTGTTCCTAATTCGGGATTCTGAATTCTGAAATTTCATCCGGCTTTCTTCGCATGGCAGAGGATAGACAGGCCGAAGGGGAAGCGATGTCCGCGCCGGAACCATGCGGCTTCGCTCTCCAGTACCCGGCGCAATATGCCGTCCAGCCATTGCAGGCCGCGAGGGAAAGGACGCACATCGCTCCCGCGTGCGATACCGCAACGCTTGAGAACCCGGCGCAACAGGACTACGGGGAAGAGCAGGCAGTTGGCGTAGCTGATCCACTCGATCCGGTACCCCAGCGCGACGAGTTTCGCTTCGAGTTCCGGCCGCGTATAACGGTAACGGGTCATAACCGCCTCATCATGAGACGACCAGAGCCACATGAAAGCAGGCAGCCGGAGAAGCAGCGAGCCTCCCGGCCGCAGCACACGGTACATTTCGCCGAGCGCTTGTTCATGCAGCCGGAACTCGAGTTGCGTGACGACCTCGAAAGATACCACAAGGTCAAAGCAGTCGGACGGGAACGGGATCGCGGTTACCGAGGCCTGCACTACGGTGTCCAGGCCGTTCTGTCTTACGTATGCTATTGCCGGATCGGAGATATCCAGGCCGAAAACAGTGTGCATATTGGAGGCCGAAAAATGCCGCACGTTGAATCCTGTGCCGCATCCGGCATCGAGCAGGCGTATCCCCCGTGCCTGCAGTTCGCGGGACAGGATGGTTTCGGTGATCCGGCGCATGGCAACGAACCACCAGTAGGAGGACTCAAGCTCATGCAGCTGGTCGAAATCTTCCGCTCTCATGGAGGGAGTTTACGACCTGGTGCGGAATCAAATCCACGCAAATCGGCGGTCTACCAATAGTGCGCCTTGTGGCTCCGGTAGTACTCGACCGTGCGCGCCAGGCCTTCTTCGAGCGAAAATCGCGGAGCCCATCCGGTTGTGGAATGAAATTTGCCGAAAGAGCTGTAGACGCCTCCAATATCGATTTTGTGGGAGTCTTCGGGGAAGGCGACCCGGCGATAGGACCCGGAGCCGGACGCCGCGATTACTGCCTGCACATAGCGTTCGAGCGACACGGGCGCAATCCCACCCAGGTTGAAGCATTCGCCGGCTGCGCGATTATCTGTGCCAGCGATCAGCAGGGCGTCGACAACGTCGTCCACGTAATTCAGATCGCGCAACTGCCGGCCGTCTCCGTAAATCTGAATTTCCTTCCCCTCGATCGCCAGACGTATAAACCATCCTGCGAATCCCTGGCGCGTGTCCCGGACCGACTGCCGTGGGCCGTAGGTGTTCACAAGCCGGAGCGAGACGGCGGCTATCCCGTAGGCCAGGCAATAGACCATATGCAGGCGCTCGCCGGCCATCTTGTTTACGCCGTTGACATCTATGGGCTTCAGGACCTGCGTCTCAACCAGCGGCAGCGTGTCCGATGGCCCGTAGCATTGGCGGGTGCCGGCATATACGATCCGCACATCCCGGTTCACCTGCCGGCAGGCCTCCAGAACGGTCAACGGCGCCAGGGTGTTCATCCTGAGATCCGCAAAAGGTTCGTTCATGGACTCCAGGTGGCTGACGTGGCCGGCGAGATTGAAAATGTATGTTTTGCCGCGGACGAGTTTCCGCATGAGATCCAGGTTGCAACAGTCCCCTTCGATCAGCTGGGCTTCGTTTCGAATAGGCTCGACATTGAAGTTATTGGAACCGCAGGACGGGTCCTTGGAATCGACAATTGCGACGGACGCTCCACTTTCGATCAGGCGAATGGCAAGATTGCTGCCGATAAAGCCCAAACCGCCTGTGATCAGCACTTGTTGTCCGCGAAATTCACCCATGGAGAAATTCTAGGAAAGAGGACCAGGTTCCACCAGATTTTCGACAATCCGATAAGCGTGAACCAGAGATGCCGGAAGCGGAAAAATTCGCTCCGCCCGTATCTTCTGGGATAATGCGAAACGGGCACTTCGGCCATGCGGAAACCCGCCCGCTCGAACTTCTTTGCCATTTCCACGCAAATGACGCCGCTTCGGGATTCGAGCGAAATTTTTTCAAATATCGATCGGCGAAAAAGGCGGAAGTCGCAGTCCACATCGCGCATGGATATTCCGAAAAGATGCTTCATCGTCCACAGATAAAGCGAGCCAAGCCAGATGCGGTACCACGCGTCCGCGCGCCGGGTTTTGTACCCGTTGACGAGGTCGATGCCGGTTTCAAGGTGCGCCAGGAGATTGTGAATTTCGCCCACATCGTACTGGCCGTCGCCGTCGGTATAGAAAATGAGATCCTTCCGCGCGTTGCTGAAACCGGAGATTAGGGCGGTTCCGTAACCCATGTTCTTTTCATGATGCAAGACGCGCAAATAGGGCAGTGTCAGGGCGAGCTGGTCCAGAATAATGCCAGTCCGGTCTTTGCTCCCGTCGTCGATCACGAGGATCTCGAAATCGCCCGTCACTTTTTGGATCTCTTGCGCCGCCTTGCGAACGATACCTTCGATCGTGTGCTCGTCGTTATAGGCGGGAAAGAAACCAGTAATTGACACTGAGTCCATTCCCAAGCGCCCCCTATTCCCTTTTTCTTCTAACAAATTAGTAGCGAAAAATCAAATCCAAAAAACTTTCGCAGGAAGGATTTATGGCGGAGTCCGAAACCGGATTGCCGGCGTGCGGTCCGGGCGTCGAATTGCGTCGGCTCGAGTGGCGAAATCAGGCACTCTTTAATGGCGGAGAATAGGGCAACGCGGACCGGACGGACTTGTTTCCAGCCGTTTGGTGAAAAAAGTCAGCCGAGCTGCAAGCGGCTGAAATAATGACCCTTGCAGATGCCTCCGCAACTCCCTTTTCTCACACTTGACATAGATTCTTCCATACAGGATGCTGCCACTTTTTACAGCTCATCTGGAAAAACATGAAGACATATCTAAAACCCTTGCAGTTGTTGCTCCTGATTCTGGCTGGTTGGATAAACCATCGACAGCAGGAGGTAATTGAGTATCTTCGCGCCGAAAATGATGTGCTCCGAGAAAAGCTCGGTAAGAAACGCATTTTGCTCAACAATGATCAACGTCGGCGTCTGGCAGTGAAAGGCAAGATACTCGGACGGAAAATGCTCGCACAGGTGGCCACAATCGTAACTCCAGATACGATTCTGCGATGGCATCGGGAATTGATCGCGGCAAAGTGGGATTACAGCGAGCACCGTAAGAAGATCGGACGGCCCGCCATCTCGGCTGATGTTGTCGAACTCGTGCTTCGCATGGCTCGCGAAAACCCGAGTTGGGGCTTCGATCGGATACAAGGCGCATTGACCAATCTCGGCCACCTGATTTCTGATAAAAGCGTTGGCAACATTCTGAAAGCTCATGGCATCGATCCCGCGCCGGATCGCAAACGACAATCGACATGGAAGAGCTTCCTTCAATGCCATTGGGATGTCCTCGCATCCGTAGACTTTACGACGATCGAAATCTGGACTAAGGGCTCGCGCAAAAATAATTTCACATTTTGCTGCCGGCTCGCGGCTGTGA
>CAYYTC010000107.1:0-13819 GCA_964474425.1 uncultured Acidobacteriota bacterium
CTTATTGTTAAAATCGCGAACAAATCGCGAACAGCTCCCGAAGATCGACCGCTCCAAAGCGACAGCAGCTTCGCGCTCCACCGCTTCGGAAACATGCGTGTAGATATCAGCCGTAGTGCTCACGTTGGAATGCCCGAGAAATTTCTGAATGATTTTCAGATTCCCTGTCTCGGCATTTATGAAGCTCGCCGCTGAGTGCCGGAAACAATGAAAGCCCCCAGCACCCTTCGGTCGTGGAATATTCAGACGATCCAGCGCGGGATACAGGACATCCTTTCGAAGCACATCCGGATTCAGCGACATTCCGTCCTGGCCGCAGAATACGAAATCCTCCGGTCCAACAAACGACGACGCCTCGCGATGCAAAGCCAAGGCATTGGCGAGCACATCGCCCAAAGGAATCTGCCTCGCACTCGAAAACGTCTTCGGGGCGACCAACTGCCTTTTATAAAGGCTATGCAGAACCCGCAAAACTCTCCCCTGCAGATCCACGCACTTCCACTGGAGCGCCAGCAACTTGCCCAACCGAAGTCCGGTAAGCGCAACACAGAAAAATAGGCACCGATGCTCTGCCGGAACCGACTCCAGAATCCTTTTGACTTGCTCCGGCGTCCATATTGACTTTTCAGTCTTGTGACAAACGGGCTTGTGCCGTTTACGAACAGGAGAGCGGCTGATCAGATCAATGTCTTCGGCAAGATGAAAGATGCCATTCAATTGAACGATCACATTGCGCATCGTCTTTGCAGAATAGCCCGCCTTGGCTTTGACCTGGAGCAGCTCCTCGATATTGATGGGGACGATCTCCGCCATGATCATGTCGCCCATATGTGGCAGGATGTGATTATCGAGAACCGACTGATAACCACGCACCGTTGACGGCTTGGTTTCCTTCCTGTCCAAATAGGGTTTCCAATATTTCTCCACGAAAGACCTGAGTGTCAGATCAACGGCATCCAGGTTCATGCTTTCAATCTTTTGCAGCCGCTCCTTGAGAACGGCTTTTGCGTCCTTTTTCGCGGAGAGGCCGTAAAGCGTTTCCTGCTTGTGTTTGAACTTCCCTCCCGCCGCCGGAATCCGGTACCGGATTTTGAATATCGTTCCGTGCCGAGTGCGGATGGGATCTGATACGTAACCATCCTGAAGCAAATGAAGGGTCACCATCTTGTATCCTCCTGATGATTGGCCCGTCCTTCTCTCTCGGCTCGATTAGTATCGTCAGGGCCAGGATTAGTCAACGTTTTTGTTCGCATTTTGTTCGACAAGTTCCTTCCTTCCAGGCATTCAAGAACACGCGGCCACGAAAAACGCAGATATTTCCCGAGTCGATAGCCGCCGAGGTCATCAGCATGGGTGTAGACCCAGCTTTTCTTAACCCTGAGCTTTGCTGCAATCTCCTCGATTGTCATCAATGAGTCATTTGTCATAGGCTCTTTCCCTTCTTGAAATGACACCGTGAAGAAACTTGATTGATTTTGGATTTGGCTGCTTATTGGCGGAAATCCGGACTCCTGCGCATTTCGGAGAGCCCACCCTTGATGGGATATCGGAGACGCACGATTTGTCGATTCCAGATGGGAAACCGCCCCATGACGATACGCTTTTTCCGAATCTAGATTCGAACCCTTCTGTCCGCCATGGCCGGATTACTTCCCATTCTAGAGCGCCAGAATGGACATGCAGCGCGCGGACATTCTCGAACAAGCTTGCAGTCGCCTCCCATGCAGGACCGGCAAAATCTCCGGATCAGTTTGACTGATGGTCTCCCTGATCCACCTATGCGATAAGAAAAGAACAGGCATGGGCCGTCGTACAGTTCATCCCCTCGGCAATCGTTGACAGCAGAAGCACCGCCGACGCAATCGATGCAATGTGCACGAATCGCTTTACCTGGTGTCAGCCGCTTAAAGGCGATCTCACCACTTTTTCGTGTTAGATTGTGGCGCATTCTCATCTCCTATCTGCGGTCGTGTTACAATCCATGCCCTTTCCTGTAGAGTGACTGCGAAAAATCCTCCTCTAACTAGTTTCTGTCGCGAAATGCGACATCCAGGCCCGGAGGGCCGGCAGAAAATAGCCCCGGGCGTGAGCCCGGGGTAAGGATTAGGAAATTAGAAAGCCCCGAAGGGGCGACACTCAAACCAATGACCCGAACAATTTGTGCCGCGCCTTTGGCGCTCATTTCCTATTCACCCATAAGCCCGGCCTGACGGCCGGGCCTATTGCCTGCCGGCCCGCCGGGCCTAAATTCTGAGTTTCGCGACAGAAACTAACTAGAGTGGCCAAAGAGGCCCAAAATTACGCGGTAATCCGCCAATATGTTTTCCTCAAGGAGCCGCAAACATGTTTCAAAGGGATTGCATGCATTTCAGCAGTTTTCTTTGTTGTTAAGAAAATTCGGTTACTTTTATGAGCGTTGGTCCTACTGGCATAACATTGCGGAGGTTCGAAGTAGAGCCTCCTTGGATTGTTGTCGCCTTCCCTTGCCGGAATTGCCGTTTCCCGGATCCGAACGGGAGTGCTTCGATGCCGAAGCTGATCTGGATAGCCACGAGGGGAGTGATGGAAATTCTCGGATTGGTGCCTTTCCAATCCGAGACGCAATACCTCGAACAAAAATTTCGAGTGATTGCCGAGTAGCAACAAGGAGGCAACATGTTGTCGCTTCGTTACCGCTCTGTTGCCACTAACCTTGATCAAGAGGCAACAAAGCGGCAACGTGCGCCTCTTCATGTGCGCGTATTCTCAAGAAAAAGTTAGAGATATACGATCAAGCAAAATGTTGTCCGGAGCTTGCCCATGTTCGGCTTCCGTTCGACGGTTGATCGAAGCCCCTCCGGCAGGAATCAGGCGTAAGACACCATCCCTAAACCTGACGGCTTAGTTTCTGCACGCGCTGGGTAAGTGGAAATATGTTTCCACTTACCAATGGTCTATCCTTAACAATTCCAGAGTTTTGTCGGTAAGTCGGCTTGATCGATTCGGGAGAAGAAATCGAGGCAGGCTCGGTGCTAGTAAAGAATACTTTACTTTCATCGATTGTTAGTAAAGAATTCTTTCCTAGCAAGTCAACCATAGGAAAGGGGTCTTTCCCAGGAGGCTGTTATGGCCAGAACCGTCGGGACCTATGAGCAAACCAGCACTGCGGGTGAAACTGTAAACGCCTTCGTGCCGGCGTCACTTCCTCCAAGCAATCCGCCCCTCGATATGAACGCTGAGCTCTCCGGATTGTTGCAGTGCGCCGAGGCTGGGATCTCCAGACTGAAGGTTGCAGGATCCATAGTCCCGTCCCTTGATTGGCTTCTCTATTCTTTTGTTCGCAAAGAGGCGGTGGTCTCTTCTCAGATCGAGGGTACGCAATCAACCCTGGTGGACCTGCTTATGTACGAAGCGGCCGGGAAAGAAGACGCAGTCGAAGACAGCGACGTGATACAGGTCTGCAACTACGTCGATGCGCTTCATTATGCACGCAAACAGATGCACAGCAAAACTGGATTGCCCTTATCAATACGGCTCCTCAATGAGGCTCATCGGCGTTTACTGAAGAATGTTCCAGGCGCTGATAAGGCCCCAGGAGAGATTAGGCGCAGCCAGAGCTGGATCGGCGGGACCCGTCCCGGCAATGCGGTCTTTGTGCCCCCGCCTCCACATCTGCTGAACGGTTTGCTTGGTTCCCTGGAAAAATATATCCATGGTAAAGATTCTCTGCCCCCATTGATTAAGGCAGGCCTGTCGCATGTGCAATTCGAAACAATACATCCATACCTGGATGGGAATGGCCGCATCGGCAGGCTCCTGATTACACTGCTCCTGGAGCATTGGAAAATTCTGGACTCCCCGCTGCTCTACCTGAGCCTATATTTCAAACGCCATCGTGCCGAGTACTACCGCCGGCTGGATGCCGTTCGTATCGATGGTGATTTTGAAGGCTGGCTGAAATATTTCCTGGAAGGAGTATCCGTTATCGCCGACGAGACTGTGGCGACGACACAGCAGATCTTTGCGCAAATAAATGCGGATCGGACCAAAGTGCTCTCCGGTCGTTCTTCCTCTGTGGCCGGCATTCGACTCTTTGAGCTATTGCCGGCCCATCCGATTATCACCGTCGCCGAAGTCGTGAGGCTGCTCAAAACAACAAAGCCCACCGCCACCAAAGCCGTAACCGGGCTCGTTGACGCCGGGGTGATGGTTGAAACCACAGGCCGTCGTCGTGATCGTGCTTTCAGCTACGACACCTATCTCAACCTCCTGCGCGCCGAAACGGAACCCCTTTAGGTAAACCATAACTGAACCGGCGGACAGCTAGCGGGAGTTCTGCGAAGTCTTGCCCTGCTTAGTCCTATCCGCCGCGGCGGTTCTTTTCGTACATTTCAACTGGAACAGGGTGTCTCAATCTCCAAACAATTTTGATCGGTCTTTCGCTTTCAAAGCTAACTCGATCAGCCGGGCCGAGATAGATAAAAGGAGCAGTGGACCCGTTCGTCTTCTTTTGGTCGCGGGCAAAGATCAGAATTGTGTAGCCGCAGTCGGCATGATGAATCAGGTTCTGACCGGTCGCAGATTCTTGCGGTGTGTTGGATTGTGATTCCCAGTGAAGCAGTTCCCTGCTTATAGGATAGTCGGCATACATTGTGCTTGGCGAGAATTCCCGTTCGGTTTTCTGATAGGTGATTAATAGCGCATATGCACGGACTGAAGAGAAATGGAGCAAACCCACACCGGTCTGTCCTGCCGTTTCCAGTGTTGCCTGTCCCAACACAGCCTGGATATCGCGGGATCCATATTGAGCATGAAGCTCAAACAGTGAGGGAAAGGGCAGTTCGGGAACCTGACCTTCCACTGGAGTTTCAGACTCGGCCCATTCCAGAATTTCGATTAGATCGGACAGGATCGAAGAATTCTCCGAAAGGCGCCGAAAGGACTCATCCAGGTTTTGGATTCCCAACCTGTTTGCTGGTACGCCCCAGATCCGATAATGGGCGAGCATGGCACCGTTGCCAATGATTTCCAGTGCGGCAGCAACATCTGGCACGAGCAGCTTTTCCATCGCCCTACGCAGCAATAAGATTTCCTTGGGACCTGTAATGAATGCGGCCCTGACCAGGCCTTGTTTAAGCCGGTTCAAGTCCTGATCTGTGGGGAATGGAGACAATCGGGCCTTGGCCTTCCAGCTAGTCCATGTTTCTCTAACCAGCAGAAGCTCCGGCTCATAATCGTGGTAGGTGACAAAGTTGCGGAAGCTCAATGGCTTCCCGGTTTCGTTCTCAAAAGTTTGCAAACGTTCCGGAACCTGAATCGCAAGATTACGGAGATTTGCGCGAATATTTTCGAGAACATACTGGCGGGACAGCCGGTCTAACTGAATGGAGCAGCCTGCTGGAAGGTGGGGGAACTCGTGCTCCACCTCGCGATCAATGGAAAACCGGTGGCGCGGCAGAAGTGACTTCAATTTAATGTCGATACGGTAGCGCCGGTGCGCTCGGCCGATAAAATCCAAAACGGTCAGGCATTCCTTGCCGGGAGCGTGACGTAATCCACACCCCAATTGCTGGAGAAACACGGTCAGGCTGTCCGTAGGGCGTAAGAACAGGACGGTGTTCATTTCAGGCACATCGAGCCCCTCGTTCAAAACGTCGACAGTGAACAGAAAAGCCAGATTTCCAGCTCTGAGATCAGAGAGCATCGCGGCACGATCGTTTTCGCCAACATCGGAGACGAGAGCCGCCGATCGGATTCCGCGATCATTGAACATCCGTGCCATGTACCGCGCATGCTCCATCGTGATGCAAAAGCCAATTCCCTTTACCTTCGACAGCTCGGGCTCATAACGGAAAAGTGCTTCCTGGACTGCATCGACGCGCTGCCGTGCGAGGACATCCGCACCTGTATATACATTCTCCAGTGCCGCAGCGTCATACCTGCCATTCCGCCAGAACCGGTCCAGATCAAGATGGACTGGATCGGCCACTCCAAAGTAATGAAATGGGCAGAGCAGTTTCTCCTCCAATGCCTCGGGCAGGCGAATTTCCGCTGCAAAACGATTCCAAAAATCCGCGGCAACGCTTTGCCCATCCATCCTTTCCGGAGTGGCAGTCAAGCCCAGCAAGATTTTCGGCGAAAAGTGCTCAAAGATAGGACGATAACTGTCTGCCGTCCCATGGTGAGCTTCGTCGATAACGATAAAATCATAAAAATTCCGGCCGACCTTTTCCCAGAGACTCGAATTTGCCAGCATCCGAACGGAACAGAAAAGGTGCTCGAGTCGGCTGGGCTGAAACAAGCCAACCCAAAGGTCGCCGAAATCACCGTCCCGCAACACATTTCTGAATGTGGCGATGGATTGCTCCAGGATTTCCTGCCGATGCGCCACAAATAGCAGGCGGGCCTGCCTATTCTTCATCTCATAGAAACGCTTGAAGTCGAATGCAGCAATGACGGTTTTCCCCGTCCCGGTAGCCGCTATCACCAGGTTACGCCACCGGTCATGCGCGTTCCGCTCGCGGGCAAGTGCTTCCAGGATTCGCTCCTGGAACGGATACGGAGTGAGATTGAAAAATGTCGTCTGTGGAGTGGCGCCGGCATTGCGTGCACGGTGAATCGCATCTCTCAATTGTTGCGGATGATCCGAGTCGAAGGGAATGAATTCGCGGCTGTTCCAATATGTTTCGAACTCCGCAGCGAACTTTTCGAGGATGTGCGTCATATCCTGGGATGTAACCTTCAGATTCCATTCGAGTCCGCTCGTGATCGCTGCGTGGGACATATTGGCCGATCCAATGCATGCGGTCGAGAATCCCGAGAGCCGTTTGAAATGATAGGCCTTGGCATGCAGGCGGGTACGCTCCGTATCGTAGGAAACTCGAACCTGTACGTTCGGCTGCTTTGCTAACCACTCCACCGCAGCCGCGTCAGATGCACCCATGTAGGCGGTAGTGATTACACGGACCGGAACCTCCCGTGTTCGCAGGGCCTCGAACGCTTTCATGAGAAGCCGCAGGCCAGACCATTTGATGAAGGAAACCAAGATGTCCACCGAATCGGCTGAGTGCATCTCGGCGTGCAGTTCGTGGGCAAGTTGAGGCTCGCTGGGAGATCCCGTGAACAGGCTGGTCTCGGTCAGCGGCGAATCGGGACGGGGTAGGCCCTGAATGGCATAGTTCGGCGGAGTGATTTCCAAAAGAAGCTGCTGTGGAGCTTGAACAGAAAGGGTTCTCCGGGTTCCAGTGCAAAGAACTCTTTACCGCTTGGTCGCCAGAAATTGACTTCGTCGGGACTGAACTGCTGAAGGAAGTCGAACCAGACGTTATCTGTCACACCAACATAAAAACGCATGCTGGACGATCCTCTCAGGGCGGACAACTCTTCTCCTACGAGAATGACCGCCGCCGAATGATTGTCAGCGGAGATATCTGGCGTGAACTGTGCCTGTCCGGACACTGGATCCAAGACGCTCTGATCCTGCGCTGGGGAGAGTTGACGGCTGAAATTTCCAGAAAGACAGTTAGCCCAAGCGAGGTTATCGACCGATTACTGCGCACGCCCGTATACGAACGTAATGTCGACGATGCAAGACGGGCTTACCGGGACCTCGACTCCAAGGAATGTGTCTGGACAGGCAGGACACTCGGCAGGAATTTCGACGTGGATCATGTGCTGCCGTTTTCGCTGTGGCGCAACAATGACCTTTGGAACCTGCTCCCTGCCGACCCACGCGTCAACCGGGACAAGCGTGACAGCCTTCCAACTCATACTCTCCTCAAACGGCGACGGGAAGTTATCATGGGCTACTGGAGTGTCCTTCATCAATCAAACCCTGTTCGTTTCGAACACGAAATCAGCCGGCTCGCTGGAACCCGGAATTTGGATTTATCGAATAGCTTCAATGTCATGCTCGAGTCGGTAGAAGTCACCGCACTCCAAATTTTTCGTGCTTCCGCCGGTCGAGTGCAATACTCGTCTTAAATTGTAAACGCCTTTCGTGCCGTGCCGCTTCCCCCAGGCAACCCTTCCCTCGATATGAACTCTGAGCTCTCCGAATTATTACAGTGTTCCGAGGCTGGTATCTTGCGGCAAAAAGGTTGAAGGCTAATGGGCAGTAATGTCCACTATTGAAATTTGTCCACGTTACGTGGACAATATTATATCATGGACAAGCGAACACTTCAGGATAGAGAGCTAATTGAAGAAGCATTGGCTGCCGCGCGCCGACTGGGGGTGAATGCTCAGATTGAACGATGGGAACCCCAAATCAATGGCTGCAAAGCAGACGCCTGGATTGTGATCCCGTTGGCAGGCAAGAAAGTCCGCTATGCAGCAGAAGTGAAGCGTGGCTTACGTCCCATCACACTTGGAGCGGTTATTCAGCAGCTTCAACGCTTAGGGGAGAGGCCGCTTCTGATAGCCGATTATGTCACTCCTCAACTCGCCGATGCATTGCGTGGACATGGGGTTGCCTTTATTGATACTGCCGGCAATGCATATATTGACCATCCCCCCCTACTTGTGTGGGTAAAAGGAGAGCGCCCGATCGCTCGCGCAACCATTCAGCCCGGCGGACGAGCTTTTCAGGTGCGTGGCCTGCAGGTGATTTTTGCGCTGTTGTGCAACCCAGGCCAGGTGGATCGTCCCTATCGTGACATCGCAAAACTTGCAGGCGTCGCGCACGGTACAGTCGGGTGGGTGATGGCGGAACTGCCGAACCTAGGCTTTATCGCCGAGGTTGGCAAGAAACGTCGTCTGCTGCAGCCTGAACGGTTGTTGCAGCAATGGGTGGAAGCCTATGCACGCACGCTCAGGCCCAAGTTACTTTTGGGTCGATATAAAGCAGAAACGCTTGATTGGTGGAAAACAGTGGATCCAACAAGGTATGGCCTCAAAATGGGAGGCGAAGGCGCGGCAGGGCGTCTTACAGGCTATTTGCGGCCTGGCACATTGACTTTCTTTGGACTTACAGCCGAACCACGCTTCTTGCTGGACCAGCACTTGAAGACAAATCCAACCGGAGAAGTGGAAATCCTCCGTCATTTCTGGCAGTTTGAAAATCCTGAAGCGGCGCTGGCCCCCACCTTGCTCGTCTATGCCGACTTGCTCGCCATTGGTGACGCGCGCTGTCTGGAAACAGCAAAATTGCTCTATGATCAAATACTCGCTGGATTTGACCAATAAGCAGGAACTGGGCTTTTTGGCGGATCTCATTGCAGATGTACGAGCCATGGTCCCGAAGATTGATATTCTTTTGGTCGGAGCCACTGCTCGTGACCTGCTGCTCTTTAGTGCGCATGGAATAAAAGCAGCACGGGGCACCGAAGACATTGATCTTGGCTTTGCCATTGCCAGTTGGAGTCATTTTGAAAAGCTTCGCCAATTACTCTTGAGTTCGGATAAATTCGAGCCGCACCCGGGTGGCGCACACAGGCTTCTGTATCGCAAAAATACGGTGATGGATATCATTCCTTTCGGCGAATTGGAAAGTGCTGACGGAACGATCTCCTGGCCACCGAACGGTGACATTGTGATGAGCGTTCTGGGATTTGACGAAGCACTTAAATCCTCCATCAAAGCTTTGCTCCCATTCGGCCAGCGGATTTCAGTTGTATCGCTTCCGATGCTTGCCGTCCTTAAAACGCTGGCCTGGTCGGAAAGACGACTGAGTGCGCCTCGAAGGGATGCATATGATCTTATGCTAATTCTACAGAGCTACCTTTATGCCGGCAATTCTGAACGACTGGTCAGTGAGGCGGAGCAACTGCTCGAAAGTCCAGATTTCGATTACGAACTCGCGGGAGCCTGGCTGGCGGGGAAAGACGCTTTGGAGATAATTCAGCAGTGCAGCCTTAAAGCGAATCGCATTGAAACAACACTTTGCTCCATACTTACGGATGAAACGGACCCAAACGGCCAGTTGCGCCTTATTGGACAGTTGATGGTGTCAGATGCCGAACGATCTCGCCGGATACTGTCTGCTTTCCTCTCTGGCTTCAGCGGCAATCAAAAGCTTTCTGATATTTAAAGGGATATGCGAATTCGTGTCTTGAGTGATCTGCACGTCGACTTTGGAACCGTTATGCTGCCGCCCGTTGAAGCGGATGTAACGGTTCTGGCGGGTGACATCCGTCCAGGCAAGTCCGCTCTCAAATGGATCCGCAATAACTTCCCTGAACAACCACTCCCTATTTGAGATCAAATTTCTTACCAGACTGCCATTCCCGCTAATCCCTCAAAATCCCAAACGGTTGGAAGTGGAATTTCACCTACCTTCGCAATCCCTTGATAAACACGGGTCCCAGCAGGTCGGAAATCCTAAGCAAGGTAGTGTGACGGTTAGTATGGCTGTTTTTATTATTACAGAGGTAGAGGAGCCGGAAAATAAATGCCAAGTAACGATCGGCATTGTTTAATATACCATTTTATGGTATATTATTAAGGCCTCTTATTAGGAGTCCATGATCATGACAAAAAACCTGAATGGATTCAGGATTGTCTCTTTACTTAAGGAGCTCGATAGTTATGTATCTGAACCTTGCAGAATCATCATCTGCGGAGGTGCCGCTGCGATAGTCGGGTATGGAATGAAGCGCCTTACCGGCGACATAGACATACTCGAGCCCATTCCCAAGAGTGAGTCCTTTTACAAAGCGGTGAAGGATATCTCCAAGATCCATGGTCTTGATCCAAAATGGATTAACGATGGAGTAAAAGGTTTTCTGGATGATCTGAGTCCCGACTTTCAAAAACGGCTCATCCGCCTGAATGAAGGATTCGAGAATCTTCATGTCTTTATCATCAGCAAGCCCGATCTCATCACAATGAAAATATGCGCCTGGCGTGAGGCTGATAAAGCAGATATCGAGGCACTCGGAATTTCTCATGAAGATCTCAAAGTTATCAATGCCAACCTGGCACATGTTGAGAAACATAGCCCCGACCGGGCTCATAGAGCACACTTGGTTTTATCCGAACTGGGTGTCCAGAAGTTGAGGATCTTGAAAGCCGCCGAGGTGACAAGCCTTGCTGAACTGATTGAGTACTATCGTCAGCATGAAAAGAAAGAAGCTTCCATCGAAGAAATTCGCACTTGGAAACAGGAAATTGAAAAAGGGATTAAGCCCTCTTCCTTAGCTCAATCCATTTTTGAAGGCAAACAAATGGAAGATGCTTCAATGGACAGAGAAATTTAACATGAACAGCGAACCTTTATTTTCAATGTGGGCAAGGCTTGGAGTGAATTTCCCTGCCTTTAAGCCGAGCAAAGAGGAACCGCTTGTCGAGGATCTCATCGCTCGGACATCGCTCATCGGGAGATATGAGCCCCGCCTCATCGAAGGTATGGCCGGATGGCTGCAAAAACATGGCGATTTGGTTAACACCTCCCTGATGCGGAGGCACATTGAAATCGGCGATTCAGCCGTGATCGGTCTGGTGTTCGATACTCTAACCAGTAAAGAGACCCTCAAGCTGAAACAGCTTAGAAAATATTGCCGCGCTAAAAAGAAAGCAGAAATGCTTTTCTTTGCGGCAGAATCGTCTCTGACGATGAAGGCGCAGGCTGTCGAGCACGAAACCGAATTAAATCGGAAATGGAATCTGCTCTATGTGAGTTTGCGAATTAAGACGGATGCTGTTTTCGACCGGAAAGAGGTTCTGAAGAGAAATCCAAACCTTGCCCGCAGATCTCTATTCGGAGTCGTAATGCGTACGGAAATCCTGAATTTTCTCCTGCAGAAAGGATCAAGTTTTCCGGCGGAAATATCAAAGGCATTGGGCTATCGATATCACAGGGTCATTTCCGATATTCAAGCTCTGATCAGAGATGGAGCCATTATCGACTCCTTCGCCGGCAAAAAGCGGCAGCTGAAGATATCCCCCGCGTTCCATGATTTTCTGAACGCCATTCCCTATTGAGCCGTACTATCGATTCCTCCTTTGTGGTCTTCATGTGATATGTGTAAACCATATTTAAACCCTTCGTCAATGACCCTATTGCACCGTTTGCACATGAGCGTAAAGGCCGTCGAAGCTGCCGCGCATGTCCACCGGGGCGAGTGCCACGAATATGCGGGTTGCCGGCGACAGGCTTAACATCGGGGGCCTCGCAGCAACCGTTCCAAAATTCGCACCGGCAGTTGATCCCGGCAGCGAACCTTTACGCCTGAAGGACTCTCTATTTCCATGGCCCATTTTCCTGGCGAGTCCGCTGCCGGAATCACTTTGACTTCGCGGAAGGTCATGGTTGCCGGAGCAGTCGATGAGCGTTTCGCTTTACGGAGCCACCAGTTCAATGTCGTCGGGGGAACGCCATAGTACAGGGAAAATGCCTTGCTACTGAGACCACTTCCGTGGAATTTTCCAACCATTTGCATCCGCTGATCCGCGGATGCCCGATATTGACGCCGGATGATCGCTTTGTTTTCCATACATCCAGCGTACTGAATTCCAGCGATCTGCGGTAGATGTACCTGACTTAGGACCGGTTACCCTGTAATCGATCCAAATGTCCAGTTGCACTGCTTGCGATAATGCATCTGAATAACCACCCGAGATAGTGATAAAGGTGATAATTAACAAATAGTGCTTGCATGAATGCTCCGATATGCCTACTATAGGTAGCAATATACGGTCATAGGAGCAAGTAATGCGCTCGCTCGATTATTTTGCGGTTCATCCCGTTTTTACACATGCAGAATTTCTGGCCGCGCATACGGCCAGAGGGCGCAGCCCAAGCACCAGCAATAATCTGCTGGCGAAGCATCTGGCTGCAAAGCGGCTGCTGCGTGTTCGCCGCGGCCTGTATGCCACGGTGCCGCACGGCATGGATCCAGCTCATGCGGCGGTAGATCCTTACCTGATAGCATCTCAGCTCTCGGAAGATGCTGTGGTTGCGTATCACGCCGCGCTGCAATTTTTCGGCAAGAGCTATTCAATCTGGCAGCGTTTCCATTATTTGTCCGTCCGGCGAGCTAAGCCCTTCTCATTTAGAGGAATGGAATTTATTCCCGTACTCAGGCGGGCTGCTCCCCGATCCGGATCTGCAAAAGAAGAAGGCATCCTGGAGACAATCCACAATGGAGGACAGGCAAGAGTCACTACGTTGGAGCGTACCATTGTGGATGTGCTGAGCGCACCGGATAAGGGAGGCGGTTGGGAAGAAATTTGGCGCTCGCTCGAGCTGATTGAGTTTTTCGACATCGACGCTGTTCTCCGGCACACGCGCGCGAACGGCTCGGCTTTAACCGCCGCCCGCGTCGGATTCTATGTCGAACAGCACCGCGAATCCCTGATGCTCGAAGACAAGCACCTCGAGCCATTTGAAAAGCTTGCTCCTGCTCACCCCGGTTACCTTGACAGCTCACGCCAAACCGGGAAGCTCTTAAAACGCTGGAATCTGATTGTTCCAGACTATGTGCTGAACCGCCGCTGGGAGGAAACAGCCGGATGATGTCTATTGCCGAATTGATGCGCGTGGCTGGAACGACAGGATTCCACTTGGAATCCCTGGAGCGGGTGGCCTGCCTTTTCGAAATTCTGGAATCTCTGCGCAGCCATCCCTTTCTTCAGCACCGCATCGCCCTTAAGGGCGGAACCGCATTGAACGCTTTTGTGCTCCCGCTTCCCCGTCTGTCGGTTGATATCGACCTGAATTATATCGGCTCCGGCGACCGAGAGGTGATGCTGGCCGAAAGGCCCAAAGTGGAGCAGGCCATCACGGCGGTATGTTCACGCCTGGGAATCCAGATCAAGCGCATGCCGGCAGAACATGCCGGTGGAAAATGGCAGTTATCCTGTCGCTCCGGTTCAGGCCGCCCGATATCTCTGGCGCTTG
>CAYYTC010000108.1:0-13662 GCA_964474425.1 uncultured Acidobacteriota bacterium
GTTCAGACGTAGTCGCACATTCTCCGAATGACGACTTCACTGAATCCGAATCCGTGTATCTCCGCCTTGGTTTTTTTGCCGTCGGCGGTTCTGACGATTTCCTCGAGGACCATGCGGCCCATCTGCTCAATGGTCTTCTCCCCCATAAGGACGGGACTCAAGTCCATATCCATATTGTCGTTCATCTTGCAGTAGGTATCCCGGTTGGCCGTCACCTTCAAAACGGGAGCGACCGGGTTGCCGATCGGGTTCCCCCTCCCTGTGGTGAAAGCAATCAGTTGGCAGCCGGCGGCGACTTTGGCGGTCACGGAAAGCAGGTCGTAGCCTGGCGTATCCATATAGATCAGCCCCTTCTGCGTCGGCCGCTGAGCGCATTCCACAACTTCCGATATAGGGCGAGTACCTCCCTTGTGGATGCAGCCGAGCGATTTTTCTTCAAGAGTCGTGATCCCCCCTTCCCGGTTGCCCGGGGAAGGCTGCCCGGACCTCAGATCCTCGTTGATTTTTTTCAGGCTTTCCTCCAGGTCCCTGCACATTTGCAATATCCTTTTGCCCATGGCAGGCGTTTTACAGCGCCGCGCAAGGATATGCTCCGCCCCTATTATTTCCGGAGTTTCGCTGAAAACAGCCGTCCCCCCGAGGTCGACCAGGCAATCACTGACATAGCCCATCACGGGATTTGCCGCCAATCCGGAAGTTGCGTCGGAACCGCCGCACTCGATTCCCAAAAACAGCTCGGATATATCCATCTCCTCAGGCCGGCAGTTCGCCGCGTCCGCCGCAAGCCGCTCTGCCAGCTTTACCGCCTTACGGATAGTATTCACGGTGCCGCCCTCGCCCTGGATGACAATCTTGAAAAGCGGCTTGCTGGTTTTGGATTGGATGATGGCCGCCATGTCGTCAACCGGGTTCAGTTCACATCCGAGGCCGACCAGAATGGTGCCGTAAACATTGGGATTTGCCGCCAATCCCGCCAGGACTGTCTGCGTCAGTCTTCTGTTTCCTTCGACCTCGCCGCATCCGTTCTGATTTGCCAGGCTCACGGCGCCGCCCGCCAGGCCGGCGATGATGCGGCACGTTTCCGAAGCGCAGCCTACCGTAGGCAGGATCAGGACATGGTTCCGAATTCCCGCCAGGCCGTCCGGCCTCCGATATCCGTGAAATTTCATAGGGATTCATCTCTCCGGGCTGGTGATGTTATGTACGTGGACATGGGCTCCCTGGACGATATCCCGCGTCGCCCACCCTATGACCTCGCCGTATTTGCGGATCAAACCGTTCCTGGGCACGGCCTGCACGGAAAACTTGTGGAATTGGGGAATTTTTTCCGCAACCGCCACTTCAACGATCCCTCCCTTGCAGGAGTACCGGCCGGCTTCCCCCTTGTCGAGATCGACGATGGCAGTGGCGACATTGTCTGCTTCGTGGATCAGAATCGAGTTCATCGGCTTCATAAGGCAAAACTCCCGGTTACCGGCGGCTGATTCCATCCCAGTCGGGAGTCGAGATGTGTGGATTCAGCGCCGGAATTTTCTCTTTATCTCGGGCCAGAACTCCTCGAAAACGTTTCGGGATACATCAATGCCGAGCCAGATTGCGCCCGCTGAAAAATACCTGCCAAGGGTTCGGTCCGCCCGTGGATGCCATTGCCTGCATATATAAGTGGCGCTGGATATGGCTATGAAGCGAGAAAATGCCGGCCGCGTTTCCCCCGAATCCTTGTGGGCCACAAAAGTCTGGCCGGTGGCGTATAGTGCTCTCCGCCAGACTCCGGCTTTATCGGAATGGAAATAGCGGGGATCCTCCTGCAGAAGAGCGCCCAGGCCCTCGTGAACGGAATGCTTAATCCCACGTCCTGCCAGTCGGGAGCCCAGGCGTTTGCTGTAGCCTTCCATCCCCTGGCCCCATTCCGGTACGGAATCTCCAGCTTGAGCTATTCCGGCGCCCATAATGTTGAAAGCCAATGCTTCCGGGCTGGCGTAGTCTCTGAGGCATAAACGGAATTTTTCCTCGCCGGTCAACGGCTTGAGCTGCACTGCGGCGGCCGTGGCAATCATGCCCGCGAAATGGGCGTCAGTTTCGCTTTCGACAGCAGAAACCCCACTGCTCTGAGCGGCGCTCGAAACTGAAAAAAACTGAGGTTCCGCACGGATCGGCTCGCTTGCGATTGCGGTCGATGCCGCTGTAGAGAGTAATCCGGCAGCAAGCGCGGCAATGGCTCCCCTAAGTCCCCACACCCGATCCCCCTTGAAAATCACACTAATTGCAGCTCCAGCTCATTCAGGCGATATCGACTGCAATACAGGCAGGCAGAAAAGGGTCTATTCCCGAAGCACCGCTCCCTGGCTCGCCGAAGTAACCTTCTCCATATATCTCTTAAGATAGCCGGATTTCACTTTGGGCACAAAAGGCGCCAGTCCCCTTAAACGCTCGCTAATCTCCGAGTCCGGCAATTCGACGCTTATCTTTTGCTCGGAAATGTCGACCTCAATTATATCGCCATCCCGGATCGCAGCAAGAGGACCTCCGGAAGCCGCTTCCGGGGAAATATGGCCGACCGCTATCCCGCGGGTGGCACCGGAAAACCGTCCGTCGGTGACCAGGGCTACATCCTTGTCTGCGCCCATTCCGCACAGAAGAGAAGTAGGCCAAAGCATTTCCACCATGCCGGGACTTCCTTTGGGCCCTTCGCAGCGGATTACCAAAACCTCTCCGCTGCGGAAATTTCTTTTCATGATGGCGTCTGTGGCTTCGTGTTCGGAATCAAAAACCCTTGCAGGCCCTCGGTGTCTGCGGACTCCGGAAGCGCTGCTTTTGATAACCGCGCCTTCCGGCGCAAGGTTCCCAAAAAGCACCGTGATGCCTCCGGAAGTCTCATAGGGATTTGAAGCCGATCGTATCACCTTCCTGTCTCTGACCTGGGCCGCCTCCAGCATTTCGTCCAACGATCTTCCGCTGACGGTCTTCGACTCCAGGTTGAGCAGCGATCGGAGTTCCTTCATGACGCCGGGAATGCCGCCGGCGATGTCCAGATGCTCCAGCCAAAAATCGGCGGCGGGGCTGAACTTGCAGAGTAAAGGCGTGCGCCGGCTGATTTCGTTGATTCTGGAAATAGGAAATTCAATCCCTGCCTCGTGCGCAATGGCTGGAAGGTGCAACACAACATTGGTGCTGGCCCCGATTGCCATGGCAACCGTAAAAGCGTTTTCAATGGCTCCGACGTCGACAATTTCCCGCGGGCAGACCTGCCGCTTGACCAGTTCGATGATGGTTTCGCCCGCTGCCCTGGCCAGATGGATCCTGCGCGTATTCACTGCCGGAATGGTTCCGTTGCCGGCGAGCGCCATGCCCAAGGCTTCCGTCAGGCAGTTCATGCTGTTGGCAGTGAACATTCCCGCGCAACTGCCGCAGGTGGGGCAAGCGGCCTCTTCCAGTGCCTCCAGGTCGGCCTCGCTGATTTCACCCCTCAGCGTGCGCCCCATCCCCTCGTTGACCTTCGAGATGTCGATCAGCTTCGTTTCGCCGCGATCAAGGATCCTTCCGGCCAGCATGGGCCCGCCGCTGACGAAAATCGACGGGATGTTAACCCGGACAGCGCCCATGAGCATCCCGGGAACTATTTTGTCGCAGTTAGGAATTAGAACCAGACCGTCCAGGGCATACCCCTGCGCCAGTATTTCGATGGAATCGGCGATGAATTCCCTGCTGGGCAGGTTGTATCGCATCCCCGGCTGCCCTTCGTTGATGCATTCTCCCATGGCGATTGTGCCCATCTCGAAAGGAACCCCGCCGGCGCTGCGAATTCCCGCTTTCACCCATTGGACGACGGTATCCAGCTGCAAGTGTCCGGGGAAGATTTCACTTGAACTGCTGATGACCCCGATGAAGGGCTTTTCCAGATCCGCCTTGCCGCAGCCGACCGCATAAAGCGCAGCTCTCTGGGGCGCGCGTTCAATTCCCTTCTTGATGGCGTCGCTTCTCATGGCGTCTCCTCAATGGCAAAGAGCCTGCTCCGGGAGCCAGACTAGCACATGCCGGCCGATCTATGTTAGTCTGCCTTTCATTCCGGTGAAAATCCGGCGTGCCTGACAGCCCTGCGCCGGATTTGCTGAGGGCTCAGACGGGTGATGCCGTGAGGCGCTGTACAGGCGATGAAGATCAATCCGATTGAGGGTAATTGCGCCTGCCGTCAAAATCCGAATGCCTTTTGATAGTGCCGGGATTGAGGCTACAATAGCGCCGCTGATCGGGTTCCCTCCGTTCGGCATGTATAGTGGAAGCGGGAGCCCCCATATGTCTGTCAGGAAGCCAATCCCGGACGCCTCCGTCGAAGCCTTTATCTTGCAGCCTTTGGAAAAATTGAGGAAGTGCATCCTGGCCGCGGATCAGCCGCTGTCCGACCGGATCCTGAAAGCGCTTGATAAGGACGAAAGGAGCGGCGCCCGAAGGCTGGCGCTGGAAATTCGCAAGCGCCGTTTAATTGATTTAAAGGAACAGCAGCGGCTCGATGAGCTCTTCCGCTTTGAGAATGCGCTCGCGGCGCAAGGCTACAGGCTCATAGCAGGGATTGACGAAGCCGGGATGGCGCCGCTGGCCGGGCCGGTGATCGCCGCTGCCGCAATTCTTCCGGGCAATTACAGGCTGTCCGGTTTGGACGATTCCAAAAAAATCACGGACGAACGGAAAAGGGATGCGCTGGCTGCGGAAATTAAAAAAAACGCAGTCTGCTGGGCCGCCGGCCGAGCGGAGGTCGACGAGATCGACCGGCTGAACATCTACCGCGCCGGCCTCCTGGCGATGCAACGTGCCGTGTGCGGACTCAGCCCGCAGCCCGATTTTGCGCTGGTGGACGCCCGCAACATACCCGGCTGCCCTTGCCCTCAGAAGGGCATCATTCATGGCGACGCACTTTCCGCGAGCATTGCCGCCGCCTCCATCATTGCCAAGACCACGCGGGACGCCTACATGATCGAGCAGGACCGCCGGTATCCCGGCTATGGCTTTGCAGCCCACAAGGGCTATCCCACCCTCGAGCATTTGCACGCTCTGAAAAAGCTCGGCCCGCTGCCCATTCACAGGAAAAGCTTTGCCCCGGTCCGCGAGGCTTGGAAAGCGCAGCCGGTCCAAAACACTCTGTTTTAATTCAAAGTATACTGAGGACGGATCTCCGGCAGGTTTGAGACAGTCTCTGAAAATCCGTCCTCACCCAATCAGCATTAAATGCTGAGTAAATAATAATTTTTATATTTTTCCCGTGACGCGCGTCAGCGTTTATCGTCAGCGTTATAATTTGCCTAAAATTCCAGCAAAAACACATCCGCTAAGGCCGCAGGACTGCCTTGAGGGTCTTCCCTTTTTCGGAATCCTCGGCGGCTTCGTTGATCTGTTCAAGAGAATAGAACTTTATCAGGCGGTCGAACGGGAACCGTCCCTGCTGATAAAACCTGATCAATTGCGGGATGAAAATCTCGGGTATGCAGTCGCCTTCGACGACGCCCTTGATCGTGCGCCCGTCGAGGATCACCTGCATTTCAAGACTTGCCTCCACTCCGACCGGCGCGACGCCGATCAAGCCGCAGGTGCCGCCCATCATGAGCGAGTCCACAGCCTGCCGGAATACTTTCGGTATTCCGGTGCATTCGAGCGTAAATTCAATCCCTCCGCCGGTGAGTTTGCGGATTTCTTCAACCGCATTGGACTTGCTGGAATCGATGATGTCCGTGGCGCCGAATTCCCTGGCCATCTTGAGCCGCTCGGGCACGACATCAATTCCTACAATTTTCGTACAGCCGGATACAACGGCCGCCATGATGGCGCTCAAGCCGACCGATCCGATGCCGAAGACCGCGATCTCGGAACCCGGCCGCGCCTTCAGGGTGTTGATGACGCCGCCGGCGCCGGTCTGAATGCCGCATCCGAGGGGGCTGAGTATTTCCAGTGGAACATCCATCGGGACCTTCGCGATACCGCGTTCCGCCACAAGAGCGTAGTTTGCGAAGGTTGACTGTCCAAAAAACGAACCGTAAACGGTCTCGCTTCCCTTTTTCATGGTTGCGGAGCCGTCGGCCCGCCTGCCGCCGAAATTCAGTCGTCGGAATTCGGTGCACCAGCCCGGGATGCCCTTCTTGCAGGGCACGCAAGCGCCGCAGGACATGAAACTGGTGGACACATGGTCTCCGGGTTTCACTTTGGTGACCTGCGCCCCAACCCTTTCAACGACCCCGGCTCCTTCGTGCCCGAAGACGCCCGGCAGCGGTATCGGCATATATTGGTTGCGGGCAACCAGGTCCGTATGACAAAGCCCCGAGCTGGCAATTTTCACCAGGACTTCATCGGCCCTGGGCTCATCCAGCTCAATTTCTTCGATCAGGAAAGGTCCTCCTTTTTCACGCACCACGGCAGCTTTGATTTTCATTGTAAACCTCCCTATGACGATTGATATCTGTTGCCGCACCTCTTTGAGATGATGCAGGATTGCGAACTGTTCCGCTCCGTAACGCCTTTGCGGTGAATCTACTTATAGGGTATTCCGGATTGCGACACAAGCACAGATTTATCTCCGGATGGCCTCGGCCGCAAGGATGAGGCGGGAACAAACGCCGCGGATTTTGTTGATCGGCCGGATGGCGGAGATTTTGCCGGTCGGGCAGATATGCGGCAATTATATGCGGGACCGGGTGAAACTTGCGGCTTCTCAAACCGTCATTTGCTATTGTATGTTGACGAATGACGATGGCAGGATAAACTTGTCATGCAAGATATCTTTGGACACGAACAGAGAGGAACAATGAAGAGTAACTTTTCTACGCTGGGGATGATGATAATTCCCTTGTTTTTGCTGATCGCCGGTTTTGCTGCTTATTCCTACGCGGAGGAAGTGGTCCTGCCCAATCTGCCTCGAGTTAAGGTGGAAGAACTCAGGCAGATGATCGACAAGGGCGCGGACCTGGTGGTCGTGGACACACGGGACAGCGGCAGCTACGCCGCCGGACACATCAAGGGCGCCGTCAATATCTATTACGATCCCACATCGGACCCGATGAACCGGCAGATGATGCTGATGGCGCTTCCCATGAACAAGCTGATCGTGACCTACTGCGACTGCACGGACGATGCCAGCAGCGCCAATATTGCGAAGGAGCTATACGACCTGGGCTACGATCGGGACAAGATCAAAATTCTGAGCGGAGGATCGCTCCGGTGGGTCGAGCTGAAGTACCCTATGGTACCCAGCAAGTAGCCAGGCTCGGGCAAAAGGCAGGATTTAGCGGGTTCCAAAGGCTTGACGATTGACGAGGTCCGCTTGCTTGCCTCGTCAATCGTCAGCCGTAAATTGTCAATCGTAAATTCCTATACTCCCCAACCAACGCCCGCGCGGGCCACGGATGCGCCCGAAACGTCGACGATGGCGGCGCCGCCGTCCACCATCAGGACAGCTCCGGTGATAAAGGCGGAGTCGTCGCTGGCCAGGAAAGAGCAGGCGCCGGTGATTTCATCGGGCGCCGCGGCGCGGCGCAAGGGCACGCTCTCCGCAAGCACCTCAAAAGCGTCTCTCTTGATCGCCTTGGTCAGGCTGCTCATCGCATTGACAAGCATCTCGGTTTTCGTGGCGCCTGGAGCGACGACATTGCTGCGGATCTTCTGAGGGCCGTATTCCAGCGCGCACTGCAATGCCAGCTGGATGAGTCCGCCCTTGGAAGCGCAGTACGCCGGCATGGAAGGCAGGCAGCGCACGCCTGCCAGCGAGGCGATGTTTACAATAGACCCCCCGCCCTGCTTGATCATTTCAGGGATCGCGGCCCTCATGCAGAAAAACGGGCCGTTGAGATTCACGTCCAGAATCTTCTTCCAGAGCGCGATATCGATGTCGACAATCGATCCGCCGGGATCGATTCCGGCATTGTTGACCAGGACATCGATTTTGCCGCCGAACTTCACGGTCGCGGCAACCATCTTCTGAACGTCCTCAAAATTCGTCACGTCGCCGGCGCATATTTCCACATTCTTGGAATTCAGGGACTTTGCCACTTCTTCCAGCAGGTCCTTGCGGATATCGCTGATGACGATCTTCGCGCCGTCATCCACAAACCTTTTCGCGATGGCTGCGCCGATGCCCCTGCCTCCACCTGTGATGAGTGCCGTCTTACCATCAAGTCTCATATCCTTGTCTCCTATCTGTATACGGTTCCCAAAGCTCTATGGCTTCTCAAATATGCGGAGCCTGCGCTCATGCCAGACTTCACCCTGCCCCGGCTTTTCTCCAAACATGGCGTTTTTAGCACATTCCCCACCGGGACACAAGAAATGAAAGACTGATGCGCAGCACAGACCGGCCCCGGCATAATAGGCAGTCCGAGGCTTTGCGGACCCCGCCCGACGCATCGGAATTGCTCTGCCCGCCCGGCTGTGATAAAAGAGCTTTACAATTCGCCAAAGGCGCCCTCGGGAGGTGAAACGATGAAACCGCTCCGGACAGATTTGTCCATATATTCGAAGCTCGACCTTGAAATTCCGCCCATCGGCATCAAGTTCCAGTTCTTCAAGCCTGAAGGCATGGATGCGCTGGCGGCCGAAAAAAATCTCTCCCTTTGTGAACTGCTGGCAGAGGCGCAAAAGACGCGAAAGCCTTTCTATTTCGGAAAGGAGCACAATGAAACCTGCGTCGGGAAAATCCTGCTGGGCATGCAGGACATGGAACCGTTTGCCGAAAGCGGGCAGATAGGGGAAAAACTGCAGGTTTTCCAGGAAGCGCGGGCGAACTACGCTTTTTACCAGCACGTCCCGAAATTTGAAAAGAATGTGATGAATTATGTGGCCTTCTCTCCAATCGACAAGCTGGTGTTCGAGCCCGATCTGCTGATCATCGCCGCCGATCCCGGACGCGCGGAGATAGTGATGCGATCCATGACCTACTCCACGGGCGAGTTATACACCTCAAAAACCACGCCTGTCATGGGATGTTCCTGGATCTTTATCTATCCGTTCAAGAGCGGCCACGTGAACTTTATTGTCCCCGAAATGGTGCACGGCATGAAAGGCAGGGAGCTTTTTTCCAAAGAGACTCTGCTGATCTCCATCCCCTACCCCTGGATACCGGCAATGACGCGGAATCTCCAGGAAATGACCTGGCACCTGCCTTCACACAGAAGCAAAAGCGAATACCTGGGCGAGTTCGGCGCTATCCTCGCCGATCTTGCGAAAAAACAGAAGGAGGCGTGAAAAGGCTATCGAACGTCGGATCAAAACTGCCGGCACTGCCGCAGAAATCGAGGAAATTATGGCATCTTCCAAAAGCCCGGCTGTTTTGGTTTTTGGTGCGTTCCTAGCCTTACCTTATCGTGGGTCTCCTTCCCGCTTCTGTTTGGGGAAGATCACAAGCTTAAGCCCGAGGAACTGGTTGCCCGGCATCTTAAGTCCATCGGCTATTCCGCGGAAGGACAGACGCGCCCCTTTCTGGCTCATTGGATTCTTGAGCCAAAACAGTGGACGAACAACGGAACAATCGATCAGCGGTTTTTCGACGCCGAATGACAGCCGTTCCGGAATCGGCTGTTGCCGGGACGGGCTGTGCCAATAAAATCAAGATGTGAGATTTGCGAGGCCGTTTATGGTGAAATTCCTGCTCTGGTGCATTTTGTTCATTCTATGCTGGCCGCTTGCTCTCCTGGCTCTGGTCCTGTATCCGCTGGTCTGGCTGATACTGCTTCCCTTCCGGATCGTCGGCATTGCGGTAGGAGGAGTACTGGAGCTGATACGCTCGATCATCACGCTCCCGGCCCGCCTGATGAGCAAAATCGGCAAGTAGAAAACTACGAACAAAGAAGCCGAAAAGGCGCGCATCCCAATAACCGAAATCTGCATTTTCCCCTGAAGGCATATCCTGTCCTGATTTTGACTTCCTGATTCTTATTCCCCGTTCCCGCTACTGATAATTTTGTTTATTCCCCATATTTTTTTGGAATCTTCCCTGATACAATTTCCTTACTCAAAAGGATGGAGGGATCATGAAAGCACGCAAAATTGGCGAAGGGGTTTGGTGGGTTGGAGCCGTAGACTGGGACCGCAAGCTGTTTGACAGTCTTATTCCGCTTCCCGACGGGACGAGCTATAACTCATACTTTGTCCAGGGCACGAAAAAAACGGCGCTCATTGATGCAGTCGACCCGACAATGAAAGACGTGCTTTTCGCGCGTTTGAAGAGTCTGAAGGTTTCGGCGATCGACTATGTAATTGCGAACCATGCCGAGCAGGACCATTCCGGCGCCATTCCCGACGTGCTTTCAGCCTATCCCATGGCCAAGGCGGTAACGAGCGATAGAGGAAAGCAGCTCCTGATGGACCTGCTGGCTGTACCTGAAGACCGCATCATTGCAGTCAAAGACGGGGACACCGCCGACCTCGGGGAGAAGACGCTTCAGTTTATCAGCTTCCCATGGGTTCACTGGCCCGAGACCATCCTTACGTGGCTGCCCGAGCAGAAAATGCTTTTTCCCTGCGATCTGTTCGGATCGCACCTGGCAAGCGCCGACCTTTATGTGTCCGACGAAGGTGCGCTCCTGCAGTCCGCCAAGAGATACTATGCGGAGATCATGATGCCCTTCCGCGAGGTCATCGCGAAAAACTTCGGCAAGGCTGAAAAGCTCGGAGCTCAGACCATCGCGCCCAGCCACGGACCGATCCACAAGCGCCCGCCGCTGATCGTGGATGCCTACCGGGACTGGATTTTCGGGCCTGCAAAGAATGTTGTGATTGTGCCCTACATCTCCATGCATGAAAGCACCCGTCTCATGGTACGGCATTTTGTCGAAGCCTGCGCGGACCGCGGAGTTTTGGCCGAGCAGTTCGACCTGGCCGAGGCGGATACCGGGAAACTGGCTATGATGCTTGTGGATGCGGCAGGTATTGTGATCGGTTCCCCGATGGTCCTTGCGGGCCCTCATCCCAAGGCCGCCTATGCCGCCCTGCTGGCCAACGCGCTGAATCCCAAAGCGAAATTTGCCTCGGTGATCGGATCGTTCGGCTGGGGAGGGAGGCTGACCGAAACTCTGCAATCGCTGCTCTCGGGCCTGAAGGTTGAATTTCTTCCGCCGGTCCTGGCAAAAGGACTGCCCAGGCCGGAAACATACGCCGCGCTGGACGCTCTTGCCGATGCCGTTCGGGACCGCATCAGCCGGCCTGCTGAAATACCCCGGCAGGCGCCTGCGAAGGAACCTGTGCAGGAAAAGTATGTTTGTTCGGTATGCCGGTATGTCTACGATCCCGCAAAGGGCGATCCGGCGGGCGGAATTCCTCCCGGCACTCCGTTCGATAAAATACCCGACAATTGGGTTTGTCCGATCTGCAGAGTTCCCAAGAGCAGGTTCAAACCGCTGTAGCAGGAAAACCCTGAACAATGCCTGCCAGCGTAAAGATAAAAAGCGAATTCCGGGAGCAGATGTAAATGATTTTTACACTTGGCCCCGGATCAGAAAAGTCCTTCCCGCTTAGGAAATTGCGCCATTGCTGCGTTTAGGCTATTGCTCTTTATCTATGACTTCTTTGCATTTTGCCAGGAAGCTGTGACGGCTGCTTTTACAATGATTGACTTAAGTTTGACAATCGTTTAACAGCCTTATACCGATATGATAAGCTATACGGGCGAAAAGCGCGCGTACAGAACGGGCAACGGCTCTTAAATGGGACGCGCTGATTGCACAAGAATTGATGTCACGGAAAGTGGGACAGGATGAAGGTGATGTTTCGCGTTGACAATCCTGCGGCATGTTGGATTCCGGCGCCCGGCCGAACGGTTGCATCGCAAGGGGGGTAAATGGGGGAGCTGAGCATTATCCTGGGGCGACTCAACATAGTCCTCGAAAAGCACACGTGGGAGGCGGTGGCTCTGGTCCTGCTGCTCATATACGGGCCGGTATTTCTCAGATATTTATTCCGATGGGCCTGTCAGGGCAATAAAGAAAGACGCTACGATGATTCGAAGGCCTGGGGCCAGGAATTGTAATCGGGCCGCTTCATACAAACTTTCCCGTCTGCAACTGCATTTATCATTTTCCTGAAACAACATATAGATAATCGGCAATCCAACCCCTCCCCGAAACTCCGGCTCAAATGGGAGTGATTTTGCATTCCCTCGCATAGGCAACATCCCGTAAAAAGCGCCCTTTGGCTGCTTTCTGCGGAGAATGCATCAGGGACAAAATTTCCTGATTTTTCCGCAAAATAGTCCGATTTTGCGGACATGTGGCTGATTGTCGGAATCGACCATTTGCGGGATTTAGGCAGATAGAATGATTCGCACCTTCACGATCGAGATAACAGCCTAGTTTTTCCAAATGTCGGACCAGGTCGCGGCGCTTCATAGTGCAGGGACGTCAACGGTGAGTTTTTCCCAAATGGCATTGCCGGGAGCATCTTTGGCAACATTCTCGCGATAACTCTGGAGTTGAAGCTCAACGGGTTCCTTGATCATGGTGCTAGCTTCCGACAGGTCCTTGCCTTGGGTAACAGCACCCGGCAACTCCGGGACACTGGCCATGATCCATCCGTCTTCGATAGGTTGATAAGGAACCGTCTATTCCCGCTTCACCCATGGGTCTCCATATTTTGTCGGATGTTACTCGGTGTGATTTGGGGAACCAAACGCGGGAATGGCGTCCCCAACGGGATTCGAACCGGCAAATTGCCGCGTTTTTCGAAAATGGCCAGTAGTGTTCACTTCGTTCCATTATTGCCTCGTATTTACTGAGTCTAATGATAATTGGCCGCTTTGTATTTCAAATTTGCTTGTCCATTGTTGTTCAATGGAATACCATCTCATCCGCCATAATATGGTGGATGAGATGTCAGATGCCGAGTTCGAAATCCCAATTTTTAAAAACTTTCTATAAGCGGAGGGAGAAGTGAAGGAAAAAATGGGCGGGATGGTAGATGTCAGCTCCAGTCTCAAGCGGAAACATCCTGAAAAGGCATTGAACGCAATAAGGATTCGCAATGCCGGCCCTGGCCGCCACGCCGATGGCAATGGGCTGTACTTGCACGTGGATGACTCAGGCGCGAAGCGCTGGGTGCTTCGAATCGTGATCCACCGCAAACGATGCGAGCTCGGTTTGGGTGGGCTATCGCTTGTTACACTTGCCGAGGCGCGCGAAGAGGCAGTGAGACTTCGCAAAATCGCCCGAAAGGGGGGGGATCCGCTCGAGGAGCGCCGCCAGGAACGGCAGGTGGTTCCCGTATTCGAAGCCGCGGCGCGGGAAGTTCATGACACGCATTCGCAGACAATGCGAAATGTGAAATGCGCGGCGCAGTGGCTTGGGAGACTGGAAACCTATGCATTCCCGATTGTGGGCACTCAGCCAGTCAATAAGATTGAATCAAAAGATGTGTTAGCGGTGCTATCCCCAATCTGGATCGAGAAGCCTGAAACGGCGCGGCGGGTCAAACAGCTGATGGCGCGCGTGTTTGATTATGCCAAAGCAAAAGGCTGGAGATCCGGTGATAACCCGGTTCATGGAATCGCGCGCGTGCTCCCAAGACACAACGGCCAACAGGAGCATTTCCCGGCGCTCCCGTACTCACAAATCCCAGAATTCATCGCAGCGCTGTGTGGCGCAAACGTCAGCCAGTCTATCAAGTTGGGTTTCGAATTCCTGATCTTGACCGCATCGC